>NZ_JBICZH010000020.1:0-129258 GCF_043201995.1 Streptomyces sp. NPDC048258
CTCCACCCTTGACCGACCGGCCCGACCCGGAAAGCTCGAGGACAGACGGGAAGCCCCCAAAAGAACGGTCACCAGTGTTCATATCCAGGGGCAGGGTCATCAGGGATGCGGGTGCCCGGTTCCCGGGGCCAGCCAGGGCCCATCACCGAGCCCGGCCGGGGTCGGGGGCGCGGGCCGGGGCGGACACCCACACGGGCCCGCATGCAGCGGATTCCCGGGTCGGGGCGGCCCAGCCCGCACCAGACAGCGACCAGTAGCCCATCGGGGTCGACCATGCGGGCAGTCGCGTCAGATCGCTACGCGCTTCTCACGGCCAAGCGTCCGCCGCCCGTCTGGGGCTGGACATAAGCCGCCCACGATCGCCGCATACATCTCCAGGGAGGCGACTGCGGGTAGTTTGCCCCTATTTAGGCGCGAGTTGAGAGCTAATGGATCACTTCCCGGAGTGGGAGAGCGAGAAATCCGGCACCACGGTCCCGCAGCCGCCTTTTTGCGTCCCGACCGCCCGCAGACACCCGCCAACGGTCTCTTCCGGTGCCGGTGGGCGCGTCTCCGCGCTCCAACTGCCCGCAGGCACCCGCCATCGCTCTTCCGGTGCGGGTGGGCGCCTTTCCGTGCCCCAACTGCCCGCAGACGCCTGCCATCGGCACCGAAATAGCTGCCTGGGGCGGCATGTGACCAGCCACATCGCGCTGCTCGCCGCCGGCTCACGTCAGCTGTGTAGCGATCGGTGGCGGCCTATTCCCAGCCCCAGACGGCCCGGAGACGCCAAGAAATGAGGAGCGCGTAGCGATCTGGCGCGCCCCCGGACCCGATGGGCTTCTGGTCGCTGTCTGGTGTGGGTTGGGCTGGTGCCCGCGCCCCCGACCCTGGCCGGGCTCGGTGATGGGGCTCGGCTGATCCTCGGGGAAGCGGGCACCCGCATCCCTGATGTGGCCGCATGGCCCCTCGAACACCCGTGACCGTTCTTTTGGGGGCTTCCCGTCTGTCCTCGAGCTTTCCGGGTCGGGCCGGTCGGTCAAGGGTGGCCGAAGGCCATCGCGAAGCGACGCGACCGAAGGGAGCGCCCTTGAGGGACCGGCCCGACCCGGAAGACGATGGGACGGACGGGAAACCCCCAGATCTTCTCTGATCCCGAGTGAGCGGTCCCGGCAATCCGAAGCCCCCGACCAGCGTCCCTGATCCCGCCCCGCTGAGGTCCCGCCCCCCCGAAGCCCCCGCCCCCGAAGCCCCCGCCCCCTCAGATGCTCAGCGACCGGGCGAAGTTGAGCTGCGACATCACCCACGGGTACGTGTTCTGGTCCTGGGCCGGGATCATCGTCGAGTGGTGGCGGCCGCCGCTGGTGACCGAGATCTGGATGTAGCCCGTGGTCTTCTTCTCCTTCATCAGGAGGAACAGCAGGCCCAGGAGGCAGAACAGGAAGAAGATGACGGCGAGGATGATCGCGTGGGTCGGGATCTTCTCCTCGGTGCGCGAGAAGTCCGTCGCGTTCCAGACCGCGCCCTTGAGGGGCATGTTGCCCGACGGCGTGATGATCTGGTCCCCCACGACCGTGATGTCGCCGATGGACACGCCGGCGCCGTTCATGGGCGCCGGGGCCGGGACGGGAGCCGGGATGCCCACGGCCATGGTCGGCTGGTAGGCCGGGGGCCCCGCCGCCGGGTAGGGCTGCGGGTAGCCGTAACTGGCCTCACCCGGGCCCCACTTGTAGTCGCCCTGGCCCGGAGGGCCGGGCATGCCGGGCTGGCCGCCCTGGCCGGGGTCGCTCGCGTAAGGATTCGGCTGCTGCTCACTCATGTGGCCGATCCTTCCACAGCGACCCCCCGCGCTGTACCCCCGTCAGAGCGCCGCCCCGATGAGGCGGCCGAGGTGAACGCGCATCTCCGTACGGTCCTTGGTGGCGGGAACGAGGGAGTAGACGACGGTCCGGGTGCCGCGTTCGGTGGCGAACACGCCGCTGGTGGACAGGCCCATGGAGCCGGTCTTGCCCCAGACGACGGTGCCGTCGACCTCGCTGCGCATCATGCCGCTCATGCTGAAGCGGTCCGTGTTGCCCACCGAGAGCGCCGGCATGGTGAACAACTGCCGCTGCTGGGCGGGCTTCAGCAGCCGGCCGCGCAGCAGGGCGGCCATGAACCGTTCCAGATCCGGGGCGTTGGAGATCATGCCGCCCTCGGCCCAGGCCCACGGGTCGATCTCGCCGGGGTCGGCCAGCACCGGGCCGGGGAGGGAGCCGTCGCCGGCCTTCGGGGAGTACGTGTGGCGCAGGGCGAGCGGGCGGGCGATCCGGCGCTGGACCTCGTCCGCGTAGGACCGGCCGGTGGCCTTCTCGATCACCATGCCGAGGAGGAAGTAGTTGGCTCCGTTGTACTGCTGGGTGAGGACCGGGTACTGGGGCGCGGCGCAGCCCGGGGCGGTCCAGTGGGCGATCACCTGCTCCGGGGTCGGGTGCTCGTCCTTCCCGAACTCGACGCAGGGCATCCGCAGCCCGCTGGTGTGACTCAGCAGCTGGCCCACGGTGATCGGCTGCCAGTGCGCGGGGAGGGTCCCCGGGAGGATCTCCTGGACCGGGGTGTCCATGGTGAAGCGGCCCTCGCCGATCAGCTGGAGCACCACGGCGGAGGTGAACAGCTTGGTGACGCTGCCGATGCGGAAGTTCGCCTCCGGGTCCTGCGAGAGCGGCCCGGTGGCCCCGGTCCACCGCACGCCGCCGTGCCCGCCCACCCGGACCATGGTCCCGTTCGCCACCGAGCCCGGGGCCATCAGCGCGGCGAGGGCGGCGGTGTCGATGCCGTCGGCGGGCCTGCCCCCGCGCGCGGTGTCCGTCACGGGGGCCGGGGTCCGCTCGGCCGCCGTGGCCGGCAGGCCCGCCACCGTGAGCGATACGAGGGCCGCGCCGGCGGCGATCAGGGTGGCCCAACGGGCCTTGCGGGTGGCGGAGTTCGCGGAGTTCGTCATGGCTGAGAGCCTGCCGTGAGGAAGATCCGCCGACCATGGGGGACGGCCCCCACCCGACCCTGACGCGCCCCCGGGTACGCGTAAGGCCCGCACCCCGAGGGGTACGGGCCTTACCGCGTCAAGGAGAGGGAATCAGAAGCGGCGGGTGATGAGAGCCCGCTTCACTTCCTGGATCGCCTTCGTGACCTCGATGCCACGGGGGCACGCGTCGGTGCAGTTGAAGGTCGTGCGGCAGCGCCACACGCCGTCCTTGTCGTTGAGGATTTCGAGACGCTGCTCGCCCGCCTCGTCACGGCTGTCGAAGATGAAGCGGTGCGCGTTGACGATCGCCGCCGGGCCGAAGTACTGGCCGTCGTTCCAGAACACCGGGCACGAGGACGTGCACGCGGCGCACAGGATGCACTTGGTGGTGTCGTCGAAGCGCTCGCGGTCCTCGGCGGACTGCCGGCGCTCGCGCGTCGGCTCGTTGCCCGTGGTGACCAGGAACGGCATGACGTCGCGGTACGCCTGGAAGAAGGGCTCCATGTCGACGACAAGGTCCTTCATCACCGTGAGGCCCTTGATGGCCTCGACGGTGATCGGCTTCTCCGGGTTGATGTCCTTGATCAGCGTCTTGCAGGCGAGCCTGTTCTTGCCGTTGATCCGCATCGCGTCGGAGCCGCAGATGCCGTGCGCGCACGAGCGGCGGAAGGTCAGCGTGCCGTCGAGGTCCCACTTGATCTTGTGGAGACCGTCGAGCACGCGCTCCTTCGGGTCGATCTCGATCTGGAAGTCCTGCCACTGCGCCTCGTCCGAGATCTCGGGGTTGTAGCGGCGGATCCGGAACGTGACCGTGATGAAGGGCGAAGCCGCGGCCGCGGCCTCCATCTGGTCCGTCTTGCTCAGGGTCGGGGTGCCCATCAGTACTTACGCTCCATCGGCTGGTAGCGGGTGACGACGACGGGCTTGTAGTCCAGCCGGACGGAGTCCTTGCCGTCGTCGCCAACCTCGCGGTACGCCATGGTGTGGCGCATGAAGTTGACGTCGTCGCGGTTCGGGTAGTCCTCGCGGTAGTGACCACCGCGGGACTCCTTGCGCGCCAGCGCGGACACGGCCATGACCTCGGCCAGGTCGAGCAGGTTGCCCAGCTCGATGGCCTCCAGCAGGTCCGTGTTGAAGCGCTTGCCCTTGTCCTGGACGGACACGTTCTTGTAGCGCTCGCGCAGCTCCGCGATCTTCTCGACCGCGGTCTTGATGGTCTGCTCCGTACGGAACACCATCACGCACGCGTCCATCGTCTCCTGGAGCTCCAGGCGCAGGTCGGCGACCCGCTCCTTGCCCGTGGAGTTGCGCAGCCGCTCGACGAGGTCGGCGACGTCCTGCGCCGGGTTCTCCGGCAGCTCGACGTAGTCGTTCTCGTGGGCGTACGCGGCCGCGGCGATGCCCGAGCGCTTGCCGAAGACGTTGATGTCCAGCAGCGAGTTCGTGCCCAGGCGGTTCGCGCCGTGGACCGACACGCACGCGACCTCGCCGGCCGCGTACAGGCCCGGGACGACGGTGGTGTTGTCCATGAGGACCTCACCCTCGACGTTGGTCGGGATGCCGCCCATGGCGTAGTGCGCGGTGGGCTGGATCGGGATCGGGTCCGTGTACGGCTCGATGCCCAGGTACGTACGCGCGAACTCGGTGATGTCCGGGAGCTTCGCGTCGAGCTGCTCCGGGGGCAGGTGCGTCAGGTCCAGGTACACGTGGTCACCGGCCGGACCGCAGCCGCGGCCCTCACGGATCTCGGTGTAGATGGAGCGCGAGACGACGTCACGGGACGCGAGGTCCTTCATGACCGGCGCGTACTTCTCCATGAAGCGCTCGCCGTCCTTGTTGCGGAGGATGCCGCCCTCACCGCGGGCGCCCTCCGTCAGCAGGATGCCCATGCGCCAGATGCCCGTCGGGTGGAACTGGAAGAACTCCATGTCCTCCAGCGGCAGGCCGCGGCGGTAGCAGGCCGCCTGGCCGTCACCCGTGAGGGTGTGCGCGTTGGAGGTCACCTTGAAGAACTTGCCGGTGCCGCCGGAGGCGTAGATGACGGCCTTGGCCTGGAACACGTGGATCTCGCCGGTGGCGAGCTCGTACGCGACCACACCGGCCGACTTCTTGACGCCGTCCTCCTCGACCAGGAGCTGGTCCAGGACGTAGAACTCGTTGAAGAACTCCACGCCCTCCTTGACGCAGTTCTGGTACAGCGTCTGGAGGATCATGTGGCCCGTGCGGTCCGCGGCGTAGCAGGACCGGCGGACCGGGGCCTCGCCGTGGTTGCGGGAGTGGCCGCCGAAGCGGCGCTGGTCGATGGTGCCGTCCGGGGTGCGGTTGAACGGCAGGCCCATCTTCTCCAGGTCGAGGACGGCGTCGATGGCCTCCTTCGCCAGGATCTCGGCGGCGTCCTGGTCGACCAGGTAGTCACCGCCCTTGACCGTGTCGAAGGTGTGCCACTCCCAGTTGTCCTCTTCCACGTTGGCCAGCGCGGCGGCCATGCCGCCCTGCGCGGCGCCCGTGTGGGAACGGGTGGGGTAGAGCTTCGTCAGCACGGCGGTGCGGCTGCGCTTCGTCGCCTCGATGGCGGCGCGCATGCCCGCGCCGCCGGCGCCGACGATGACGGTGTCGTACTTGTGGATCTTCATGAGTCGATTCGCCTCAGCCCGTGCCTAGCGGATGTTCGGGTCGAAGGTGAAGATCACCAGCGTGCCCAGAAGGATGGTGAACACCGTGGCGGTGTAGAGCAGGCCCTTCAGCCACAGCCGCGTGTTGGCGCGCTCCGCGTAGTCGTTGATGACGGTACGCAGACCGTTGGCGCCGTGCAGCATGGCCAGCCACAGCATCAGCAGGTCCCAGACCTGCCAGAACGGGGACGCCCAGCGGCCGGCCACGAAGGCGAAGCCGATCTTGGAGACGCCACCGTCGAGCACCAGCTGGATCAGCAGGTGGCCGATGACCAGGACGACGAGCACGATGCCCGAGAGGCGCATGAAGAGCCACGCGACCATCTCGAAGTTGCCGCGGGTCGAGCGCGGGGTCTTGCCGGTGCGCTTGCGCGGGGCCTCGATGTACGGCGCCGGGTTCTCGGTGTCGTAGAGGGGCACGCCCTCCACGTCACTGATGACCTTGGCGGAAGAAGTGTCAGAAGACATGCGTGTCACTTCCCGAACAGTTCAAGGTAGGCGTGGCCGAGTACGGGGTACAGGGCGCCGGCCATCAGCACGACCCAGATGATCACGACCCACCAGAGCATCTTCTTCTGGTGGCGCGGGCCCTTGGACCAGAAGTCCACGGCGATGACACGGAGACCGTTGAGCGCGTGGAACAGGATTGCGGCGACGAGGCCGTACTCCAGCAGCGCGACGATCGGAGTCTTGTAGGTAGCCACGACATCGTCGTACGCCTCGGGGGAGACGCGGACGAGTGCGGTGTCGAGGACGTGTACGAACAGGAAGAAGAAGATGAGGACGCCGGTGACTCGATGAGCCACCCAGGACCACATTCCTTCCCGGCCGCGGTACAACGTTCCAGCCGGCACGGAAAACCCTCCGGAAGCGGGGCGGGGGCCAGCCGGCTTCTTTGTCGGTCGGGCCCGGCCGGGTACGGTCCTCCGGCCCCGGACATCGTAGCGACGCTTTGTCGGTTCCTTCGCGCGGGGTCCATCGGTGTGATCAAACAGGCTCGGACGGACTATCCGACAGGGGCGAATAGCCCCATTTCCGCACCGGACAGACCATTCGCCGACGTCAGCCAGTGTGTCAGGTCGCACAGTCGGGCCTGCGCGACGCGGCGCAGTTCGTCGGCGGAGATCGAGCGCTCCTCGTCCACCTCGTGCCCCATCCGGCGGCGGATCGCGGCCAGCAGATGGGCGGCCTGTTCCTCCGGCGGGTGCCCGTCGAGGCAGATCACGAAGGCGTGGCCGAACTTCCGTTCGTACTCGGCGTGGGCCGCGTCGAGGGCCAGCAGCGCCGCGTACGAGGCCCCGTGGTCCAGCTCCTCCGAGCACTCGGCGGCCAGCGCCTCCGTCAGGTCCGCCTGCGAGAGGTCGTACGAGGCTTCGTCCGCGGCGGCGATCAAAGTGTCGAGATCGGGGTAAGGGCGGTGCATGGCGACCCGGTGTGCCCAGCGGCGGCTTCCGCAGCAGTGCATCAGGGCCGCCTGGGCGGCTTCGGGGGACAGGGCGTTGAACCGCGCCAGCCCGGAACCGTGAGAACCCCGATGGGCCTGTGCCGGAAGGTGGGTGGACAGCGGGGGGCTCCTCGGGCGTGGCGCGGGTGTACCGCCACGCTATAGACGCAGGGCAGGGTGTGGCGTACCCATTCGGGGATTTCACCCGGAAGTGAGCCGAAAGGATGACGTGGGTACCGTGGACCTCGACGGGCGAGCGCCCGGGATCGGAAAGGGGAAGGCGGCCGAGGCCGCCACCCCCCACAGGAGAGGCCCCAGCCGCCATCCGTCACGGGCTCGTGCGACAAGCCCGTATCCCTGTCAGCGTCCTGAGTGCGTTTTGTGTCACACCCCGCTCCGCGCAGGATTGGTTGCTCGTTGTACAACGCGTGGACGAAGGTGCGGGAAAGCCGTAACGTGCTGATTTGCGCCAGACGTACAGGACAGTGAACGGGTTGGGGACTTTGCTGGGGGACGACGCGGAGCTGACCGCCGCGGTGCTCGCGGCACAGGACGGCGACGAGAACGCGTTCCGTGCTGTGTACCGCGCCGTGCACCCACGCCTGCTCGGATACGTACGCACGCTCGTCGGGGACGGCGACGCGGAAGACGTGACCTCCGAGGCCTGGCTGCAGATCGCCCGCGACCTCGACTCCTTCACCGGCGACGCCGACCGCTTCAGGGGCTGGGCCGCCCGCATCGCCCGCAACCGTGCCCTCGATCACATCCGCATGCGCGGCCGCCGCCCCGCCATCGGCGGCGACGACACCGAGCTCACCGGCTGGGCCGCCGACAGCGACACCGCGGGCGCGGCCATGGAGTCCCTGTCCACCGGCACGACCATGGCGCTCATCGCGCAGCTGCCGCAGGACCAGGCCGAGGCCGTCGTCCTTCGCGTCGTGGTCGGCCTGGACGCGAAGAGCGCGGCCGAGGCCCTCGGCAAGCGGCCCGGCGCCGTGCGCACCGCCGCCCACCGCGGTCTGAAGAAGCTCGCGGAGCTGCTCGGAGCGCAGGACGCGGAGGGCGGCTTCGGGCCGGACTCGGTACCGGACGCGGGGCCGGGCCGGCGCGTCGGCCATAATGCCGGTGGCCAGGCACGGGGCGGCGGGGGCGGGAGGGATCTCGACGCCGTACCCGCACAGCGCGGCCATGGCGGGGGCCTAGTGGAACAAACCGGTGTGACGCATTCACGTTGGCGGACGCAGAAGGACATGTGATGGCCGACGAGCGCGACAGGTGGCTGGACAGAGCCGCGGCGGACAAACTGCTGCGCGGTGAACCGGCGGAACCTGTGGGACCGGCCGCCGACCCGCGGGCCCGGCGCGAAGCCGCCCGGCTGCGCGCTGCCCTCGACGCCCTGGCCGGACCGCCGCCCGCGACCGGGGAACTGCCCGGTGAGGCCGCGGCCGTGGCCGCCTTCCGCGCGGCGCGCGGCGCCTCCGCGGCCGTGCCCGGGCGCCCCGGGTCCGCGGCTTCCTCCGGCGAACCCCTGATCGACCTCGGCCGCGCCACCACCACCCTCCGCGTACCCGCGCCCCGGCGCGCCCGGACGGTGCGGTTCGGCCTGGCGGCGGCCCTGGCGAGTGTCGCGGTCGGCGGACTGGCCGCCGCGGCCGGCGCGGGGCTGATGGACCAGTCGCGGCACGACAGCGCCGGTCCGGGACCCGCGATGTCGGTGAGCGCCGACGGGGTGCCCACCCCGGGCGACGGCGGGGCCTCGACGCTCAGCCCGCAACTGCGGCCCACCCAGCCGCGGGACGGCGCGAGTCCGTCGGCCTCCGCGGGCACGACCCAGCCGCCGAGCCTGCTCGTGGACGGTACGGCGTCAGCCGGCGGACCCTCGTCCGGTACGTCCGTCACCGGCGGCTCGGGCAAGGACGGCAAGCCCAAGACGGACGGAACCCTGGACGTCTCCGGCAGCGCGGGCAGCGGCAACGACCGCGACCAGGACCGGGAGAACCAGCGCCGGGCCGTGGACCTCTGCAAGGAATACCGGTCCGGCCACCTCAACGCCGACCGGCGCGAGCGCCTCTCACGCCTGGCCCGGGGCCTCGACCGCATCCCGTACTACTGCGGGGCACTGCTGGACGGGGTCGTCGACGGAGGCAAGCATCTGGAGGCTCCGTCCGTGGGCGGTACGGGTGACGGGGTGGTCAAGGCTCCGACCCCGACACCGGCGCTCCCGGGTGCTTCGGTGACCCTGCCCGACCGGCTCTGATCCGGCTCTGTGCGCCTCCGGCGACACGCGCCGAGCAGCCTGTAACACTTTTCGAACCGGTGGCGCAGTACATAGCGAGCCGACTGGTCATCGGCCGCGCATGAGCCGGGGTTCCCCCCGTACCCCTGGGCTCTGCGCAAACGGCGCGGGCGGGGCACGTTCCCCCGGCCCTGCCCGCGCCTCTAACTTCCGACCACCGGCCTGCGGCCGCCGCCCGGCTCACCAGTAGACGACGACCTTGTCGCCGACCTGCACCTGGTCGAAGAGGGCCGACAGCTTCCCCTTGTCCCGGACGTTCACACAGCCGTGCGAGGCGCCGGCGTAGCCGCGGGCCGCGAAGTCGGCCGAGTAGTGGACCGCCTGGCCGCCGCTGAAGAACATCGCGTACGGCATCGGCGTGTGGTAGATCGTCGACGTCCAGTCCTTGGCCTTCCAGCCCACGTTGAACACGCCCTCGCGGGTCGGGGTGTTCTCCGAGCCGAAGCGCACGTCCATCGTGGAGACGACCTTGCCGTCGATCATCCAGGCGAGGGTGCGGCTCTCCTTGCTGATGCACATGACCCGGCCCTCCATGCAGCGCGGGTCGGGCGCGTCCGCCTCGTTGACCGTCGGCGGGCGCAGCTCGTCGGCGGTGGGCTTCTTGGTGGAGCTCTGGATCTTCTTCCAGGTGGCCTCGTCGACCGAACCGGTGGGGTTCAGGCCGTTCTTCGACTGGAAGGACTTGACCGCCGCGGTGGTCTTCGTGCCGTAGAAACCGGTCGGCGCGACCGACATCAGCTTGAGCTGCTTCAGGCGTGCCTGGAGCTCACGCACCTGGTCGGAGTCGTCGCCGTTGGCCATGATCTGCTTCACCGTCGGCGAAGGCTTGGCGGACGGGGACGCCGACGCCGAGGGCGAGGCCGACGGCGAGGCGTCGCCCGGCTTGGCGTCGGTGGACGGAGAGGCTTCGGGGGTGGCGCCCGCCGTGGGCGAAGAGGGGGCCGGGGAAACGGAGCCCGCGGACTCCGACTTCTGCGGCCCGCAGGCGGTCGCGGCGAGCGCGACGGCGGTTGCCACCCCGATCGTGCGGATTATGACTCTCTGGCGCTGCATTGCAGTCCCCCGATTTCTACGTCGTGTATGTAGGTGATGCCTCGCGTGCGTGGAGAGTTGCACTCGGACCCGGGATGTTGCGCCATTGTGACCAGGGGTCGTCCGCAGCCTTACGAAGCGATTGAGCGGGGACGTTGTATCAGTCCCGGGCCCGGTCGCTCTATGGAGGGTTTCGTCACATGGCACGTACCGAGAGCGGCATTCCGATCGAACCGGTCTACGGGCCCGGCGACCTGACGGGGTGGGACCCGGCGGACGAACTGGGCGGACCGGGCGATTTCCCCTACACCAGGGGGATTTATCCGACCATGTACACCGGTCGGCCGTGGACCATGCGCCAGTACGCCGGCTTCGGCACGGCCACCGAGTCCAACGCGCGCTACCGGCAGCTCATCGAGGGCGGCGGGACCGGGCTGTCCGTCGCCTTCGACCTGCCGACGCAGATGGGCCACGACTCCGACGCCCCCCTCGCGCACGGCGAGGTAGGCAAGGTCGGCGTCGCCATCGACTCGATCGATGACATGCGGACCCTGTTCGACGGGATCCCCCTCGACCGGGTCTCCACCTCGATGACCATCAACGCGCCCGCCGCGCTGCTCCTGCTGCTCTACCAGCTGGTCGCCGAGGAGCAGGGGATCGAGGGCGCGCAGCTGACCGGCACCGTCCAGAACGACGTGCTGAAGGAGTACATCGCCCGCGGGACCTACATCTTCCCGCCCGAACCCTCGCTCCGGCTCACCGCCGACACCTTCCGCTACTGCCGGGCCGAGATCCCGAAGTGGAACACCATCTCCATCTCCGGCTACCACATGGCCGAAGCGGGAGCCTCGCCCGCACAGGAGGTGGCCTTCACCCTCGCCGACGGCATCGCGTACGTCCGTACGGCCCTGGCGGCGGGGATGGCCGTCGACGAGTTCGCGCCCCGGCTCTCCTTCTTCTTCGTCGCCCGCACCACCCTGCTGGAGGAGGTCGCGAAGTTCCGCGCCGCCCGGCGGATCTGGGCCCGCGTCATGCGGGAGGAGTTCGGGGCGCGGGATCCGAAGTCGCTGATGCTGCGCTTCCACACCCAGACCGCCGGGGTCCAGCTGACGGCGCAGCAGCCCGAGCTGAACCTCGTACGGGTGGCCGTGCAGGCACTGGCCGCCGTACTGGGAGGCACGCAGTCGCTGCACACCAACTCCTTCGACGAGGCGATCGCGCTGCCCACGGAGAAGTCCGCCCGCCTCGCGCTGCGCACCCAGCAGGTCCTCGCGTACGAGACGGACGTGCCGCACACCGCGGATCCCTTCGCCGGCTCGTACGCGGTGGAGCGGATGACGGACGACCTGGAGGCGGCCGCGCTCGACCTGATGCGGCGGGTCGAGGCCCAGGGCGGGGCGGTCGCCGCGATCGAGGCCGGGTTCCAGAAGGGCGAGATCGAGCGGAACGCCTACCGCATCGCGCGGGAGACCGAGAGCGGGGAGCGGGTGGTGGTCGGGGTGAACCGTTTCGCGCTGGAGCGGGAGGAGCCGTACGAGCCGCTGCGCGTGGACCCGGAGATCGAGGCGCGGCAGTGCGCGGCGCTGGCCCGGCTGCGCGCGGAGCGGGACGGGGCGGCGGTGACGGCGGCGCTCGCAGAGGTGCGGGAGGCGGCCGCGGGGACGGAGAACGTGCTGTACCCGATGAAGGAGGCGCTGCGGGCCCGGGCCACGGTGGGGGAGGTGTGCGGGACGCTGAGGGAGGTGTGGGGGGCGTACGAGCCGGTCGATTCCACCTGGTGACCGCGCTCACCCCAAACCGACTGGCGCGACAGGTGCGTCCTTATGGGACACTCCTGCCCATGCTGGGTGTCACCGATCTGCCTACCTATCTCGCCGGCCTGGTGCTGATCATTCTGCTGCCGGGGCCGAACTCGCTCTACGTGCTGTCCGTCGCCGCCCGCCGCGGGGTGCGCACCGGGTACAAGGCCGCCGCCGGGGTGTTCACCGGCGACGCCGTGCTGATGCTGCTGACCGCCGTGGGCGCCGGGGCGCTGCTCAAGGCGAGCCCGCTGCTCTTCACCGTGGTGAAGTTCCTCGGCGCCGGGTACCTGGCGTGGCTGGCCGTGGGCATGATGCGGGGCGCCTGGGCGCTGTGGCGCACGCGGGCGGCGCGGGTCGAGGCGGAAGCCGCCGCCCCCGCCGACCCGGGCGAGACCGAGCGGCCCTACCGGCGGGCGCTGCTGATCAGCCTGTTCAACCCGAAGGCCATCCTCTTCCTGATGTCCTTCTTCGTGCAGTTCGTGGACCCGTCCTACGCCTACCCGGCCGTGTCGTTCCTGGTCCTGGGCGGGCTGCTGCAGACGGGCAGCTTCCTGTACCTGACGCTGCTGATTTTCGGCGGCACCCGTCTCTCGGCGGCCTTCCGGCGCCGCAAGCGGCTGTCGGCCGGGGCCACCTCGGCGGCGGGCGTGCTGTTCCTGGGCTTCGCGGCCAAGCTCGCCGTCAGCTGAGGCCCCTCAGCTGAGACCCCTCAGCTGAGGACGCGGCGCAGCCGCCGGGCCACGCGCCGCACCGCCCGGCTCCGCGGCAGGAACGACAGCTGGGCGGGGATGCCGCCCGGCAGGCCGAGGGCGGTCAGCCGGCGGCGGGTGAAGTACCGCCAGGTGCGGGTCGTCAGATGCCGGGCCAGGTAGGCCTCGGCCACCGGCCTGCGCGCCGCGAGGATCTGCGGCTGCATGGTGAACCCGACCGCGGTCAGCAGCCCGGCCGACTCCGTCCGGACCCGCTCGGGCGTCGGGGGAGTCCAGGAGCGCACCGCCTCCGCGTCCGCGAGGTCGGGGAGCAGCGCGTCCACCAGGACCAGCGGGACGCGGTTGCTGTTCGGGTACGGGGTCAGACGGGCCAGTATGGCGTCCGTACCGGTCCGGGCCACCGGGAGCCCGTACAGCGTGGCGGCGGTCAGCAGGCCCGTCGAGAAGCAGCCGACGACCAGCGCCGGGCGCAGCCGCTGGTAGAGGGCCTCGGCCAGGACCGGGGTGTCGATCACGGTGATGCGGGCGCCGAGCCGCTCGGCCTCCGCCTCCGCGCGGCGCGAGTAGGCGGCCGGAGCGCTGGGGTGCGGCTTGAAGACCAGCTCGGTGTGGCCCAGGGCGTGCGCGCCGCGGACCATCGAGACGTGGAGCTCCTCCTCCTGGTCCGGGGTCATGAGGTCGAGGGCCGAGAGGTACTGGCCCAGGAGCAGGGCCGGGGACTCCCCGATTCCGTCCAGGTCCACGTCGTGCGAGGGCAGTTCCGCCAGGACCTTCAGGAACGGCTCCGTCGGCACCAGCTCGACCCGTACCCCGAACTCCGTCAGCAGCAGCGGCTCCAGCCCCGGCACCAGGTCCAGGTGCAGTACGCGCCGTACGCGCATCCCGAGCTGCGGGTCGAGGCGGAAGCGCGTGGGCCCGTAACTCATCAGCCCGTCCGCGTAGACGTCGACCGCCGCGCCCGGGAAGAGCCGGCACAGGGTCTGGGCGGGCGGTACCTGGAGGGACTCCACGATCAGCTCGACGCGGTCCTCGCCCAGGCTCCACAGGGTGCGCAGCTGCCGCTCCCACAGGGGGACGTCCTCCGCGCGCGGGGCCCAGGTGCTCGGGTGCTGCGGCTCGATGACGCGGTTCCAGTCGAGCACCTCGTCGAAGCGGGTGCGCAGGGCGGCGAAGCCCGGCATGTCCGCGATGCCGGGGCTGACCTCGGCGGTGACGGCGTGGTTGCTGGTCAGCAGGATGCGGCGGCCGGCGGGCGGGAAGCAGCCGGCGTCGATGCCCGCGGCGAGGGTGGCGGCCCCGTAGAGGGTGGAGGCCAGGAAGATCTGCGTGGGCATCAGGCGGCCGCTCCCGACGTGCCGCGGCGGCGGCCGCGCAGGCGGCGCAGCAGGGTGGAGCGTTCCGTGTCCATCGAGTCCAGGACCCGGTCGAGTACGTCCTGGGGCATGCGCCCGAGCGCCGCCGTGCTCATCGAGCGGAGTTTTCTGGCCACGGCCGGTTCGAACCTCTCGATGGAACCGAAATGGTGCGCGATAATCGCGCAATATGTTCGGACGGCTTTCGGGAGAAGCAGGTCGGATTCCCGGTCCGCGGTGACATCAGAGATCACTTGATCGAATGCGCGGATGAAATCGAGCTGCCGTTCGTCCTTGATTTGCGTCAGCGAGGTGGCGACCCCGCGCCGGTAGAAGATTCCGGGCAGTCCGACCGCGGCGAAGGACCGGGCCTCCCGGTGCAGCCGCCAGATCCACGGCCGGTCCTCCGCCGTCCGCAGCCCGTCGGTGAAGTGCAGCGCCCCGCTGTCCAGCAGCCGCCGGTGGTACATGCCGGCCCAGGCGTACGGGTAGTCCACCGAGGTGGCCCGGTCGGCGGGCAGGATCGCGGAGCGCGGATCGGCGACGACCGACTGCGGCCCGTACGGGACCCGCTGGACGCTGCGGGACCTGCCCGTGCACTTCACGTGGTCGGTACGGACGAAGTCGCAGTCCAGGGCCTCGATGGCGGCCAGGGTCCGGGCCAGGTGGCCGGGAGCCAGCCAGTCGTCCCCGTCCAGGAAGGCCAGGTACTCGCCGCGGGCCGCGTCCAGACCGGTGTTCCGGGCGGTGGCCAGACCGCCGTTGTGCTCGTGTCTGAGGTGCACCGCCCCGGGCAGCTCGCGGGCGGCCCGCTCCAGCAGGCCGGGCGTCCCGTCCGTCGAGCAGTCGTCGACGAGCAGGAACTCGAAATCGTCCCGGGCGTTGAGTTCGAGACTCTTCAGGGCATCCGGTGCGTATGTCTGCACGTTGTAGAACGGCACGACAACAGAGAGCTTGGGCACCCGCGAGACATTAGGGCGCCGTCCGGCATTCACCATGGCCCGGATGCGGATTCCACATGAACGAAGCGGGGCGGGCGCGTTAACCCGCGCGCTTTCGCATTCAGTCGACGCGTTGTTAACCCGCTGTTGTGCGTTCGTTGGGCCGATCACCGAAATTGCGGAATAGCTTCTGCCGCGTGCCAGAACGCAAACGCGTCGCCGTCCTCGCCGATTCCGACACGCGATGGAAATGGGGCGCACTCACCGCCCGCCGTCTCGTGCCCGACCACCGACTCGCCGGATACCTGCTGCGCGGCCGAGCCACACCCACCGCGCGCCAGCTCGGCGAAGTGGGGGTCCAGGGCGACCGGCCGGCCGAGGTGACCTGCGCCGAATTCCTCGCCGAGATCGGGCGGGAGCAGTACGACGTGGTCGTCCTCGCCCTCGTCGGCGGGGCCGTCCAGGCCGTCCTGCACGGGGCCCGCGCCCTGTGGCCCGAACCGTCGGCCCGCCCCGTCCTCGTCACCGGCTACGTGGGTGTCGTGTACGAGAAGCTCGCCGACGGGCTGCTGCTGCGGCACGGCGCCGACCTCGTCCTCGCCAACTCGCGGCACGACGCGGAGCGGTTCCGCGCCGTGTACGAAGGCGTCGGCGCGGACGCGGGCGCCGTCACCGAGACCGCGCTCCCCTTCCTCGGCGGGGCCCCGTACGAGCCCGCCGGAAGCCGGACCCCGCCGTCCGCCCACACCGTCGTCTTCGCCGTCCAGCCCTCCGTACCCGAGAGCCGCGCCGACCGCGCGTACCTGCTGGAGCGGGCGGCCGGGCACGCGCGGCTGCACCCGGAGCGCGAGGTGCTGATCAAGCTGCGCAGCCGGCCCGGGGAGCACACCACGCACCTGGAGGAGCAGCCGTACCAGCGGCTCGCCGCCAAGCTCCCCGGCGGACTCCCGCCCAACTGCCGGCTGGTGTACGGGAACATGGGCGAGGTGCTGGACGGCACCGACCTGCTCGTCACCGTCTCCTCCACCGCCGCCCTGGAGTCCCTGCACCGGTCCATCCCCACGGCCGTCCTCACCGACCTCGGCATCCGCGAATCCCTCGGCAACCACCACTTCCTCGGCTCGGGCTGCCTGGCCTCGTGGGACCAGCTCGACGCCGGTCTGCTCCCGCAGGGGGACGCGGACTGGCTGGCGGCCCAGGGGGTGCTCCCGGCCCGGCCCGCGCCGGACGCGGCTCCGGCTGCGCCGGGCGCCGCTGTGCGGGCTCCGGCTGCCCCGGGCCAGGCCGCCCCGGCGGCGACGCGGGGATCATCCGCCGCCGTTGCCGCGCCGGCGGAGGCCGACCCCTACGCCGCCGCCCGGGACAAGGTCGCCGGGCTGCTGGCCCGGGCCGAGCTTCCCGCGCCCGCGCCGTACTACACGCTCACCACCGCCCCCGGGTACCTGCCCGGGATCCTCGCGCGGCAGCACCTCGCACCCGACGGGACCCCGCTGCCCGGCGAGGTGCGCCAAACGGCCGGGCAGTCCCGGCTGCGCCGACGGCTCCGCGCCCATCTCCGCGAGGCCGCCCGCGGGGCGTACCGGCACGGAGTGCAGCGGGTGGCCCCCGTGATCCGCCGGATGGGGGAGCTGTGAGCCCCCGCGTCCTGGCCGTGATCCCCGCGCGCGGCGGCTCCAAGGGGGTCCCCGGCAAGAACCTCGCCGAGGTCGCCGGCACCCCGCTGGTCGCCCGCGCCGTCGAGGCCTGCCTCGCCGCGCCGACCGTCACCGACGTGGTGGTCTCCACCGACTCCACGGAGATCGCCGCCGTCGCCCGCGCCGCGGGCGCCGACGTGATCGCCCGCCCCACCGCGATCTCCGGCGACACCGCGAGCAGTGAGGCCGCCCTGCTGCACGCCCTCACCGCCTTCGAGGAACTGCACTCCCTCACCGTGGACGTGGTCCTCCTCGTCCAGTGCACCAGCCCCTTCCTGGCCGCCTCCGACGTCGAATCCGTCGCCGCGGCCGTCGCCTCCGGGGCCGCCGACTCCGCCCTGACCGTGGCCCCCTTCCACGGCTTCCTCTGGCGGGAGGACCCCGACGGCGCCGGAATCGGGGTCAACCACGACACGACGTACCGCCCCCGGCGCCAGGACCGCCCCCAGGACCTGCTGGAGACGGGCGCCGCCTACGCCATGGACGCCCCCGGCTTCCGCACCGCCCGGCACCGCTTCTTCGGCCGTGTCCTGCCCGTCGCCACCGACCCCGCGCGGGTCCTGGAGATCGACGACCCGCACGACCTGGAGCGGGCCCGCCTGCTCGCCCCGCTGCTCGACGTACGACCCGACCCGCAGCCCACACCCCGTACTCCGTCCACACCCCGCACACCCCGCACCCCCGCACCCCCGCACCGAAGGACGTCACCTGCCATGACCGCCTCCCCCAACACCCGCCTGCGCACCTTCGCAACGCGCACCGCCGGCCCCGGCCGGCCCGTGTACGTCGTCGGCGAGATCGGCATCAACCACAACGGCGACCTCGGCAACGCCTTCGCCCTGATCGACGCCGCCGCCGAGGCCGGCTGCGACGCGGTCAAGTTCCAGAAGCGCACCCCGGAGATCTGCACCCCGCGCGACCAGTGGGACATCGAGCGCGACACCCCCTGGGGCCGGATGACCTACATCGACTACCGCCACAAGGTCGAGTTCGGCGAGACCGAGTACCGCGCCATCGACGAGCACTGCGCCAAGCGCGGCATCGACTGGTTCGCCTCCCCGTGGGACACCGAGGCCGTCGCCTTCCTGGAGAAGTTCGACCTCCCCGCCCACAAGGTCGCCTCCGCCTCGCTCACCGACGACGAGCTGCTGCGCGCCCTGCGCGCCACCGGCCGCACCGTCGTCCTGTCCACCGGCATGTCCACCCCGAAGCAGATCCGCCACGCGGTGGAGGTGCTCGGCAGCGACAACATCCTTCTCTGCCACGCCACTTCGACATACCCGGCCAAGGCCGAGGAGCTCAACCTGCGGGTGATCAACACCCTCCAGGAGGAGTACCCCAACGTCCCGATCGGCTACTCCGGCCACGAGACGGGCCTGCAGACCACCCTCGCCGCCGTCGCCCTCGGCGCCGCCTTCGTCGAGCGCCACATCACCCTCGACCGCGCGATGTGGGGCTCCGACCAGGCCGCCTCCGTCGAGCCCGGCGGCCTCGCCCGCCTGGTCCGCGACATCCGCACCATCGAGACCGCCCTCGGCGACGGCGTCAAGCGGGTCTACGAGTCCGAGCTGGGCCCGATGAAGAAGCTCCGCCGCGTCCAGGGCGAGCTCGCCGGCGTCTGACCCGGCCCGCGGTCCGGCGCGTACGAGGTCCCGTCCCCTGCCGAGGAGTACGTGATGCCCACTTCAGCCTCCACCCTGGCTTTCGTCGAGAGCCCGGTCCAGCTCCTGAACGTGCTGGAGTGGGCGTACGCGCACGGCGCCGCGCCCCGCGGCCCGCTGCTGGACGGCGTCCCGCGCCAGCCGGCCGGGGGCTCGGACCGCCCGGACCCGGCAGGGGCCGCCGCGCCCGCCCTGCGGATCGTCGTCCTGCCCCCCACCGACCCGATGTCCCGCGGCCAGCTGCGCCGGATGGCGGCGCTCGCCCGGGACGAAGGGCACGAGGTCCGCTGGCAGGAGGCCCGCGGCGGCCGGCTCGCACCGCTGAAGGCGCTCGCCGCACTGTCCCGCGACGTACGCGCGGCGCGCACGGTCGTCGTCGGCGACCCCTTCTCCCGCTACGTCCAGCTGCTGCTGACCCTCGTACGGGCCGAGGAGCTGGTCGTGGTCGACGACGGCACCGCCACGATGGAGTTCATCGCCCAGACCGCCCGCGGCGAACGTCTCGTCCGCTGGCACCGGGTCGGCGGCGGGGGACTGCCCGGCCGGGTGCGCGAGCTGGCGTACGCGCCCGTCTCGGCGACGGCCCGGCGCCGCTTCAAACCGGGTAAGGCCACCGGCACAGGCGCAGCTCGACGGGTCGAGGTGTTCAGCTCGATGCCCGTGACCGCCCACGGCGCGATGACGCTGCGGGTCAACGACTTCGCCTGGACCCGGGCCCGCTTCGGCCCGCCCCGGCTGACCAAGGGCACCGACCTGGTCGGCACCTCGCTCGTGGAGACCGGCGTGGTGGACCCGGCGTGCTACCTCGACGCGGTGCGCGCCCTGACCCGGGAGCACAGTGCCACCCGCTACTTCGCGCACCGCCGGGAGTCCCCGGAGAAGCTGCGCGCGCTGAGCGAGGCGACCGGACTGGAGATCGTCCGCCCGGACCTGCCGCTGGAGCTGATCGCCCGGCGCGGCCCCGTCGGCCGAACGATCGTCAGCTTTCCGTCCACGGTCGTCCACACCCTGCCCTACGCACTGACCGGTACGGGAGTCACCGTCGCTGTATGCGATATCGACCCCGCCTGGCTGACCGGGTCGGCGTCGCCGCGCGCCCGCGGGTTCCTCGCCGGGGTCACCGATACCGCCCGTGATGTGCACAGACTGCCCGCTCAGGCGGCTCCGGCGGCCGGGTGAGCGCGCGAGTTTACCCCCGGACGCACCCGGTCATGCGCCAGAGGCCGCGTTTCTTTCCCCTAACGGCATGAACTTTTCGTGATCCCCGGCCAGTTGACCCATGGGTGCGCCTACCCTTCAACAGGTGACCCAGTTGATGTCCCGCGAGTCCCAGACCGACCAGCCCGCCGCCTCCGAGCGGCCCGAGCTGCCCGGCAAGCTTCCGGACCACCTGCGTGCCGAACTGATCGCCTTCCGCCGGGACTTGCACATGCACCCCGAGCTCGGACACCAGGAATTCCGCACCACGGCGGCGATCAAGGCCCGGCTCGAAAAAGCCGGCCTCCGACCACGGGTACTGGCCTGCGGGACGGGTCTGGTCTGTGACGTCGGGACCTGGGACGGCGTACGGCCCATGCTGGCCATGCGCGCGGACATCGACGCCCTGCCCATCCCGGATGCCAAGACGCACGTCTCGTACCGCTCGGTCTATCCCGACCGGGCCCACGCCTGCGGCCACGACGTGCACACCACCGTCGTCCTCGGCGCCGGACTGGTGCTCGCCGAGCTCGACCGCCAGGGGTTGCTGCCCCGCCCCGTTCGGCTGCTCTTCCAGCCCGCCGAGGAAGTGCTCCCGGGCGGGGCCACCGAGGCCATCGACTCCGGGATCCTGGACGGCGTGGGCAAGATGATCGCCGTGCACTGCGACCCGCGGGTCGACGCCGGGCGGATCGGGCTGCGGCCCGGGCCCATCACCTCGGCCTGCGACCGGCTGGAGGTCAGCCTCACCGGCTCCGGCGGGCACACCGCGCGCCCGCACCTGACCACCGACCTGGTGACGGCCGCCGCCCGGGTGGCCGTGGACGTCCCGGCCCTGCTGACCCGCCGGATGGACGCCCGCTCGGGCATGTCGGTCACCTGGGGCCGCATCGAGGCCGGGCACGCCTGCAACGTCATCCCGATGCACGCCGAGCTGTCCGGAACCGTTCGGTGCCTGGACCTGAACGCATGGCACGAGGCGCCGGACATGATCCACGCGGCGATCGACGAGGTCGCGACCATGCACGGGGCCAAGTTCGAGATCAACCACGTCCGCGGGGTGCCCCCGGTGGTCAACGATCCCGTGGTCACCGAACTGCTCCGCGAGGCGATGTCGGTCCGCCGCGGCGCCGAGTCGGTCGAGGACACCGAGCAGAGCCTGGGCGGCGAGGACTTCTCCTGGTACCTGGAGCACGTCCCGGGCGCCATGGCCCGCCTGGGGGTGCGCAGGCCCGGCGACACCGCCAAGCACGACCTGCACCGGGGCGACTTCGACGTGGACGAGTCCGCGATCGCCGTCGGCGTGGAGTTCTTCACGGCCGCGGCGCTCCTCGACGGGCGCCGGGCCAGGCCGATCGGGTAGAAGCCGGATACAACACGCGCGCGTCGCGCGTCGGACGTGTCCAGCCCTTGGTACACAAGGGCTGGGCACGTGGCGCGTTACTGATCGGTCACTGTCCGGTTCGCGACGATCCGATAACGACTCATGAACGGGCCTTTAACTGACATCTACGCGCGTTACGATCGCGGCGAAACCAGCGCCGGTCGTGGCGCTTCGGTCAGGTTTTGAAGGAGCCTCCCCTTGCGCCGGATCACCAGGATCGCCACCGTGGGCATCGCGTCCGCGGCGCTGGCCCTCTCGGCCACCGCCTGTGGCGGTAAGAAGTCGTCGGACACCAGCTCTTCCCCGTCGGCGAGCGGAGCTTCCAGCGCCGCCATCGCGTACGACATCGGTGGCCGCGGCGACCAGTCGTTCAACGACGCCGCCTACGCGGGTCTCGAGCAGGCCAAGAACGACCTGAAGATCAAGACCGCCGAGGCGGAGCCCACCGACGGCGAGGGCGAGGCCGACAAGGTCCAGCGCCTCACCGAGCTGGCCCGCAAGGGCAACAACCCGGTCATCGGTGTCGGCTTCTCGTACGCCCCGGCCATCAAGAAGGTCGCGCCGAAGTTCCCGAACACCACGTTCGGCATCATCGACGACACCTCGGTGACCGGCTCGAACATCGCCAACCTCGTCTTCAACGAGGAGCAGGGCTCCTACCTGGCCGGCGTCGCCGCCGCCAAGGCGTCCAAGACCGGCACGGTCGGCTTCATCGGCGGTGTCGAGGTTCCGCTGATCAAGAAGTTCGAGGCGGGCTTCGTCCAGGGCGTCAAGGAGACCAACCCGAACGCCAACGTGCTCGTCCAGTACCTGACGCAGCCGCCGAACTTCGACGGTTTCGCCAAGCCCGACCTCGGCAAGGCCGCCGCGCAGGGTCAGCTCGACAAGGGCGCCGACGTGGTCTACGCCGCCGCCGGTCTGGCCGGCTCGGGTGCCATCGAGGCCGCCTCGGCCAAGGGCAAGTGGGCCATCGGCGTCGACTCCGACCAGTACAACCAGGCCGGTCTGGCGAAGTACAAGGACCACATCCTGACCTCGGTCACCAAGGACGTGCAGGACTCGGTCTTCAACCTGATCAAGTCGGTCAAGGACGGCAAGCCCGAGACCGGTGAGATCCGCTACGGTCTCGACAAGGACGGCGTCGGCCTGGCCGACTCCAACCCCGAGTACAAGAAGATGACCGATGTCACCGCCGCGGTGGAGAAGGCCAAGGCCGACATCATCGCCAAGAAGATCACCGTCAAGACCGCGCCGTAAGGCCGTCCCTGACATGTAGTCGTGGTCTCCGGGGTCCGGGAAGCGGTCTCTACCGCTCCCGGGCCCCGAACCACGTTCTGCACACCACAGTTCGTGCTGCTTGTGGCCACTTGGCCTCAAGTTTTCACATCCGACAGTGCTACGCGCGTAGAAGCATCGTGGACGCGATACTTTCACTCCCCGCCCTGTCCCCCCGCCTGCCTCCGCTCCTTCCGCGCCAAGGAGAGTGCGTCATCAACGCGTCCAGCCCGCCCCCCGCCGTAGAACTGCACGGCATCACCAAGCGCTTCCCCGGCGTCGTCGCCAACAAGGACATCGCGATCACCGTCCGCAAGGGCACGGTCCATGCCTTGATCGGCGAGAACGGCGCCGGCAAGTCGACCCTGATGAAGATCCTCTACGGCATGCAGAAGCCGGACGAGGGCACCATCGCCGTCGACGGGGAGCAGGTCTCCTTCCACAGCCCCGGCGACGCCATCGCCCGCGGCATCGGCATGGTGCACCAGCACTTCATGCTCGCCGACAACCTCACCGTCCTGGAGAACGTGGTTCTCGGCGGCGAGAAGCTCTACGGCATCGGCGCCAAGGCCCGTAAGAAGATCAAGGAGATCTCGGACGCGTACGGCCTCGGCGTACGCCCCGACGCCCTGGTCGAGGACCTCGGTGTCGCCGACCGGCAGCGCGTGGAGATCCTCAAGGTCCTCTACCGCGGCGCCAAGATCCTCATCCTCGACGAGCCGACCGCCGTGCTCGTGCCGCAGGAAGTGGACGCGCTCTTCGACAACCTGCGCGAGCTCAAGGCCGAAGGCCTGACCGTCATCTTCATCTCGCACAAGCTGGGCGAGGTGCTGAAGGTCGCCGACGACATCACCGTCATCCGGCGCGGCACCACGGTCGGCACCGCCGACCCGAGGACCGCCACCACCAAGCAGCTCGCCGAGCTGATGGTCGGCGCGGAGCTGCCCTCGCCGGAGACCCGCGAGTCGACC
The DNA here is from genome assembly GCF_043201995.1 of Streptomyces sp. NPDC048258. Classification (NCBI taxonomy): domain Bacteria; kingdom Bacillati; phylum Actinomycetota; class Actinomycetes; order Kitasatosporales; family Streptomycetaceae; genus Streptomyces; species Streptomyces sp. NPDC048258. The sequence continues at coordinate 23,412 of NZ_JBICZH010000020.1, forward strand.
GTGACGGACGTCCCGATGCTGAAGGTGGCGGGCCTGACCCTCGCCGCGAGCGACTCCGTCGTCGCGGAGCCGGAGATCCTGACGCGCCAGGCCCCGGAGGACTCCACCCTCCACGAGCACGTCGAAGTCGGCCGCCTCCTGCTGGACGACGTCAGCTTCACCATCCACAAGGGCGAGATCCTCGGCATCGCCGGTGTCGAGGGCAACGGCCAGACCGAGCTGATCGAAGCCCTCATGGGCATGAACTCCGCCGACGCGGGCGTGATCACGCTGGACGGCCGGGACATCACCAAGGCCCCGGTGCGCGAGCGCCGCACGGGCGGCATCGGCTACATCCCCGAGGACCGCCACCGGCACGGCCTGCTGCTGGAGTCCCCGCTGTGGGAGAACCGCATCCTCGGCCACGTCACCGAGGCGCCCAACTCCAAGCGCGGCATCCTCGACCTCAAGGCGGCCCGCAAGGACACCGAGCGGATCGTGCGCGAGTACGACGTCCGCACCCCCGGTATCGAGGTCACCGCGGCCTCGCTCTCCGGCGGCAACCAGCAGAAGCTGATCGTCGGCCGCGAGATGAGCCACAACCCCAAGTTCCTCATCGCCGCCCACCCCACCCGCGGTGTGGACGTCGGTGCGCAGGCGCAGATCTGGGACGCGATCCGCGACGCCCGCCGCGAGGGCCTGGCCGTCCTCCTGATCTCCGCCGACCTCGACGAGCTCATCGGCCTGTCCGACACGCTGCGCGTCATGTACCGCGGCCGCCTGGTCGCGGACGCCGACCCCGCGACCGTCACCCCGGAGGAGCTCGGCACCGCCATGACGGGCGCCGCTTCCGGGCACCTGGAAGCAACCGACAACCACTCCGCCGCCGGTACCGAGGCTGGTACCGATGCACCGGAGGACGAGGCCCGATGAAGAAATTCGACAAGGACCGGCTGATCCTCGGCATCGCCGGGCCCGTGCTGGCGCTGGTCACCGCCTTCCTGCTGACCATGATCGTGCTGGCCGCGACGGGCATCGACCCGATCGAGCCGCTGCGCCTCATGGTGGAGAACGCCGGTTACGAGGACGTCCAGGTCCTGATCATCAATCAGGCCGGCACCTACTATCTGGCAGCCCTGGCCGTGGCCATCGGCTTCCGGATGAACCTCTTCAACATCGGTGTCGACGGCCAGTACCGCCTCGCCGCGATGATCTCCGCGCTGGTCGGCACGGCGGTCACGCTGCCCGGCCCGCTGCACATCCTGCTGATCATCGTCGTCGCGATGCTGACCGGCGCCTTCTGGGCCGGTATCGCGGGTGTCCTCAAGGCCAAGCGCGGTGTCAGCGAGGTCGTCTCCACGATCATGCTGAACGCCATCGCGACCAGCCTGATCGCCTGGCTGATCCTGCCGAAGAACCTGGGCGTCCAGCCCGAGGGTTCCAACGACCTGACGACCGGCGACATCGCCGAGTCCGGCTGGTTCCCGGCCCTGTCGATCGGTGACGGCCTGGAGATCTACGGCTTCACCTTCGTGGCCTTCGCCCTCGGCGTCGTCTACTGGTTCTCGCTCAACCGCACCCGCTTCGGCTTCGACCTGCGCGCCACCGGCGCCAGCGAGACCGCCGCCCAGGCGTCCGGTGTGGACGCCAAGAAGATGATCATCACCTCGATGCTGATCTCGGGCGCGGTCGCCGGCCTCTCCGGCATGCCGCAGCTGCTGGGCGAGACCCACACCTACAATCTGGGCTTCCCGGTGGGCGTCGGCTTCACCGGCATCACCATCGCGCTGCTCGGCCGCAACAGCCCGGTCGGCATCTTCTTCGCCGCGCTCCTGATGGCCTTCATCGACAAGGCCTCGGCCTCGCTCGACCAGGCCGGGTACGCGAAGGAGATCGGCACGATCATGAAGGGCCTGATCGTGATCGCGGTCGTGGTCTCGTACGAGCTCATCCGCCGCTACGGCATCCGGCGCCAGCAGCAGAAGGTCGGCGAGGAGCTGGCCGCAGGCCACGCCATCAAGACCGATAAGGAGGTCGCGGCGTGAGCACCAGCACTGTCTCCGCGACGGCCGCCGCACCGAAGAAGTCGGGCGGCCGCAAGAAGCTCACCCTGCCCTGGATCATGCTGATCATCGCGGGCGGCCTCGCGCTGGTCTCGCTGGTCCGCCTGATCAGCGGGGCGAACGACCTGACCTCCGTGGGCCAGGTCTCCGGCGCCCTCTCCCTCGCGGTGCCGATCGGCCTCGCCGGCCTCGGCGGTCTGTGGGCCGAGCGCGCGGGCGTCGTCAACATCGGCCTCGAAGGCATGATGATCCTCGGCACCTGGTTCGGTGCCTGGGCCGGCTACCAGTGGGGTCCGTGGACCGGCGTCATGGCCGGCATCATCGGCGGCGCCATCGGCGGCCTGCTGCACGCGATCATCACGGTCACCTTCAACGTCAACCACATCGTCTCCGGTGTGGCCATCAACATCCTGGCGCTGGGCTTCACCCAGTACCTGTCGAACTTCACGTTCGCCGACGCCCCGGGCGGCTCCTCCAAGCAGTCCCCGCAGGTCGAGCCGATCTACAAGATCACCGTGCCAGGGCTGTCGGACTGGATGGCCGACCTCCAGGGCAAGCACTGGTTCTTCATCTCGGACCTCGCCGGAGTCATCGGCGGTCTGGTCACCGGCCTGTCGCTGCTGACCGTCGTCGCGCTCCTGCTGATCCCGGGTACCTGGTGGGTGCTGTGGCGCACGACCTTCGGCCTGCGGCTGCGCTCCTGCGGTGAGAACCCGGTCGCCGCCGAGTCCCTCGGCGTCAACGTCTACAAGTACAAGTACATCGCCGTGATCGTCTCGGGCGCCCTCGCGGGCCTCGGCGGCGCGTTCCTGTCGATCGTCGCCAGCCCCATCTACCAGGAGGGCCAGACCGGCGGCCGCGGTTACATCGGTCTCGCCGCGATGATCTTCGGTAACTGGATGCCGGGCGGCATGGCCCTCGGTGCGGGCCTGTTCGGCTTCATCGACAGCCTCAAGCTGCGCGGTGGCGCCGAGAACGTCCACGCGATGCTGCTGCTGATCGCGATCCTGCTGCTGCTGGTCGGCGCCTGGCAGCTGTACAAGAAGAAGTACGTCCAGGCCGGCGTCTCGGCGGTCTTCGCCGTGCTGCTGTTCGTCTGGTACGCGACGACCGACTCGGTGCCGAGCCAGTTCGTCGACGCGGCCCCGTACCTGACGACGCTGCTCGTGCTCGCCCTCTCCGCGCAGCGCCTGCGCATGCCGAAGGCGGACGGCCTGCCGTACCGCAAGGGCCAGGGCAAGTGACGACGGCGCACACCGTCGACTGGGAAGCCCTGCGCGAGGCTGCCCGGGACGCCATGTCCCGGGCGTACGCCCCGTACTCGGGCTTCCCGGTCGGTGTCGCCGCACTCGTCGACGACGGCCGCACCGTCGTCGGCTGCAATGTGGAGAACGCGAGCTACGGGCTCGGCCTGTGCGCCGAGTGCGGCCTGGTCTCCTCGCTCCAGGCCACGGGCGGTGGCCGCCTCACGCACTTCACGTGCGTGGACGGCAAGGGCGAGATCCTCGTCCCGTGCGGACGCTGCCGCCAGCTGCTGTTCGAGTTCGGCGGCCCCGAACTGCTGGTGGAGACCCCGAAGGGGATCCTCCCGCTGGCGGAGATGCTGCCCCAGGCCTTCGGGCCCGACCACTTGAGATAGCCGTGCCGACGGCCCTCCGCTCCCCCGGGGCGGAGGGCCGTCGCAATTCCTCCCCACTCCTCTCTCTATGCGCGTAGAAGGAAGCACCTCATGGACGTCATCTCCGTCATCCGGACCAAGCGGGACCGCGGTGAGCTGAGCCCCGAGCAGATCGACTGGGTCATCGACGCGTACACCCGCGGTGTCGTTGCCGACGAGCAGATGTCGGCGCTGGCGATGGCCATCCTGCTGAACGGGATGAACCGGACCGAGATCGCCCGCTGGACCGCCGCGATGATCGCGTCCGGTGAGCGCATGAACTTCGACTCCCTCTCCCGCCCGACCGCCGACAAGCACTCCACGGGCGGCGTCGGCGACAAGATCACGCTGCCGCTGGCCCCGCTCGTCGCCGCGTGCGGCGCGGCCGTACCGCAGCTGTCGGGCCGCGGGCTCGGCCACACCGGCGGCACCCTCGACAAGCTGGAGTCCATCCCCGGCTGGCGTGCGCTGCTGTCCAACGAGGAGATGCTGCACGTCCTGGACACCACCGGCGCGGTCATCTGCGCGGCGGGCGACGGCCTGGCCCCGGCGGACAAGAAGCTCTACGCCCTGCGCGACGTGACGGGCACGGTCGAGGCCATCCCGCTGATCGCCTCCTCGATCATGTCGAAGAAGATCGCCGAGGGCACGGGCTCGCTCGTCCTCGACGTCAAGGTCGGCAGCGGCGCCTTCATGAAGAACATCGAGGACGCGCGCGAGCTGGCGCGCACGATGGTGGGCCTGGGCACGGACAGCGGCGTCAAGACGGTCGCCCTCCTCACGGACATGTCCACCCCGCTCGGCCTGACCGCGGGCAACGCGCTGGAGGTCCGCGAGTCGGTCGAGGTCCTGGCGGGGGGCGGCCCGGCGGACGTCGTCGAGCTGACCATCGCGCTGGCCAAGGAGATGCTGGACGCGGCGGGCATCAAGGACGCCGACCCGGCGAAGGCCCTGGCCGACGGCTCCGCCATGGACCACTGGCGCCGGATGATCGCGGCCCAGGGCGGCGACCCGGACGCGGCGCTGCCGGTCGCGCGCGAGCAGCACGTGGTGACGGCCCCGGCCTCGGGTGTCCTGACCCGCCTCGACGCGTACGCGGTGGGCGTCGGCGCCTGGCGCCTCGGCGCGGGCCGCGCCCGCAAGGAGGACCCGGTCCAGGCGGGCGCGGGCATCGAGCTGCACGCGAAGCCGGGCGACTCCGTCGTGGCGGGCCAGCCCCTGATGACCCTGCACACGGACACCCCGGAGAAGTTCGACTACGCGCTCGCCTCCCTGGAGGGCTCGTACGACATCGCCCCGGCGGGCACGTCCTTCTCCGCCACGCCGATCGTCCTGGACCGCATCGCCTGATCCCTGGCCCCCCGTCCCGTCGGCGCGGCTCCCCGTCCGGAGCCGCGCCGGCGTCTTTTCACAGGCCTGGCAAGGCCTCCCCGTGTTCCGGCGTGCGCCGCTGCTCCAGCCAGAACAGGTAGCCGCGCAGGTACGCCTCCAGGCCGTCGTCGATGTACGCGACGAAGTCCCGGTGGCCCTGCGCGGCTTCGTGGTGGTGCGGGGCGTACTGCGGGTCCCCGTCGTAGGCGGCCCACTCCGCGGCGGCGGCCACGGCCCACTCCCGCACCCGCCCCCGGTCCCGCCACCACTCGCGGACCGACGCGACGGTCCAGTGGTCGTCGCCGTCCCAGCCGTAACCGAGGTACAGCTCCACCTGGGCGGCGCTCACCAGGGCCTCGGTCTCGATGACGTTCCCCGGCTGGCGGTAGACGAACTCGTGGTCGCCGTCGTAGGCGATATGGCGTGGCGCCTCACACCGTCCCAACTCCATGCAGTCGGTGCTCGCCCCGTAGAACGGGCCGGGGACGTTGCGCCAGTTCCGATCGGCCCAGACCCCCTCGAACACCGGGAAGCGGACGGTCCCGGGCACGACGAGCCGACGGGCGGTGGGCAGTGGGTCCCAGTAGGCAGGCTTCATCCGGCCATTGTCCGAACCGTCGATGAGTTCCGGCAGGACGGGGAGTCATCCCCTCGTGGAGATCATTCGACTCGTGCTGCCCGGCCCGGCCCCGACCGCGCAGGACACGGCACGGCTGTGTGCCCGGCTCGCCCTGCTGTACGACAGCGGGGCGTCGGCCGTGGTGTGCGACGCGGCGGCCGTCACCGCGCCGGGCCTCGCCTCCGTGGAGGCCCTGGCCCGGCTGCGGCTCACCGCCGGGGACCGGCCCTTCCGGATCACCGGGGCCGGGCCGGCCCTGCGCGCCCTACTGGACCTCGTAGGCCTCGTCGAGCTGCTCGGGGAGGCCGAAGAGCGGGAACCACCGGGCGGTGTCCAGGAAGGCGTTGAGCCCGACGATCTTGCCGTCTGAGATCTCCAGGACCTGGAGCGCCCACGGGACGTACCCCGGCGCCCCGTCCTCGCGCGGCCGGTACTGGCCGAAGGCGGGCATGCCGTTCGCCGTGGTCGGGATCAGGCGGGAGCCCTTGCAGCCGATGCCCTGGTTCAGGTGCCAGGCGGCAATGTCCTCGTGGCCCTGCAGCCACAGGTCGAACGGCGGCATCGACAGCACCGCGTCCTCGTGCAGGAGCGTGGTGAGCCGCGCGATGTCGTACGCCTCGAAGGCGGTCAGGTACTGCTCCAGCAGTTTCGCCTGGTCCGCGTCCAGCGGGTCGGCGGCCTCGCTCTCGCGGATCCGGCTGCCGGCCAGCGTGGCCCGGGCCCGCTGGAGCGCGCTGTTCACCGAGGCCACCGTGGTGTCCAGGAGCGTCGCGACCTCGTCCGCCTTCCAGGCCAGCACCTCGCGCAGGATCAGCACGGCCCGCTGCTTGGGCGGCAGGTGCTGGAGCGCCGCGACGAACGCGAGCCGTACGGATTCCCTGGCGAGGGCCATCTCCGCCGGGTCGGCGGTCTGGGGCAGCACCCGCCCGTCGGGCACCGGCTCCAGCCAGGTCACCTCGGGCCGCTCGTTCAGCACGGCGGAGGCCTGGTGCTGCGGGGCGGACAGGTCCATCGGCCGGGCCCGCTTGTTCCCCGCGTTCAGCAGGTCCAGGCAGACGTTGGTGGCGATCCGGTACAGCCACGACCGCAGCGAGGAGCGGCCCTCGAACTTCTCGAAGCTGCGCCAGGCGCGGATGTACGTGTCCTGCACCGCGTCCTCGGCGTCGAAGGACGAGCCGAGCATCCGGTAGCAGTACCCCGTCAGCTCGACCCGGTAGCGGTCCAGCGCGGTGTCCAGGTCCGTGCTGGTGGCGAGGTCGCTCATGTCCGTTCATCCCCCTGGTGGTTCCCGGTACTTCGGAAACTACCGGAGGGGTCTGACAGCCGCAGCCGGACGCGATTGTCTATCGATATCAAGTATCTTGACGTCAAGATTGATCTGGGGCAGGGTTTCGTCATGTATCTCGACATCGAGATACATGGCGACCGAGGGGGAGGCCCGGAATGCGGCGCGGCACGGAGATCCGGAAGGCGCGGCAGGGGGAGCCCGGCCTGCTGGCGCAGCTGCGCCGGCCGCCCGGCGGCCGCGACGCGCGGATCATGCTGCTCGCCCAACTGCTGGACCGCGCCGGTACGGGCGTATGGGCCGCGTCCTCCGTCCTGTACTTCACCTTCGTGGTCGGACTCGACACCGGGCAGCTGGGCCTGCTGGTCGGCGCGGCCGGAGTGGCGGGCATCGCCGGATCACCGCTGGCCGGCCACCTCGCAGACCGCTTCCCGGTGCGCTCCCTGCTGATCGGCTGCCACCTGCTCCGCCTCGGCACCCTCTGCGCGCTGCTGCTGGTCACGCGCTTCGACGTGCTGCTGCCCGTGGTCGCCGTCACCTACCTCGGCGACCGGGCGGCCAAGACGCTGGAGATGCTCTTCGCCACCCGGGTCGCGGGCGAGCGGCGCTCCACGTACCAGGCGCTGTCGCGCAGTTCGGCGAACGCCGGCTACGCGCTCGGCGCGGGCCTCGCCGCCATCGGCCTCGCCGTCGGGACCAGGGGCGCCTACCACGTGCTGATCCTGGCCGACGCGCTGTCGTTCCTCGTGGCCGCGGCCCTGGTGTGGCGCACCCGCGAGCCGCGCGGCCGCGGGCTCGTGGCCGCACGGTCCGGCGACGTACCCCCGGAGCCGGCGGCCGGGGAGGCCGGGGATGCCGGGGGCGCCGCGGCGCCGGGGCGGAGTCCCTGGCGGGACCGCGGCTACCTCCGGTTCGCCCTGCTGGACATCCCGATGAACCTGGACGACTCGATCCTGGGCGTCGGCCTGCCGCTGTGGCTCGTGCACCACACCACGGCGCCGCACGCCCTGGTCCCGGCCTTCCTGGTCATCAACACCGTGCTCGTCGTCGCCCTGCAGCTGCGCGTGTCGGCCAAGGTCCAGGGCCCCCGCCAGGCGGCGGGAGCCGTCGCCGTGTACGGGCTGACGATGCTCGCGGGCTGCGCCCTGCTGGCCACCGCCACCGGGGGCGGGGTTCTGCTCGCCTCGGTGGTCCTGCTCGCCTCGGCGGTCCTGGTCACCGCGGCGGAGCTGATGCGGTCGGTGAGCTCCTGGGAACTGGCCGTCTCCCTCGCGCCCGAGGAGGCGCGCGCCTCGTACCTCGGCGTGGCCGGCATGGCCCAGTCCGTCCAGAAGTCCGCCGGCCCGCTGCTGCTGACCGGCGCGGTCATGACGGCGGGCCCGGCGGGCTGGCTGGTCCTCGGGGCGGCGGTGGCCGGGCTGTCCCTCGTACAACGACGCGCAAGCCTGCGGCGGTTGGACGACCTGGCGGAAGCCGGCAAGTCCTACGTACCCGGCTTGCGGCCGTAGACGTAGACGTCCTCGCCGTTCCCCAGCAGGTTCCAGTACGCCTTGGCGTCGGCGGGCCGCATGTTCACGCAGCCGCCCGAACCGGGCGGATTCCACATGCTCTTGGTGGTCGAGTGGAAGGCGATGCCGCCGTCGAAGAACTGCGCGTACGGCATCGACACGTTGTAGATCGTCGACCAGTGGTCGATGTTCCGGTAGTAGATCTTATTCAGGCCGGTTCGGGTCTCCGTGCCGTCCTTGCCCGTGCGGACCGGGACGGGACCGTACTTCAAGGCGGCGCCGTCCTGGATCCAGCTGAGCTGTCGCGTCAGGTCGACGCACGCGATGCGCCCCCGGTTCACCGGGCAGGCCCCGGCCTTGTTGGGGGTGGTGCCGGCCGCCCGCTGGGCCAGCATGGTGCTCATCGTCCGCCAGGTCAGCGGCCCCGCGTACCCCTGGGTCGGAGTGATTCCGTGGCTCGCCTGGAAGGCCCTGATGGCCGTGCAGTCGGCCGCCGACTGCCTGCCGTCCACCGGCCGCCCCAGGAACTGCTCCACCTGCCGCTGGTACGGCCCGGTGGTCAGGTTGCACGAAGCGGCCCGCGCCGCTGTGCCGCCCGCGACCACCATCGGCAGCGCGAGCGCCACCGCCCCGCCGAACACCACCGCAGCCCGCCGCCCCGCGCGCACGCGCGCCTTCCGCGTTCCCATCCGGTCCTCCCCTTCGCCGTACGTCTCCGTGGTGCATGCCCGGAAACCGGCGCGAGTTGCCTGCGGGAGGGACGTATTTCTCGTCTTTCCCGACTTTCCCGGCTCACTCGGGGAGTTTGTTCAGCGCGCGGCCACCGCCGGAGCCGGCATCCGCCGCTCCGCGCGGGCCGCGTGGGACCCGTACAGCGTGATCGAGACGACGCCGAGCACGGCCAGCAGCGCGATGCCGACCGTGGCCGCCCAGCCGGCCGAGTGGTAGGCGAGCGCGCCCAGGGTGCCGCCCGCGCTGGAACCCAGGTAGTACGCGGACTGGTAGAGCGCGGAGGCCTGCGCCCGGCCCGACTTCGCGGTCCGGCTGACGGCCGCGGAGGCCACCGCGTGCCCTGCGAAGAAGCCCGCCGTGATCAGGACCAGGCCGAGCAGGACCGCGGCCAGCGAGTCGGACAGCGACAGCAGCAGCCCCAGCGCCGTGGTCGTCACCGCCAGGTACAGGGCGCCCCGGCGCCCCGCGCGGGCCACGAGCTGCCCGGCGGCGGCCGAGGAGACCGTACCGACCAGGTAGATCAGGAAGATCGACCCGATCACGCCCTGCCCGAGCGAGAACGGCTCGTCCACCAGCCGGTAGCCGATGACGGTGTACACCGCGCCGAAGACGGTCATGAACAGCGCGCCGATCCCGTACAGCCTCAGCAGCAGCGGATCGCGCAGGTGACCGGCGACGGTACGGCCCACCGCGCGCGGGTTCAGCGACGCGGGGCGGAAGAACCGCGCCCGGGGCAGCAGCACCAGGAAGGCCGCCGCGCAGGCCAGCGACATCAGCCCGACGGCCAGCAGACCCGCCCGCCAACCGCCCAGCTGCGCCGCCCAGCCGGTGACCAGACGGCCGCTCATGCCGCCGATGGAATTGCCCGCGACGAACAGCCCGATCGCCCCGACCAGGGCCTTCGGCTTGACCTCCTCCGCCAGGTACGCCATCGCGGACGCCGGGATCCCGGCGATCGCCGCGCCCTGGACGGCGCGCAGCGCCACCAGCCACTCCAGGCTCGGCGCGAACGGCACCAGCAGGCCGACGCCCACGGCCACCGCCATCGACCAGGTCATCATCCGGGTGCGCCCGAACCGCTCGGACAGCGCGCTGAGCGGCAGGACGAACAGCGCGAGCGCGCCGGTGGCCGCGGACACCGTCCAGCTGGCCTGACCCGCCGTCACCCCGAAGCCGTCGGAGATCGCGGGCAGCAGCGCCTGGGTGGAGTAGAGGAGGGCGAAGGTGGCGAGTCCGGCGGCGAAGAGCGCGAGGGTCATCCGGCGGTAGCCGGGTCGGCCGGGCTCCCGGCCCTCAGGGGTGTCGGTCTTGAGGTCCTGGAACGACGAGGTGGAGGCACCCGCGATGACGGATGCCCCGGTATGAGCGGGAGGCATACGTCGAAGGTAGACCCGTGTTTTTCATGCGTCCAATGCACAGATCCGCCATAATCGATCCACTCACGCATCAGTACAGCTCAGAGCGGCGCATGTCGATGAACCGTTACGAAGAAGACGTGTCGGTGACACGTTTGCTGGCCCCGCGCCTCGCGTATTTCGCGGCCGTCGCCCGGCACGAGCACGTCACCCGGGCCGCCCACGAACTGGGCGTCCCGCAGTCCACCCTGTCGCGGGCCATGGTCCGGCTCGAACAGGACCTCGGCGTCACGCTGTTCGCCCGCAGGGGCCGCACCGTCGCCCTCACCACGGCGGGCCGCACCTTCCTGGCCTCCGCCGAACAGGCCCTCGACGGGATCGCCCGCGCCGCCGAATCCGTCCAGCAGGACGCCGACCCGGCCTTCGGCAAGGTCGCGTTCGGCTTCCTGCACACCCTGGGCTCCGAGACCGTACCCGGCCTCATCCGCGCCTTCCGCGCCGACCACCCGCGCGTGCGCTTCTCCCTCGTCCAGAACTACGGCGAGGCCATGCTGGAGCGGCTGCGGGCGGGCGAGCTCGACCTCTGCCTCACCTCACCGCTGCCCGACGCGCCCGACCTGGTCGCCCGGCGCCTCGACGAACAGCGCCTGCGCCTGGTCGTCCCCGACGACCACCGCCTCGCCGGCCGCAAGCGCATCCGCCTCGCCGAGGCCGCCGAGGAAACCTTCGTCACCCTGGAGCCCGGCTACGGCCTGCGCCGCATCACCGACGACCTGTGCGCGGAGGCCGGCTTCACCCCCCGCGTGGCCTTCGAGGGCGAGGAGGCCGAGACCCTGCGCGGCCTGGTCGCCGCCGGCCTCGGCGTGGCCCTCCTGCCGCCCCCGGCCGTGGCCCGCCCCGGCGTCGTCGAGCTGACGGTCACCGCCCCGCGCGCCGTCCGCGAAATCGGCCTCGCCTGGCTGGACGGCCACCCCGACACCCCGCCGGTGGCGGAGTTCAAACGCTTCCTGCTTTCCAGGAGGGGGCGCCTGATCCCCGAACTGGAGCCGCCCGCCGCGTGAGCCGGGCCGGCGATCCGAAAACCGATGGCCCGTGCGCGGCCCGACCGAGCAGAATCGCCGGGTACGGGGACGAGGGGGATGCCGGTTGGACGTGTTCGTGTGCGCCGGGTGCGGTGCGGAGCTGACGGCCCCGGTCTCCCGGGTCGCCCTTCCCGACCACACCCACTTCGGGGCGTGGGAGGAGCTGCATCCCCCGCTGATGGAACCGGCGACGTACGCCGTCGACCCCCTGCCCACCGGGGCGCCCTGGCGGGTGTGGGGCGAGGTGGGGGAGGACCTGGCGGCCCGGCAGGGGGTCCACGCGCCGGTCTGCTCCGTGTCCTTCGCGGCGCGGGGCAGGATCGTCATCGCGCCCGGCGACTCCCGGGGCATGGCCTTGATCCCCGAGAAGTGCGCGGGCTACTGCAGGGGCATCGACGGCCGCGACGGCCCCAACCTGGCGTGCGAGCGGTGCGGGAGCGCGGTGGCGACCCGGATGGACGACTGCGGCCTGTGGCAGGCGGTGTGGCTGGAACCCGACGCGGTCCGCCGCCTCCCCTCCGGCCTGCCCGCCGTCCCGACCCCCGACTGGGACGAGCTGGACCTGCCGTCGTACGCCGTCCCGCCCGTCGAACTCGACGGGTCCTGGAGCCGCCGCTGGCAGGCCGCGGTCCCGGTGGCGCTCGCGCACCTGGTGGTGGCCTGCGACGCCCGTGCGGTGGCGCTGCCCGACGGCCTCGCCGAGCTGCTCGGCGAGGCCGTCGCCGGCTACCTTCCCGCCGGGCCCCCGGCCCTCACCGCGGGCCTCGCCGGGCCGGGGGTGCCCGTGCTCCGGTCCGGTGACGACATCCTCCTCGTCCCGCGTCATCCGGTGACCGGGGAGCCGTGGCGGCCCCCGCACGGCACGGCGGCCGTCGTCCCGCTGGACATCGGGGTCTGGGCCCACCTCGTCCTCCCCGCGGAGACCTCGCCGCTGCCTGCGTCCGGCAGGCTGCCGGAGGGGGTCCTGCGCGACGACTACCCCCTGCCGCTGCGCCCGCGGTGGCCCTTCCGGCCCCACTCCAGCGCCTTCTCGGACACCCTTGTCCGGCTGTCCGCCATCCGCCGCCCGTCGCTGCGCGCGTACTACGACCGGTACGGCAGGCCGTAGCGGGCCGTACTAGGCCGTCCCTCCCGGATCCGCCGGGGCCGGGGCCGGCGTCGCGGAGAGCAAGTACCCCGCCTGGAAGCGGGACTTCGCCCCCACCGCCCGCATGATCTCCGCGATGTGCCGCTGGCACGTCCGCTCCGACATGCCGAGCCGCCGCGCGATCACCTTGTCCTCCAGCCCCTCCGACAGCAGCCGTACGATCGTCTGCCGCAGCTCGTCCGAGATCGACCGCGCCGCCTCCGGACCCACCGTCACCGGGAAGGGCTCCGCCCCCACCCAGGACCGCTCGAAGGCCGCCGTCATGAAGTGCACGACACTCGGCTCGCGCACCACCAGCGCCGCCCCGCTGCGGTCCGGCACCGCCATCAGACCCGTGTGGTCGTCGAAGACCAGCATCCGCATCAGCCCGTCGCCCAGCGTCCGTACCTGCGCGCCCAGCGCCGTCACCCGCTCGACGTACGCCGCCGTCGGCCGCGAGTACCGCGCCGTGTGCTGGTAGATCGTCCGCATCCGGACCCCGCGCGCCAGCAGCGACTCGTCCCTCCCGATCGACTCCTCCAACGTCTCCAGCGGCCGGCCCCCGCCCGGCTGCGAGGTGAGCAGCTCCCGCTCGCACGCCGCGACCAGCTCCGCGATCAGCCCCCGTACCGCGCCGAGGTCCGTCACCAGCTCCAGGCGCCCCGAACCGCTCAGGTCCCGGTGCGCGGTCCCCGACTCGTACGCCGGCACCAGCGCCTCCAGCCGCGCCCGCAGCCGGTCCATCTCGTCGTGGGTCTCCCGCGCGAGCAGGGCCAGCGGGGCCAGCGCCCGGGCCGCCGCCGCCCGGGGCGCCACCGCGCTCCACCGGTCGGAACCGCCGCCCGGCGCCCGCTGCAGCAGGTGCGCCGCGGCCAGTTCGGTGATCGCCGCGGCCGCGCGCACGCCCAGGGCCTCGGTGGCCTCGGCCGCGTCGAAGGCGTCCCGCTCGACCGCGTACGCGTAGAGGCGCCGGGCCGCGGGGCTGAGGTCGTCCGCTCGATCGGCTGGCATATGCCTATTCGTCCCGGCCTGCGTCTGTTTATAAACCCCTCGTATTCCCGCAAGGCGGCAAGACGACGCCTGTCGGGCGGCAATCGGCATATGCCGAAGCGGCACAGTTGGCAGCACGGCGTGAGGGGGGAGCGCGGTATGCGGCAGCGGACACCCATGGAAGGGCGGGGGCCCGTGGCCGTCCTGCTGAGCCCGAGACCCGCCGTGGTGGCGGCCGCCCGCCGTGCGGGTGCCCGCACCGTGGTGGTCGCGCCGGATCCATCGGTGCCATCCGACCGTGAGGGGGCGGAGCGGCGGGTACGGGCGGACTGGCGCGACCACCGGCACCTCGTCCGGGCCGTCGGCCGCATGGAAGCGGTACGCCGCGGCCGCGCCGCAGTCTTCGGCTTCGACGCCGCCGGAGCCCTCGCCGCCGCCCGCGCCAACGAGGAACTGGGCCTGCCCGGCACCCCCACCGCCGCCGTCACCGCCCTGATGGACAAGGCCGCCCTGCGCGCCCGCTCCAACACCCTGCACCCCGCCCGGCCGGTCTCCTTCGCCCGCTGCGGCCGCGCCGACACCCTCCCCTTCGTCGCCACCCTCATCGGCTACCCGTGCGTCATCAAGCCCCGCGCGGGCGCCGACGGCGAAGGGGTCCGGCTCGTCCACGACGAAGCCGGCGCGCGGGCCGCCGCCCACGACTACCCCGAGGTCACCGACCTCCTCGTCGAGGAGTACCTCGAAGGGCCGGAACTCACCGTCGAAGCCCTCTCCCGCGAGGGCCGCCACCGTCTCCTGGGCTGGTCCCGCCGCCGCACCGGCCCCCGCCTCACCGCCACCGGCCACGACCTGCCGGTGGCCCTGGATCCCGGGACCGCCGAGGCCGTACGGGCCCTCGTACGCGGCGTCCTCGACCTCGCCGGACACCGCGACGGGCCCTCCCACACCGAGGTCATCCTCACCGCGCACGGCCCCCGCCTCGTCGAGGCCCACGCCCGCCCCGGCGGCGAGGAGTTCAGCCGCCTGCTCCGGGCCGCCCACGGCACCGACCTGCTCGCCCTCGCGCTCGCCGCCGGGCTGGGCCTGCCCGACCCGGTGCACAGCCCGCGCGCCGCGTACGCCGGGCTGCGGTACGTCGACTTCCCGCCCGGCCACCGCCTCGACGGGGTCCGGCCGGGGATCGCCGCCGCGCGCGCCGTACCCGGCGTGGTACGGGTGCAGTTGGAGATCCCGCCGGGCGCCACGGTCCGCCGCGCCCCTACGGGCGCGCTGCACCACGCGTACGTGCTCGCGACCGCCGCGACGGCGGGCTCCCTGGCCCGCACCCTGGACCGGGCCGGCGCGCTGCTGGGTCAGTCGGAAGCCGGCTTCGCGAAGTTCCCGTAGCCGGTCCAGTCCAGTACGACACAGCGCTCGTCGCCCAGGACCCAGGCGTCGTGCCCGGGCGCGATCTGGATGAAGTCGCCGGTGCCGATCTCGATGCTCTCCCCGTCGTCCATGACGACCTTCATGCGGCCGCTCACGATGTACCCCGTGTGCGCGGCCTGGCAGCTGTCCGTCCCGGCCAGCGGCTTGATGTGCTCCGACCACTTCCAGCCCGGCTCGAAGACCGCGCGGCCGACGGGCCCGCCGTCCGTCTCCAGCAGGTCCAGCCTGCCCTTGCCGTCCTCGAACGGCCGTGTCTCGTCTGCCGTGTCGAAGTTCTTCGAGAACAGACCGGCCATGATCATCGCCTCCCTGGGAGAAACCCCGAGACTCGATTTCACTCTACGCCGGAGCGGGCGGGCCGACCCGGCACCGGCGCTCACCTGCGCAGCGACTGCCCGAAACCCGAGGCCAGCGGCATCCGCAGGCCCAGCGGCGGGGGAGCGGCCAGCGCATCCGTCACCGGCCGCGAGTACCGTCCCGAGAACACCGAGCCCAGTACGAAGTCCACCGCCAGTGCGACGACTTCCGGCTGGTGCTCGCGCAGCCCGTGCCCGTCCGAGTGCACCTCGAAGCGGCAGGTCGACCGGTTGGCCTTCTTCGCCCGGGCCGCGAGCTGAAACGATGCCTCCGGGTCGCTGCGCGCGTCGTTCGTTCCGTGCACGATCAGCACCCGGCGCCCCGACAGCTGTTTCACCGGCTCGGAGGAGTCCGCCGCGGCCGCCTCCTCTAAGCAAGGGGCCAGTGACACCACGGAGTTGACGGCGTGGTGCCCCGCCGCCCGCAGCGCGGCCAGGCCGCCCGCGCCGAAGCCGGCCAGGCACACCGGCACGTCCCCGTACCGCCGTACCGCCTCGTCCGCCGCCCACCCCGCCTGCTCCTCGCGGGAGGACCCCCCGCCGTGGATGACGGTGTGCGCGACCAGCCCCTCCGCCCCGCCCGCCCGGACCAGCGCCCGCCCGAGGGGGCGCAGTGGACCGGGGGAGAATCTGGACGCTCCGGGAAGCAGGAGCACCACACCACTGACCGTCGATCCCGGGCCGTTCGCGCCGGCCGCCCGCCCCAGGCGGGCCCCGCGCGCCGGCGGCGCATGCTGTGCCATGACGGAACAGTCTCAGACGCCGAGGTGTACGCCATCCGTCCTTGCGGTCTCTGTTACATATCGCCGCTCGCGGCCGTCACCCGTTCTACGCGCGTAGGCATTAGAGTGCCCGGATGACGAGCGAGACCCCCAACCTGCCGACCCCGGATCAGATCCGCCGCTCCCCGAAGGTGCTGCTGCACGATCACCTCGACGGTGGACTGCGCCCCGGGACCATCATCGAGCTGGCCCGCGAGGCCGGCTACGAGAACCTCCCCGAGACCGACGCCGACAAGCTCGGCATCTGGTTCCGGGAAGCCGCCGACTCCGGTTCCCTTCCGCGCTACCTGGAGACCTTCGCGCACACCTGCGCGGTCATGCAGACGAAGGAGGCCCTCTTCCGGGTCGCCGCCGAGTGCGCCGAGGACCTGGCCGAGGACGGCGTCGTGTACGCCGAGATCCGCTACGCCCCCGAGCAGCACCTGGAAGCCGGCCTGACCCTCGAAGAGGTCGTCGAGGCCGTGAACGACGGCTTCCGCGAGGGTGAGCGCCGCGCGAAGGCCAACGGCCACCGCATCCGCGTCGGCGCCCTGCTGACCGCGATGCGCCACGCCGCCCGCGCGCTGGAGATCGCGGAGCTGGCCAACCGCTACCGCGACAACGGCGTGGTCGGCTTCGACATCGCCGGCGCCGAGGCCGGGTTCCCTCCCACCCGCCACCTCGACGCCTTCGAGTACCTCAAGCGCGAGAACAACCACTTCACGATCCACGCGGGCGAGGCCTTCGGCCTGCCGTCGATCTGGCAGGCCCTGCAGTGGTGCGGTGCCGACCGCCTCGGTCACGGTGTGAAGATCATCGATGACATCGAGGTCGCCGCCGACGGCTCCGTGAAGCTGGGCCGGCTGGCCTCGTACGTGCGGGACAAGCGCATCCCCCTGGAGATGTGCCCGACGTCGAACCTGCAGACGGCCGCGGCCGCCTCGTACGCCGAGCACCCGATCGGCCTGCTGCGGAAGCTGCACTTCAGGCTCACGGTGAACACCGACAACCGCCTGATGAGCGGCACCAGCATGAGCCGCGAGTTCGAGCACCTGGTCGACACCTTCGGCTACTCGCTCGACGACATGCAGTGGTTCACCGTCAATGCGATGAAGTCCGCGTTCATTCCTTTCGATGAACGACTGGCCATGATCAACGAGGTCATCAAGCCCGGCTATGCGGAGCTGAAGTCGGAGTGGCTGTTCCAGCAGACCGCTTCCACCAGCGGTTCCGTCGCGGTGTAGGCCACGGCATGACGTACTGAAAGCGCCCGGGGGGAGCAATTCCCGGGCGCTTTCTCATATTTAAGGATGTTTGCGGGCGGGGGTTTGAAGTGACTAGTTTGCGGAGCCGCTCAAATTCCCCGTCGCAAGGAATATTTTTCATGAAGCAGTCAGCTGCCAAGATCCTCGGTGCCGCCGCTGTCGGTGCCGCCTTCGCCGCCGTCGCCGCCGGTACCGCCTCCGCCGCCGTTCCGGCCGTGGGCCTCACCGACGCGCTGGGCACCGCCACCGGCGCTGTCCAGGGCCTGACCAGCCAGCAGCAGGTGAGCCCCGAGGAGGGCCAGCAGTCGAGCGACCCCACCGCCCCGGTCACCGGCCTGCTCGGCGGCCTGGCCCCGGCCACCGGCGCCCTCAACGGTCTCGGCGGCTGACGCTGCCGAGATGCGTACATGTGCACGGTGGGCGCACACCTCTTCGACGAGGTGTGTGCTCCGCCGTGCCGTGTGCCACGATCACCACCAACTGCCCGCCGACACACGCGGTATGAGGTCCTTGGTCATGCGCATGAAGGCACGAGCGACGATGGTCGCGCTGGTCCCCGCCCTGCTGCTCGCGGCGGTCGGGTGCGGCGGCGCGGGCAGCCCCGCGAAGGACAAGGACCCCGACCCCAAGGGTTCCGCGGGTCAGGCCTCGGGCGCGCCCGGCGCCCCGGCGTCGGCCGCCCCCGGCGGTTCCGCCACGCCCAAGGCCGGCGGCAGCAGGCTGGAGCGGTCCGCGCTGGAGCAGGGCGACCTGCCCGGCTACCAGGTCTCCGCCCAGGGGAAGAACCCCAGCGCCCCGGACGGGCAGCCGCAGGCCGACAAGAAGGCCTGCCAGCCGCTGGCCGACATCATGGGCGACAAGCCGGACCCGGCCGCGCGCGAGACGGTCAACCGCGGCGTCGGCTCCCAGAAGCAGGTCGGACTGGCTGTCTCCGCCTCGGTCAGCTCGTACGCCGAGCGCGACGCCAAGGCGCTGATCCCCCGGCTCAAGGCCGCCGTCGCCGCCTGCGGTACGGGTTTCTCCGCCTCGGTCGAGAAGCAGACCGGCACCTACCGCGACGTGCGGGCCGCCGCCTACCGGACGACCGGCGACGAGAGCGTCAGCTGGACCACGACCGCGGCGGCCCAGGGCGTCTCGGCACAGGTCCACCTGGTCGTCGTACGCGAGGGCGACACCGTCGTGCGGCTGATGGCCCTCAATGTGGCGGCCGGCCAGCAGAAGACGCAGGTGCCGCAGGAAGTCGCCGACAAGCAGCTGGAAAAGGTCCGGCGGGCCGGCTGACCCGCTCCGCCTGCCGGGCGGCGTCCACCAGGTGTGGGCCGGCCGGTCACCAGGCGGTGGAGGCGGACTTCTCGTTCGGCAGGAGCAGCCACAGCGCCAGGTAGATCAGGAACTGCGGGCCGGGCAGCAGGCACGAGACGACGAATATGACGCGCATCGTGTTCGCGGAAATTCCGAAGCGGCGCGCCAGTCCGGCGCAGACTCCGCCGATCCACCGGCCGTCACGGGGGCGGGCAAGGGCGCTCATGGGGTTCTCCTCTTTCGGGATCGGATCGCTTTCTTGCGATGCCTCAATACTCCCGGGGAACCGCCGACAGGACCTCGGTCCAGGGGCCGAGCCCGACCCTGGTAATTCTCGGGGTGGCCCCCTGATAAGCGGTGCGTGAACGCCGCATCCGGGCGCGCAGCGCCGGTACGACGGCCGCGTGCGCGAGCAGCACGCCGAGGGTGTTCAGCAGGACCGAGTCCACGTCGGCCACCTGGCCCGGCACCGCGGTCTGGAGCATCTCGATGCACACCGAGACCAGCGCTCCCGCGGCCGCGGTCCGGGCGAGCGAGGACCACGCGGACAGCGCCGACGGCGCGAGCCGCCCGCTGACCAGCGGCAGCAGCACGCCGAGCGGGGCCAGCAGCGCCAGCCCCTCGCCGATCCGGTGGGCGGCCTCCAGCGGCCCGTAGGCGAGGTCCGCCCTGATCCCCTCCAGCGGGTTCAGATTGGCGGCCGCGGCCCAGGGCACGTCCAGTGGCCGCAGAGTCAGCCAGCCGACGACCACGAGGTGGGCGGCCAGCAGGAGGGCGGCCAGGAGCCGGAACCGGAGATGAATGGCGGTGGCGGCGC
This sequence comes from Streptomyces sp. NPDC048258, assembly GCF_043201995.1. Classification (NCBI taxonomy): domain Bacteria; kingdom Bacillati; phylum Actinomycetota; class Actinomycetes; order Kitasatosporales; family Streptomycetaceae; genus Streptomyces; species Streptomyces sp. NPDC048258. The sequence continues at coordinate 43,108 of NZ_JBICZH010000020.1, forward strand.
TGCCGCCGGCCTCATTGCGCTGCACACCTGCGAGGACGCACCGTGCGGTAGCCCCGGTTCCGCCCGATCGGGAAGCGCCTCGGGGGATCCGGTCAGCCTGTGGCGAGGAGCACGATCAGCAGTACCGCGCCCACGACGACGGGCGCGATGACCTCGTACGACCACTTGACGCGCACGCTGCCCTGGGCGCCGGCCCGCGAGGCGCCGCGCTCGGCCAGGTCGCGCAGCTCGTCCACGACCCGGTCGGCCTCGGCCCGCTGCGGCCTGGCCGGTACGGCGGGGTTCTGCGCCTCCGAGGAGGACGGCCCCAGGCCGGCGGGCCCGCCGCGACGGCCGGGCTTCCGCTGCTGCCGGGCCGCCTTCTTCCGCTCCCGCAGCGAGACGGGGACGGACCAGAGCTGGTACTTCGAGCCCTCGGCCAGCACCTCGGCCGAGTACCCGGCGCGCACCGAGTCCACGGCCGCCCAGGGCAGCTCGATGACCCGGAAGGGGTTCCGTACGCGCAGCCGGTCGGCGTTGGCGAAGACGGCCGGGCGGATGGTGAAGGCCACCACCAGCGGTACGGCGCACAGCGCCACGGCCAGGGCGACCCACGGGGCGTTCCCGGAGCCGCGCACCACGGCGTCCCCGCAGAGCCACGCGATCAGGGCGAGCAGCAGCACGCCGGTGACCACGGCCATGGAGGAACGGTAGACCCGGTCGTCGTACACCGGTTCATCGGCGGGCTGCTGGCTGCTCATGGGCTCGATTCTGCCCCACGCCGTCTCACCCCACGAGATCGGCGTACAGAATGATGTTGTCGGGCCGGTGACCGGCGGTGATGTCTCCGCCGCAGGTGATGACGCGCAGCTCCGGACGTGCGGTGTCCCCGTACACCTTGGCGGTGGGGAACTCCTTCTTGTCGACCTGCTCCAGCTCGCGGACGCGGAAGACGGCGGTGCTGCCGTCCGCGCGCGAGACCGTGATCTCGTCGCCGGCATGGACCCGCGAGACGTCCTTGAGCACGGCCGGGCCGCGGACGGTGTCGAAGTGGCCGATCAGCACGGCGGGTCCGGTCTCGCCGGGGGTGACGCCCTTGCCGTACCAGCCGATCTTGTCCCCGTCGGCCACGGAGGGCACCTCGACCGTACCGTCGGCGGCCAGTCCCAGCGTCAGCACCGGCGAGGCGTCCACGCCGGCCGCGGGGATCCGTACGCGTACGGGCGCGGAGGCGGGCAGCGGGGCGGCGGGCGCCGTGGCCGGGGGCGCGGCCGTGGGCGCGACGGAGGGCGGGGCGGCGGCGGTGGGCGGGGCGCTGGTGGTGGCGGCGGGGGCGGCGGTGCCGCATCCGGTCAGGGCGGCGGTGAGGAGGACGGCGGCGAGCAGCCGGCGGGTGGTGCGAGGGGCCATGGGGTGCTCCCGGGAACGGGCTCCGGCGGGCCACCGTCACGGTGGCCCGCCGGAGGGCGAGGAAGTGCGCGGAGGGGTGTCAGCCCTGGGCGCGGCGGCGGCGCAGGAGGATGCCGGCGCCCAGCGCACCGATGATCGCGACCAGGCCCGCGCCGGCCGCCACGGTGGTGGTGTTGTCGTCGGCGGTGGCCTCGGCCGTCGCGACCGGGATCTCGGCGCCCGCGGCGACGGCGCCCTTCGGGACGACGACCGTCTGCGGCTTCATGTCGGTGGTGGGCGCGACGGTCGGCTTGGCGGAGGGCTTGGCGGAGGACTTCGCGGACGGCTGGGCCGAGGGCTTGGCCGACGGCTTGGTCGAGGGCGTGGTGGTCGGGGTGGACTCCGGCAGCAGGTAGAAGTCCGCAGCCCCCTCGCCCTGCCGGTGGACGGCGAGCCCGTAGCGGCCCTCGTCGGTGAGCTTGTACTCGGTGCCGTCGACCACCGCGACGCGGTTCGAGAGGTCCAGCTTCGCCAGCACGCGGCCCGCCCAGCCGTCGCCCGGCTTCCAGCCCTCGGCGGCGGCGCGGATCCAGACCTCGGGGCCCTCGGACTTGTTGCGCAGCACTGCGATCCGGCCCGGGCCGACGAGGACGACCTCACCGTCGTAGCGGTCGTCGCCCGAGGTGTTCGCGGACATCGCCGAGACCGGCGTGACGGTCTGCGCGGCGGGAGCGGCGAACGCGGTCGCGGCGGGCGCCAGGAACATTCCGGCGAGGGCGGCGGTGACGATCGAGGTGCGGAGGGCGGTACGCATAACGACTCCTGGAGCGTGGGTGAGGAGAGTGGAGGAGAGTCGCATGCCGCGTTGAGTCTGTTCGGTCTGGTTCACCGGGTCAGGTGTGGCGGGCTGCTGAAGAGAAACCTATGGATCTTGTGCGGTCGGACGATCCGGGTCCTGTCATGGCCGTGTAACAGCGAACGCGCGTACGAACGGAGGTGTCGATTCCGTAGCGGTTCCGCCGGAATCGAGGGGAGGGGGTGACAGGCCGCTACGCGCGTAGATATGCTCATGTGGTGACCATGCCCACCACCCTCACCGCATTCGCTGACGTGACGACGTCCGACAGTGCGCTGCGCCGCTTCCTGCACGGGCTGCCCGGCGTCGACGCTGTCGGCCTGGAGGCCCGCGCGGCCTCCCTCGGCACCCGTTCGATCAAGACGACGGCCAAGGCGTACGCCATCGACCTGGCCATCTCGATGATCGACCTGACGACGCTGGAAGGCGCGGACACCCCGGGCAAGGTCCGGGCGCTCTCCGCCAAGGCCGTCAACCCCGATCCGACCGACCGCACCACCCCCATGACGGCCGCCGTCTGCGTGTACCCCGACATGGTGGCCACCGCGAAGGCGGCGCTGAACGGCGCCGACGTCAAGGTCGCCTCCGTCGCCACCGCGTTCCCGGCCGGCCGCGCGGCCCTGCCCGTCAAGCTCGCGGACACGGCCGACGCCGTGGCCGCCGGCGCCGACGAGATCGACATGGTCATCGACCGTGGCGCCTTCCTCGCCGGTCGCTACCTCGACACGTACGAGCTGATCAAGGCCGTCAAGGAGGCGTGCGTGCGCCCCGACGGCAGCGCGGCCCGCCTCAAGGTCATCTTCGAGACCGGCGAGCTGTCCACGTACGACAACATCCGCCGGGCCTCCTGGATCGGCATGCTCGCGGGCGCCGACTTCATCAAGACGTCGACGGGCAAGGTGGGCGTCAACGCCACCCCGGCCAACACCCTGCTCATGCTCGAAGCCGTACGCGACTTCCGGGAGCAGACTGGAATCCAGATCGGCGTGAAGCCGGCCGGCGGCATCCGCACCACCAAGGACGCGATCAAGTTCCTGGTCCTGGTCAACGAGACCGCGGGCGAGGACTGGCTGAGCAACCACTGGTTCCGCTTCGGCGCCTCCAGCCTGCTCAACGACCTGTTGATGCAGCGCCAGAAGCTGAGCACCGGCCGTTACTCCGGTCCCGACTACGTGACGGTGGACTGATCACCATGGCATCCCTCTTCGAGTACGCACCGGCTCCCGAGTCCCGCTCGGTCGTCGACATCGCCCCCTCCTACGGACTCTTCATCGACGGGGAGTTCACCGACGCCGCCGACGGCAAGGTCTTCAAGACCGTCTCCCCGTCGTCCGAGGAAGTCCTGGCCGAGGTCGCCCAGGCGGGCGCCGCCGACGTGGAGCGCGCCGTCAAGGCCGCCCGCAAGGCCTTCGAGAAGTGGTCCGCGCTGCCCGGCTCCGAGCGCGCCAAGTACCTCTTCCGCATCGCCCGGATCATCCAGGAGCGCAGCCGCGAGCTGGCCGTCCTGGAGACCCTGGACAACGGCAAGCCGATCAAGGAGACCCGCGACGCGGACCTCCCGCTGGTCGCCGCGCACTTCTTCTACTACGCGGGCTGGGCCGACAAGCTCGACCACGCGGGCTACGGCCCGAACCCGCGCCCGCTGGGTGTGGCGGGCCAGGTCATCCCCTGGAACTTCCCCCTCCTCATGCTCGCGTGGAAGATCGCCCCGGCGCTCGCCACCGGCAACACGGTCGTCCTGAAGCCGGCGGAGACGACCCCCCTCTCGGCGCTGTTCTTCGCGGACATCTGCCGCCAGGCCGGCCTGCCCAAGGGTGTCGTCAACATCCTCACCGGGTACGGGGACGCGGGCGCGGCCCTCGTCGAGCACCCGGACGTCAACAAGGTCGCCTTCACCGGCTCGACGGCCGTGGGCAAGAAGATCGCCCGCCACGTCGCCGGCACCGACAAGAAGGTCACGCTGGAGCTGGGCGGCAAGGGCGCCAACATCGTCTTCGACGACGCCCCCATCGACCAGGCCGTCGAGGGCATCGTCAACGGCATCTTCTTCAACCAGGGCCAGGTCTGCTGCGCGGGCTCGCGCCTGCTGGTCCAGGAGTCGATCCACGACGAGCTGCTGGACAGCCTGAAGCGCCGCCTGTCCACGCTGCGCCTGGGCGACCCGCTCGACAAGAACACCGACATCGGCGCGATCAACTCCGCCGAGCAGCTCGCCCGGATCACCGCGCTCGCGGAGACCGGCGAGGCCGAGGGCGCCGAGCGCTGGTCCCCGGCGTGCGAGCTGCCGTCCGCCGGCTACTGGTTCGCCCCGACGCTCTTCACGAACGTCACCCAGGCGCACACCGTCGCCCGCGACGAGATCTTCGGCCCGGTGCTGTCGGTGCTGACGTTCCGTACCCCGGACGAGGCGGTCGCCAAGGCGAACAACAGCCAGTACGGCCTGTCCGCCGGCATCTGGACGGAGAAGGGCTCGCGCATCCTCGCGGTCGCGGGCCAGCTCCGGGCCGGCGTCGTCTGGGCCAACACGTTCAACAAGTTCGACCCGACCTCGCCCTTCGGCGGCTACAAGGAGTCGGGCTTCGGCCGCGAGGGCGGCCGCCACGGCCTGGAGGGCTACCTCGATGTCTGACCAGTCGGCGGCACCGTCCCGCCTGAGCGTCTTCAAGACCTACAAGCTGTACGTCGGGGGCAAGTTCCCCCGCTCCGAGAGCGGCCGGGTGTACGAGGTGAGCGACTCCAAGGGCAACTGGCTGGCCAACGCCCCCCTGTCCTCCCGCAAGGACGCGCGTGACGCGGTCGTCGCCGCCCGCAAGGCCTTCGGCGGCTGGTCGGGCGCGACCGCATACAACCGCGGCCAGATCCTCTACCGCATCGCCGAGATGCTGGAGGGCCGCCGGGACCAGTTCGTCCGCGAGGTCGGCGAGGCCGAGGGCCTGTCCAAGTCGAAGGCCGGCGCCGTCGTGGACGCGGCCATCGACCGCTGGGTCTGGTACGCGGGCTGGACCGACAAGATCGGCCAGATCGTCGGCGGGGCCAACCCGGTCGCGGGCCCGTTCTTCAACCTCTCCACCCCCGAGCCGACCGGTGTCGTCACGGTCGTCGCCCCGCAGGACTCGTCCTTCCTGGGCCTCGTCTCGGTGCTCGCCCCGGTGATCGCCACCGGCAACACCGCCGTCGTGATCGCCTCCGAGAAGGCGCCGCTCCCGGCGCTCTCCCTCGGCGAGGTGCTCGCCACCTCCGACCTGCCCGGCGGCGTGGTCAACATCCTGTCCGGCAAGGCCGCCGAGATGGGCCCGCACCTGGCGTCCCACCAGGACGTCAACGCGATCGACCTGGCGGGTGCGGATGTCGCGCTGGCCAAGGAGCTGGAGATCGCGGCGGCCGACAACCTCAAGCGCGTTCTCCGTCCACAGCCTGTGGACGACTGGGCGGCCGACCCGGGCACGCACCGCATGACGGCGTTCCTGGAGACCAAGACCGTCTGGCACCCGACGGGTTCGCTGGGCGCGGGCGGATCCTCGTACTAGAGCCCCGACCAGGGACCTCTCCGACGGGGGAGCTCCGAGAACCGGCCCCGGCAGTGTCCCTCCCCCAGCTACCGCTGGGAGGTGGCCCCAGCACTGCCGGGGCCTTCTCGTACCCGTGTGCCTACGCCTTGGGGAGTACCGGCCCCAGCAGCGAGGTGACGGCGGCCGTGGGGAGCTCGCCGACGGACGGCCCCTGCGTCAGGACGCCGGTGACCATGCCCGTACCGACCGCGGGGAAGTCCGCGACCTTGGTGGCGACGCCGTTGTCCAGCGGGTCCACGCCGGTGTGGGCCAGCGGGTTCACCTTGAGGTTCGAGATCGGGTCGGTGACCCCGGTGAGGGCCGCCGGGACATCGAGTTCACCGGCCTGCGCGCCGCCGGCGGCCATCGCCAGGGCCGCGCCGGCCATCGAGACCGTCAGCCCGGCGGAGCGGAGCCGGTTCGTTGCGGAGGGGGCTGCGTGACGTGCCATGGGATTCCCGCCTGTGGTCGTAGTCGCGTGCGCACGCAGCGTAGTTGACGTGTGATCCTGGATACCAACCGGCCACCGGGAGGATCCCCTACCCGGGGGAATGGTTCAGACTGGTGTCCCGTGAGCTGTTCTTCTCCTTCACCGACCCGCGTCGTACTCCTGACCGGTCCGTCGGGCTCCGGAAAATCCGTACTGGCCGCCCGTTCCGGGCTGCCCGTGCTGCGTCTCGACGACTTCTACAAGGAGGGCGGCGACCCCACCCTCCCGCTGGTCGACGGCAGCTCCGACATCGACTGGGACTCCCCGGGCTCCTGGGACGCGGAGGCGGCCGTGGCCGCGATCGCGGAACTGTGCGCGGCGGGGCGGACGGAGGTGCCGGTGTACGACATCGCCACCTCCTCGCGGACCGGGACCGAGACCCTGGACGTCTCGCGGTCGCCGCGGACGCCGCTGTTCATCGCGGAGGGGATCTTCGCCGCCGACATCGCGGCGCGCTGCCAGGAGCTCGGGCTGCTGGCCGACGCGATCTGTCTGCGGGGGCGGCCCTCGACCACCTTCCGGCGGCGGCTGGCCCGTGACCTGCGGGAGGGGCGCAAGTCCGTCCCCTTCCTGCTGCGCAGGGGCTTGCGCCTGATGCGGGCCGAGCGGGGCATCGTGGCCCGGCACGTCGCGCTGGGCGCGCACGCCTGTGGCCGCGACGAGGCCCTCGGTCGCCTGGCCGCCGCCGCGGCGGGCCGCCACCGCGCCGCCGCCCCGGCGTAGCCGCCCCCAACTCCACTGCCGGGGCTCCGCCCCAGCCCCCGGACCCCTGCGGCGCCGCTGCCGGGGGCCAGCCCCCGGACCCCCGCGCCTCAAACGCCGGCGGGGCTGGAGACGGGGGCTCCGCCCCGGGGCCCCCGCGGCTCAAGCGTCGGCGGGGCTGGAGGTGGGGGCTCCGCCCCTGGGCCCCCGCGCCTCGAACGCCGGTGGGGCTGGACTTGGCTGGCGCGGGCTGGGTTGCCCGGAGGGCAAATTCAGCCCCGCCGGCGTTTGAGGCGTGGGGGTCCCCCCGGACGGAGTCTGGGGGAGGGTCTGGGGCGGAGCCCCAGGTTTTGAGCCGCGCCAGGCAAGTCCAGCCCCACCGGCGAGCCGCGCATGCGAAAAGGCGGGATCATGCGGACCCCCGGCCGCTTGATCCCGCCTTTTCCCCCCGCGGCCCCCGCCCCACCCCCGTAGGACGGGCCCCCTGGCCCGATGGTCTCTTCGGTGCCGCGCCGCGCTACGCGACGAGCTCCTCGAACGACTCCGACTCGTCACGGCCGAAGCTCAGCGCCTCGTCCTCCCGCATGCGCCGCAGCGACCGCCAGATGCTCGACTTCACCGTGCCGACGCTGATCCCGAGGATCTCCGCGATCTCCGGGTCCGTCCGGCCCTCGTAGTACCGCAGCACCAGCATCGTGCGCTGCGGCTCCGGGATCCGGGCCAGCGCCTGCCACAGCACCGCGCGCAGCTCCGTGCCGCGCATCGCGTCCGTGTCCGAGGCCGTCTCCGGCAGTTCCTCCGTCGGGTACTCGTTCAGCTTCCGCCGGCGCCACGCGCTGATGTGCAGGTTCGTCATCGTGCGGCGCAGGTACCCGCCCACGGCCGCCTTGTCGCTGATCCGGTCCCAGGCGCGGTACGTCGAGAACAGCGCGCTCTGCAGCAGGTCCTCGGCCTCGTGGCGGTCGCCGGTGAGGTGGAAGGCCGTCGCGTACAGCGCGGCCCGGCGCTCCTGGACGTACGCCGTGAACTCGGCCTCCGACGTGGAGGACGGGGTGGTGCCCTGTGCGGGAACCGCCCGGTACTGGTTTGCGTCAATGGCTACGACATGTGCCGGCCGGGGCCGGGTGACCGCAACCGTACGGACACCCGCCCGGCGGTTCACATCGTGCAGCCGCGTGACAACCGCGCTGGTGGTGGTGCTGTGCAGCGTGTTCATCTCGCGCCCCCCGTCGTGGAGTCTGCTTGGGTCCGTCGTGTTCGGTTGCTGATGAGAAGACTGCCCGGCCGACTTAACCGGGGTGTCCGTCGACTGTCACAGCCCTGTCACAGCCACCTCGCCGGGCCCGTCGCGGGGGCCGCCGCGAGAACCCGTATGCCTGACGGTCGAACTCCCGTCGGCCGATGGGACAGAATGAGCCCGTGCCTTTCCTGTTGCTGATCGAGGACGACGACGCCATCCGCACGGCCCTCGAACTCTCGCTGTCTCGCCAGGGCCACCGTGTGGCCACCGCGGCGACGGGCGAGGACGGCCTGAAACTGCTGCGCGAGCAGCGGCCGGATCTGATCGTGCTGGACGTGATGCTGCCCGGGATCGACGGTTTCGAGGTGTGCCGGCGCATCCGGCGCACCGACCAGCTGCCGATCATCCTGCTCACCGCGCGCAGCGACGACATCGACGTGGTCGTGGGCCTGGAGTCCGGGGCCGACGACTACGTGGTCAAGCCGGTCCAGGGGCGGGTCCTCGACGCCCGCATCCGGGCCGTGCTGCGCCGCGGCGAGCGCGAGTCCAGCGACTCCGCGAGCTTCGGCTCCCTCGTCATCGACCGCGCCGCCATGACGGTGACGAAGAACGGCGAGGACCTCCAGCTCACGCCGACCGAGCTGCGGCTGCTGCTGGAGCTGAGCCGCCGTCCCGGACAGGCGCTGTCCCGGCAGCAGTTGCTCCGGCTCGTCTGGGAGCACGACTACCTGGGCGACTCGCGGCTCGTCGACGCCTGCGTGCAGCGGCTGCGCGCCAAGGTCGAGGAAGTGCCCTCCTCCCCGACCCTGATCCGTACCGTCCGGGGTGTCGGCTACCGGCTGGACTCCCCGCAGTGATCAGAGCTCTGTTCGCGGGTCGGCGCTGGACCAGCCTGCGGCTGCGGCTCCTCGTGGTGTTCGCGCTGGTCGCGCTGACGGCCGCGGTGTCCGCCTCGGGGATCGCGTACTGGCTCAACCGGGAGGCGGTCCTCACCCGCACCCAGGACGCCGCGCTCGGCGACTTCCGGCAGGAGATGCAGAACCGCGCCGCGGCGCTGCCCGCCGACCCGACGCCGGAGGAGCTGCAGCGCACCGCCGAACTGATGGCGGGGAGCAGTCCCGGGTACAGCGTGCTGCTGGTGCAGGAGCTCAAGGACCACCGCCAGGTGTCGGGGGCCGCGGGGCCGGACACCTTCGGGCTGGGCGACGTACCGAAGTCCCTGCAGAACGCGGTCAACGACCGTCAGAAGACGACGGCGGCCAACGACGCCGAGTACCACGTGTACTGGCAGCGGACGAAGCCGAACGGCAATCCGTACCTGGTCGGCGGCACGCGCATCGTGGGCGGCGGCCCGACCGGCTACATGTACAAGTCGCTCGCGCAGGAGCGGGACGACCTGAATGCGCTGGCCTGGTCGCTGACGATCGCGACGGGTCTGGCGCTGCTGGGCTCGGCGCTGCTGGCGCAGGCCGCGGCCCGCACGGTGCTCAAGCCCGTGCAGCGGCTCGGCGACGCGGCGCGGCGGCTCGGCGAGGGCGAACTGGACCACCGGCTGGACGTGTCGGGGACGGACGAACTCGCCGATCTGTCGCACACCTTCAACAAGACGGCGGAGGCGCTGGAGAAGAAGGTCGCCGACATGAGCGCGCGGGAGGAGGCGAGCCGGCGCTTCGTCGCGGACATGTCGCACGAACTGCGCACGCCGCTGACGGCGTTGACGGCGGTCTCCGAGGTGCTGGAGGAAGAGGTCGACGACCTCGACCCGATGATCGCGCCGGCGGTGGCGCTGGTCGTCAGCGAGACGCGGCGCCTCAACGACCTGGTGGAGAACCTGATGGAGGTCACCCGCTTCGACGCGGGGACGGCCCGGCTGGTGCTGGACGACGTGGACGTCGCCGACCAGGTCACGGCCTGTATCGACGCGCGGGCCTGGCTGGACGCGGTCGAACTCGACGCCGAGCGGGGCATCGTGGCGCGGCTCGACCCGCGCCGCCTCGACGTCATCCTCGCCAACCTGATCGGCAACGCGCTCAAGCACGGCGGCTCGCCGGTGCGGGTGTCGGTGGTCGTGGAGGGCGAGTGGCTGGTGATCGCGGTCCAGGACAACGGGCCGGGCATTCCGGAGGAGGTCCTGCCGCACGTCTTCGACCGGTTCTACAAGGCGAGCGCGTCGCGGCCGAAGTCGGACGGGAGCGGGCTGGGCCTGTCGATCGCGATGGAGAACGCGCACATCCACGGCGGTGACATCACCGCCGCCAACGGGCCGGAGGGCGGGGCGCTGTTCACGCTGCGGCTGCCGGTGGATGTGGGGAAGGTGATCGCGGGTGACCAGGATGCGTAGGGCTCTGCCGGTGGCGTTGGTGCTGCTGGCCGTGTCGGGATGCGGGATCAGGGCGACCACCGTGCCCGTGGATGTGGGCCCGGCGCCCTCGCGGGTGTCCTGCGACACCCCGGCGCAGCCGAGTGGGCAGAGCGGGGTGCAGGGCTTCCGGGCCACGGTGGAACTGGTCTGCGGATCGCAGCTGGTGGGCGTGGAGCGGGTGGTTCCGATCCCCGAGAAGCGAGTGCTGAAGGATCCCGTGGCGCTCGTCGCGCAGGCGCTGCTGGAGGCGCTGGAGCGGACGCCGAGCGGGGAGGAGCGGGATGCCGGCTTCACGACCGGGGTCCCCTCGGGGCTGACGGCGGTCGCGCCGAGGTCGGGCGATCCGGCGGGCACGGTGCGGTTGAGCCGTAAGCCGGAGGATCTGCCGCCGGTGGCCCTGTCGCAGATCGTGTGCACGCTGGCGGGCAGCGAAGCCGTGTCGGCGGGGCCGGGGCCGGTGGTTCTGGGCGGGCCGGACGCGGATCCGCCGCGGGCGTGGGACTGCACGGACGCGGTCCGCTCCCGCCCGGAGTCGATCCCGACGCTGGGCGACGTCGTCCGCCCGTCCGCCACCGCGAGTACCACGCCCCGCTGACGGCCCCCTGCGGCCCCGCTGCCGGGGCTCCGCCCCAGGTGCCTGACGCCAGATCACTTTCTGTCGCAACGCCCGTCGTCAGCGGACGGCGGGCTGTCGGCAGCGACGAATCGCCCCGAACCGGAGCAACTGGCTCCGGGGGGTTGTCGTTTGGGCTGACCTGCTGCTTCGTAAGATTCCAAGATCACCGAGCCTCGTCTATGATCATCTGCGTGTCGGCGAGCGGACGAGACCGCCGCCCATTCGGCCGGGCCACTCTGATTGCGCATCATTCGGCGCCGAGGTCGCATGGCTGAAATCAACGAGAATCAAGGGGTGGGCATGAATCGCTTCAAGAAGGCAGCCGCGATCGGAGTCACCGCGTTCGCGGTATTCGCGTCGACGCCTGCGATGGCCACCGACATGTGGTCCGCGACGGACGAGACCGATGCCTGGAGCTACGGAACCAACGAGCAGGTCGCAGTCCGCGACCGCAGCGCGGATGGTGACGAGGCGTACGCGGAGTACTACTACGGGGTCGACGCCTTCCGGCGCGAGGTCCGTAACACCACCGGCGGTGGCACGGTCAAGTACGGTCCGTCGCTCACCAATTCGGTGAACAAGCTCCGGGCCTGTGACGAGGAGGACTTCGTTCCGGACGCCTGCGCGGGCTGGAGCTACAGGTAATCCCGAATTGCTTGAACTGCGTGGGGCGGACGCACTTCGGCGTTCCGCCCCACGCAGTTTTCTGTCAGTTGATGCTGGAACGGTTTCTTGTGCAGTCCCCCACGCTCCGTATTCGACCCTGACCGGGATCACGTGGGCGGCCGGTGCTTCATCCCGGCTCGACGGGTTCGTTCAGTTCCGTCACCGTTCCGGACACGAGTACCGCCGGCACGAGAGAGTTCCGGCGAGCTGAAGGGAAGGCACCATGGGTGCAGCAGCCGACGTTTTGCGCATGCGGGATCTGAGGCACGAGTACCCGGGGCGGGCGCTGTTCCAAGGTCTGAGCCTTACCGTCGCGGCCGGGGAGTCGGTGGTCGTGATGGGACCGAGCGGATCGGGCAAGTCGACCTTGCTGTCCTGTGCGTTGGGCCTGATCAGGCCACGCCAGGGGCACGTCGAGGTGGCGGGTGTGGACTTGGCGGGGCTGAAGGGCGCCGCCTTGGCCGCACACCGGGCCGGGCACATCGGGATGGTCTTCCAGTTCGGGGAGCTGTTGCCGGAACTGTCCCCCGCCGACAACGTGGCCTTGCCGGCCTTGCTGGCCGGGGCTGCCTCCGATGACGCCTACGCGCGAGCGCGGGAGCTGTTGGAGCGCTTCGGTGTCCCCGACGCCGAGACCAGTGCGGAGCTGTCGGGCGGCGAGCGTCAACGGACCGCCGTGGCCCGGTCGATGATCAACTCGCCGAGTCTGATCCTGGCGGACGAACCCACCGGCGCACTCGACGAAGCCGCCCGGGAAACGGTGGCGGACGCACTGTTCGCCCTGTCGGCCGAGCGGGGGTGCGGCCTGTTGGTCGTCACCCATGACCCCGTCGTGGCGATGCGGGCGGACCGCACGCTTGTTCTCAAAGACGGGGTTCTGTGTGACGCGGTCGCCGCGTCGGCCCCGGCGTTCGAGCGGGGCGGGGCATGAGTCGCAGGAACGTCCCCACGGCCCGTCTGCTGGGGCTGGGGATGGTTGCCTCACGCCGCGGCGAAGCCGGACGGACGCGGTTCGTCGCCGTCTACGCGGCCACGCTCGTTCTCGCCGTGGCGCTCGTCGCGCTGGTGACGGCTCTCATCACCTATGCCGGGCAACGTGAGCGTGGGCTCGATCGGGGCCCGGTTTTCGCCGAGTACGTGGATACCGGCGTGCCAGGGAAAGCGCTCTGGGCCGTAAAGGGCGATCGTCTTCCCGGCGGTCGGCCCTACCCGACGGTGTTCCTCACCCCGCTCGCCCCGGACGCTCCGCTGCCGCCTGGTCTGGCAGCTTGGCCGTCGCCCGGCGAGGCAGTGCTGTCACCGGCACTGCTGGCCCAACCCGAGGACTTCGACATCACGCGCCGCTACGGCACCGTCGTGGGAACGATCGGTGACGAGGGGCTCCAGTCCCCGGACGAGCTGTTCGCGTACGTCGTTCCCCCGAAGCCGCTGACGGCCGGTGATACGGTCCGGCCCATTCTCGGCTTCGGCCCCACGACCGGCCCCGTCTACTTCGCCGTAGGCCAGACGGACTATGACAAACCCCTGTGGCTGTTCGTCGGGATGATCACCGGCCTCCTGGTCGTCCCTGCGGCCACACTGCTGGTCGTGGCCGTCCGTACCGGATCTCACCACAGGGACCGTCGGATCGCCCTGATCACGGCCTTGGGCGGTACCCCCCGCCATCGGGCCCTGGTCACCTTCGGCGAAGCACTGATTCCGGTGACCGCGGGTGCGCTGACGGCGACCGCCGTCGCCGTCGCGGCGTCCCTGACGGACGTCACGCTCCCCTGGACCGGGCACGTTCTGGTCGCGTCCGACCTGCGCGCACACTGGTGGGCATGGGCGGCGGCGGTCCTGGCTGCCGTGACCGTCACCGTGACCGTTCTGCTGGTCACCAACAGGGACAAGCCCGTTGACCGGCCACGGGATGGCGGCACACGGCTACGGCCCGCCCCCCGGTCCGTCAGGCGCTGGGCGATGTCGTTCCCGTTGATGCTGCTGCTCGCCGTTCGCGGACCCGATCTCTTCGAGCCCGGAACGACGCCGTACGTCCTGACGAACTGGGTCGGCGTAGCGGGCTGTGTGGCGACCCTTCCCGCCGCTGTCGCGATGGCCACGATGGCCATCGGACGGGCGTTGGCCGCGACCGCCCGGCGCCGTGGCATGCCCGGCGCTCTGGTGGCCGGACGCCGCATGGCCACCCATCCCGGGCCCATTGCCCGCATGACGAGCGGCGTGGCCGTGGCCATCGTGGTGGTGATGCAGGTGGCCGCCTGGCAGGGCCAGGTCGGAGAGCCGGCCAGGGCCGCGCAGGCAACCGCGGATCGCATCGGTTCCTCGGCACTGGTCGTCACTCCGCGCGCGGCCGACCCCGGCACCGTCACCGGGTTCTTCGAAGCCCTGCCCGCGACGATGGTGCACCTGGGGGCCGAGCGAAACCCGGAGGACCAGAGCCTGACGCTGGTGGGCACCTGCACCAGCCTGACCGTGGTCCACATCGAATGCCCAAAGACGAAGACCCTCCTCACCGAGCGGCCCACCGATCCCCGCATCCAGGCGCTCGTCGGCACCGCCCGCCTGTACGTCGAAACCGCCGACCCACGCTCACGTACCGGCGGTGACACCGCCACGTCCCTGCTGCTCTCCCGCGACGGCTCCGACCTCTCCGAGCCGCAAGTGGCCCGCCTGGCCCACCAGGCGTTCCCCCAGGGCGCAGAGGTCGGAACGATCGGCGCCCAGTGGCTTGCGGGAGCCATGGTCAACAAGCTCCAAGGAGACTGGTTGACGCTCTTCGGCATGCTCGGCATCGGCTGCCTCGCCGTCGCCGCGCTGCTCTCGGGCCTGGCCGAATTCCTCCGTCAGGGCCGTGCCCTCGCCCCCTTGACGGTCCTCGCGGGCAACCGCTCCACACACTGGGTGATCGGCGCCTTCGCGCTGTTCCTTCCCCTCCTGATCGCCGGTATCGCCGGCAGCGTGGTCGGCGTGTGGATCGCGCTGCCCCAGACCACGGGCGGGCAGGGACTCATCCCCGATCAGACCGTCCTCGCCTGCGGCGCAGCCGCCCTGACCGTTGCCCTGATCGGCTGGATCTGGGGAACCATGACCGCGATGAACCAGGCCGGCGCCTGGAAGCCGCGCGACGAATAGAGCGCTGCCACCCGGTCGATCGCGCCGGGTGGCCGGGTCACGTCCCGGGTACGGTGACGGCCCCCCGGGGCCGGAGCTCGGGGGGCCGTCACCGGGCGGGGCAGGCTAGATGCCGGCCGCCGCGGCCAGGTCCTTCTTGATCGCGTCCAGGATTTCCTGGGCGCGGGTGCGGGCCGGGGGGAGGTCCGAGGCCTCGGGGACCGGGACCACGACCTCCAGGTAGCACTTCAGCTTCGGCTCCGTGCCCGACGGACGGACGATCACGCGGGCCTTGTAGGCGCCGTCCAGGTAGTAGCGCAGGCCGTCCGTGGGCGGGAGGGACTCCGTGCCCTGGTTCAGGTCCTCCGCCGAGACGACCCGCAGGCCCGCGAGGGAGGCCGGGGGCTCCGCCCGGAGCTGCGCCATCGCCGAGGCGATGACCGACAGGTCCGAGACGCGGACCGACAGCTGGTCGGTGGCGTGGAGGCCGTGGGCCATCGCCAGGTCGTCCAGCAGGTCGGTCAGGGTGCGGCCCTGCTCCTTGAGCTCCGAGGCCAGCTCCGCCACCAGCAGGGCGGCGGTGACGCCGTCCTTGTCGCGGACGCCCTCGGGGTCCACGCAGTAGCCGAGCGCCTCCTCGTACCCGTAGCGCAGGCCCTCGACGCGGGCGATCCACTTGAAGCCGGTCAGGGTCTCCTCGTACGGCAGACCCGCGGCTTCCGCGATCCGCCCGAGGAGGGAGGAGGAGACGATCGACTCCGCGAAGGTCCCGCGCGCGCCCTTGTGCACCAGGTGGGCCGCCAGCAGCGCGCCGACCTCGTCGCCGCGCAGCATCCGCCAGCCGGAGGCGGCGGAATCGTCCGGGACGGCCACCGCGCAGCGGTCCGCGTCCGGGTCGTTGGCGATCACGATGTCCGGGCCGGCCTCGGCCGCCTTCGCGAAGGCCAGGTCCATCGCACCCGGCTCCTCCGGGTTGGGGAACGCCACCGTCGGGAAGGCCGGGTCCGGCTCGGCCTGCTCGGCCACCAGGACCGGCTCCGGGAAGCCGTGCCGGGCGAAGGCCGCCATGACGACCTCCTTGCCGACGCCATGCATGGCCGTGTAGACGGTCCGCACGCCCCGGGGGGACCCGGGGGTCAGGACGGAGTCCGTACGGGTCAGGTAGGCCTCCAGGACCTCCTCGTCGAGCTGCAGCCAGCCGTCCGTCGGGCGGGGTACGTCCGACAGGGCCCCGATCGCGGCGATCTCCGCCGCGATCTCGGCGTCCGCCGGGGAGACGATCTGCGAGCCGTCGCCGAGGTAGACCTTGTAGCCGTTGTCCCGGGGCGGGTTGTGGCTCGCGGTCACCTCGACGCCGGCGACGGCACCCAGGTGCCTTATGGCGTACGCGAGGACAGGCGTCGGCAGCGGGCGGGGCAGGACGGCCGCGCGCAGCCCGGCGCCGGTCATCACGGCCGCGGTGTCGCGGGCGAAGTCCGCGGACTTGTAGCGCGCGTCGTAGCCGACGACGACCAGGCCGCCGGTGTGGCCCTGGGCCTTCAGGTAGGCCGCGAGGCCCGCCGCGGCCCGGATGACCACGGCACGGTTCATCCGCATCGGGCCCGCGCCCAGCTCGCCGCGCAGTCCGGCGGTGCCGAACTGGAGCGTGCCGGAGAAGCGGTCCGCGAGGTCCGCGGTGTCGCCGGCCTCGATGAGCTTGGCGAGTTCGTCCGCCGTCTCCGGGTCCGGGTCCTCCGCCAGCCAGGCCTGGGCCCGGGTGATCAGCTCGTCCTGTGCCTGTTCCTGCACTACTTCCGCCTTAGCTCTCGTACGTCGATCAGATGCGGGCGAGGACCTGGGTCAGCAGCTTGCCCATGCGCGCGGCCGAATCACGGCCGGCCTGGAGCACCTCTTCGTGGTTCAGCGGCTCGCCGGAGATGCCCGCCGCCAGGTTGGTGACCAGGGAGATGCCGAGCACCTCGGCGCCGGCCTCGCGGGCGGCGATGGCCTCCAGCACGGTGGACATGCCGACCAGGTCGGCGCCCATGACGCGGATCATGTTGATCTCGGCCGGGGTCTCGTAGTGCGGGCCGGGGAACTGCACGTAGACGCCCTCTTCGAGGGTCTCGTCGATCTCCTTGCACATCGCGCGCAGGCGCGGCGAGTACAGGTCGGTGAGGTCCACGAAGTTCGCGCCGACGATCGGCGAGGTGGCCGTCAGGTTGAGGTGGTCGCTGATCAGCACGGGCTGGCCGGGCTTCATGCCCTCGCGCAGGCCGCCGCAGCCGTTGGTGAGGACGACGGTCTTGCAGCCGGCGGCGACGGCGGTGCGCACGCCGTGGGCGACGGCGGCGACGCCGCGGCCCTCGTAGTAGTGGGTCCGGCCGAGGAAGAGCAGCGCGCGCTTGTCGCCGATCTTGTACGAGCGGATCTTGCCGCCGTGGCCCTCGACGGCGGGCGGCGGGAAGCCGGGCAGCTCGGTGACCGGGAACTCGGCCTCGGGGGCGCCGAGCGCCTCTGCGGCGGGGGCCCAGCCGGAGCCCATGACGAGGGCGACATCGTGGGTTTCCGCGCCGGTCAGCTCGCGCAGGCGGGCGGCTGCGGCTGTGGCGTCGGCGAAGGGGTCGGTAACAGATGCGTTCACGCAGAAGAGCGTAGCCGCTCATTGCCTACGCGCGTAGATGGCACAGCTCACGGTGTTCGGATCGTTGCCTTGTCGTTTCCGCCTAATCGTCCCCGGAGGGCTCGGCGGGGCCCGGCGGGGCCCGGCGGGGAGCGCGGCTCAGCAGGGACGCTTGCGGATTTCCATCACGTAGTCGTGCGGGGCGCCCGCGGATTCGGCCGCGTCGGCGATCTCGCCCAGGTAGCGGGCCGAGGGCAGGCCGCCCTCGTAGCCGTTGAGGACGTACACCCAGGCCGCCTCCTCGCCGTCCAGCGTGTGCACGCGCACCCGCATCCGGCGGTAGATGTCGAGCCCGACGCCCTCCCAGCGGTCCATCGAGTCCTCGTCCAGCGGCGCGATGTCGTACAGGGCGACGAATACCTGGTGGCGCGGGGCTTCGACGATCGTGGCGAGCGCGCCCTCCCAGCCCATCTGCTCGCCGCCGAAGGTCAGCCGCCAGTCGTTGATCCAGCCCGTTCCGCGCAGCGGCGAATGGGGAGCGCGGCGCGTCATCAGCCGCGGGTCGAGGTTGCCGGCGTACGCGGCGTAGAGCGACATGAGGTCGAGGGTACGGGAGGGGCGGCCCGGGCCGCTCTCCCGGCCGTGCGCGGGCCGCCGTACCGGATGGAGGGACCGGGCGCGAAGCACCTTGAAGCGTGCGGGACAATGGGGCACGGAATGCATCCCCCGGGGAGACCCCCCGGAACACCGGCCGGGGCGGCAGCCGGCCGGGTAGACGTGAGGCGGACTTTTCGTGACCCGGATCGTGATCATCGGCGGCGGACCCGGCGGGTACGAGGCGGCCCTGGTAGGGGCCCAGCTCGGCGCTGAGGTGACCGTCGTGGACTGCGACGGCCTGGGCGGGGCCTCGGTCCTGACCGACTGCGTACCTTCCAAGACTCTCATCGCGACCGCCGAGGTCATGACGACCTTCGATTCCTCGTACGAGGAGCTCGGCATCGTCGTCGCGGACGACACCCCGCACATCGAGCAGGCCGCGCGCGTCGTCGGCGTGGACCTCGGCAAGGTGAACCGGCGCGTCAAGCGCCTGGCGCTCGCCCAGTCGCATGACATCACCGCCTCCGTGACCCGGGCCGGCGCCCGCGTCGTACGGGGCCGCGGCAAGCTCGGCGGCCCGCAGGGCATCGACGGCACCCGGGACGTCATCGTCACGGCCGCCGACGGCACCGAGACGATCCTGACCGCGGACGCCGTGCTCATCGCGACCGGCGGGCACCCCCGCGAGATCCCGGACGCCATGCCCGACGGCGAGCGGATCCTGAACTGGACCCAGGTCTACGACCTGGACGAGCTCCCCGAGGAGCTCATCGTGGTCGGCTCCGGTGTGACCGGCGCCGAGTTCGCCGGTGCGTACCAGGCGCTGGGCTCCCGGGTGACGCTGGTCTCCTCCCGTGACCGCGTGCTGCCGGGCGAGGACCCGGACGCGGCCGCCGTCCTGGAGGACGTGTTCCGGCGCCGCGGCATGAACGTCATCGGCCGTTCGCGCGCCGAGTCCGCCAAACGGGTGGGCGACCGGGTCGAGGTCACCCTCGCCGACGGCCGGGTGCTGAGCGGCACGCACTGCCTGATGGCGGTCGGCGCGGTGCCGAACACCACGGGGATGAACCTGGAGGAGTCCGGGGTCCGGCTCAAGGAGTCCGGGCACATCTGGACCGACAAGGTGTCGCGTACCTCCTCGCCCGGCGTCTACGCGGCCGGCGACGTCACCGGCGTCTTCGCCCTCGCGTCCGTCGCGGCGATGCAGGGCCGCATCGCGATGTACCACTTCCTCGGCGACGCGGTGGCCCCGCTGAACCTGAAGACGGTGTCCTCGAACGTCTTCACCGACCCGGAGATCGCCACCGTCGGCTACACCCAGGCCGACGTGGACTCCGGCAAGATCGACGCCCGCGTGGTGAAGCTCCCGCTGCTGCGCAACCCGCGCGCCAAGATGCAGGGCATCCGGGACGGCTTCGTGAAGCTGTTCTGCCGCCCGGGCACCGGGATCGTGGTGGGCGGTGTGGTCGTCTCCCCGCGTGCGAGCGAGCTGATCCACCCCATCTCGATCGCGGTCGACAACAATCTGACGGTCGAGCAGATCGCAAACGCGTTCACCGTGTACCCCTCGCTGTCGGGTTCGATCGCCGAGGTGGCGCGGCAGCTGCACACGCGGAAGGCCGCCGGAGAGGCGTAACCGCCGCGTGCCGTAAGGAGTTTGGGGCGGGGCGCCGCCTCGCGGCCGGTCGTTCACACAACGATCCGACCGCGTATACCACTAGTCGCCCCGCCGTATGGACAACTTCGGTATTCCGGTGCAAGGAGCTGAAAGCAGACGGTCGTTGGGGTTACTGTCAGTTTCGTGTTCGCTGCAGAACGTCGCCAATTGATCCTCGAAATGGTGCGGGCCAACGGAGCGGTATCGCTCCGGGAGCTCGCCCGCGTCGTCCAGACCTCCGAAGTGACCGTACGGCGGGACGTGCGGGCACTGGAGGCAGAAGGACTCCTCGACCGCCGACACGGCGGTGCGGTCTTGCCGGGCGGTTTCACGCGGGAGTCCGGCTTTCCGCAAAAGTCCCATCTCGCGACGGCGGAGAAGACCGCCATTGCCGATGTCGCGGCCGGCCTCGTCGAAGAAGGCGAGGCCGTCGTCGTCGGCGCGGGCACCACGACCCAGGAGCTGGCCCGCCGGCTCGCCCGGGTGCCCGGACTGACCGTCGTCACCAACTCGCTGCTGGTCGCGCAGGCGCTGGCGCACGCGAACCGGGTGGAGGTGGTCATGACCGGCGGGACCCTGCGGGGGTCCAACTACGCCCTCGTGGGCAGCGGTGCCGAGCAGTCCCTGCAGGGGCTGCGGGTGTCCCGGGCCTTCCTCTCGGGGAGCGGCCTGACCGCCGAGCGCGGGCTGTCCACGTCCAACATGCTCTCCGCGAGCGTGGACCGGGCGCTGGTGCAGGCGGCGGCGGAGGTGGTGGTGCTGGCCGACCACACGAAGCTCGGCACGGACACCATGTTCCAGACCGTGCCCACCGATGTGATGACCCGTCTGGTGACGGACGAGCCGCCGCCGCACGACGACCGGGCCGCCACGGAGCTCCAGGCGCTGGCCGATCAGGGCGTGCAGATCACCGTGGCCGGTGGTGGGGTGGCCGCGTCCGGTGGGGACGGCATGGCGGGGCGGCGGCCGCGGCGGGACTCGCCGTTGCCGGTGCAGCGTCGGGGCGGGCCGACCGCGCAGCTGCGCAGTGCGCCGGCCTCGTTGCTGGAGCAGCAGGCCGGGGAGCGGGCGCGGGTCGCGGACATGCGGCGCCGGTAGTTACTGCGGGCCGGCTGCCGGGGCTCCGCCGACCCTCCCTCAGACTCCGTCCCGGGGGACCCCCGCGCCTCAAACGCCGGCGGGGCTGGATCGTGCCCGGCGCTGCCGGGTGGGTGTGCCTCAACGAACGAAGGCGGGGCTGGATTCCCGGCCCCGCCTTCGTCTTGCGTACTACGGGACGTCAGTCCTTGATCTCGCAGATCGTGGCGCCCGAGGTGAGGGAGGCGCCGACCTCGGCCGTGAGGCCGACGATGGTGCCGGAGCGGTGCGCGTTGAGCGGCTGCTCCATCTTCATCGCCTCAAGGACGACGACCAGCTCGCCCTCCTCGACGCGCTGGCCCTCCTCGACCGCGACCTTGACGATCGTGCCCTGCATCGGGGAGGCGAGGGTGTCGCCGGAGGCGGCCGGGCCGGACTTCTTGGCCGCGCGCCGCTTGGGCTTGGCGCCGCCCGCGGCGGCCGTACGGGCCAGGGTCATGCCCAGGGACGACGGGAGCGAGACCTCCAGGCGCTTGCCGCCGACCTCGACGACCACCGTCTCGCGGCCCGGCTCGTCCTCGGTGTCCTCCGCGGCCGGAGCCGCGAACGCCGGGATCTCGTTGACGAACTCGGTCTCGATCCAGCGGGTGTGGACCGTGAAGGGTCCCTCCGCGGGCGCGAAGGCCGGGTCGGCGACGACGGCGCGGTGGAACGGGATGGCCGTGGCCATGCCCTCGATCTCGAACTCCTCCAGCGCGCGGGCGGCGCGCTGGAGCGCCTGCTCGCGGGTGGCGCCGGTGACGATCAGCTTGGCCAGCAGGGAGTCCCAGGCCGGGCCGATGACCGAGCCGGACTCGACGCCCGCGTCGAGGCGGACACCCGGACCCGACGGGGCGGCGAACTTCGTCACCGTGCCGGGGGCCGGGAGGAAGCCGCGGCCCGGGTCCTCGCCGTTGATGCGGAACTCGAAGGAGTGGCCGCGCAGGACCGGGTCCCCGTAACCGAGCTCCTCGCCGTCGGCGATGCGGAACATCTCGCGCACCAGGTCGATGCCGGCCACCTCTTCGGTGACCGGGTGCTCGACCTGGAGGCGGGTGTTCACCTCGAGGAAGGAGATGAGGCCGTCGGCGGCGACGAGGAACTCGACGGTGCCCGCGCCGACGTAGCCGGCCTCCTTCAGGATCGCCTTCGAGGCGGCGTACAGCTCCGCGTTCTGGGCCTCGGAGAGGAACGGCGCGGGAGCCTCCTCCACCAGCTTCTGGTGGCGGCGCTGCAGCGAGCAGTCACGCGTGGAGACGACGACGACGTTGCCGTGGCTGTCGGCGAGGCACTGGGTCTCGACGTGCCGCGGCTTGTCGAGGTAGCGCTCGACGAAGCACTCGCCGCGGCCGAAGGCCGCGACGGCCTCGCGGACGGCGGAGTCGTACAGCTCCGGCACCTCTTCGAGGGTGCGGGCGACCTTGAGGCCGCGGCCGCCACCGCCGAAGGCCGCCTTGATGGCGATCGGCAGGCCGTGCTCCTTGGCGAAGGCGACGACCTCGTCGGCCCCGGAGACCGGGTCCGGCGTACCGGCGACCAGCGGCGCACCGGCGCGCTGGGCGATGTGGCGGGCGGCGACCTTGTCACCCAGATCGCGGATGGCCTGCGGCGGCGGGCCGATCCAGGTCAGGCCCGCGTCGATGACGGCCTGCGCGAAGTCGGCGTTCTCGGACAGGAAGCCGTATCCGGGATGGATGGCGTCCGCGCCGGAATCGGCTGCGGCCTGGAGGACCTTGGAGATGTCCAGGTAGCTGGCGGCCGGGGTGTCACCGCCCAACGCGAAAGCTTCGTCGGCCGCGCGGACGTGCAGAGCGTCCCGGTCCGGATCGGCGTAGACGGCTACGCTCGCGATCCCGGCGTCCCGGCAGGCCCGAGCAACGCGGACAGCGATTTCGCCACGGTTGGCGATGAGCACCTTGCGCACGATGGCTCCCTCCTTGAAACAAGCTGAGTTTAGGGACAGTCCACACGGCCTTTCGACCCTTCCCCGGTGGTGACCTTGCCCACACAGAGTGTGATTCGAGGCCCGCTCTACCGGGGAACCCTTATGGCGCCCCAAGTCAGGGGGATCCCCGACTGCACAGTAACCCCGTCATGTAGCCAAGGTCTCTGTCTTGCCGGTCAGCGGCCCCGGGTGATTCTTTGTCGAGTCCCTACGAACGGCCCACGTTTTCGTTGCTTGATCGCCGCGCCGGGGGCCTCCCGTAACGAACCGGCCCGGACCCCTTGTCCGTACGTTTACCCGTTAGTAGCCTCCAGGCGTCGAACAGGCTTGTGACGCGTGGGGGGTGGGGACGTCGTGCTGCGCAGACTCGTGGCCGGACTGGCCGCGATCGTACTTGTCGCGGAAGCGGCCGTGCTCGTGCTCGTCCACATCGTGCTGGGCAAGACCACCGCGAACCAGGCGATGTCGATCGCGGGCAGCGATCCGGATGTCATGTCCAAGGCAACCTATGGCCTCGGGGTGGGCATGGGCGCCTTCCTCCTGTTGTGCGCCGTGCTCGCCGCCGTCGCGGCGGTCCGCGACCGGGCCCCCGGCGCCTTCGCCCGCGTCGTGCTCGTCACCGCCGCCGTCACCCACGGGGTGCTCGGCGTCCTCGCCGTCGCCCTGGTCGGCTGGGGCGCCTTCGCGGTGACGAGCCTGATCCTGTGTCTCCTCGTCCTGACCCTGATGCTCTACGCCGCCCCGGCCGAGGCCGGGAACGGGGCCGGGGGCGAGGTGCGGGACACCCCGCCGCCGCCGTTCGGGGAGCTCAAGCCCACAAGTCCGTGATCGATACACCCAGTTCGCCCAGCAGGGAACGCAGCAGCGGCAGCGACAGCCCGATCACGTTGCCGTGGTCCCCATCGATGCCCTCGATGAACGGCGCCGACAGCCCGTCCAGGGTGAACGCCCCCGCCACGTGCAGCGGCTCGCCGCTCGCCACGTACGCGGCGACCTCGGCGTCCGTCGGCTCGCCGAACCGGACCGTCGTGGAGGCCGTCGCCGAGACCTGACGGCCGGTCGTCGTGTCGATCACGCAGTGGCCCGTCCGCAGGATTCCGGACCGCCCGCGCATGGCCTTCCAGCGCGCGGTGGCCTCCTCGGCGTCCGCCGGCTTGCCCAGCGCCTCGCCGTCCAGCTCCAGGACGGAGTCGCAGCCGATCACCAGGGCGCCCGCGGCCTCGTCCAGGCCCGCCACGACCGCCGCCTTAGCCTCGGCCAGCGCCAGCGCCAGCTCGGCGGGCTCGTCGTGGTCCAGCGCGTCCTCGTCGAAGCCGCTGACGATCACGTGCGGGGCGAGCCCGGCCTGCCGCAGCAGGTTCAGCCGGGCGGGGGAGGCGGAGGCGAGGACGAGCGGGCGCGGTTCGACAGTCATGGTGGCCATCGTAGGGGCGCTGCGGGGTACCCCTAGGAGTGGTTTCGCGGAACCCTGGCTGCAGCGGCCCCAAGGGGCGTCCTGTCCCCTAGAAGTGGCCCACTAGAAGTGGCCCACGCCGAGCACGTAGACCACGACGAGCATGGCGAGGGCCAGCACCACGGTCAGCCGCCGGACCATCGCCTGCGCGTCGCGCATGTCCTTCGGCGGCTCGTTCTTCGGATCGGACCAGAGCATGCTCCGATCCTGTCCCCGGAGACAGGTGTGGCGCCTGAGTACCCGTACTCAGGCGCCACCCCCCGTTCACATCATCTTCGCGACCGCGCGGCCTAGCCGGGCCAGTACGTACGGCCCCACGCCCGCGGGCCCGGCTGCGGCAGCCGCTGCCGTGCCACCCGGGCCGGCGCCGACCACTCGTCGGCCACCCGCGGCGCGCCCGACGGTGCCGAGGCCAGCACCGCCGCGCGCGCTTGGACCACCGCCAGTGCGGCGGCCAGCTCCTCCGGGGTCGGGTTTCCCTTGACGACCTTGATCACCACAGGACTGACCTCCTAGAGGGGGATGTTGCCGTGCTTCTTGGGCGGCAGGGACTCCCGCTTGGTGCGGAGCTGGCGCAGCCCCTTCACGATGTGCGTCCGCGTCTCGGACGGCATGGTCACCGCGTCGATGTAACCGCGCTCGGCGGCCGTGTACGGGTTGAGGAGCGCGTCCTCGTACTCGGTGATCAGGCGCGCCCGGGTCTCGTCCACCTCCTCCGGAGAGGCTTCCGCGATCGTGCGCCGGTGCAGGATGTTCACCGCGCCCTGGGCGCCCATGACGGCGATCTGCGCCGTCGGCCAGGCCAGGTTCAGGTCCGCGCCGAGGTGCTTGGAGCCCATGACGTCGTACGCGCCGCCGAAGGCCTTGCGGGTGATGACGGTGATCAGGGGGACGGTGGCCTCGGCGTACGCGTAGATCAGCTTCGCGCCGCGCCGGATGATTCCGTTGTACTCCTGGTCGGTGCCCGGCAGGAAGCCCGGTACGTCCACGAACGTCAGCACCGGGATGTTGAAGGCGTCGCACGTACGGACGAACCGCGCCGCCTTCTCGGAGGCGTCGATGTCCAGACAGCCGGCGAACTGCATCGGCTGGTTGGCGACGACGCCCACCGGGTGGCCCTCGACCCGGCCGAAGCCGGTGAGGATGTTCGGCGCGAACAGCGACTGCGTCTCCAGGAACTCCGCGTCGTCGAGCACGTGCTCGATCACGGTGTGCATGTCGTACGGCTGGTTCGCGCTGTCCGGGATCAGTACGTCGAGCTCGCGGTCGGCGTCGGAGACCTCGGTGTCCGCCTCCTCCGGGAAGGCGGGCGGCTCGGAGAGGTTGTTCGACGGCAGGTAGGCGAGCAGCGACTTCACGTACTCGATGGCGTCCTTCTCGTCGCCCGCCATGTGGTGCGCGACTCCGGACGTGCTGTTGTGCGTGCGCGCCCCGCCCAGCTCCTCGAAGCCCACGTCCTCGCCGGTGACCGTCTTGATGACGTCCGGGCCGGTGATGAACATGTGCGAGGTCTGGTCGACCATGACCGTGAAGTCGGTGATGGCGGGGGAGTAGACCGCGCCGCCCGCGCAGGGCCCGACGATCAGGCTGATCTGCGGGATCACCCCGGAGGCGTGGACGTTGCGGCGGAAGATCTCGCCGTACATGCCGAGCGCGCTGACGCCCTCCTGGATGCGGGCGCCGCCGGAGTCGTTGATGCCGATGAGCGGGCATCCGGTCTTCAGCGCGAAGTCCATGACCTTCATGATCTTCTGGCCGTAGACCTCGCCGAGGGCGCCGCCGAAGACGGTGAAGTCCTGCGAGAACACCGCCACGGGGCGGCCGTCCACCGTGCCGTAGCCGGTGACGACGCCGTCGCCGTAGGGGCGGGTCTTCTCCAGCCCGAAGCTGGTGGAGCGGTGGCGGGCGAACTCGTCCAGCTCGACGAAGGAACCCTCGTCCAGCAGCAGGGCCACCCGCTCACGCGCCGTCAGCTTGCCCTTGGCGTGCTGCTTCTCCACGGCACGCGAGGATCCGGCGTGGGTGGCTTCGTCGATGCGGCGCTGCAGATCCGCGATCTTGCCCGCGGTGGTGTGCATGTCGATCGGCTCTGACGGTTGTGACATCGGGGTCGCGGCTCCCTGCGTGGTGTCAACGGCCTGGTCAATTGATTGACTACTGCTGGCTACTGGTGCGTAGCGTATCGGCGGGCATGGCGCTCGGCAGTGCGGCGTTTGACACACCTACATTGGCTTGCATGACGCCATCAGATGCATCAGCTGGAGCTTCCGCCGGTCGTTGGTCGAACCTGGACCGGCCGCCCCTGAACGCCGCCGCCCTTCAGCGGGCCGTGGTCACCGAGGGGGGACTGTGGACCTCCCTGGAGGTCGTCGACGCCACCGGGTCGACCAATTCCGATCTCGCGGCCCGGGCGGCGCAGCTGCCCGAGGGGGCCGTGCTCGTCGCCGAGGAGCAGACCGCCGGGCGCGGGCGGCTCGACCGCAGCTGGGTCGCGCCGGCCCGGTCCGGGCTGTTCTTCTCCGTCCTGCTCAAGCCGGGCGACGCCGTGCCGCAGGAGCGGTGGGGGTGGCTGACCCTGCTGGCCGGGGTGGCCACCGCGACCGGGCTCTCGCGGGCGGCCGGTGTGGACACCGCCCTCAAATGGCCCAACGACCTGCTGGTCACCGTGGACGGCGAGGAGCGCAAGACGGGCGGGATCCTCGCCGAGCGGGTCGAAGACGGCGTGGTGATCGGGATCGGGCTCAACGTCACCCTGGCGGAGGACGAGCTGCCGGTGCCGGCCGCCGGGTCCCTCGCCCTGGCCAAGGCCTCCGTGACCGACCGGGACCCGCTGCTGCGGGCCGTACTGCGCTCCCTGGAGCAGTGGTACGGGAACTGGCGCGCGGCCGCCGGCGACCCCGCGTCCAGCGGCCTCCAGGAGACCTACGCGGCGGGCTGCGCGACCCTCGGCCGTCACGTCCGCGCGGAGCTCCCCGGGGGCCGCACGCTCACCGGAACGGCCGAAGCGGTCGACACCGACGGCCGCCTGGTGATCCGTACGGCCGAAGACCGGCACGAGGCGGTGGGCGCCGGGGACGTCGTCCACCTGCGGTCGGTGCACTGACGGCCGGCGGGACCCGGGCGGAGCGAGCCGAAAACGGGGAGGGGGAGTGAGCTACGGCACACCTGCCGTATGGTTTAGGCGATCCCGGTACTCGTGGTGATCACCCGGTTCGGCAGGGCAGTGCGCACGGAATGGACAGGAGGCGGCCCTTGACCGTCGACGACTCTACGTCCAGCGCGTCCGCCCCCGGGCCCACGGGCCCCGGTACCCCGATCGGGCGTGACCAGCACCACCCGCACCATGAGGTGGACCACACGGCCCAGCCGACGGCGGACCCCCTCGCGATCAGGCTCGAACAGCTGATCCTGGGCGCCGAGCGCCGGTACACCCCCTTCCAGGCCGCCCGCAGCGCCGGCGTGTCGATGGAGCTCGCCTCCCGCTTCTGGCGGGCCATGGGCTTCGCGGACATCGGCCAGGCCAAGGCCCTCACGGAGGCGGACGTACTGGCGCTGCGCCGGCTCGCGGGTCTGGTGGAGGCCGGGCTGCTGTCCGAGCCGATGGCCGTGCAGGTGGCGCGCTCCACCGGGCAGACCACGGCGCGCCTCGCGGAGTGGCAGATCGACTCGTTCCTGGAGGGGCTGACGGAGCCGCCGGAGCCGGGGATGACCCGTACGGAGGTCACGTACCCCCTCGTCGAGCTGCTGCTGCCCGAGCTGGAGGAGTTCCTCGTCTACGTGTGGCGGCGCCAGCTTGCCGCCGCCACCGGGCGCGTCGTGCAGGTGGCGGACGACGAGGAGATGGTCGACCGGCGGCTCGCGGTGGGCTTCGCCGACCTGGTGGGCTTCACCCGTCTGACGCGACGGCTGGAGGAGGAGGAGCTCGGCGAGCTGGTCGAGTCCTTCGAGACGACGTCGGCGGACCTGGTGGCCGCGCACGGCGGCCGGCTGATCAAGACGCTCGGCGACGAGGTGCTGTACTGCGCCGACGACGCGGCGACGGCGGCGGAGATCGCGCTGCGGCTCATCGAGACGATGGAGGCCGATCCGCAGATGCCGGAGCTGCGGGTCGGGATCGCCTTCGGCACGGTGACGACCCGGATGGGCGACGTCTTCGGGACCACGGTGAATCTGGCGAGCAGGCTGACGTCGATAGCCCCGAAGGACGCGGTGCTGGTGGACGGGGCGATGGCCGAGGAGCTGGGCCGGACCGGGGCCGCGCCGGTGTCGGAGAAGGAGGCCGAGTCGGAGGAGGGCGGCGGCGGGTACCGCTTCGCGCTCCAGCCGATGTGGCAGCGGCCGGTGCGCGGGCTGGGTGTCGTGGAGCCCTGGTCCTTGACGCGCAGGAAGCGAGGGGGTCCCGGGTAGGGCAGGCCGGATCGGGGAGCGGTGCCAGACACCGCGAGCCTGGCCTGCCCTACCCGGGACCCCCTAAGATCCCCGGATAACGTTCGTTAACCGGGAGGGTCCTGTGCCAGTGCAGTCACAGCCAGTCGAGTCGGAGTTCGTGACGGTACGCCGGCACGACGGCGGGGTCGCGGAGCTGGTCCTGGACCGCCCCAAGGCGATGAACGCGGTGTCCACGCAGATGGCCCGCGCCATCGGGGCGGCCTGCGCCGACCTGGCCGCGGACGCTTCCGTACGGGTGGTCGTGCTCTCCTCCGCCGCGGAGCGGGCGTTCTGTGTGGGGGCGGACCTCAAGGAGCGGAACTCGCTGTCGGACGCCGAGCTGGTGCGGCAGCGGCCGACCACGCGGGGGGCGTACGGCGGCGTACTGGAGCTGCCGATGCCGACGATCGCCGCGGTGCACGGCTTCGCGCTGGGCGGCGGCTTCGA
The DNA here is from genome assembly GCF_043201995.1 of Streptomyces sp. NPDC048258. NCBI lineage: Bacteria > Bacillati > Actinomycetota > Actinomycetes > Kitasatosporales > Streptomycetaceae > Streptomyces > Streptomyces sp. NPDC048258. Next base: position 72,309 of record NZ_JBICZH010000020.1, read on the forward strand.
GCTGGCCCTGGCCTGCGATGTGATCGTCGCCGACGAGACCGCGGTGGTCGGCCTGCCCGAGGTGTCGGTGGGCGTGATCCCGGGCGGCGGGGGCACGCAGCTGCTGCCGCGCCGGGTCGGCGCGGCGCGGGCGGCCGAGCTGATCTTCACGGCGCGCCGGGTGGAGGCGGCCGAGGCGCTGTCCCTGGGCCTGGTGGACTCGGTGGTCCCGGTCGGCACGGACACGGCCGAGGCCCTGGACCTCGCCGGGCGGATGGCGGCGAACTCTCCGGTCGGGCTGCGTGCCGCCAAGCGGGCGCTGCGGCTGGGGCACGGGATGGACCTGGCGGCCGGGCTGGAGATCGAGGACGCGGCCTGGCGGACGGTGGCCTTCTCGGGCGACCGGGCCGAGGGTGTGGCGGCGTTCAACGAGAAGCGCAAGCCGAACTGGCCCGGGCAGTAGCCCGGCGAGGACGCCGCTGCCGGCGTGCCGCCGTCACCCCTGGTGATCTTGCTGCCACCGAAAGTCGCGCCAATTATCACTAAATCGGGCAAAACTCCCTAACCTGGGGTGATGGGAGTCGACGGGCGGCTGCGAGCCGTGGTGGGCCTCGCGCAGGCGATGGCCGCGGCGTGCGCGCCGCGGGACAGTGTGCGGGCGGCCGCGCGGGGGGCGCGGGTGGCCCTGGACGGCTCCTTCGCCGCGATCTCCGCGTGGGAACGCGAACGGGGGCGCCTGCGGGTGCTCGTGAACGAGGGGGAGCGGCGGACCGGGGAGGAGGAGTTCCCCGAGGACGAGTCCTATCCCGTCCACGACTTTCCCGAGATCACCGAGTTCCTGCACGAACGCTGGGCGGGCGGCGGCGGCCCGCACGCCTGGGTCGAGAGCGCCGTCGGCAACCGGCCGGGCCGCCGCGGCGAGGCCCTGCGCCGACGGGGCCGCGCGACCTGTGTCGTCGCGCCCATCGTGCTCAGCGGCCGGGCCTGGGGCGAGCTGTACGTGGCCAGGGACGAGGGGCTGCCCGACTTCGACGAGGACGACGCCGAGTTCGCGACCGTGCTGGCCGCCGTGGTCGCCGCCGGGCTCGCGCAGAACGAGCGGCTGGCCGAGGCCCGGCGCCTCGCCTTCACCGATCCGCTGACCGGCCTCGCCAACCGGCGGGCGGTCGACATGCGGCTCGACGAGGCCCTGGAGGAGCACCGGCGGACCGGGGTGGTGGTCAGCCTCGTGGTCTGCGACCTGAACGGGCTGAAGAAGGTCAACGACACCCTGGGCCACGCCATGGGCGACCGGCTCCTGGAGCGGTTCGGGTCGGTGTTGAGCCTGTGCGGGGCGATGCTGCCCGGCGCGCTGGTGGCGCGCCTCGGCGGCGACGAGTTCTGCCTGCTCGGGGTGGGCCCGACCGCGGACGAGGTGGTGCGGGTCACCGAGGAGCTGTGCACCCGGGCCGCCGAGCTGGAACTGGGCGAGGGCGTGGCCTGCGGGGTGGCCTCCACCGGGGACCCGATCGGGCTGGTGAAGTCCTCCCGGCGGCTGTTCCGCCTCGCCGACGCCGCCCAGTACAAGGCGAAGGCCGCCCGCTCGGCGAAGCCGGTGGTGGCGGGCCGGGACACCGCGGTGGTGCGCCTCGCCGACGCGGCCGCCCAGGAGGCCCCCGGGGAGCGGCGCCGCTTCCGCGGTCGGGGGTAAGGGTCCCTAGCTGTTCTGACTCGTGACAATGCAGGCTAGTGACATGTGGCGATTCAATCCGTAGGGTGCTGAATATGGATATGCACACTGTCGTGGTGGGGACGTCCGGGACCACCGCCGAGGACGTCATCGCCGTCGCCCGCGGCAACGCGCGGGTCGAGCTGTCCGGCGAGGCCCTCGACGCGCTCGCCCGCGCCCGGGAGATCGTCGACGCGCTCGCCGCCAAGCCCGAGCCCGTCTACGGGGTGTCCACCGGATTCGGCGCCCTCGCCTCCCGGCACATCAGCCCCGAGCTGCGCGCCCAGCTCCAGCGCAACATCGTCCGCTCGCACGCCGCCGGCATGGGCCCGCGCGTCGAGCGCGAGGTCGTCCGCGCGCTGATGTTCCTGCGGCTCAAGACCGTCGCCTCCGGGCACACCGGCGTACGGCCCTCCGTCGCCCAGACCATGGCCGACGTGCTCAACGCCGGGATCACCCCCGTCGTCCACGAGTACGGCTCCCTCGGCTGCTCCGGCGACCTCGCGCCGCTGTCCCACTGCGCGCTCGCGCTCATGGGCGAGGGCGACGCGGAGGGCCCGGACGGCACCGTCCGCCCCGCCGGGGAACTGCTCGCCGAGGCCGGCATCGAGCCCGTCGAGCTCCGCGAGAAGGAGGGCCTCGCCCTCCTCAACGGCACCGACGGCATGCTCGGCATGCTGGTCATGGCCCTCGCCGACCTCGGCAAGCTCTACACCTCCGCCGACATCACCGCCGCGCTGACCCTGGAAGCGCTGCTCGGTACGGAGAAGGTCCTCGCGCCCGAGCTGCACGCCATCCGCCCGCACCCGGGGCAGGGCGCCTCCGCCGCGAACATGGCCGCCGTCCTGGAAGGCTCCGGGCTCGTCCGCCACTACCAGGAGGAGACCGCCCCCCGCGTCCAGGACGCCTACTCCGTGCGCTGCGCCCCGCAGGTCGCCGGCGCGGGCCGCGACACCATGGCGCACGCCGCCCTGGTGGCCTCCCGCGAGCTCGCCGCCGCCGTGGACAACCCGGTGGTCCTGCCCGACGGGCGTGTGGAGTCCAACGGCAACTTCCACGGGGCCCCGGTCGCGTACGTGCTGGACTTCCTGGCCATCGTGGCCGCCGACCTCGGCTCCATCGCCGAGCGGCGCACCGACCGGCTGCTCGACAAGAACCGCTCGCACGGCCTGCCGCCGTTCCTCGCGGACGACGCCGGCGTGGACTCCGGGCTGATGATCGCCCAGTACACGCAGGCCGCCCTGGTCAGCGAGATGAAGCGGCTCGCGGTGCCGGCCTCCGCCGACTCGATCCCCTCCTCCGCCATGCAGGAGGACCACGTCTCCATGGGGTGGTCGGCCGCGCGCAAGCTCCGTACCGCCGTCGACAACCTGACCCGGATCATCGCCATCGAGCTGTACGCGGCGACCCGCGCCATCGAGCTGCGCCACGGGCTCACCCCGGCCCCGGCCAGCCGGGCCGCGATCGCGGCCGCCCGGGCGGCGGGTGTGCAGGGTCCCGGGCCGGATCGTTTCCTCGCTCCCGACCTGGCCGCCGCCGACGAGTTCGTCCGTACGGGTGCTCTCGTCCACGCGGTGGAAGGCGTGACGGGACCGCTCGCCTGACGTCGTCGGCAAGCGCAGCGGAGGGCCGCCCCCGGTGGGGCGGCCCTTCGCCGTTCTACGCGGTGCGGGAGCGGCGTACGGAGAAGGCCACGAAGCCGGCCCCGACACCGAGGCAGAGCGTGCCGCCCAGGAGGTACGGGGTGGTGTCCAGGGAGCCGGTGTCGGCGAGCGTGACGGCCGCGGGACCCGCGTCCGACGGCGCTTCCGCCCGGGTGGCCGTCAGGGTGGTGGTCGTCAGGGTCGTCGTCCGGGCCGTGTTCGCGGACGCGGGCGCGCCGGAACGGCCTGGTGCCTGCTCCGGTGCGGTGGCGTTGGCCGATGGCACGAACCAGAGGGCGGCGAGGAGGGTGGTCGCTCCGAGAGCGGTGAGCAGCGGTCGACGTGCGGACACGGTGCGATCCCCCTTGTGGCAGCAGCGAATTGGCCGTGTGCGGTGATGCTACGGAAAGGGGCGGGTCGTGGGAAAGTCAGGGCTTCCGCGGGCTTACTCTCCGTCGTATGAACTCTTCTGAGACATCACGATACGTACGCCTTCGGGTGGATTTGGTACTTGAGGTGCCGGACCCGCAGGCACTGACCGGAGCCGCGCTCGCGCACATCAAGGCCGACGAGTTCATGCCGGACGAGGAGCGCGGCCATGCCGAGTCCGCCGTCCGGGAGGACGAGTCGGAGGCCCTGGCGTACCTGGTCGACCCCACGGACCTGGTCGCGGAGATCCCCGGTGTGGAGCTGGCGCAAGCCTCCTGGAGCAGCGAGCCCGTCGAATACGACCCCGAGTCCATGGAGTGGGACCTGGACGAGGAAGATGGGGACTTCGACGAAGAAACCGACAACGCCTGACCGTGTGGTGGCCCACATCCCAACGGAATGTGGAACCGATCCGCGTCGTTAACGCGTTGTCATGGCGAGGCAGGGGGTGTTTCCCCCTGCCCGGCCAACCCCGGGACGGCAGCCTCGGGGGTTCCGGCAACGATGGAGTGGCGTGTGAGGACGGACAGCAAGCGGCGGAGAAGGTCCCTGGTGGCCGTATCCGCCGTGCTCGGCGGTGTACTGATGCTCTCGGCGTGCAACGGCGGGGGCGGCGAACCGAAGGGCAGCGGCGAGAGCAGCAAGTCCCAGGCGGATGTCGACGCGGCGGCGGCCAAGGACGCCTCCAAGGCCCGAATAGCCATCACGCCGAAGGACGGCGCCACCAATGTCGGCCTCAACGACGCCACGAACGTCGCCGTCAGCGACGGCACCCTCACGCAGGTGGAGCTGAAGACCAGCGAGGGCACGGCCGTGCCCGGCAAGATCGCCGCGGACGGCAAGAGCTGGAAGCCGGACGCCGCGCTGAAGCGCTCCACGAAGTACGCCCTGTCGGCGACCGCCAAGGACGCCGACGGCCGTGAGGCGCACGAGAACGCCTCCTTCACCACCGTCTCCCCGGAGAACAGCTTCGTCGGCTCGTTCATCCCGGACGAGGGCCAGACCGTCGGCGTGGGCATGCCGGTCTCGATCACCTTCAACAAGCCGATCAAGGACCAGAAGGCCGTCCAGGCGGCCATCTCCGTCACGTCCACCAGCGGCCAGGAAGTCGTCGGCCACTGGTTCGGCTCGCAGCGGCTGGACTTCCGCCCGGAGCAGTACTGGCAGGCGAACTCCACCGTCACGCTGAAGCTGGCACTGGAGGGCGTGCAGGGCGCTCCCGGCGTCCAGGGCGTCCAGAACAAGACCGTCACCTTCAAGATCGGCCGCAGTCAGGTGTCCACGGTCGACACGAAGACGAAGAAGATGACGGTCACCCGGGACGGCGCGGTCCTCAAGACCATCCCGATCTCGGCGGGCTCCCCGGAGAACCCGACGTACAACGGCCAGATGGTGATCTCCGAGAAGTTCAAGGAGACCCGGATGGACGGTTCCACCGTCGGCTTCAAGAACGACGAGGGCAAGGGCGAGTACGACATCAAGGACGTCCCGCACGCCATGCGGCTGTCGACCTCCGGCACCTTCATCCACGGCAACTACTGGGGATCGGACTCGATCTTCGGCAGCGTCAACACCAGCCACGGCTGTGTCGGCCTGAACGACGCCAAGGGCGCGGGCGACCCGAACCAGCCGGCCGCCTGGTTCTACGACAACTCGCTCATCGGCGACGTGATCACCGTGGTGAACTCCCCGGACAAGACCATCAAGCCGGACAACGGCCTCAACGGCTGGAACATGAGCTGGGCGGAGTGGAAGGCCGGCGCGGCCTCCTGACGGCGGCAGCGGCCTCCTGACGGCGCGAAACATCCGGCGGACGGCGGGGAACCCACACGGGTTCCCCGCCGTCCGCCTTCTCATGTGACTCTCACCCGCGGCTTATCCCGCGATCACGGGTGCTGCCTACTTTCGGCCACATGTTCTTCACCTACCTCCGGCGCGAGTTGCGCCGCCGCCGGAAGGCCGCGCTCGTCGTCGCCTCCGGACTCGCCCTGGGTATCGCCCTCGTCATCGTCGTCACCTCCGTCTCCGCGGGCATGACGCAGGCGCAGGGCAAGGTCCTCCAGTCGCTCTACGGCCTCGGTACGGACATGACCGTCACCAAGGCCCAGACCCCGCCGGAGGAGGGCTCCACCGCCGCCCGCCCCCGGTTCAGGTTCGACGCCAAGGAGGCCGAGGGCGAGGACGGTGCCGCCGCCGAGCAGAGCAGCGACCTCGTGATGCCCCAGGGCTTCGAGACCCTCGACGCCGCCACCGTCGCCAAGGTCGCCGGGCAGGACGGCGTCGCGAAGGCCGTCGGCGGCCTCAGCCTCCAGGTGATGAAGGTCAACGGCCAGTTCAAGCGCGGCGAGTTCAAGCGCGCCGAAGGCAGTACGGCCACCAAGCCGGGCGCCACCGCCGGCGGCGCCGCGGGCGGCCCCGGCGGCACGGTCGAGGGCGGCGGCGCCGACTTCGACGTCAACTCCTTCTCCGTCTACGGGACGGACGTCACCCAGCCGAAGCTCGGCCCGCTGACCACCTCCAAGATCGCCTCCGGCCGCGGCTTCGGGGCGGGCGAGACCGACGCGGCCGTCGCCGTGGTCGACAGCGCCTACGCCACGAAGAACAAGCTGGCCGTCGGCTCCGAACTCACCGTCAAGAAGGCCACGTTCAAGGTCGTCGGCATCGCCACCGCCGACAGCGGGGACGCCGCCGCCAACGTCTACGTCCCGCTCAAGCAGGCCCAGACCCTCGCCGAGACCCCGGACAAGATCACCACGGTCTACGTCCAGGCCAAGGACTCGCAGGGCCTCGCCTCCGTCAAGCAGGCCATCCAGAAGAACGTCCCCGACACCACCGTCACCACCTCCGCCGACCTCGCCGACACCGTCTCCGGCTCGCTGTCCACGGCCTCCTCGCTCGCCTCCACCGTCGGCACCTGGCTCTCGTACGCCGTCCTCGCCGCCGCCTTCCTCGTCGCGGGCCTGCTCACCTCCTCGGCCGTCAGCCGCCGGGTCCGCGAGTTCGGCACCCTCAAGGCGCTCGGCTGGAAGAGCGGCCGCGTCACCCGCCAGGTCGTCGGCGAGGCCCTGGTCAACGGCCTGATCGGCGGCGCCCTCGGCATCGGCATCGGTCTCGGGGCCGCGTACGCGATCACCGCCGTCAGCCCCAGTCTCACCGCGCAGCTCGCGGGCGGCGGGGTCGCGGGCGGCGGCGGGGGAGGGGTCCGGATGGCGGGCCCCGGCGCCCGGCAGGCCGCGGGAAAGGCCCTGGACGTGGCCCTCACCGCTCCCGTCTCGCTCTCCACCATCGGCCTGGCCGTCGGCCTCGCCGTCCTGGGCGGTCTGGTCGCGGGCGGCTTCGGCGGCTGGCGTGCCTCCCGGCTGCGGCCGGCGGACGCGCTGAGCCGCGTCGCCTAGGCCGGACGCCCGCCTGGCCCGCTGGCCCGGACGCCCGCCTGGCCCGGATGCCCGCCCGGCCCGGACGCCTGCCCGGCCCCGGACGCCCGCCCAGGCCGAACTCCTGCCCGGCCCGCGCACGTCAGCCCGTACGCACTCCACAGCAACCGAGGGAACGAACGAGATGTACCAGCTCACCGGAGTCACCAAGCGCTACCAGCGCGGCAAGGAAACAGTCGACGCGCTCGCCGGGGTCGACCTGACCATCGAGGACGGCGGCCGGCTCGTCATCCAGGGCCCCACGGGCGGCGGCAAGTCCACCCTGCTGCAGATGCTCGGCGCGCTCGACCGGCCGACGGCGGGCCAGGTGGTGCTCGACGGCCTGGACCTGGGAGGGGTCTCGGAGGCCCGGCTCACCCGGGTCCGGGCGGAGAACATCGGCTTCGTCTTCCAGTCCTTCAACCTGATCCCCACCCTGACGGCGCAGGAGAACGTCGAGACGGCCCTCGTCCCGCTCGGCGTCAAGGCGCGCGAGCGGCGCGAACGGGCCGCCGAGGCCCTGGAGTCGGTGGGGCTCGCCGAGCGGATGGGCCACCTGCCCGGCGAGATGTCCGGCGGGCAGCAGCAGCGCGTCGCCATCGCCCGGGCCCTGGTGAAGCGGCCGAAGGTGCTGCTGGCCGACGAGCCGACCGGCAACCTCGACGAGTCCATGCGCGACGAGGTCATGGACCTGCTCGAAGGGCTCTGGAAGGAGCACGGCCTGACCTTCGTCATGGTCACGCACGACAGCGCGCTCGCCAGGCGGGCACCGCGGCTGGCGACGATCCGCCGGGGCAAGGTGACCATCACCGAAAACCCCTGAGTGCGGGGGCGCGTCGATCCAGTGCTGTGACCGGAAAGCTTCACCGGGTCGCGACGCTCCCCCAGCTACCTCCCCCAGACTCCGTCCGGGGGGACCCCCAGGGAGGTACCCCCAAGCACGGCACCTCGCCGCGTTGTCGGACCGCGCAAGTACGTCCAGTACGAGCCGCGGCCCTCCGCCTTGCGATGCACCGCACCTGGGGGCACCTCCCAGCGGTAGCTGGGGGAGCCGCGCCCCGGCAAACCTTTCCGGCCACATCACTAGGGTCGGGGACATGATGATCAGATCACTCCCCCTTCCCCCGACCGACACCGACGTGGACGGCTGGCTGGCTGTCCTGGCCGCCGCCGGGGCCGCCGACCTGCCGCACCTGCCGCCGCCCTCCCGGGTGGAGGTCGGCGGGCGGCTGTGCGTGGCGCCGGCGCGGGGCCGCGCCGCGCTCTGGGCGGCGGACGGGGACGGGGACGGGGGCGAGGGCACGGTCGACGGTGTGGCGGGCCTGCTCCTGTTCACGGACGAGGCCAACCGGCACACCGCGTACCTCGACGTGCTGGCGGTACGTCCCGAGGCGCGCCGGCGGGGCGTCGGCAGGGCCCTGTGGCAGCGGGTCAGGGAGGAACTGCTCGCGCAGGGGCGGACCTCCGTCGCGACGACGGTGGATCTGGGAGGCCCGGGCCAGGCGTTCGCCGAGTCGCTCGGGTTCGAGAACGTCCTGCCCATGGCCTGGTACGTGCAGGAAGTGACGGAGCAGCCGGCCGAGGAGCCGACCACGCCCGGATACGAACTGCGGGCCTGGCACGGCCTGGTGGACGACGACTGGGCGGCGGCGGTGGCCCACGCCCACGGGGCGATGGACGACGCGCCCATGGGGGACGTGGACCAGGAGATCGAGGCCTGGACGCCGGAGCGGCTCCACGCGGCGCACCAGCTGATCCTCGACCGGGGCGGCGAGCTGACCACGGTCGCGGCGGTGACCGAGGCCGGCGAGGTGGCGGCGTACACGGAGCTCGTCCTGCCGGACCCGGACGGCGCGCGCGCCCTCCAGTACGACACGGTGGTCGTCCCCGCCCACCGGGGCCACGGCCTCGGCCGCGCGGTGAAGCGGCGGATGCTGGCGCTGGCCGCGCAGCAGATCGCCACGACGGTGGCGGACGAGAACACCCCGATGCGCGCCGTGAACGAGGCCCTGGGCTACCGCCGCGAACGCGGCACGGCGTACTTCCAGGTCAAGCTGTAGCCGACGGATTCCGGCCGTCGGCCTCCTTCGTAGAGGGGGCCGACGGGGCCGGCGGGGCGGACGGCGTCGACCGGGCCGAGGGGGTAGAGGGGGTCGGAGGGGTCGAAGGGGCGGACGGGACCGACCACGACGACAGCAGGCGCAGCGCGTCCGCGGACGGGGAGCCCGGCGCCGCGTGGAAGGTGACCAGGGACTGCGCCGGGTCGTCCGGGAGCCTCAGGGTCTCGAACGACAAGTGCATCTCACCCACCAGCGGGTGCCGCAGCCGCTTCACCCCGTGTGTCTTGTCCGCCACCGTGTGCGCCGCCCACAGCCGCCGGAACTCCTCGTTCTTCACCGACAGCTCCCCGACCAGCGCCGACAGCTGCTCGTCGTCCGGGTTCTGGCCGGCGTACATCCGCAGGTTGCTGACCACCTCGCAGGCCCGGCACTCCCAGTCCGCGTACAGCTCCGCCGTCGCCGGGTCCAGGAACACCAGCCGCACCAGGTTCCGCTCCGCCGCCGGCAGCCCCCCGAAGTCCCCGAAGACCGCCGCCGCGAGCCGGTTCCAGCCGATGACGTCCTGCCGGTGCCCCACGAGGTACGCCGGCACGCCCTCCATCGCGTCCATCAGCGTCCGCAGCTCCGGCCGCACTTGCTGCGGGCGGTGGCTCTGGCGGCGCCTGCGCGCCTTCGGGCGGGCCAGGTGCGTCAGGTGCGCCCGCTCCGACCCGTCCAGGCGCAGCGCCCGCGCGATCGCGTCCAGGACCTCCGCCGACACGTTGTGCCCGGCACCCTGCTCCAAGCGCGTGTAGTACGCGACCGACACCCCCGCGAGCTGCGCCAGCTCCTCGCGGCGCAGGCCGGGGACGCGCCTGTGGCGCCCGTAGTCGGGCAGGCCCACGTCGTCCGGGCGCAACCGGGCGCGGCGGGAGCGGAGGAATTCGCCGAGCTCGGCGCGCTGGTCACGCTGGTCCATACAGCCAGTATCCCGGGCGGCCGGTCGCGCCGCGGGCCTGAGCCTGACCCCACCAGGGGTAGGTCCGGCAGTCCTAGGCAGGACAGGGGGCTGGGTGGGCGCGCGGCGGCACGGCAGGCTGGAGCACGTCACCGCAGCGCACAGGGCTGCGGCGGCACACCGCCAGCGCCACCGCCGAGGAGCACCCCATGTCCGTCACCCAGGTCGCCGCCTACGCCGCCCCCGCGCCCAAGGCCCCGCTGGAGCGCACCACCGTCCCGCGCCGCCCCGTCGGCGAGCACGACGTCCTCATCGACATCAAGTACGCCGGCATCTGCCACTCCGACATCCACCAGGTCCGCGACGGCTGGGGCAAGGGCATCTACCCCATGGTCCCCGGGCACGAGATCGCCGGAGTCGTCACCGAGGTCGGCCCGGGCGTCACCAAGTTCGCCGTCGGGGACCGTGTGGGCGTCGGCTGCTTCGTCGACTCCTGCCGTGAGTGCGAGTACTGCCTGCGCGGCCAGGAGCAGTTCTGCGCCAAGGGCATGACCGGCACGTACAACGCGCTCGACAAGAACGGCGAGCCCACGTACGGCGGTTACTCCACCCACCTCGTCGTCGACGAGAACTACACCGTCCGCATCCCCGACGGCCTCTCCCTCGACGTCGCCGCGCCGCTGCTGTGCGCCGGCATCACCCTCTACTCGCCGCTCAGGCACTGGCAGGCGGGCCCCGGCAAGAAGGTCGCGATCGTCGGTCTCGGCGGGCTCGGTCACATGGGCGTGAAGATCGCGGCGGCCCTGGGCGCGGAAGTGACCGTCCTGTCCCAGTCCCTGCGCAAGAAGGAGGACGGCCTGAAGCTGGGCGCCTCCCACTACTACGCCACCGACGACGAGGCCACCTTCGAGGAGCTGGCCGGCAGCTTCGACCTGATCCTGTCCACCGTGTCGGCGCCGCTCGGCCTGGACCGGTACCTCACGCTGCTGAAGGTCGACGGCGCGCTGGTGAACGTCGGCGCCCCGGAGGAGCCGGTCGAGCTGAACCTCTTCTCCGTCATCGGCGGCCGCAAGACCCTCGCCGGATCGATGATCGGCGGGATCGCCGAGACCCAGGAGATGCTGGACTTCTGCGCCGAGCACGGGCTGGGCTCCGAGATCGAGCTGATCCGCGCCGAGCAGATCAACGAGGCGTACGAGCGGGTGCTGTCGAGCGACGTCCGCTACCGCTTCGTGATCGACGCGTCGACGATCTGATCCAGCTGATCGAGCCGATCGATCTCGTCGAGCCGGCCCAGCGCTGTACGGAGCCGGTCGCGGGTCTCGGTCTGTACGGCGATCCGCGCCTCCAGGACGGCGAGCCGCTCCCGGGCCACCGCCAGCCCCTTCGGGGACGGTGGCCCGGCGGCCACGTCGCCGTCCAGGCACGGCAGGAACACCTGTACGTCGGCCAGCGTGAGCCCCGCGTCCAGCAGCGCCCGGATGTTGCGGACCCGAACGGCGGCCGGCTCGCCGTAGTCCCGGTAGCCGTTCGGCGCCCGCTCGGAGGAGATCAGCCCGGCCTGCTCGTAGTGGCGCAGGGCGCGCGGGGTGGTCCCGGTGGCTTCAGCGAGTTCCCCGATCAGCATGGGGCCATGGTGCCAAGGCCGGCACTACGCCACCAACGCGCCCCCGTCGACGGGGAGTACGACTCCGGTCACGAACGACGCCGCCGAGTCCGCGAGCCGGCACACCGCCCAGGCGACCTCCTCCGGCCGGCCCACCCGCCCCAGCGGGGTCCGCGCCACCTGCCACGCCCGCACCTGCCCGGCCCGCTCGGGGCTCAGCCCCTGGTGCTCGGCGATCGGTGTGTCCACGGCGCCGGGCGCGACCGCCACGACCCGGATGCCGCGCGGGGCGAGCTCCACGGCCCAGCTGCGGGTGAGGGTGTCGAGGGCGGCCTTGGTGGCGGCGTAGAGGGAGTTGCCGGGCCAGCCGCGCTGCCCGATGGTGGTGGTGACGTTGACGACGACCCCGGCCGGGGCGGCCTCCAGGGCGGGGAGGGCGGCCTGGGTGAGGAGGACCGGCGCGACCAGATTGGTGGCCAGCTGGTCGCCGATGTCCTGGGCGGCCAGACCGCCGAGGGGGCCGCTGCGTACGATCCCGGCGTTGTTCACGAGCACGTCGAGCCTGCCGTGGGCATCCTGGACGGCCCGGACGATCCGCTCCGGGCCGTCGGGAGCGGTCACGTCGCCGGTCAGGGGATGGATGCCGGGGTGGCCTGCGGCGGTTGCGGCGAGGGGCTCGGGCCGCCGGCCCACGGCGACCACGAGGTCGCCGCCGGCGGCGAAGGCCCTGGCGGTGGCGCGCCCGATGCCGGTGCCGGCGCCGGTGACGAGGATGACGCGGCGGGCGGTGTCGACGGTGTCCGGGGTGTCCATGGTGTCCATGGGGAGAGCCAACAACCCTGCCGCCAGTGACAAGGTCAAGCGGAGCGGGCCACCGGCGCCCGCCGCACCCGCTGTCCGAGTGGGGCTGAGAGACGTACCACTGCTGGGACTTGATCCCCGTGCTGTGCCCTGCGGTCACAGGGCGTCGAACGGCGGAACGATCCGGACCACGACGATCAGCTGGTCCCGGGGAGCGGAGAGGAAGTAGAACCAGCCGTCGGCGGCGTCAGCGCCAGTCGTGGCTCACGGCCGTCGGGCGGCGAGGGCGGTGTGGGCCGCGTCGAGGATTCTGCCGATCTCGGTGGCGGCCCGCCGGGCCTGCGCGGCGTTGCCGGTGGCCGCCGTGTCCTCCCAGCGCCGCAGCTCCCCGGCGAGCTGCGGCTGGCGCTGGATGTGGACGTACGCCGCCCACTGGGCGATGAACCGTTGCAAGGGCGCCAGGTCGGAGCCCTGCCGGGACTGGTCCGCCGCCAGGTCCAGCTCGCGGGTGAAGGCGGGCAGGGCCGCCGGGGAGACCTGCGCGACGGCCTGCCGCAGCGCGGTCACGGTGGAAGGCGGCTGCGGGATGAGCGGCTGCCCGGCGGCGGACGTGGTCACGGTTGCTCCCATGGGCGAGATTCTGGGCCCCGCCGCGAGCCTACCCAGCGCGATGTGCGGCCCCCACCCGAAAGGGTGAGCCCGCCCTGCCGGTCACTCCGCCGGGGCCACGCCGATCGGGCAGGAGACGCCCGTGCCGCCGATGCCGCAGTAGCCGCCCGGATTGCGGTCCAGGTACTGCTGGTGGTAGGCCTCCGCGGGCCAGAACGGGCGGTCCGCGGCCGGGAGGACGGCCGTGGTGATCTCGCCGTGGCCCGAGGCGCTGAGGACGCGCTGGTAGGCCGTGCGGGAGGCTTCGGCCGTCGCCTGGTGGGCGGGGGAGTGGGTGTAGACCGCCGAGCGGTACTGGGTGCCGACGTCGTTGCCCTGGCGGAAGCCCTGGGTGGGGTCGTGGGACTCCCAGAACAGCTTCAGCAGGGTCTCGTACGAGACGAGGGAAGGGTCGAAGACCACACGGACGACCTCGGTGTGACCGGTCCGGCCGGAGCACACCTCCTCGTACGTCGGGTTCTCCGTGTAGCCGCCCTGGTAACCGGCCAGGGTGGTCCACACCCCGGGCGTCTGCCAGAACTTGCGCTCCGCGCCCCAGAAACAGCCGAGGCCGAAGTCGGCCACTTCGAGGTGCGCGGGATAGGGGCCGGCCAGCGGGTTGCCCAGCACGGTGTGCTTCTCGGGCAGGCCGAAGAGAGGCTCCGCGCGGCCGGTCAGGGCCTCCTCGCGGGTGGGGAGCTCGGGCGTACGGCGGTACGAGAACATGGGTTCCCTCCTTGTCACCGATGACAACGGGCGGGGGCGGGCCGGGATTCCCGACCCGCCCCCGTCACGCCCCACGACTCACAGGCCCGGCGTGACCTCGCGCACCGCCCAGTTCCGTGCGAACACGTACCGGGACCTCGACGAGTAGTACCAGGGCATGGCGCCGATGTACCCGTCGATGTGGCGGAACTGCTCGACCGCCTCCGCGTCCCTGTCCTGCCAGAACAGGAACCACGCGAGCATGTGCCGCAGCCGGATCGCCCGCCAGTCATCCGGGTCGGCCGCGGCCAGGTCCACCAGGGCCGCGTCCACCGCCGCGGCGATCTCCGGCTCCTTGAAGAAGGTCTCCGGCTTGAGCTCCGGTTCGTGGAGCTCCTGCTCGACGTACGCGGCCAGCGGCAGCAGGGACAACAGCTCACCCGGCTTGCCCGAGGCGGCGGACTCCCGGGCGAAGGCGAGCGCCAGTTCGTGCGAGCCGCGCCACTTCTCGCACCAGTACTGCAGGGCGCTGGTGTGCGCCGTGAGCACCTTGGGGTCGCGCTCGACGATCTGGGCCCACAGCCGGCCGTACTGCTCGTGCGGATAGCCCAGGCCCTGCGCGACGGGCTGCTCCACCATGTACGGGACCGGGTCCGCGGGATCGGCCAGCCGCTGGGCCTCGTGCGCGTACGCCTGGGCCTTGACCAGCAGTTCGTGGAAGATCCGGAACTGCTCTTGGGTGGTGTGGCTGCCTCGCTGGCCCCCACGCACGTCCCACGCCACCCTGACGCCCGCGTCGGCGTTCACCAGCGCCGCGGTCGCGTCGGACGGCCGGGCCGCGCGCCAGGCCAGCAGCCAGGAGTCGTCGGCGGCGGCCACGTCCGCGAGCGCGCGGACCCGCTGCCAGCGCTCCTCCCAGTCCTGCCCGGCCGCCTCGACATAGGCGGCCCCCGCCTCCCAGTCGCCCGACCGCACCGCGTCGAGCGCGGCCGTGCGCTCGGGCGGAACGGGCAGTGCGTGCTCGGTGTCGAGGTCCTCCTCCGCCACGAAGCCCAGGGCGACGACCTCCGCCGCCTCCCGCGCCTTCTTCTCCGCCTTGAGAGCGGCGGTACGGGCATGGGTGGCCTCGGTCCGCCCCTCGATGGCGGCCACCTCCGCCTCAAGCCGCTTCGCCTTGCGGAGGAAGTACACGCCCCGCAGGAGCTTGTACGCGCCACCCAGCAGGATGACGCCGAGGATGATGAGGCCGATCACGGGGCGAGCACCAGCTTTCGCAGGGATCCGGTGTCCGGCTGGTCCGCGACGGCCGCGTCCAGGGCCAGGTCGAGCTGGTCCTCGAAACCGTCGGCCGGATAGCGCAGCGTGGCCGAGTCGGACCAGGACAGCTGCCAGCGGGCGGCGCCGCGCGCCGTCAGCTCGACGGTGACCAGCTGGTTCAGGGCGCGCCGGACGGCCGGGCGGGCGAACTCGCGGGCCGCGCGGCCCGTGGCGGACGCCGCCTGCTCGGACTTCGGCAGGCGGTCCGCGATCCGCCAGCGCACCGCCGGGTCGGCGTCGATCGCGTCCAGCAGGACGGCGAGCTCCGGGCCCGCGCCCTCGGCGGTGAGGGCCTCGCGGATGTCCTCCGCGCCCTGGCCGACGTACTGGGTCATCGACTCGTGGACCAGGTCCTCCCAGTCCACCCGCTTGAGCGCGAGGGCCTGCGGGGTGAGCACGGCCTGCTCCAGCGCGGTCAGCGAGGCCTCCGGGGAGGAGAGGAGCTCCAGCGCGGGGCGGGCGGCCTGGCCGGCGCGGCCGTCGTCGGGCAGTGCCTCGATGCGGGCCACGCGCTCGGCGAGCGCGGGGTGGGAGTCGTACGGGGAGGTGGGCTCGGTGGACAGCTCGTGGCGCAGCTCGTCCAGGTCGGCGGAGCGGGCCTCCAGGAGGGTGCGCAGGCCGCCGAAGACCTGGCCGGGGCGGGGCAGCAGGCCGGCGCCGACGCCGAGGGTGGCGTACGAGCCCATGTAGAAGTCGTGCGCCGAGTCGAGGGCGTTCAGCTCGCGCAGCGCGGACGCGGCGGCGTCGCGGCCCGCGACCTCGACCGAGGCGAGGTCGGCGGCGAGCTCCTGGCGGCGGGCGGAGGAGAGGGTGGCGCGCATGTAGAACTTGCCGTACGCCGTGTAGATCTTGGCCATGGCGCGGTACATCGCGCCCTCGCCCGCGGTGTTGATCTCCTTGGCCTTCTTGCCGTTGGCGATCCGCTTCTCGGCCTTCTTCTCCTGCTTCGCGCGCTCCTTGGCCACCTTGCTGTCCGCGCGGTCGTGGAAGTGGCCGATGGTGCGGATCAGCTGGGCGCGCCCGCGGGCGATCAGCGGGGTGAGACGGGTGTCGAGGTTGGCGTAGTGGCCCATCTCGTGGGCGAGTACGGCGCGCAGCTGCATCTCGTCCAGGCCCGTCATCAGGGGCAGGCCGAGGTAGAGGCGGCGGGTGCCGGGTCGCAGGCCCAGCAGTTTCGCGTCCTCGGCGACGGCGGCGTTGACCTCGTCGATCAGCACGATCTCGTCGGGGGCGCGGGTGCCGACCTGCCGCGCGACATCGCGCACGGTCTGCCAGAGCAGGGGCTCCTGCGCCTCGGTGACGGGGACGCCGGCCGGCGGGTCGCCCTTCGGGGTGCGCAGCATGAACAGGCCGCGCACGATCGGGACGGCGAGGACGACGGAGACGATGACGATCTTGACGGCGGCCGGGCCGCCGTGGCCCGAGGCGACGATGGCGTAGTCGGCGCCCACGAGGACGGCGAGCAGGACGACGCCGAGCAGATAGAAGCCGGCGAGCAGGACGAGAGCGCGCAAGGCGCGCAGTGAAGCGCCCATATGGAACAGATCCCCCCACGGGATGAAAACGGTGCTGTGGAACGAGGCCGGAGACGGCCGCCACCGCCGCATCATGCGGCCCGGTGGTCACTTACGGCAACCTTATTGGCCAGTGATTTCCGCTGGTGAGGGGGCCTGGGTGAGGGGGCGTGGGTGAGGGGGCCCGGGTGAGGGGCCTGGGGTGACGGGGCGTGGAGGCGGGGGCGGTCACGCCCCCCCCGTCCCCCGCCCGCCCGCGCCGCGTCAGTTCGGTAGGGTCGCCGGGGAGCCGCCGTTCGCCTCGTACCCGGCCACCGCCAGGGCCCGGTACACCGCGTACTGCGCCGCCGGGTCCTCCGAGGCCGACCACGGCAGGGCGCCCACGTAGCCGTCCACGTGCCGCACCTGCTCCATCGCCTCCGCCCAGCGCTCCATGTTGACCAGGAACAGCAGCAGCAGATGCCGTACGTGCGCCAGCATCGGGTCGTCCTGCCGCGCCGTGTGCACCGCGTACAGCGCGCCCTCCACCGCCCGGGTCACGGCCGCGCTCTGGTAGAAGCTGCTCACCAGCACCACGTCCGGCAGGTTCTCGTACAGCGAGAACAGCGGCAGCGCCGCCAGCAGCGAGCCCTGCGGGGCACGCGCCGCGGCCGCGTGCGCGAACGCGTCGGCCTTCTCCCGCGAGCCGTGCCACTTCTCGCACCAGTAGTGCAGGGCCGCCAGATGCGCGCCCATGTGCTCCGGCGCCCGGTCGATCACGTTCGCCCACAGCGCGTCGAACTCCGCCTCCGGGTAGGCCAGGCCGCGCGCGATCGCCAGCTCCGTGATGTACGGAACCGGGTCTCCGGGCGCCAGCAGCGCTGCCTTGCGGCACGCCTCCCGGGCCTCCTCCAGGATGATGCGGTGGTCCTCGGAACCGACCCCGCCCGAGTGTCGCCACGCCTGCTGCACCAGCAGCTCCGCGTGCACCTGCGCGCCGCCCGCGTCCTTGTCGGCCTCCAGCCGCCACGCCTTCAGCCACTGCGCGCCCACGCCGGGCTGCTGTACGAGCTCCAGTGCGGCCGCCCCGCCGAAGGCCTGCACGCGCTGCCAGCGCAGCTCGCCCTCCTTCGGGGTCCCGGCCAGCAGCTGCGAGGCCGCCTGCCACTGGCCGGTGCGGCGCACGTTGTCGAGGGCGTCCATCAGATCCCGGTCGGGCCCGGGAATCCGGATGTCCAGGTCCTCCTGCCGGTCGAATCCGTAGTTCGAGGGGTCGGCGGCGTCGGGGCTGCCCGGCGCGACCAGGCGGACGCCGCCGCGTTTGCGCCGTATGTACGGGCCGAGCACGAACACGATCATGAGCACCGCGAACACGAACCACAGAATCTCCATGCCTCCAAGCGAACCAGACCGAGTGGGCACCAGGCCAATAGGGAGGCAGACCCCAGGCGGGGCTTAGGCTCTGCCCATGAGCGACGACAGCCACGAGCACCAGAGCTTCGAGACCCGCGCCATCCACGCGGGCAATACGGCGGACCCGCTGACCGGCGCGGTCGTACCCCCGATCTACCAGGTCTCCACGTACAAGCAGGACGGCGTCGGAGGACTGCGCGGCGGCTACGAGTACAGCCGCAGCGCCAACCCGACGCGCACCGCGCTGGAGGAGAACCTCGCGGCGCTGGAGGGCGGCCTGCGCGGGCTCGCGTTCGCGTCCGGGCTCGCCGCCGAGGACTGCCTGCTGCGTACGCTGCTCTCCCCGGGCGACCACGTGGTCATCCCGAACGACGCGTACGGCGGCACCTTCCGCCTCTTCGCGAAGGTCGTCTCCCGGTGGGGCGTGGAGTGGTCGGTGGCCAACACCTCCGACCCGGACTCCGTACGCGCCGCCCTCACCCCGAAGACCAAGGTCATCTGGGTCGAGACCCCCTCCAACCCGCTGCTCGGCATCACCGACATCGCCGTCGTCGCCGACATCGCGCGCACGGCCGGTGCCAAGCTGGTCGTGGACAACACCTTCGCGTCCCCTTACCTGCAGCAGCCCCTCGCGCTGGGCGCGGACGTGGTCGTGCACTCGCTGACCAAGTACATGGGCGGCCACTCCGACGTGGTCGGCGGCGCGCTGATCACCGGTGACGCGGCGCTGGGCGAGGAGCTGGCCTACCACCAGAACGCCATGGGCGCGGTGGCCGGGCCCTTCGACTCGTGGATCGTGCTGCGCGGCATCAAGACCCTGGCCGTGCGGATGGACCGGCATGCGGAGAACGCGGCCAAGGTCGCCGAGATGCTGACCCGTCACCCCAAGGTCACCCAGGTCCTCTACCCGGGCCTGCCGGAGCACCCGGGCCACGACATCGCGGCCAAGCAGATGCGCAACTTCGGCGGGATGATCTCCTTCCGGGTCACCGGTGGCGAGGAGGCGGCGGTCGAGGTCTGCAACCGCGCCAAGCTCTTCACGCTGGGGGAGTCGCTCGGCGGCGTCGAGTCCCTGATCGAGCACCCGGGGCGGATGACGCACGCGTCGGTGGCGGGCTCGGCGCTTGAGGTCCCGGCGGACCTGGTCCGCCTGTCGGTGGGCATCGAGAACGCCGACGACCTCCTGGCGGACCTGACCCAGGCCCTGGGCTAGGCCGCCCCGCACCCCCGCCGGTTCCGCCCGGGCCCGGCGGGGGCGCGCCGCCGTCTCAGCGTGTGCGGCGCCGCTGCCGGGGGCCGGCCCCCGGACCCCCGCGCCTCAAACGCCGGCGGGGCTGAAGATGGGGGCTCCGCCCCGGATCCCCAGGAGCGGTGCCGCGCCGGGACGGCTACCAGCCCTCCAGTGGGGGTGAGACGCCCGTCGGGGGTGTGGCCCACGGGTGGGTCAGGGCGGCCCAGACCGTGAAGGCCACCGCCGCCGCGAAGAGCACCGCCCAGCCGAACCTGCGGAGCACCCGGCGGCGGCGCAGCAAGCGGTCCCCGCGGGCCGCCGCGCCCGCCGCCAGCCCGGCCGGGACCGTCGGGTACGGGCCCTCCAGGAGCTGCCTGACCTGGTCCTGCTTCCGGTCCGGGAGGCCGCTCACGCCGCCTCCCGCGATCGCAGCGCCGCCACCGCCCGGTTGCACAGCACCCGTACCCGGTCCGCCGACAGCCCCAGCTGCGCGGCCGTGACCTCCTCCGCGACCCCCTCGTAGATCCGCAGGACGAGGACGAGCCGCTCCGGCGGGCTCAGCCGGGCCAGTACGCCCGTGCCGCCGTGGTGCCGCCAGCCGGTACGGGCGAACGCGCCGCACAGCTCCTGGCGGGTGAAGTCGTACGGATCGTCCCCGCGCAGGCGCCGCCAGTTCGCGTACGTACGCGCCAGCGCGCCCGCCAGCAGCCGGCGCGCGGGCTCCGGCTCACCGGTCAGCAGCAGCGCGACATGCAGCAGCCGCCCCGCCGCGCCCGCGACGAAGGCCTCGAACTCCGCGTAGGGGTCCGCCCGTTGGTCAACCGCCCGCATAGCCCACATAGTGCGGGCAGCGGGACCACCCTGGTCAAGAGGTCGGACGCAGGCACCTCACGGCCGGCCCGGGGCCCGCCCCGCGCCCCGGGTCAGGAAGCCGGACCGGCCTCGGCGACGGCCGCCATCAGCTCCGACAGCGACAGGTTGAAACGCGTCAGCAGCTGCGTGAAGGACTCGCGCTCCGCCTCGTTCCAGCCCTCCGTCACGCGCGCCATCAGCTCGCGCCGCGAGGAGCGGACCTCCTCCAGCCGCGCCAGCCCCCGCGGGGACAGCGCGAGCACCACGGCCCGCCCGTCCTCGGGGTGCGAGGTCCGCTTGACCAGCCCGCTGTCGACCAGCGGCGCGACCTGCCGGGTGACCGTGGACGAGTCGATGCCCATGCCGCAGGCGAGCGCCTTGACGCCCATCGGCCCCTCCAGGTCGAGCCGGTTCAGCAGCAGGTACGCGGCGCGGTCCATCGAGTTGCGGGCCTGGCCGACACCACCCAGGCGGGTCTGCTCGGCGCGGCGGGCGAAGACCGCCACCTGGTGCTGGAGCGCGTCGAGGAGACCGGCTCCGGCGGGCGCTTCGGGCGCCGCGGGCAGATCGGAATTGGCCGGGGAGAAAGGCATGGCCGTGGGCTCTCTTCGCGTGGGTCCGACAAGGATGGGGGACAGAGTACGCGGCCGTGCGGCGGCTCGTACGCCTCGTACGAGAACTGGTACGGCCCGTCCCCACGGCTGCCGCACCGCCGTCCCGGATGGCGAGATTTCGCCCCTGCCGTCGCGCTGCGCCGGGGCCCTCGCGGGCTGCGAGACTGGCGGCATGAACTACCGCGTGCCGCAGCCCGTCCCGCAGGTCATCCTCGACGACATCCGGGGGGCTCAGAAGATGCTGTCCGGCGTCTCGCGGGTCACCGCGATGGAGGGCAGCCGGCACCTTTCCGCGCTCACCGGCTCCCCGGTCCACTTCAAGTGCGAGAACCTCCAGCGCACCGGATCCTTCAAGCTGCGCGGGGCGTACGTGCGCATCGCGGGCCTGCGCCCCGAGCAGCGGGCCGCCGGCGTCGTCGCGGCCAGCGCGGGCAACCACGCGCAGGGCGTGGCGCTGGCCTCCTCCCTCCTCGGGGTCCACTCGACGGTGTTCATGCCCCTCGGGGCGCCGCTGCCCAAGGTGGCCGCGACCCAGGAGTACGGCGCCGAGGTGCGCATGTACGGGCAGGTCGTCGACGAGACCCTCGCCGCCGCCCAGGACTACGCGGACCGCACCGGGGCGGTGTTCATCCACCCGTTCGACCACCACGACATCATCGCGGGCCAGGGCACGGTGGGCCTGGAGATCCTGGAGCAGTGCCCCGAGGTGCGGACGATCCTCGTCGGCATCGGCGGCGGCGGTCTCGCGGCCGGCATCGCGGTCGCGGTCAAGGCGCTGCGCCCGGACGTACGGGTCGTCGGGGTCCAGGCGGCCGGCGCGGCCGCGTACCCGCCCTCGCTCAAGGTCGGGCACCCGGTGTCGATCGACAACCCGAACACCATGGCGGACGGCATCAAGGTCGGCCGTCCCGGCGACATCCCGTTCAGAATCATCGGTGAGCTCCTCGACGACGTGCGCACGGTCTCCGAGGACGCGCTTTCCAGCGCCCTGCTGCTGTGCCTGGAACGGGCCAAGCTGGTCGTCGAGCCGGCCGGGTGCAGCCCGGTCGCCGCCCTGCTCAGCGAGCCCGAACTGTACGGCGGGGGTCCGGTGGTGGCCGTCCTGTCCGGCGGGAACGTCGACCCGCTGCTGCTCCAGCGGATCCTGCGCCACGGCATGGCGGCGGCGGGCCGCTACCTGTCGCTGCGGCTGCGGGTGGCCGACCGGCCGGGGGCCCTGGCCGGACTCCTGGGCGTGCTGTCCGTGGTGGACGCGAACGTACTGGACGTGAGCCACGTACGGACCGACCCGCGGCTCGGGCTCACCGAGGTGGAGGTGGAGCTGCACCTGGAGACGAAGGGCCCCGAGCACTGCGCGGAGGTCGCCCGGACGCTGCACGGCGCCGGTTACAAGGTGATGAGCTGAAGAGAAACACCTCTAGGCCCCGCCCCGCTCATACCTGATACTCATGGGCAGAACGAGGCAGATTCGGGGCGGGAATGTGAAGGTTCCCGCCTCGTTCACATGGGGTGGGAGTCTCAACGGTGCACACACGTGTCAGACCGCAGGCAGCGGCCGTCATCGCTCTGGCCGCGTCGGCGGCCCTCGCCCTGGCGGGCTGCACGGCCGCCGCCGACACCGCCGCCGGTCCGGCCGCCGCCCCGGTGGCCGCCTCCACGGCCCCGGCGTCGCCGCCCGCGAAGGCCACCCCCAAGAGCACGGGCGCG
This sequence comes from Streptomyces sp. NPDC048258, assembly GCF_043201995.1. Lineage (NCBI taxonomy): Bacteria > Bacillati > Actinomycetota > Actinomycetes > Kitasatosporales > Streptomycetaceae > Streptomyces > Streptomyces sp. NPDC048258. The sequence goes on from NZ_JBICZH010000020.1 coordinate 94,865, forward strand.
CCGCTCGGCCGGGACGCCGTGGACGGGGAGGTCCGGGCGGCGCTGCGCGCGGCGGGCATCGACCCCGCCAAGGGCAAGTCCACCGCCGAGACGACCGGCCGGAAGAATCCGAGCCTCGTCGACTGGACCGCCGTCCTCCCCACCCAGCAGGCGGACTTCGCCCTGCCCAGGATCGGGGAGCAGCTGCAACACCTCGGCTGGCAGCCGCACTCCGTCGGCAGCACCGCGACCCTCAGCTACGAGAAGACCGACTGGGTCCTGCTGGTGGGCAGCGCGAAGCAGGCGGACGGCGTCGCCCTCCGCCAGGGCGAGAGCCTGCTGACCGTGAACGTCACGTACCTCGGCGCGGGCTGACCGCGCGCGCCGGCCAGGCCCGTAAATCCCGTGCGGCACGCGATGGGACGCCATAGCGTGGTCCCATCCGTTCGGCCGACCGGGCGAGGCCTGCCCGGCGATCATAGGATTCGCCCAGGGAAGCTTCGATTCTGCTGGGCCCGACCCTGCTGGCCCGATCCAGACTGGGAGAATCCATATGCCAGGCGCCATCTACGCCGAAGGCCTGGTCAAGACCTTCGGCGATGTACGGGCTCTGGACGGCGTGGACCTCGATGTCCCCGAAGGCACCGTCCTGGGTCTGCTCGGCCCCAACGGCGCGGGCAAGACCACGACCGTACGCGTCCTGACCACCCTGCTCCGGCCCGACCGCGGCAACGCCGTCGTCGCCGGCATCGACGTACTCAAGCACCCCAACGAAGTCCGCCGCGCCATCGGCCTGTCCGGCCAGTTCGCCGCTGTCGACGAATACCTCACCGGCCGCGAGAACCTCCAGATGGTCGGCCAGCTCTACCAGATGAAGGCCAAGGCGGCGAAGGCCCGGGCCGATGAACTCCTGGAGCGCTTCAACCTCGCCGACGCCGCCGACCGCACGGCCAAGACGTACTCCGGCGGCATGCGAAGGCGCCTGGACCTCGCGGCCGCCCTCGTCGTCAGCCCGCCCGTGATGTTCATGGACGAGCCGACCACCGGCCTCGACCCCCGCAACCGCCAGCAGCTGTGGGGGATCATCCAGGAACTGGTCGCCGGCGGCACCACGCTGCTGCTCACCACCCAGTACCTGGAGGAGGCCGACCACCTCGCCCACGACATCTGCGTGGTCGACCACGGCAAGGTCATCGCCCGCGGCACCTCCGACCAGCTCAAGGCCCGTACGGGCGGCGAGCGCGTGGAGGTCGTCGTCCACGAGCGCGACCACATCACCACCGCACGCGAGGTGCTCGCCGGCTTCGGCAAGGGCGAGACCACGGTCGAGGAACACACCCGCAAGCTCACCGTGCCGGTGTCGGGCGGCGCCAAGCTGCTCGCCGAGGTCATCCGCGAACTGGACGGCCGGGGCATCGAGATCGACGACATCGGGCTGCGCCGCCCCACCCTCGACGACGTGTTCATATCCCTGACCGGCCACGCGGCCGAGCTGACGACGGACGAGAACGGCGACGGCGCGGCCGACGTCCCCACCGATGCCAAGGGCCGCAAGGCGGCGCGGAAGGAGGCGGCGAAGTGACCACCACCTCCCCGACCCCGATCCGGGAACTCGCGGCACCGCGCCCGCGCGGCGGCCTCGTCCAGGGCGTCAAGGACTCCCTGGTGATCGCCAAGCGGAATCTGATCCGCATGTCCCGCATCCCCGAGATGATCATCTTCGGCGTGATCCAGCCGGTCATGTTCGTCGTGCTCTTCAGCTACGTCTTCGGCGGCTCCATCAGCGTCGGCGGCAACACCTCGCCCGCCGCCTACCGCGAGTTCCTGATGGCCGGCATCTTCGCCCAGACCGTCACCTTCGCCACCGCCGGCGCGGGCGCGGGCATCGCGGACGACATGCACAAGGGCCTGATCGACCGCTTCCGCTCGCTGCCCATGGCCCGCGGCGCGGTGCTCACCGGCCGCACCCTCGCCGACCTCGTCCAGACCACGCTGACCCTCTTCGTCCTCGCGATCGTCGCCCTGATCGTCGGCTGGCGCACCCACACGAGCTTCGGCGAGGTGCTCGCCGGCTTCGGCCTGCTCCTCCTGCTCGGCTACGCCTTCTCCTGGATCGGCGCCCTGATCGGCCTGTCGGTGCGCACCCCGGAGGCGGCCACCTCGGGCGGGCTGATCTGGCTGTTCCCGCTGACCTTCATCTCGATCGCCTTCGTCCCCTCCGACAACATGCCGACCTTCCTGCGGCACATCGCGGAGTGGAACCCCTTCAGCGCCACCGTCCTGGCGGCCCGCGAGCTCTTCGGCAACCTCCCGGAGGGCTACCCGGTCCCGGATGCCTGGCCGATGCAGAACCCGGTGCCGGCGTCCGTGCTCTGGTCGCTGCTGATCATCGTGGTCTTCCGGACCCTGGCGGTCCGCAAGTACCGCTCGGCGACCGCGTAGGCCCGTACGACCGCCCCTCCGCGCACCGATGCCCGGCCGGGAGAACCCGGCCGGGCATCGGCGTACGAAGAAGGGTGATCAGCCGGTGAAGGGCTTGACGTCGAGGATCTTGACGGAGGCCTTCTTGCCGTTCGGCAGCTCGTACTCGGCGTCCTCGCCGATCGCCTTGCCCAGCACACCGCTGCCCAGCGGGGACTGGGGCGAGTACGTCTCGAAGTCCGAGGACGCGTACTCGCGCGAGGCCAGCAGGAACTCCATGGTGTCGTCCTCGTCGCCGTCGAAGGCGATCTTGACGAGAGTGCCGGGCGCCACCACGCCGTCGGACGCGGGCGCGGTCCCGACCTTGGCATTCTCCAGGAGCTGCGTCAGCTGGCGCACACGGAGCTCCTGCTTGCCCTGCTCCTCCTTGGCCGCGTGGTAACCGCCGTTCTCGCGCAGGTCGCCCTCTTCACGGGCGGCTGCGATCTTCGTGGCGATCTCCGTGCGGGCGGGACCAGAGAGGTAGTCCAGCTCCGCCTTCAGCTGGTCGTACGCCGCCTGGGTCAGCCAGGTGACGCTTTCGCTCGTCTGGGTCACGGGTGCTCCTCGTCGGTACAGGGGACTACAAAGCCGCCAGCGGCGGACGAAACCACGAGCCTAACAATTCGGGAAGAAAAGGGGGAGGACCCACGTGCCGGATTGCCCGCCGACCGTGTCACGGCCCGGGCCTCAGCGCGTCGCGGACGCCGCCTGCTGGCAGCCGACCAGCTCGATCATCGTGGCGCGGCCCGTCGTCCTCAAGGTGACGACCTCGTCCACCCGCGCCTCGGGCTGGGCGAACGTGAAGTCCGCGCGGCCCACCTCATTGTGCTCCTCGTCCTGCGAGCTGAGGGTGCAGACCCCGGTGACCGAGGCGTCCTTGCGGATCTCCAGGTGCGCCTCGATCTCGGTGTCCGAGACCACCTGGAACTTGATCACCTCGGCGCTGACGCTCTGCCCCGAGACGTAGTCCCAGCCGATCCAGCCGATCACGCCCAGCAGCACGGCACCGAGCGCCGCCCCGACGATCTTGAGCTTCCGGTCCGCACGCTCGTCCGCCGAACGGCCGTAACGGCCCTCGGGCAGCCCTCCGCGCACCGTGCTCATCGATCGTTCCTTCCGACAGGGCGGGGCCGGGCCGCACAGGCCCACCCCCGGAATTTTCCATCCCCCGATTCGGTCAATATAGAGGTCGACCGTCGCGCCGAATCGCAGAGGATCCCGTCTTGACCGAGCAGCTTCGACTGATGGCCGTCCACGCCCACCCCGACGACGAGTCCAGCAAGGGCGCGGCCACCATGGCCAAGTACGTGTCCGAGGGGGTGCCCGTGCTGGTCGTGACCTGCACCGGCGGCGAGCGCGGCTCGATCCTGAACCCCAAGCTCCAGGGCGACAAGTACATCGAGGACAACATCCACGAGGTGCGCCGCAAGGAGATGGACGAGGCCCGCGAGATCCTCGGCGTCGAGCAGGAGTGGCTCGGATACGTCGACTCCGGCCTGCCCGAGGGCGACCCGCTGCCCCCGCTGCCCCAGGGCTGCTTCGCGCTGGAGGACGTGGACGAGGCGGCCGGCCGCCTGGTGAAGAAGATCCGCGCCTTCAAGCCGCACGTCGTCACCACGTACGACGAGAACGGCGGCTACCCGCACCCCGACCACATCATGACCCACAAGATCTCGATGGTCGCCTTCGACGGCGCGGCCGACACCGAGAAGTACCCGGAGGCCGAGTTCGGCCCGGCGTACCAGCCGCAGAAGCTCTACTACAACCAGGGCTTCAACAAGCCGCGCACCATCGCCCTGCACGAGGCACTGCTCTCGCGCGGCATGGAATCCCCGTACGGGGAGTGGCTGGAGCGGTGGAAGGAGTTCGAGCGCAAGGAGCGGACCCTGACCACCCACGTGCCCTGCGCCGAGTTCTTCGAGATCCGTGACAAGGCGCTCGTCGCGCACGCCACGCAGATCGACCCGGACGGCGGCTGGTTCCACGTCCCGATGGAGATCCAGAAGGAGGTCTGGCCCACGGAGGAGTACGAGCTGGCGAAGTCGCTCGTCGACACTTCCCTCCCCGAGTCCGACCTCTTCGCGGGCATCCGGGAGAATGCGTAGCTATGAGCGCTACGCAGGCAGCACTGACCCAGTTCCTCCCGCTGGCAGCCGACACCTTCGACAAGAACAAGGTGACCCCCGGAATCCTCGGGTTCATCGTGTTCGCGGCCCTCGCCCTCGGCGTGTGGGGCCTGATGAAGTCGATGAGCCGCCACATGGGCCGGGTGGACTTCCAGGAGGCCCCCGAGCCGGGCACCGCGGCCCCCGCCCCGGACCGGACGGGCTGAGAACCCGCCCGCGGACCGGCTGAGAACCCGCCCGCGGACCGGCTGAGACCCGCCCGCGGACCGGCTGACCGGACCGGCCGACTCCGCCGTGTGTGACCGCTCCCGCCCGACCGGCCGGGGGCGGTCTCCGCGCGTCACACGGCAGGCGCCGGGGCCTGAGCCGGGTCCGCGGGCGGCAGCGGGACGCCCATGATCTCCCGCGAGTGCAGGTTCGGGACCAGGCCGAGCCGCCACGCCTGCCAGCCCTCCGCCGGGTCCACCCCGCGGCCCAGGATCACCCCGTACGACTCCAGGCAGTCCTCCAGCCGCCCGTCCCGCGCCGGATGCGGCGCCGCCGTCAGCCGGGCCAGCTCCGCCCGTGCCTCCTCCGGAGCCCCGGGCACCGTCAGGTCCGTGAAGTCGGTGTATGGCAGCATCGTGCACCGCAGGAACCGCGCCCAGTCCTCCCCGCGCCGGTCCCCGTACGAGATGAACAGCCGCACCGCCTCCTCGCACAGGCCGAGCGCCTGCGCGATCTTGCCGTTGCCCGCGTCCACCACGGCCAGCTCCAGGCAGGTCCACGCCTCGCCGTGCGCCAGCCCGATCCGCCGGAAATCCGCCCGCGCGTCCACCAGCAGCTGACGGGCGAAGCCGGAATTCCTCAGGTTCCCCGTCTGCGCCGCCCGCTGGTCCCGCGTCACCCGGCCCGAGTGGTGCCGGGCGTGCGCCAGCCCGTACACGTCCCGCATCCGCGAGAACATCGTCCGGGCCCGCTCCAGCTCCCGTACCGCCTGATCGCGCTCGCCGCCCTCCTCCAGCGCCTGCCCGAGGTAGTACAGCGTCCACGCCTCGCCGCGCGCGTCCTCCGCCTCCCGGTGCCGGGCCAGCGCCTCCCGCAGCTTCTCCAGGGCCGGCCCCGGATCCCCGTCCACCACCCGGGCCCGGCCCAGCTGGGTCAGGGCCCACGCCTGACCACGGTCGTCGCGCGTACGCCCGTACAGGTCGAGCGCCTCCCGCAGCTCCGCCTCCGCCCGCCCCACGTCCCCGACCCGCAGGTAGACCTGTCCCAGCTGGAAGTGCGCCCACGCCTCGCCGTGCACGCTCTCGTTCTCCCGGTGGAGGACGAGGGACCGCTCCAGCAGCTGCATCGCCTCCGCCAGGTGCGCCAGGTCCCGCTCCACCGCCGCCAGCGCGTGCAGGCCCCAAGCCCGGTCGCCCGCCAGCTCCGCCGGCTCCTGGAGCACCAGCGCCTCGCGGATGCGGGCCGCGGCCTCCGGCAGGTTGCCCTGGTGGTGCAGCGTGATCCCGAGCGAGACCAGGGCCATCGCCGCCCCCGCCTCCTGGTGGGCCTCCATGTACTGGTCCACCACCGAGGTCAGCGTGGTGCGGGCCTTGTCCAGCTCGCCCAGCTGGCGCGCAGCGATACCCGTACGCCACTGCACCGACCGCACCAGCCGCCCCTGCTGCCCGCCCGAACCGCCCGAGTGGCCCGCCGCCAGCGCCACCGCCTGCGTCAGCTCGTCGATCTCACCGAGCCGGTACAGGTCCCCGCGCAGCAGGCAGAAGTCGCACAGCGCCCCCAGCAGGTCCAGTACCGCCTGCTGGTCCACCCCCTCCGAATGCCGCAGCGCCGCCGTGATGAAGCTCGACTCGTCGTCCAGCCAGCGCAGCGCCGCGTCCAGCGAGGTGAAACCGTGGTTGCCGAAGTGGTTCGCCCGCGTCGACATCTTCCCGTCGACCATCCGGATCACCGAGTCCGCGAGCTGCGCGTAATTGCGGATCAGCCGCTCGTGGGCCGCCGAGGACCGGTCCCGGTCCTCCTCCGCCGCCAGCCGGGCCGCGGCGTACGCGCGTACCGCGTCGTGCATCCGGAACCGCTGCCCGCGCACCCGTTCGATCAGCCCGGCCTCCCACAGCTCCTCCAGCGTGCGCAGCGCCGCCTGCTCCGGTACGTCGGCCAGCGCAGCCGCGGCCGCGCCGCCGAGGGAGGCCCGCCCGGCCAGCGGCAGCCACCGCAGCAGCTGCCGGGCGGGCTCGGCGAGCCGGGCGTCGGCGGCCCGGAGGGCGCGCTCCACCGGGTGGCCGCCGGCGGGTTCCGGGGTGAGGACGGGGCCGGGGGGCGTCAGGCCCGCGCGGGCCAGCGGGGCCAGCATCCGCAGCGCCAGCGGGAGCCCGCCGCTCAGCTCCACCACGGCGGCGAGCGCCTCGTCCGCCCGGGCCCGGGCCTTGGCGTCGGCGTCGGCGTCCGCACCGGCGTCCGTCTCCGGCGCCGCCCCGGCCGTACCCGCCGTCCCGGCCGTACCCGCCGTCCCGGCCGTCCCAGCCGCCCCGGCCATACCCGTCGCCCCGGCCGTACCCGCCGGCGCGGCCGACCGGACCAGCTCCGCCGCATCCGCCTCCGCCAGCCGCTCCACCGGCAGCTGGTGCACCCACGCCGCCAGGTCCGCCGGCAGCTCCAGCGGCTCCCGCGCCGTCACCAGCACCAGGCTCTCGGACCGCTCCGGCACCAGCATCCGGACCTGCGCCGCGTCCACCGCGTCATCGAGGACCACCGTCACCGGCAGGCCCTGCAAGTGCTGGTGGTACAGCTCGCCCAGCCGCCGCACCTGCTGCTCCGCCGAAGCCCCCTCGCGGAACAACAGCTGCTCGCGCGGCGCGCCCAGCCGGTTCAGCAGGTGCAGCAGAGCCTCCCGCGTCGACAGCGGGGCGCCCGGGTCGCCGCCCCGCAGATCCACCACGCACGCGCCCCGGAACTGGTCCCGCAGCCCGTGCGCCGCCCGCAGCGCCAGCGTCGTCCGGCCCACCCCCGGCTCGCCGTGCAGCACCACGACCACCGGGCGGGTCTCCGTACTGGCCCGGGCCGCCTGCACCCACTGCGCGATCCGCGTCAGCTCCGCCCGCCGGCCCGCGAACGGCCCGGCCGGATCGGGGAGCTGCCCGAAGGACTGCTCCAGCACACTGCGCCGCCGCGCCTCCGCGCTGCGGTCCGTCCCGCGCAGCTGCGGCGCGCCGGTCCGGGAGGCCGGCCGGGGCGCCCGCGCCGCCGCGGCCACCGCCCGCTGCTGTTCCAGGAAGGGCCGTATCCCGCGTACCTCCAGCGCCGACAGCCACTGCAGCCTCAGCTGTTCCGGCCCGCCCGGCCGGCCCCGCTCACCGGCCCGCCGGTTCGCCGCCGGAAGGTGCAGCGCCGTCACCTTCGCCACCGTCGCGACCGCCCCCGCGACGCCCGCGACGGCCCCCGCGGTCAGGGCCGTACCGGCCGCGACACCGAGCGTCAGGTCCGCCCCGACGGCCGCCGCCGCCGCAACCGCCGTGACGAGCAAGGCCGTTGAGGTACTGCCGCGCCGGAACGCCTCGCCGAGCGACTGCTCCCCGGCCGCCGCCTCGTCCAGGGCCCGTACGTACGCCTCGTACTCCGGAGCCGCACTCGCCGCGAGCGCGTCCAGCGCCTCCCGGGCGCGGGCCAGCAGCGCCGCCTTGTCGACCGGTGTGCCCGCCGCGGTCCGCCGGGCCTCCTCGTCCACGGCCCGCCCCAACAGCCGCTCGGCCTCACCGCGATGGCTGTCCCGCATCGGCATCCCCCTCAGAGAGCTCCGGCAACGTGCCACAAGTGTCCGTCGGGACGCTCGCGAGCGCGAGGGAATCTGAGCTAGTTCAGAGGGAGTTGGTCCTGGGAGACCGGGAACGCAACCGTCCTATAGTCATCCCTTGTCGATCCGACGTGTAGGACGGGAGACCCGGTGACGGTACGAGAGATTCGCACGGCGGCACGCCTCATAGGGCGGCGCAACGCGCTGCGCTACCTGGCCATCGGCGTGGGCACCTCGTTCCTCGCCGCCTGCGCCGGCAAAGACCCGGCCGAGCCCGCGGCGCCCGGACCGGAGGCACCGAGCACCGGCGCCGCCACCGCGCCCGCCACCACCGCCCCCGCGTCCTCCACCCCGGCCCCAGCCGTCACGTCCACCCCCACCGCCACCCCCACGGTGGTCGGTCGCGCCTTCGACGCCTTCATCAAGGGCGGCTGGACCATCGAGTCGACCACCCCCGGCGGTCACACGGGGCGCGGCAAGGCCACGGTCGAGGCGGACGGCGGCGGCAACGGCGGCTGGACCATCGAATGGGACGGCGGCGCTGGCACCTGGCGCGGCGGCTTCCTGCTGCGCGGCGGCCACCTCGTGCTGGACGTCTACGAAGCCCCCAAGGGAGTGCAGCGCCTGACCGGCGGCGAGGCCCTCACCGTCCCCGCGACGGTCGGCGAGACCGTCTCCCTCACCCTCCCGTGGAGGCCTCCGGGCCACCCCGACACGAACGACGGCCAGAAGCTGTCCGTCGAGTACGCGAAGAACACCCTCCGCATCCGCCACATCGAGAGCAGCGGCAGCACCACCACCCACGTCTGCACCCGGGCGTGACCGCCTTGCGCCGCACGGCCGCGGTCCTGTGCGCGGCCATGCTGATGCCGGGCCTGGCAGCCTGCGCACAGGCAGGGCCCACAAGGGGATTCGTACCGCGATATGAGAATCCGGCGGAAGCCGACCGCGACAGTGCCCGTTTCCTGAAGCGGCGGAAGCTCACCGAGACGGTCACCGCCGACCTCAACGCATACCTCGCCCTCCCGTACCGCGTCACCGTCCTCGCCCGTTCCTGCGCGGGCGAAGGCACGGGCTACGACCCGGAGGAACACCGCATCGAGCTCTGCTACGACGACCTGACCGAGGAACGCGAGCTCATCGAGCGGTCCGGCTCCCCACGGCCGGACGAGGACCTCTCCGAGGTCGTCCGCGAGACGCTCCACCACGAGGCGGGCCACGCCCTCGTGGATGCACTGCACCTCACCCCCGACGACCGCGCCGAGGAGGACGCCGCCGACCACTTCGCACAGGTGATGCTGCTGCGCGGCCACCCCGAGGGCGAGCAGACGCTCCTCACCGCCGCCCGCTCCTACGACCTCGCGGCCGCGGCCGCGGCCGACCCCGCCCCCGACCCCGGGGACGAACACGCCCCGCCCGCCGCCCGCGCCGAATCCCACCGCTGCGCGGTCTACGGCGCCGCCCCCGCCCGCCACCAGGACCTCGCCACCCCGGCCCGCGCGGACTGCACGGCCACCTGGACCCGCACCCGCGACGCCTGGACCCACGACCTGGCCCCGTTCCTTCGTCACTGACGTGATCTCGTGCGGCAGGATGGCCCCATGCCGAACCACCTCGCGAACGAGACCTCGCCGTACCTGCTCCAGCACGCCGACAACCCGGTCGACTGGTGGCCCTGGGCGCCGGAGGCCTTCGCGGAGGCCAGGGAGCGCGGTGTACCCGTTCTGCTAAGCGTTGGGTACAGCTCTTGCCATTGGTGTCATGTCATGGCCAACGAATCCTTCGAGGACGAGCTGACCGCCGTCTACATGAACGAGCACTTCGTCAACATCAAGGTGGACCGCGAGGAGCGGCCCGATGTCGACGCCGTCTACATGGAGGCCGTGCAGGCCGCCACCGGGCAGGGTGGCTGGCCCATGACCGTGTTCCTCACCCCGGACGCCGAGCCGTTCTACTTCGGGACCTACTTCCCGCCCGAGCCGCGGCACGGGATGCCCTCCTTCATGCAGGTCCTCGAAGGCGTGCGGACCGCCTGGGTGGGGCGGCCCGAGGAGGTTGCCGACGTCGCGCAGCGGATCGTACGGGACCTGGCCGGGCGGCAGTTGGACTACGGGAAGGCCGGCACCCCGGGGCCCGAGGAGCTGGCGCAGGCGCTGCTCGGGCTGACGCGGGAGTACGACGCGACGCGCGGCGGGTTCGGCGGGGCGCCGAAGTTCCCGCCGTCCATGGTGCTGGAGTTCCTGCTGCGCCACCACGCCCGCACCGGGTCCGAGGGCGCGCTCCAGATGGCCGCCGACACCTGTGAGGCCATGGCCCGGGGCGGCATCTACGACCAGCTCGGCGGCGGGTTCGCGCGGTACTCCGTGGACCGGGAGTGGGTCGTGCCGCACTTCGAGAAGATGCTGTACGACAATGCTCTGCTCTGTCGGGTCTACGCGCATCTGTGGCGCGCCACGGGATCGGATCTGGCGCGCCGCGTCGCCCTGGAGACCGCCGACTTCACGGTCCGGGAACTGCGCACCGACCAGGGCGGCTTCGCCTCCGCGCTCGACGCCGACAGCGAGGACCCGCTCAGCGGGAAGCACGTGGAAGGGGCGTACTACGCCTGGACGCCCGCCCAGTTGAGGGAAGTGCTGGGGGAGGACGACGGGGCGCTGGCCGTCGCCTATTTCGGGGTGACCGAGGAGGGTACCTTCGAGCACGGCACGTCCGTGCTCCAGCTGCCCCAGGACGGGCCGGCGGCGGATGCCGAGCGGATCGCCTCGATCCGGGCACGGCTGTTCGCCGAGCGCGAGACGCGGCCCGCGCCCGGGCGCGACGACAAGGTCGTCGCCGCCTGGAACGGGCTCGCCATCGCCGCGCTCGCCGAGTGCGGGGCGTACTTCGAGCGGCCGGACCTGATCGAGCGGGCCACCGAGGCCGCCGACCTGCTGGTGCGCGTGCACATGGACGGACGGGCCCGGCTCGCCAGGACGAGCAAGGACGGTCACGTGGGCGCCAACGCCGGGGTGCTGGAGGACTACGGCGATGTGGCGGAGGGGTTCCTGGCGCTGGCCGGCGTCACCGGTGAGGGGGTCTGGCTGGAGTTCGCCGGGTTCCTCGTCGACCTGGTCCTGGACCAGTTCACGGCCGAGGACGGTTCGCTCTACGACACCGCGCACGACGCGGAGCCGCTGATCAGGCGGCCGCAGGACCCCACCGACACGGCCGCGCCGTCCGGCTGGACGGCCGCCGCCGGGGCGTTGCTGTCGTATGCCGCGCACACCGGTTCGGAGGCCCACCGCACGGCGGCCGAGAGGGCGCTCGGGGTGGTGCACGCCCTGGGGCCGCGCGCTCCGCGCTTCATCGGGCACGGGCTGGCGGTCGCCGAGGCGCTGCTGGACGGGCCGCGCGAGGTGGCGGTCGTGGGTCACCTGGAGGATCCGGCTCGGGCGGCGCTGCACCGGACGGCGTTGCTGGGGACGGCTCCCGGGGCGGTGGTGGCGACCGGAATGCCGCGTTCGGCGGACGGCGGTGGGGGTGAGTTCCCCCTGCTGGCCGAGCGCACACTCGTACACGACCGTCCGACGGCGTATGTGTGTCGACATTTCGTCTGCGCGCGGCCTACGACGGACCCGGTCGAACTGGCCGAGCAATTGGGGACGGTTCGTCCCTGAAGTACCCGGAGTACCGTCAATTCCGGTTGCTCTCATATGAGTTCAGAAACGCGCTTTTTATCTGAACTGCTCCTGGGTGTCATGTTCACTGACTAATCTCGTGCCATTCGGGAGGTACCGAGACGCCGCACCGGGGGGTGCGTGCGAGGGGGGAAACGGGGGACGGCGGGCCGGGGGGCCCGCCGTGAGCCTCCGGGGGGTTTGACGATCGCCGCCTGGGGTTGCGGCATGTCTGGGGGGACAATTTGTACACCTCTGTGTTCATTTCTGTCGTTTCGCTTTCACTCTTCGGGATAGCTGCCTTCACGCTCTGGTGGCAGATGCACGCCTGGCGGACGCCCGAGGTGCTCGCCTCCACCCGTTTCGACCGCCCCGACGGGGGCGGCCGGCTGGCCTTCTCGCTGCTGCTGCCGGCCCGTCACGAGCAGGCGGTGCTGGAGCACACCATCGACCGGCTCCTGGAATCGAGCCACACCGACTACGAGATCATCGTGATCGTCGGTCACGACGACCCCGAGACCGCCGCCGTCGCCGAGCGGGCCGCCGCCCGGGCACCGGGCATCGTCCGGGTCGTCGTCGACCACCACGAGACCAAGAACAAGCCGAAGGCCCTCAACACAGCGCTCCCGTCCTGCCGGGGCGACATCGTCGGGGTCTTCGACGCCGAGGACCAGGTCCACCCCGAGCTGCTCTCCCACGTCGACCACGCCTTCCGCTCCACCGGCGCCGACGTGGTCCAGGGCGGGGTCCAGCTCATCAACTTCCACTCCAGCTGGTACAGCCTGCGCAACTGCCTGGAGTACTTCTTCTGGTTCCGCTCCCGGCTGCACCTGCACGCCGAGAAGGGCTTCATCCCGCTCGGCGGCAACACCGTCTTCGTACGCACCGAAGTGCTGCGCGAGGCCGGCGGCTGGGACCCGGACTGCCTCGCCGAGGACTGCGACCTGGGGGTGCGGCTCTCGTCGGTCGGCAAGAAGGTGGTCGTCGCGTACGACTCCGACATGGTCACCCGCGAGGAGACGCCGGGCTCGCTGATGAGCCTGCTCAAGCAGCGCACCCGCTGGAACCAGGGCTTCCTCCAGGTGTACCGGAAGAAGGACTGGCAGCAGCTGCCCGGGCGCGGTCAGCGCTGGCTGGCCCGCTACACGCTGATGACGCCCTTCATGCAGGCCGCGTCCGGCGTGATCATCCCGCTCAACTTCGCCGTCGCGGTCTTCCTCGACGTACCGGTCGGCATCGCGATCATCACCTTCCTCCCCATGATCACGGCGATGGTGACGTTCGTCTTCGAGATCGTCGGCCTGCACGACTTCGGCCGCCAGTACGGACTGCGCGTCCGCTTCTCGCACTACGTCAAGCTCGTCGTCGGCGGCCCGTTCTACCAGGTGATGCTCGCGGGCGCCGCGATCCGCGCGGTCTGGCGCGAGCAGCGCGGCCGCAACGAGTGGGAACTGACCAGCCACACCGGCGCCCACCTCGGCGAGGCGCCCGCCACCGCCACCGCCACGGAGCCTGCCGCTGCCTCCGCCGTGCCCACGTACAGCGCGTCCACCGCGTCCACCGCGTCCATTGCGAACACCGCGATCCGAGAGGACAGCCGCCAGTGACCGCCACCGTGCCCACGGCCACTGATCCCCAGCCTGCCGCGACCGCCGGCGCCACCGCCACCGCCACCGAGCCCCGCGTCCCCGCCCAGCGCAACGGTCGCGGCGGTCTCGGCGGGCTCGGCGTCAAGCCGCCCGCGCCCGCCCGCCCGCTCGTGCGCTTCCGCTCCTCCCGCCCCGACCTGCTGCTCTGCGGGGCCCTGCTGCTGGTGATCGTCCTCGTCCAGGGCTGGAACATCACCGACTTCCCGACCCTCAGCGACGACGAGGGCACCTACCTCGCCCAGGCGTGGGCCGTCCAGCAGGGCGACGGCCTCGCCCACTACACGTACTGGTACGACCATCCGCCGCTCGGCTGGATCCAGGTCGCGGGCCTGACGTACGTCCCCTCCCTCTTCGTGCCCGAGTCGATGACCGTCGCGACCATGCGGTTCTCGATGCTCGTCGTCTCCGCCGCGAGCTCGGTGCTGATCTACGTCCTCGCGCGCCGGCTGTGGCTGCCGCGCTGGGCCGCCGGGCTCGCGATGGGCCTCTTCGGGCTGTCCCCGCTCTCCGTCGTGCTCCAGCGCGAGATCTTCCTCGACAACCTCGCGGTGATGTGGATCCTGCTCGCCTTCTGCCTCGCCGCGTCGCCCAGCCGCCACCTGTGGCACCACTTCGGGTCCGGGCTCGCGGCCGCCACCGCCGTCCTGACCAAGGAGACGATGCTGGTGGTGCTCCCGGCGCTGCTGGTGACGATGTGGCGCCACAGCCACCGCGACACCCGCAAGTTCGCCGTCACCGGAGCCGTCACCGCCTGCGTGCTCATAGGGCTGGCCTATCCGCTGTACGCCCTGCTCAACGGCGAGCTGCTGCCCGGCTCCGGCCACGTCTCGCTCATCGACGGCATCACGTACCAGATGGGCCGCGAGGGCTCCGGCTTCATCCTCGACGCCGGCTCCGGCTCGAACGGCGTCTTCCGCTCCTGGCTCTACTACGACACCGTGCTGCCGCTCGGCGGGCTGGCCGGCGCCGTCCTGCTGCTGGCCACCCTGCGCTGGTCGGTCACCGCCCGCGCGCTCGCCGGTCCCGCGCTCGCCGCCGTCATCCTCGCCCTCGTCGCGCTGCGGCCCTCCGGCTACCTCCCGGCGATGTACGTGATCCAGGCGCTGCCGTTCCTGGCCCTGGTCCTCGCGGGCGGCGCGGCCAGCGTCACGCACGCCGTGCTGCGCCGCCGCCGGGCCCCGGGGGAGCGCAGGCGGCTGGTGTACGCGCGCTGGGCGCTGCTCGGCGTACTCGCCGCGGCCGCCGCGGTGTACGTCCTGCCGCGCTGGTACGACGGCAACCGCACGGCGCTCACGGTCGACGCGAACGCCCCGTACCGGCAGGCCGCGGCCTGGCTCGGCAGCGAGGTGGAGGATCCGGCGCGCACCCGGGTGCTGCTGGACGACGCGCTGTGGCTGGACGCCGTGCACCGAGGCTTCGAGCCGGGGCTCGGCGCGATCTGGTTCTACAAGGCCGACCTCGACCCCGCCGTCACCAAGACCCTGCCGCGCGGCTGGCGGGACATCGACTACGTCGTCTCCTCGCCGACGGTGCGCCGCGACGCGGTGGACCTGCCGAACGTGAAGGCCGCGCTGGAGCATTCGACGGTGGTCGCCGTCTTCGGCTCGGGCGAGGACCGCATCGAGATCCGCCGGACCGACCGGGCCGACAGCGCCGACCGCGCTGACAGCGCCGACCGTCAGAGTGGGAGCTGAGCCACCATGAGCGAGGACCTGTGGTCCCTCCATGCCCCGATCGATGCGGAGCTCGCCGCTCCGCAGACGGTCACCGGCAGTGTCACCCTCATCATCCCGACCTTCAACGAGTCGGGGAACATCGACGAGTTGCTGCGCCGGCTCGGAGACGCGCTGCCCGAGCACCTGCCGTGCCAGGTGCTGTTCGTGGACGACTCCACGGACGACACCCCGGCCGTCATCGAGAAGGCCGCCCTGGAGCACCCCTTCCCGGTGGCCGTCCTGCACCGCGAGAGCGCCGACGGCGGCCTGGGCGGCGCCGTCGTCGAGGGGGTGAGGCGGGCGGACACCGACTGGATCGTCGTCATGGACGCCGACCTCCAGCACCCGCCCCACCTGGTGCCCGAACTCGTCGGCGAGGGCGAGCGCACCGGCGCCGACCTCGTCGTCGCCTCCCGCTACATCAGCGGCGGCAGCCGGGCCGGACTCGCCGGCAGCTACCGCATCGCCGTCTCGCGCGGCGCGACCTGGCTCACCAAGGGGCTCTTCCCGCGCGCCCTGCGCGGGATCAGCGACCCGATGAGCGGATTCTTCGCGATGCGCCGCTCCGTGGTCACCGCGGACGCCCTGAAGCCGCTGGGCTACAAGATCCTGCTGGAGCTGGCGGTGCGCTGCCGGCCTGCGAAGGTCGCCGAGGTGCCCTTCGTCTTCCAGGACCGCTTCTCGGGCGAGTCCAAGTCCACCGCCCGCGAGGGCATGCGCTTCCTCGCGCACCTCGCCTCGCTGCGCTCGGCGACCCCGCTGGCCCGGCTGATCGGCTTCGGCCTGATCGGGCTCTCCGGCTTCGTACCGAACCTGGCCGCGCTCTGGCTGCTCACGCACGCCGGGATGCACTACCTCCCGGCGGAGATCGTCGCCAACCAGGCCGGGGTCCTGTGGAACTTCGTCCTCATCGAGACCCTGCTCTTCCGGGACCGCCGCCGCCACCGCCACTGGGCGGACCGGGTGGGCCGCTTCGCGCTGCTCGCCAACGCCGATCTGCTGCTGCGGATACCGCTGATCGCGGTGTTCGTCGCGAAGTTCGGCATGGCCGTGCTGCCGGCCACCGCCCTCGCGCTGGTCACCACCTTCGTCCTTCGGTACGCGGCCACCGAGGCCCTCGTCTACCTGCCGCGCACCTCGCGCAAGGCAGGGCGTCACACCAGGAGTTGAGCCGCACAGAAGGGAACCTTTCGATGCGTCTGAAGATCCGGCGGAGGGCAGGGCGGCGGGCCGCGCTGCTGGCCGTCGGGGCGATGACCGCGGGCCTGCTGCTCACCGCACCGCAGCAGGCCACGGCCGGCCCGCCCAATCTGCTCACCAATCCAGGTTTCGAGACCGCCGGCGCGCCCGGCGCCGACATGCCGTCCTGCTGGTCCAAATCGGGCTGGGGCGACAACGACTTCACCTTCGCGACCGTCGCCGACGCGCACAGTGGCACCAAGGCGATGAAGGTCTCGCTCACCCGCCGCGTGGACGGCGACCGCAAGGCGCTGGTCACCGAGAACACCACCTGCGCGCCCGCCGTCACCCCGGGAAAGCAGTACGACCTCTCCGCCTGGTACAAGTCGAACACCCCGGACGTCTCGGTGACGGTGTTCCGGCGGGAGGCCGCGACCGGGGCCTGGCAGTACTGGACCGACCTGCAGAATCCGCCGGTCAGTGCCGGATGGGCGCGCACGGAGGTCCGTACGCCGGCCGTCCCGCCGGGCACCGACAAGATCGCGTGGGGGCTGTCGGTCTACGGGGTGGGCACGCTCACCACCGACGACTACGCGCTGGAGGAGGTGGGTGCGGTGCCGCCGCAGCCCACCTGTTCGGGCACGGCGGAGGAGTGCGCCAAGGGCAAGTGGGAGGTGATCCCGGCCAAGAACCCGGTGCGCTCGATGCACGCCGTCGTGCTGAAGAACGGCAAGGTGCTGCTGATCGCGGGCTCGGGCAACGACATCGCCCAGTTCAACGCGGGTACCTTCACCTCGGCCGTCTACAACCCGGCGAACGGTTCGTTCAAGACGGTGCCGACGCCGGTGGACATGTTCTGCTCGGGCCACGTGCAGCTGGCCGACGGCCGGGTGCTGGTGATGAGCGGCAACAAGGGCTATCCGTCCGCCGACGGCAAGATCGGCTACCAGGGGCTGAAGGACTCGTACGTCTTCGACCCGGCGACCGAGACGTACACGAAGACGAACGACATGAACGGCGGGCACTGGTACCCGTCGGCGACGATCCTCGGCAACGGTGACGTGATCTCCTTCGGCGGCCTGAAGGAGGACTCCACGGGCAACGTGACCGCGGAGAAGTTCTCGGCGGCGCAGAACAAGTGGCTGCCGATGAACGAGGTCAACCAGACCTGGTCGTACTGGGGCCTGTACCCGTCGATGATCCTCATGCAGGACGGGCGGCTCTTCTACTCGGGCAGCCACACCTTCGGCAACAACACGCCCGGCACCGGCTCCTCGGTCTACGACTACAACGCCAACACCATCACCGACGTGCCCGGGCTGCGCAACAAGGACCAGCGCGACGAGTCGGCGAGCGTGCTGCTGCCCCCGGCGCAGGACCAGCGGGTCCTGACCATCGGCGGCGGCAACAACGAGACGAACCCGGCCGCGAACCGGATCACCGACATCATCGACCTGAAGAAGCCGAGCCCCGCCTACACGGCCGGCCCGGACCTCCCGCAGGGCCTGGTCGACACGGGCGCGGGCAAGCGGCCGCAGACCGGGGCCGAGGGCAAGATGTACGTGTCGGCCGTGCTGCTGCCGGACGGCAAGGTGCTGGAGACCGGCGGCGGGCTGCACGACCGGGCCGACCCCGTCTTCGAGGCCTCGTTCTTCGACCCGGTGACCAACACCTACCAGCCGGGGCTGGCCGCCGACCCGATCCCGCGGACGTACCACTCGGCGTCGTTCCTGATGCCGGACGGCCGGGTCATGTCGGTCGGCGACAACCCGGGCAACGGCACGTACAACCACAACGTGTCGATCTACACCCCGCCGTACCTCTTCAAGGGCCCGCGCCCGCAGATCACCTCGGTGATCGACACGCAGTGGGTGTACGGGGACACGCAGCGGATCACCGTCGACCGGCCGGTCGCCAAGGCGGAGCTGATCCGTCCGGCGGCGGTCACCCACTCCTCGGACCCGAACCAGCGGTTCGTGGACCTGCCCATGACGGTGAACGGGAACAACATCGACCTCAACGTCACCAGCAACCCCAACCTGGCGCCGCCGGGCTGGTACATGCTCTTCGCGGTCGACGCGAACGGCGTCCCGTCGATCGCGACCTGGGTCCACCTGGGCGGGGCCCCGGCGCTGGCGGCCACCGAGGAGCAGCCCTCGGCGCACGTGCACACCTTCGCCGACAAGCTGGGCCCCGCCAAGGGCAACCCGGCCAAGCGGGACTCGGTCCAGGTAGCCCCGAGCGTGGCGGGCTGCGACCGTCACTACGGCACGGTCAGCCTGTGCGTACCGACCCGCTTCCCGGCGGAGGTGAAGGAGACGGCGAAGGCCCGCTGCGACTGGCTGGCCGCCCACCAGTACCCGCGGCGCATGAAGGTCAACGGCAGCGACCCGCTGCGGCTCGACAAGGACGGCGACGGCTACGCCTGCTGACGCAGGCCGCAACAGCGGGGCCCGGCCGCGTGTCGCGGCCGGGCCCCGCCCTGTGGCCCCCGCCTATCCTGCGCACATGGCAGACAAGGACGAGATATTCACGCCCAGGAACGGCTGGACGCTGCTGGGGGCCACGCTGGCCGTCGCGCTGCTGGCCTGGGTGATCGCCGCGGTCAACACGGGCATCGCGTACGCGGCGTTGGGCATGGACTGGGTCCCGATCATGAGCGGGGTCGTCCTGCTCATGATCTTCGGGATCTTGCTGGCGGCCCTCAACAACCGTCCGTGGCTGGCCTGGCTCTCCGCCCTGCCGGCCCTCTTCGTGCTCGTGGGCTCGGTGCAGTACGTCCCGGAGCTCGCGCTGGACCGGCGCGGAGTCCGGGAGCGGGTGGTCATCACCGCGGACAGCGCGGAGGAGACGGGCGGCAACAACCACCGGTACACCCTGCGCCGTGAGGACGGAGTGGTGCTGGAGGAGAAGCTGGGCTACGACGGCTCGGGTTCCAGCTACCGGGTGGGCCAGGGCATCGAGGTGATCCGGGACCCCGAGGGCGTCGTACCGGTCGAGGACGCGGCCACGATCGATCCCGCCGGGGAGCTCGACACGCTGCTCATGGGGGCGGGCGGCCTGTCGGCGCTCGCCCTGCTCGCCGGCCGGCGGGGCCACGTGCTCAGGCGCCGGGACCGGGAGCGGGAAGGCGGCTGGGCCCAGCCGCGGCCGGCCGCCTTCCCCCGCTGACCGCGCTGCCGTCGCCGCCGCCGTCAGTGCGAGTAAGCGGCGAGCGAGATGCCGACGTAGTGCGCGACGAAGGCCGCGAGGGTCAGTGAGTGGAAGACCTCGTGGAAGCCGAAGAAGCGTGGGGAGGGGTTGGGTCGCTTCATCCCGTAGATGACCCCTCCCACGCTGTACAGCAGGCCGCCGACGATCACCAGGACCAGGACGGCGATGCCGCCGGTGCGCATGAAGTCGGGCAGGAAGAAGACCGCGGCCCAGCCCATCGCTATGTAGCACGGGGTGTACAGCCAGCGCGGCGCGCCGACCCAGAAGACGCGGAAGGCGATGCCGGCGGCGGCCGCGAGCCACACCGCCCACAGCAGGGTCCGTCCGGTGGAGGGCGGGAGCAGCAGGACGGTCAGCGGGGTATAGGTCCCCGCGATGATGAGGAAGATGTTGGCGTGGTCGAGCCGCCGCAGGATGGCCTCGCCGCGCGGCCCCCAGGTGCCGCGGTGGTAGACCGCGCTGACGCCGAAGAGCAGGCAGGCCGTGAGGATGTAGACGCCGCAGGCCACGCGCGCCCGGGTCGAGTCGGTGAAGGCCATCAGCACCAGGCCCGCGATCACCACGGCGGGGAACATCCCGAGGTGCAGCCAGCCGCGCATCAGCGGCTTGGCCTCCGGCTCCGGTACGGCGGCGGCGTCAGAAGTCATGAGCGACATGCTACCTACGGGTCCGTAGGTTTCCGTTGGTCCTCTTTACGGAAGATTGACGGACGTGGCGATGCTCACGTGAGAGGCCCTCTGGACATATGCGCACACGCACCGGATGATCAGATGAGTGCGGTCGACACCGGATGAGCGGAGCGCGAAGCGTCCGGGTCGCAGCCCCCACGGGGCCTACACCAAACACACCCCTCAACAAGGAGCAATCGTGGCGCGCGACAACGCGGCTCCCACCATCCCGACGACTCACCAGGAGCTGATCTCCTGGGTGGACGAGATCGCGGCCCTCACCCAGCCGGACCGCGTCGTCTGGTGCGACGGCTCCGAGGCCGAGTACGAGGCCCTGTGCGAGGAGCTCGTCTCCAAGGGCACGTTCAAGAAGCTCGACCCGGCGAAGCGCCCGAACTCCTACTACGCCGCCTCCGACCCCTCCGACGTCGCGCGCGTCGAGGACCGGACCTTCATCTGCTCCGAGAAGGAGGAGGACGCGGGCCCGACGAACCACTGGAAGGCCCCGGCCGAGATGAAGGCCATCTTTACCGGAGAAGGAGACAGCTTCTCGGGTGAGAAGGGGATCTTCCGCGGCTCCATGAAGGGCCGGACGATGTACGTCGTCCCCTTCTGCATGGGCCCCCTCGGCTCCGAGCTCTCCGCGATCGGCGTCGAGATCACCGACTCCGCCTACGTCGCGGTCGCCATGCGCACCATGACCCGCATGGGCAAGCCCGTCCTGGACGAGCTCGGCTCCGACGGCTTCTTCGTCAAGGCCGTCCACACCCTCGGCGCTCCGCTCGCCGAGGGCGAGGCCGACGTGCCGTGGCCGTGCAACACCACCAAGTACATCTCGCACTTCCCCGAGACCCGGGAGATCTGGTCCTTCGGATCCGGCTACGGCGGCAACGCCCTGCTCGGCAAGAAGTGCTACGCGCTGCGCATCGCCTCCGTCATGGCGCGTGACGAGGGCTGGCTCGCCGAGCACATGCTGATCCTCAAGCTCACCCCGCCGCAGGGTGAGGCGAAGTACGTCGCCGCCGCGTTCCCGTCCGCCTGTGGCAAGACGAACCTGGCCATGCTGGAGCCCACGATCCCCGGCTGGACGGTCGAGACCATCGGCGACGACATCGCCTGGATGCGCTTCGGCGAGGACGGCCGCCTCTACGCGATCAACCCCGAGGCCGGCTTCTTCGGCGTCGCCCCCGGCACCGGCGAGCACACCAACGCCAACGCCATGAAGACGATGTACGCGAACACCGTCTTCACCAACGTCGCGCTCACCGACGACGGCGACGTGTGGTGGGAGGGCATGACCGAGGAGTCGCCCAAGCACCTCATCGACTGGAAGGGCAACGACTGGACTCCGGACTCGGAGACCCCGGCCGCCCACCCCAACGCCCGCTTCGCCGTCCCGGCCTCCCAGTGCCCGACGATCGCCCCCGAGTGGGAGGACCCCAAGGGCGTCCCGATCTCCGCGATCCTCTTCGGCGGCCGCCGCGCCTCCGCCGTGCCGCTGGTCACCGAGTCCTTCGACTGGAACCACGGCGTCTTCATCGGCTCGAACATCGCCTCCGAGAAGACCGCCGCCGCCGAGGGCAAGGTCGGCGAGCTGCGCCGCGACCCGTTCGCCATGCTGCCGTTCTGCGGCTACAACATGGGCGACTACATGGCCCACTGGGTCAAGGTCGCGGCCGACAAGGACCAGGCGAAGCTCCCGAAGATCTACTACGTGAACTGGTTCCGCAAGAACGACGCGGGCAAGTTCGTGTGGCCCGGCTTCGGCGAGAACAGCCGCGTCCTGAAGTGGATCGTCGAGCGCCTCGAAGGCACCGCCGAGGGCGTCGAGACCCCCATCGGCATCCTGCCGACCAAGGACTCGCTCGACCTCGACGGCCTGGACCTCCCGGCCGCCGACCTCGACTTCCTCCTCACGGTCGACAAGGAGGTCTGGCGCGAGGAGGCCGCCCTGGTCCCCGAGCACCTGAACACCTACGGCGACCACACCCCGAAGGAACTGTGGGACCAGTACCACGCGCTCGTCGAGCGCCTGGGCTGACCGCCCCGCCCCGATGACCGGGGCCAACGAACGTGGGAGCCCCCGACCAAGCGGCGCCCACCGTTGTGGGAGCCCCCGACCAAGCGGCGCCCACCGCAGCACACCGCCCGTCCGTCAGGAGCGTCCGCGCTCCTCCAGGCAGGTCGTGTGCGTCTGACGGCGGGCCTCTGCTTTCGCGGAGGCCCGCCGTTACGCGTTCTGCGAGGAGGCGGCCAGCGCCGCGTGGATCACCGTGCCCAGCTGCTCGGGCAGCCCTTCGGGGCTGCGGTTCTGCACGTAGATCACGGCGAAGACCGGTCCGGACACCAGCGCGTGGACGAGGCTCACGTCCGGCGCCGTACGCAGCTCCCCGCGCGCGACCGCCCGGTCGAGGAGGTGCTCGATGCCCAGCTGCTGGCGCGTGACGAGGATGTCCTGGAAGCGCGCGGCCAGCTCCGGCGAACTGCTGAGGTCGCCCATCAGCCCCGGGATCGCGGCGGCGGCGGCCGGGTTGGTCAAGTGGTCCACGATCTCCCGGACCAGCGCGACCAAGTCCCCGCGCAGGCTTCCGGTGTCCGGCGGATCGGGCAGGTCGGCGCCGTGCACGGCCGCCGAGAAGACCATCTCCTGTTTCGTGGCGTGCCGCCGGTAGATCGCGGCCTTGCCGATCCGGGCGCGTTCGGCCACCGCGTCCATGGTGAGCCCGGCGTACCCGGCCTCCGCCAGCAGTTCGCGCGTGGCGGTCAGGATCGCCTCGTCCACGCGGGTGTCTCGGGGTCGCGCCATGCGGGCATGTTACGGTACTGACGGTTTCGGAACTGTCGGTTTCGTAAGGGGGCTGGGCATGGCTGTGCGCTGGGCTGGACGGATTCTGCTGTCACTGGGAACGCTGCACCTGGTGGTGATGGGAGCGCAGAACACGCAATACCTCGGAGACTGGTTCACCGGCACGCTGTGGAACCAGCCCCGCGAGGAGTTCATCCACCCCGCCGGGGCGGCCGGCGCCTTCTGGGTCACGATCGGCAGTTTCGCCGTCCCGCTGATCCTGCTCGGCGTACTCGTCCTGGACCTGGCACGGCGTGAGGTCACGGTGCCGCCGGTCATCGGCTGGGCCCTCGCCGCCTGGGGGGTCGTAGGGGCGGCGATCCTGGAGCCGACGCCGATGATCCTGCTGCTGGTACCGGCCGTACTGCTGATCCGGGCCGCGGCTCAGGACCGGCCCCGCTCCTCCAGATAGGTCGTGTGCGTCTGCTGGCGGCCGGCCTCCACCTCGTGGAGGCCGGCCGTCACGCGTTCCGCCTCGTCGTACAGGACCACCAGCTGCCGCTCCAGGTGGCGCTCCGGCGACTCGCCGCCCGGAGCGAACCGGGTCCACCAGCGCGTCCGGTTGTACGTGTCCACGCACTCCGGGACGTCCAGCCGGAGCGCCCGCGACAGCGCGTGCACCCACTCCGGCTCGGCGGCCAGCGCGTCGGCCACCCATCCCGGATCGAGCAGCGCCGCGTACAGCTCCAGCAGCTCGGCCAGCTTGCCGCCCGCCGCCGGCGGCAGGTCCACCTCGGCCAGGTACTCGCGCAGCCGCCCGAAGTCCTCCCGTACGACGCCCAGCTGCTCGGCGACGTCCGGGTAGTGCGGCGGATCCACCCGCTCCGGCGGGGCGATCAGCGCTCCCGCGCCGTACAGCCCGGCGACCACCACAGGCCAGAACGAGCCGCCCACCCCGGCGAAGGCCAGGCCCAGACCGGCCACGCCGCAGGCGGACCCGGCCAGGTTCTTCTTCGACTCCAGGTAGGAGAGGAAACCCGTACCGAGCACCTTGGCGGCTCTACTGGTAGCCACGGATCTCCTCGAAGGCCCCGTTCAGCGAACCGTTCCCGTCAGTGGCGTCGAAGAGCCGCCCGCCGGTCAGTTCGGTGATGTGGGTGAGCTCCTTGCGGTCCGAGTCTCCGAACAGCACCGCGAAGACCGGGGTGTGCTTCTGCCCCTCCGGCAGCGCGGCGTAGAAGGAGTCGAAGTGCTTGGCCCCGGCGCCCTCGGTGTTCTCGCCGTCCGTCATGAGCACGATCGAGGTGAACGCGTCCGCGCCGCCCTTGCCGAGCTGCTCGTACGCCGCCTCCAGGCTGCTGTAGATCGCCGTACCCCCCTCCGGCTGCAACGACTTCACGTCGCCCCGGATCGCGTCCAGGGCCGGCCCCGGATTGCCGGGCTCGACCACGTGCGTCCGTACCGTCTTCACCTTGGACCCGAACGGCAGGAGTGTCACCTCCTCGCGGTCCCGGAACCGCTCCCCGGTCCCCGAACTCCCGCTGCCCGTAAGGTCCGTGAGCGCCGCCTTCAGCCGCCCGATGCGGTCCTCCTCGGACATCGAACCCGAGGTGTCCAGCACGTACACCGTCCGCGAGGGCCGGCGCAGCTCGTTCTCGTACGAGGCCAGCAGCCCGTCGGCCACCGCGAGCGAGCCGGGGAAGGGCAGCTCCCGCCGCTTCTCCGCGCCCAGCCCGGGAGCCGGCACCACCCCGGCCGCGACCGGCCGGCGGAAGGTCTTCGCGGTGATCGCCTGCTGCGCCGCCGCGCCGCGCAGGTACTCCGTCAGCGCCCGGCCCGACTCGCGGGCCCCGGCCGGGGCCGAGGTCAGCAGGGTCAGCGGGTAGTGCGCGGTGACCACGCCGTCGCGCGGCCGGATCACCGTCAACGGGGCCTTCGCGTCCCGGTTCATCGAGAGCAGCACCGACGCGTAGTTCACCAGCGCGTCCACGTCCGAACGCTGGGCGTAGGCGGTGGCGAGCCAGCCGGAGGAACCCGAGGTCAGCTTCTGCCCGGCGAAGAACTCCTTCAGCCGGGGCGCGGCCGCCTTCACGTCCGCGTCCGTCAGCGCCGCCTGCGCGCCCGACAGGCCCGAGGCCACCGAGACCAGCGCGGAGAAACCGGAGTTGGAGCGCACCGGGTCGGTCATCCCGTACGTCAGCCGGCCGCCCGCGACGGCCTCGTGCACCGCCGACCAGGTGACCTCCTCGGGCTTCCAGCCGAGCCGGGCCAGCGACTCCGGCTTCACACCGAGAGCGACGGGCGAGGACATCACCGGGGTCTCGTTGGCGAGCTTCCCGGCCGCCTCCGGGCGCAGCCGCAGATAGTCGTTGGACGACAGCCAGATCGCGTCGTACTTGCCGTCGGCCTTCCCGGAGGCGACCTGCTCGGCGGCATCGAGGGTCCCGGACCAGGTGAGGTCCACGGTGACCCCGGTCGCCTTCTTCGCCTGCTCCAGCACCGGCTGCATATCGGCAAGCTCACTGGAGGCCAACACCCGCAGGGTGCCCTCCTTGTAGGCGGTGGGCTTCGGGTCGGAGGGCTTGTCGGAGGTACAGCCCGTCGCGGCCGCGAGCACGGCGATCACGGCGGCCACCGTCCAGCCTCGCCGAGCACCGTTCAGCCTCGCCGGCGCTTGAGGCGCGGGGTCTGGGTCGGAGCCCCAGTTTCGGGAAGGGGCGGGGCGGGGAGAGGCTCCGCGCAGCGGCCCCACCCGCCACCGGCCTCGCTCGCGGCCGCTCACAGCGCACCGCCCTCAAGCGCACCGGCGGTGCGCGTCCGCGCCAAGTACGCCGAGGCCGTCTGAAGCTCCCCGGTCAGGGACTCCACGGTCGCCGCCATGTTCTCCGTGGCCTGCACCTTGTACGTGTCGATCGCGTCGAGCGTCTTGTAGATCTGCCCGAAAGCGGTCCGCAGGGTCTCCGCCCCCACCGCCGGATCGGCCGCGATCCGCTGGATCTCGCCGCTCTGCGTGGACAGCATCTCCGCGTTCCCCCGGATCAGCTCCTCTGTAGTGCCGCGCAACGCGTTGACCTGCTCGATCACCTTGCGCTGGTTGTCGAGGGCCGAGGCCAGCATCACGGCGATCCGCAGCGCGGACACCGTGGTGGTCGCGGCCCGGTCGACGCCCTTGATCAGCTCCTCGTTGTTGCGCCGGACCACGTCCATCGCCAGATAGCCCTGCGCGCACACCGCCAGCTGGGTCAGCAGGTCCTGGTGCTTCTGCCGGACCGGGAAGAGGACGTCCGCGCGCATCGCGTCGGCCTGCTGCGGGTCGGTGAGCTCCGCCTCGGCGATCCGCTGCTCGACGGCGGTGTCGAGGGCCTCGGTGAGGACCGCGTACTCCTGGAGCTTGCCCATGGTCTCCCACAGGCGCGAGCGCTCGGTGTGCAGGGCCGCGTTGTCGCGGCGCAGTTCGTCCTGGCCGCCGCGCAGGGCGGCCACGATCTTGTTGAGGGTGGTCTGCGAGGAGGCGTACTTGGCCACGTGGTCGCGGAACCTGTTGCCGCCCGGCAGCTTCGCGAGCAGCTTGCCGACCCCCTTGGCGGGCGTGTCCCGCGGGTCGAGGTCCTCGACGGTGCGCCGCAGTTCGACGAGCGAGCCGGCCACCCGGGCCTGGGCGTCGCCGCCCCCGTCGGAGCCGAGCGAGCGCACGGCCCGCTCCAGCATCCGGTTGGACTGCTGGGCGGCGGAGCGGATGTCGGCCGAGCCGAGCCCGGCGATCTCGCCGATGCGCTGCGCGAACTCGGGGGATCGGGCGTCGATCCCGGCGAGCGTGCCGACGTACTCCCCGGCCCGGCGGGCCATCTCGTCGCGGACGCCGTCCTGGAGCGGTACGAGGCCGGCCGCCTGCTCCTTGCGGACGGGCGCGACGGGCTCGGGAGGGCTGAGGACGAGCGGGGCGTCCTCTGGAGGTGTCAGTATCACGGTGTGTCCCCCTGGCCCTTGGCGCGGGCGGCCAGCGCCATCAGGTTCTTGACGGTGGGTGTGCCGACCTGGCGGATGCCGGTCAGCCCCGGGTTGAGGTACGCGGCGTGCGGGGCGGTGGCGGCGGTGAACTCGGGCACGCCGTCCTGCGGGCGGAACCCGTGGCGCAGGGCCAGCTCGCGCAGCTTCGGGTCGGTCGCGAGGAGGGTGCCGAGATCCTTGGCCTTGTCGCCGAGCGGGACGAAGGTGTGCGCCGTGTTGACGGTGGTGTCGGGGTAGAGGACCACCATGTCTCCCGGATCCTGCTTCTGGAGCAGCAGGGACGCCACCTGGGACTCGTAGACCAGGATGAGCGGTTCGCCGCTGCCGCTGATGAACGCCCGGAACGGGTCGTCGGTGCTCGGCTCCAGGGCTCCCTGGACGGAGATCAGCTTGCGCATCAGAGGCGCGGTGCGGGCGATCCCGGCGTCGTCGGAGACCACGTTGTTGCCGTTCGCCACGTTGGAGGTGGCGGCGAGGAAGAGGGCGCCGGAGTTGGAGGTGGCCGGGTCGGTGGTCTTGATGAACACGGTGCCGGTCAGCTCGGCGTGGGCGGAGGAGCCGGGCAGCTGCTGCCAGGTGCGGTCCTCGGCGGCGGCCTTGAGGAAGGGGCCCATGAGGAGGGTCCCGGTGTTCTTGCCGGTCGTCTTCGCGAGGCCGTTGTCGGCGAGGACCTTGGCGGCGTTGGAGCGGGCGATCACGACGAGCGGGGAGTAGAAGGGCTTGGTCTCCTGCGCGCCCTTGACCCCGGCCGCGGCCTCCACCTCCTTGGCGGGTTCACTGCTGCTGGGGAAGGCGAAGTCGAGCTCCTTGAGGGCGAGCTGGTCCATCGCCCAGGAGCCCGAGGTCTCCGTCTTCACGGTGTAGCCCTTGGCGGCAAGGGCCTTGACGACGTCGGGGTCGTGGAAGAATTCGGACTTCTCCGAGCCGATGACGCCACGCACGGTCTTCGTTGCCGTGGGTTCTGGGTCGTGCCCCTGGAAGAAGGCGATGAAGAGCACGCCTCCGAGGAGGAGCACACCCAGGACGATTCCTAGGATGCGTCTCACGGGTGCAGCGTGCTCGCGGAAACCCACATTCCGCGATGAGTTGAGTGAACGTCAGGTGGCCAGGCGGTCCCACTTCGAAATGCTGTGTGAGCCCGCCGGTGCTGGTGGGAGGGGCGGCCGCCCGGGAGGATCTGGGCATGGGCGTGAGCGCGTTGAAGTGGCAGGGCTGGCTGGTCGGCCTGGTGACACTGGCCGGGCTGCTGGTGTTCGCCCCGCTGGGGCTGTACGTGTGGGCCAGCGGCGAGCCGCCCCGCGAGGTGGTGGAGGACGTACGGGCCCAGGTGACCGGGTGCCGAATCGATCCGGCGAGCCGGCGCGTGGTGGCGACGGTGGAGGCGACGGGCCAGGGCTCGTACGTCGTCACGGTGGAGTTCCGCGACCGGGAACACCCCGAGCCGGGCGCGCGGGTCGCGCAGGCCCTGGTGAAGATCCCGGGCGTGGCCCCCGGAACGCCGGAACGCGCCGAAGCGGTCGGCCCGGTCTGGCCGGCGGCGACGGTCCCCTGGTGCGGGGTCGCCGACGCGGTCGAGACGGACCGGCTGGAGCCCTGACGCGCAGCGGCAATTTCAGCCCCGCCGGCGTTTGAGGCGTGGGGGTCCCCCCGGACGGAGTCTGGGGGAGGGTCTGGGGCGGAGCCCCAGCAGCGGCGGCGCGCCTGGACCGCGCGGGTCGGGGCGCAGCCGGAGAACCCCGCCGGGGCCGGGCGTCGTTCGCCGGGCCCCCCGCGGGGGTATGGCGCCCGGTCCGGAGCCTCCGCGGCCCCGGACCGGGGCCGTCAGTGGGCGCCGGCCAGGTCCAGGGACCGGAGGGCGGCGGCATGGGCGTCCATGCGCTCGGCGGCGAGGATCGCGGCGGTGGTGTCGGCGCGGGACGCGGCGACGAGGAGCGCGCGGGCGGCGAGGTCGTGCGCGCGCTGGTGCAAGGCCGCGACGTCACCGGCCGGGTCCTGCCGCGGCGCGCGGGCGGGCTGGGCCCCCCGCAGTCGCGCGACCTGTGCGGCGATCCCGGCGGCGTCCTCGGCGAGCCCGAGCTCGTCGGTGACGGCGAGCAGGGCGGCGAGGTGCCCGGCGAGCTGGATGTCCAGCGCTTCGCCGCGGCTCCTGTGCGGATAGTCGGCCGTCGGGTTGCCGCCCACGCGGTGGACGACCGACTTGGCGCGGATCGGCTCGTACATGAGGTGGCCTCCTGCGTGGTCAGGAGACCATCCTACATTGGATCCGTTCTAAAGTTGAGCTCAATCCTGTTGTCTGACTCGCGTGGCGCTAGGGCTGGCTGTATCCGTCGAGGAAGTTCCCGATCCGCGTCACGGCGTCGGCCAGGTCCACGGCGTTCGGCAGGGTCACGATCCGGAAGTGGTCGGGCTCGGGCCAGTTGAAGCCCGTACCGTGCACGACCATGATCTTCTCGGCCCGCAGCAGGTCCAGGACCATCTGCCGGTCGTCCTTGATCTTGTAGACGGCCGGGTCGAGCTTGGGGAAGGCGTACAGCGCGCCCTTCGGCTTCACGCAGGTGACGCCGGGGATCTGGGTGAGCAGGTCGTACGCGACGTTGCGCTGCTCCAGGATCCGCCCGCCCGGCAGGACCAGGTCCTCGATCGACTGCCGGCCGCCGAGCGCGGTGGCCACGGCGTGCTGCGAGGGCATGTTCGCGCACAGGCGCATGTTCGCGAGGATCGTGAGGCCCTCGATGTACGAGGCGGCGTGCTTCTTCGGGCCGCAGACCGCCATCCAGCCGGCCCGGTAGCCGGCGACGCGGTAGTTCTTCGAGAGCCCGTTGAAGGTCAGCGTCAGCAGGTCGGGCGCGATGGCGGCGGTGTTGGTGTGGGTCACGCCGTCGTACAGGATCCGGTCGTAGATCTCGTCCGAGCAGACGACCAGGCCGTGGCGGCGGGCGATGTCCGTGAGGCCGCGCAGCATCTCGTCGTCGTAGACGGCGCCGGTCGGGTTGTTCGGGTTGATGATCACGATCGCGCGGGTGCGGTCGGTGATCTTGCGCTCGATGTCGGCGAGGTCCGGCATCCAGTCGGACTGCTCGTCGCAGCGGTAGTGCACGGCGGTACCGCCGGCGAGCGAGACGGAGGCCGTCCACAGCGGGTAGTCCGGCGCCGGGACCAGCACCTCGTCGCCGTCGTCCAGCAGCGCCTGCATGGACATCTGGATCAGCTCGGAGACGCCGTTGCCGAGGTAGATGTCCTCGACGTCCAGCTCGATGCCCTTGGTCTGGTAGTGCTGCATGACCGCGCGGCGCGCGGAGAGCAGTCCCTTCGCGTCCCCGTAGCCGTGGGCGGTGCCCAGGTTGCGGAGCATGTCCTCAAGGATCTCCGGCGGGCACTCGAAGCCGAAGGCCGCGGGGTTGCCGGTGTTGAGCTTGAGGATGCGATGACCTGCCGCTTCGAGCCGCATCGCCTCTTCGAGGACGGGTCCGCGGATCTCGTAGCAGACATTGGCGAGTTTCGTTGACTGGATCACCTGCATAACGGGAGCTTACGGCGCTCCCCGCGAGCCCGCTGCGGCATTTCAACCGAAGGTGAAGGAGGGATATGTCCGGTTTGGCGCGATGGGTGGGTGGCCATGCGCTCCACCCTTGGAAACGGGGGCCGCGCCGCCATTCCGGCCTGCGGAATGGGGGAGTCGGTGGCCGGCGGGCGAGCGAGGGTGTTGCGCTCGTCACCCCTGGGGGTCCTGCGTTCGGATGTAGGGCCGGCCGCACGGTCGCGCGATGCACGCACGGATCGGAGGCTCGGCCGCCCGGCCTACGGCTGGATCGACACGCCCCACCCGGCATCTTAGATTTCGGCGCAGATGTCAGGTTCCATCCGCTCTTCGCCGAAAGGTCCGCTTGCATGATTCGCCGATGGTTCACACCGGCCCTGTGCGCGTTGCTGCTCCTCGCACCCGGGTCCCTCACGGCGGCCTCGGCCGCTGAGGCCCCGTCCCCGGCCGCGGCCCCTCTGCGGGTCCTGACCCGCAACCTCTACCTGGGTGCCGACCTCGCACCCGTCCTCGCCGCCACCAGCCCATCGGCGCTCGTCGCCGCCGTGACCACGGTGTACGCGAACGTCCAGGCGACGGACTTCCCCGAGCGCGCCGACGCGCTGGCCGACGAGATCGCCGAAGGCGACCCCCATCTCGTGGGCCTTCAGGAAGCCGTGCTGTGGCGCAGCCAGACCCCCGCCGGACCGGGCAGCGCCACCCACGTCGAGTACGACTTCCTGCAGATCCTTCTCGACAAGCTCGCCGCCCGGGGCAAGCACTACGAGGCCGTGGCCACCGTCACCGTCGGCAGCGACTTCGAGGCTCCGCGCTCCCTGCCCGGCGGCGGCCTGCAGGACATCCGGCTCACCGACCGCGACGTACTCCTGGCCCGCACCGACCTGCCCGCACGCAACTTCTCCGTGGCCAACCCGCAGGCGGCCGTGTTCCAGAGCCACGTGGAAATCTGCGCCCCGGCGTCGCCGGGCTGTGCTGCCCGTATCCGGATCGAGCGCGGCTGGGTCGGCGCCGACGCCACCGTGCGCGGCCGTACCGCCCGGGTGGTCACCACCCATTTGGAGCCCGCCTCTCCCGCCGTCCGGCTTCAGCAGGCCGGCGAACTGCTCGCCGGCCCGCTGAACACCGCACTCCCGGCCGTGTTGCTCGGCGACCTCAACTCGGCCCCCGGCACCCCGCCCCACAACGCATTCCTGACCGCCGGCTTCACCGACGCCTGGACCGCCACCCGCCCCCGCAACCCCGGCTTCACCTGCTGCCAGGACGCCGACCTGCTCAACACCACCTCCCACCTCACCCAGCGCATCGACTACGTGCTCTTCCGCGGCAAAATCGCCGCACGGGCGAGCGACCGGGTGGGTGAGGCGCAGGCCGACCGCACCCCGTCCGGCCTCTGGCCGTCCGACCACGCCGGGGTATGGAGCCTGCTCCAGCTGCGCTGAGTGCGCGGGCCGAGGACGGGGCCCGAGTGCGCGGGCTGAGTACGGGGCCCGAGTGCGCGGGCTGAGTACGGGGCCGAGTCCGCGGGCTGAGTACGGGGGCTGAGTACGCGGGCTCATGCGCAGGGTGGCGGGCGGGGAGAGGCTGGGGGCATGGATCAGGGTGAGTGGAAGCCGGCGGACTACCGCCTGGGCGTGGAACGGGCCGGCGCGGTGATCACGGCCGTGGCGGGGGGCCTCATGATCGCGGGGGCGATCTTCATGGCGTTCCTGCTGCTGGTCCTGAACAGCCAGTGAGAGGTGCGAGGCATGGAGTTCGTAGTCGGTGACATGGCGATCACCACGGTCGGTACGGACGGCGACGACCGGGCGATCGAGTTCCTGGTGGCCCAGCGAGGGGACGCCGAGGAAGCACACTTCGTGATCCACCGCGAACACGACCAGGGCTGGGAAACCGCCCGCCTCACCGTCGACCCACAGGCGGGCGGCGTCCCCGTGGCCGCGGTGGAGTGGGCGGTGGAGTTCGCGCGGGAATACCTCTGAGGGGGCGGGGCGGGGGCTGGGTGGGGGCTTCGGGGGGGCGGGAGTTCAGGCGGTCGGCGTCAGGGACGCGGTCAGGGGCTTCGGGTCGTCGGCAGCCGCTCACTCGGCGTCAGGGACGCTGGTCGGTGGCTTCGGATGGTCGGGAGCCCGCTCACTCGGGATCAGAGTGGGGCTGGGGGTTTCCCGTCCGTCCCATCGTCTTCCGGGTCGGGCCGGTCCCTCAAGGGCGCTCCTTCGTCGCGTCGCTTCGCGATGGCCTTCGGCCACCCTTGACCGACCGGCCCGACCCGGAAAGCTCGAGGACAGACGGGAAGCCCCCAAAAGAACGGTCACGGGTGTTCGAGAGGCCATGCGGCCACATCAGGGATGCGGGTGCCCGCTTCCCCGAGGATCAGCCAAGCCCCACCACCCAGCCCGGCCAGGGTCGGGGGCGCGGGCACCAGCCCAACCCACACCAGACAGCGACCAGAAGCCCATCGGGTCCGGGGGCGCGTCAGATCGCTACGCGCTCCTCATTTCTTGGCGTCTCCGGGCCGTCTGGGGCTGGGAATAGGCCGCCACGGATCGCTACGCAGCTGACGTGAGCCGGCGGCGACCACCCCGGCATGTGGCCGGTCATACGCCGCCCACGGCTTGCGCGTTCCCTGCCTGCGCGCGTCTTCAGGCGCGCTAAGGGGTGAGATCAAGGACGCGGACCGGTTGTCCCGCCCAGCGCTTCGGGGCGGTGGTGGCGATCACCGCCCCTTCGGGCCGGTCGGGCGTCGGCTGCGCCGCATACAGGCTGTGCGCCTGTGCCCAGCTCTCGCTCTCGTGCTTCGCCACCACGAGAGCGGCGGGTAAGTCCAAGTCGACGACGGTGATGCCCGGAAGGGCAGCCAGGTGCTCGGCGGTCCCGGGGCGCGCCCGGTCGGCTTCCACGAGTGCGCACGTGGGCGCATACAGAAACCATCCAGCCTCGGCGTGGGCCCGATGGATGAGGCGCGAGGCCAGGATGTTGCCTTGCCCGGCTGCCGCCATTGCCGTCTCGTCCAGGACGATGTGCATCGCATCGGTCACTGCGGCATCGCCTGCGCAAGGCGCCGGTCGAGTTCACCGTCGAGATCCTGCTGCTCGGCCGCAGTCGGGGCGTAACCGTTCCATTCCTTCAGCGCCGCCAACGCCCTTTCCGCCCTCTCGGCGCGCTCGGCCGGCGTCAGGAGGGTCTCTGCCAGGCGGGCCAGATAGGCGCGAAGGGACAACCCTTCGGCAGCGGCTATGGCAGCCAGTCTGTCTCTGGCCTCTTCGGGGATCCGCACGTTGGCATCAGGCATGGTGGCGCTCCTTCCCATACCACCAGGGTACGTACCCGTACCCGTACCCGCCATCGATTTGGCTATCGGCCCCAGACGGGCGTCCGACGCTGAGACGTGAGGAGCGCGTAGCGATCTGGCGCGCCCCCGATCCCGAGGGGCTTCTGGTCGCTGTCTGGTGTGGGTTGGGCTGGTGCCCGCGCCCCCACCGCTGGCCGGGCTCGGTGATGGGGCTCGGCTGGTCCTCGGGGGAACTGGCCCCTGCGTCCCTGATGATCCTGCCCCTGGATATGAACACTGGTGACCGTTCTTTTGGGGGCTTCCCGTCTGTCCTCGAGCTTTCCGGGTCGGGCCGGTCGGTCAAGGGTGGAG
>NZ_JBICZH010000021.1:0-126341 GCF_043201995.1 Streptomyces sp. NPDC048258
CCTGCGGCGCCGCTGCCGGGGGCCGGCCCCCGGACCCCGGGGGGGGCGGGGGCGGCGGGGGGGGGGGGGGGGGGGGGGGGGGGGGGCGCGGGGGGGGGGGGGGGGGGGGGGGGGGGGGGGGGGGCCCGGGCGGGGGGGGGGGGGGGGGGCGGCGGGGGCCGGGGGGGGGCCCCCCGGGGGGGGGGCCCCCCCGCCGCGAGACGTGCGGGTGTGGGCAGGATGCCTCAGCTGTTGGCTGCGGTCATCAGGTCCTCGACGGTGAACTCGTCGCCGAGTTCCTTGCCAGTGGCCGCCGCGTACCGCTTGAGCAGCCGGTGGCGTACCTTACGGCCGTTGCCCGCGGTCTGCCCGAGGGCGCGCCCCATGTTGGACCCGGTCAGGTCACCGTTCTGCTTGGTGAATCGATCCACCTCGCCCGCCTCGATGGCGGCGCACACAACGGCGTACAGCTCCTCCTCGCTCATGACCGCGACGGGTGTCTCGTCACTCGTCGCTGCCGGCGGGGGCGTTGCAGGTTCGGCGACATCGGGTGCAGGAACGTCGATGGCCTGCCCGGGCTGAAACTGGGCGGGCACGATCGATGCGGTGACCTGTGCCCGGGGAGCGGGCAAGACCGCCGGGATCGCTGCCGGGTCGGCGAGTCGGTCGGTCTCGGCCACGAGCTGCTCCACCGCAGGGGCCGGGAGCTGGGCGGGTACCTCAGCCGACGGGGCGTGCGGTTCGTCGATCACAGCGATGAGTCCGCCCATCTTGAGCAGTACGCGCTCACGGGCCGGGGTCTTCCTGCGCCATCCCCTCCCGTACTTCTCGCGGAGTTCGGCCCGCACCAGCTGGCGGTCCCGTTCACGTTCGAGCGCTACGGCGTAGGACGTGATCTCCCACAGCGTCATGCGGCGCCAGATGATGAACGTGGACACGGGCGCCAGGAACCAGCGCAGGAATCGGATCGACTCCATCCGTCGGCCGGTCGCCGCGCCGATCCACGACTTGTAGACGTGAGCGACGATCTCGGCGAAGCCGACCCACAGCATTGGCATCGTCCCGTGCGCCAGCTTCGACGACAGCGAGTCCCCCGCCTCGACATTCAGCCAGCACGTCACCGCGGTCAGAGCCCAGGGAACGAACCGCACCCAGGCGAGCGGCATGTTCAGGCGGATGAGAACGAGGTACGCAGCCGAGAAGGCAGGGACCGCGAGGTCCACCCCGGCCGGCAGCATCCACGGATAGCCGAAGCCCCACGCCTGCGCAGCCCGGGAGAGAGCGCCGAATGAGGTCGCGAGTCCCAGTGCGCCGACTCCGGCCCCGAACAGGATCGCGAAGCTGATCAGGATCTTGTC
This sequence comes from Streptomyces sp. NPDC048258, assembly GCF_043201995.1. NCBI lineage: Bacteria > Bacillati > Actinomycetota > Actinomycetes > Kitasatosporales > Streptomycetaceae > Streptomyces > Streptomyces sp. NPDC048258. The sequence goes on from NZ_JBICZH010000021.1 coordinate 1,338, forward strand.
CGGCCACGTCAGTGGCGGCACTTCGGGCCGCTGTGGTGCGGCCGCCGTGCTGAGGTTGGGCAACAGCTTCGGCAAGGCACGTCCTCTCGTTCGGGTTTCCCGGGCGGCTTATGCTCATGGCCGCCGGGTTGACCAAACGATATACGTCCTCCACTTCGTGCGCCCCAAGTGTTCCGCACGCCCCCTCAGATCAGGGCCGACCGGGGAAAAATGGCGGTCCGTCACCAGTCGAGGGGCTTGTGCGGCTTCCTCCGGTCGGGGCCCTGGATCGTCACCAGGTGGGCGCGGGCCTCGATCCGTGACAGGAACCGGTCGCCGAGAATGTCGGCGATGCCAGGGGGCTTCCCTGGTGCGCCGCGACTTTTCAGGTTGGTGGAGAAGGCGGTGGCGCGGCCGGCCGCGAGCCGGGAGTCCACCAGGTCGATGGTCTCCCTGCGCGCGAACTCGGTGGCGATGCCGTCCATCTCCCCGCACAACTCGTCAAGGATGAGCAGGTCCGCCTCGACGTGGCGCTTGCGGACCTGGTAGGCGCGCAGGTCGTCCGGGCTGCCATCCGGGCGACGCCACGCCAGGTACGTCGCGTGCTTCACGAACCGTGTCACCAGCCCCCGCTCGCTGGCCTCGTTACCAAGGGCGGCCAGCGCGGTGGTCTTCCCGGTGCCGACATTGCCCGGCACGATCAGGTTCAGCGTCTCGGGGCGGCCTTTGCGCTCCTTGGCCTGCACGAGGGAGTCGAGCCAGTTCCGGAGCGTATTCGGCTTCTGCAGGGGGTCCAGGTCGTCAAGACGCCACCGCAGATAGTCGTCGTGAGCGGCTTCCTTCATGCTGTTCGTCCAAATGTTCTTGAGGGCTCTGGCCTGGGGGACGGAGACCTTCTCCCACAGGCCGTCTTCGGGTTCCGGCTGGGCGGGTACGCCGAGTTGGCTGAGGTCAGCTCCGCCTCGGCGCAGCACTTCAATGACCGCGTCCGTCACCTGGAAGAGAGGTCTCGGCTCGCTCCCCGGTGTGATGGGGTAGGTGTCCATGGCGACCGACATCAGGGTCACGCTCCTCGTCAGTCGGTGAGGACGCCGAACGTGGCGTCATCGTCGTCGGGGGTGTCCGTCGTGGTCGTCTCGGTGGGCTCGGTCACCGCGGGGCCCCAGGTGGCGACGTCGCTGTAGGCGATCCGGCCGTCCCGCTGCGCGGGCTGGATGTGGTTGGTGACAACGCCCAGGGAGTACTGCCACTGCTGGGCGCTGGGCCAGTGCTTACGGGCGTGCTGCAGCGCGAGGGCGCACTGCTTTGGGCTGTAGTTCTTGACCAAGGCAGCGCGGACCTGCTTGCGCATCGCCAGGTATCCGCCCTTCTTTCCGACGTAGGCGCCGAGGTGTTGTTCGGCGTGCGCCCACCACCAGGCCGCGACCTCCTCTGCGGCGGCGTTGAAGGCCTTCTCCTCCTCGGCCTTCTCCTCAGCAGCCGCCTTCCTCTCGGTGACTGTCACCTTGGGCGTGGACGCCCGCGTCCGCGATGGGGTCGCAGCTGCCGGCCGGGGCTTCGGCTCGGGCGCGTCGACTGTGTCCTCGGCTCCGGGGTCGTCGGCCTCGGCGGGTCCGTCCGCAGGGGCCTGATCGGCCGGGTCCGCCTCGAATCCGTCGGACCCGAAGGAGCCGTCGGGGTAACGGACGAGGAAGGTGCCGTCCTGCTGCTCGACCACGGGGATCTGCATCTTCTCGCCGAACGTCTTGAAGTCTTCGGCCCACTGCTCAACAGGGAACTCCGAGACGGCCGTACCCATTGCCTGCTTGCCGTCGCGGAATTGGCGCCGCTCCAGCCGGTAGTACCCGGCGGCGGCCAGCTCCCGCAGCGCCTTGCGTACCGCGTCGCGGCCTTCGCGCGCCTCTCCCTTGCAGAGCTGTTCGGAACGGACCTGCCATTCGTCGCTCTGGTCGAGGAGGTAGCTAAGCAGGCCGAGGGCGCGGTAACTGATCCGGCTGTCGCGGACGGTCGCGGACTCGATGTGCAGGTAACGGGCGCGGCGGTTGACGCGGACGGCGGTGCGGCTCATGCTGCGGCCTTGCTGGTGGGGGCGGTGGTGGCCGCGCTGGTGTCCTCGGGCAGTCGGAAATATGTGCGCCACGTCATGCGGCCGGCGCCGGCCTTCTGGTAGACCCGGTCCCGTTCGATGAGGGCGGCCCTGTGCAACTCCGTGAGAGGCGCGCGCACCTGGTGGTGCTTGAGCCCACAGGCAGCGGCCAGGGCGGGCACGGTCGTCCACTCCCCCGAGGTGCGCAGGACAAAGACGCAGTACAGGCGGAACGCCCGGTCGGATATGTCAGTGGCAAGTTCTTGTACGACCGCGGTGTGCGGGTTGTTCATGGTGTGGTGGTCCTCGGGGCGCGGGGGTCCGGCCGCTGAGCGGCCGGACCGGCAGGCGGTCGGCTCAGCTACTCGCGGTGGGGGCGGGCATGAGCATCGGCAATTCGTCGAGGAGGTCGTTGAGCTCTCCCCGCTGCCATGCCTGCATCAGTGCCTTTCGCCCGGCGCCACCGTCGGCCCAGGTGAAGGTGATCTGTCCGTTGGGGCGTCCGCCGGGAACGTACTTGAGGCCAGGGACCACCTCGCCCGTGCGGGTATCGACGATTTCACCGCTGTCGGTCTGCGCAACGTGCTTGAGCAGTGCCTTCTCCCAGGTCGGATTGCGGCGCAGGATGACCTCGAGCCCTTCGTGGGTCGCGGCGTAGTCATCGAGGGCCTTGCCGTCCTCGACCGTGTACTTGGGGTGGGTCACGTTCACGGTGTACTTGCCCGCGACGCGGTCACCGATCCTGGCGACCACGCCCGGCTGGCCGCTCTTCTCGTACGCCTCGATCAGCCGCTCCACCGGTGCGCTCATCCGCTCGTCGATGGCCGGCCCGATCTCCTCGCTGAAAAGGCGTGCGAGCGCGGCCGCGAGCGCCACCCGGTCCAGGGGCATGGGGGCAGGCTGCTCCGCCTGCTGCTCGTCGGCGATGTCGTTCGACATGTCGGTGTTCCCTTCTTCCCCGGACCGCAGCCCGGGATTTGGGTCTTCCCGGGCGGGGCGTTTCGAGGCCGTCGCTAGTAAGTACGACAACCGCCGATTTTTGTTACACCTAGGCCCAGGCAGCTGGGTCGCTCTCCCAGCCAAGGAAAATAGTACAGCAACCGTACTGGCGGGGGTAGGGCGACACTAAGCGCCCAACTCCCTACCCTCACGCCCGGCCCTGCCCCTCCCGGCGACGTCTCCGGAAGCCCGGCAGGACCCCGGCGCCAGCCCCATCCGGAAACAGGGGCCGACGCCGGTCCGGCAGCGGGTGGAGGACCGGCCATGACGGCATGTCCCGCTTGCGAGGCGGGGCGCCGCGGTAGAAGTCCGCGGGCTCGCAGTCCTCCCCCGCCGCCGGTAACACCGCACTTGGGAGAGGACCGCACCAGCCGTGACCGAGACCATCACCGCCCCGCGCTACGTCACCTACGTGCCGCTCACCGACCTCAACCCGGCCCCCCGCAACCCCAAGCGCCACCAGCTCGAGCTGATCATCGACTCGATCCAGATGCACGGCCTGGTGGAGATCCCGGTCGTCGACGAACGCACCCAGGTCACCCTGCACGGACACGGCCGCCGAGAAGCCCTCATAGAGATGCACGTGCGAGGGGAGCCTCTGCCCGCCGGCATGGCCCTGGACGAAGACAGCGGGTGGCTCGTGCCACTCCTTCGGGGCTGGTCCTCGCGCACCGACGCCGAGGCCGAGGCCTTGGCCATCAAACTGAACCGCCTTCCCGGCGAAGGCGGCTGGGACCCCCGCGAGTTCGCCGCTGTCCTCGAGGACCTGGCCACCAGCGACGCCGCCCTGTTCGACTCGCTCGCCATCCCCCACGACGAGATCGACCAGCTCCTGCGGCAGGTCGACCCCGAGACCCTGCCCGGCGGCGGCCGCGAGGACGAACCTGCGACCCTGCACCTGCCCGACGACGGCCCCGGTGACGGCCTCAGTCCAGACGACGACGGCCGCTCCCCGCACTCCACCTGCCCGGCATGCGGCCACATGTTCACCAACGCCCGCTGAACCCGCCGAGGTCCGCCCATGTCCACTCGCCGCAAGACCCGCCGGCCCCGGCCATCCGCCGGACGCCCACGCCTGCTCTCCGAAGAGGTCGAGGCGCGCCTGGTCGCAGCCTCACGGGCCGGCGTAGCGGTGGAACTGGCCGCGGAGTCAGCAGGTATCGCCCGCTCCACCTTCCTGGCCTGGATGGCGCGCGGCAGGGACGAGACAGAGGCCCGCGAGCAGGGGCAGGACCCGCGACCGAGCGAGGAGGAGTACGCAACCCTGTATGAGAGGGTCCGCACCGCCCGCGCCATGGCCGCGACCCGAGCCATGCTCAACATCCGGCGCGTCGCCGACGGCGGCGTGGTCACCAAGGTCACCACCCGCCGATTCCGGGACTCGGTAACCGGCGAAATCGTCGAAGAGACCGTCGAAGACCGGACACCGCCGGACTGGCGCGCCGATGCCTGGTACCTGGAGCGACAGCACCGCGAGCACTACGGCAGGGACGCCACGCTGGCCGTGGAGATCACCGGCCTGGGCGGACCGGCCGCGCACGACGAACCCCCTGTCGACCTGACCGCCCTGGCCGAGCGCCTCGACAAGACGCTGTTCGCCGTCCAATACCCACCCGCGCTGGAAGACGGCCACGTCGTCGACGCCGAGGTCGTCGAATCCTGACGAGGACGCGACGCTAACGCGGGCCGCCGTGCACGGTGCTCCCTCCCTGATCACCAGCACCGGAGGGCACCACCCATGAACATCGTCTCCCGCGCCGAATGGGGCGCGAAGGCCTGGAACGGCACACCGGACTACGTTGCGCTCTCCCAGCGCTCCGAATTTTTCGTCCACCACGACGGTGAAGACCCGATCACCCGTACCGGCACCAGCGTGCCCAAGGCGATCGAGCGCACGCACCTGAACCAGGGGTGGGCAGGCATTGGCTATAACTTCGTCGTCGACCAGGACGGCAACATTTTCGAGGGGCGCGGCTGGACTCTGCAGGGCGCGCACTGTCCCAACCACAACATCTCCGGCCTCGGCGTCCAGGTGGCCATCGGCGGCGACCAGGAACCGAGTGCGAAGGCGCTCGCTGCCTGCCGCTGGCTGTACGACGAGGCGTGCCGCAAGACCGGCAAGACCCTGGCCAAGAAGGGCCACAAGGACGGCTTCGCCACCGAGTGCCCGGGCGAGCTCCTGTACGCCTGGGTGCAGGCGGGAATGCCTGCTGAGGGCAGCGAGGACAGCGGCTCGGGCTCCGGCACCGGATCATCCGTCGCGCGCTACCAGGTCACCATCAACGGACTCGCCTACGGCTACGGCGCCAACGGCGACCACGTCACGCAGGTCGGCAAGGCCCTGGTGGCCCGCGGCTTCGGCCGGCACTACGCCGAAGGCCCGGGACCGACCTGGTCGGATGCCGACACCGAGAACTACTCCGACTACCAGAAGTCCCTCGGCCACACCGGCTCGGCGGCCGACGGTGTCCCGGGCGAGAGCTCACTGCGGGACCTCCTCGGCACCCTGCCGGGCGGCGCAAAGCCGGGCCCGCCGCCGTTCCCCGGCACCGACAAGTTCGGGCCCGGGAAGGTCAACGACCACATCACGGCTCTCGGCCGCCAGCTCGTGCGCCGCGGCTTCGGCCAGCACTACACCGAGGGTCCCGGGCCGCGGTGGTCGGAAGCCGACCGCCGGAACGTCGCTGCCTTCCAGCGAGCCCGCGCCGAACTGCGCGGTGACGCCGACGGGCTGCCCGGCCCGCTCACCTGGAAGCTCCTGTTCTCCTGACCCCCCCCCGGTCGGCCCGCCGCCGCGGGCCGACCTTCCCCCTCAACTGAAAGGCCCCCCGTGGCAGGCGAAACCGTCATCACGGTCGTCGGCAACCTCGTCGATGACCCCGAGCTGCGCTTCACCCCCTCGGGTGCGGCGGTCGCGAAGTTCCGTGTCGCGTCCACCCCCCGCACCTTCGACCGTCAGACCAACGAGTGGAAGGACGGCGAGAGCCTGTTCCTGACCTGCGCGGTATGGCGGCAGGCGGCCGAGAACGTCGCCGAGTCCCTCCAGCGGGGCATGCGCGTCATCGTGCAGGGCCGACTGAGGCAGCGGTCGTACGAGGACCGTGAGGGCGTACGGCGCACGGTCTACGAGCTGGACATCGACGAGGTAGGAGCGAGCCTCAAGAACGCCACGGCGGTCGTCACAAGGACGGGTGGGGCGCAGCGCCCGGCGGCGTCCGCCGGCCAAGGCCGCTCGGTGGCTGACGACCAGTGGGCGGGCCCACAGCCGCCGTTCTGAACGCGGGGCACAAGGGAGGGGCCTCGGACCGAATCCGAGGCCCCTCCCCGTTTCTCAGGCAGTAGCCACCCACGCGGGCGGCAGGCGCAACAGCTCATCGTCGTCGTCGCGGAAGTCAACGGGGATGAGACCTACCGGCGCTGTGCCGGGGTCCTGTCCGGGCACCGCGGGGGCCGAGCCCTCCGGCGCCGGCGTGGGCGTCGGGTCCGGCGACGGCTCCGGCGTGGGCGTCGGCTCCGGCGACGGGTCCGGCGTGGGCGTCGGGTCCGGCGTGGGCGTCGGGTCCGGCGTGGGCGTGGGCTCCGGCGTGGGCGTCGGGTCTGGCGTCGGCGTGGGCGTCGGGTCTGGCGTCGGCTCCGGCGACGGGTCCGGCGTGGGCGTCGGGTCCGGCGTCGGCGTGGGCTCCGGCGTGGGCGTCGGGTCCGGCGTCGGCGTGGGCGTCGGGTCCGGCGTCGGCGTGGGCGTCGGTGTCGGCGTGGGCTTGGACGGCGGCTTGTTGGGAACCGGCTCGGGATTCGGCCCCGGGGTGGGAAGCGTCTTCGGCTCCGGGGTGGCCGTCGGTTCCCGTGCGGGAGGTGGCGTTGGAACCGGCACCGGAGGAGGTGGAGTCTGCGCCTGGGGCTCGAGGCCGGCCGCCATGGCCACGATGTCATCGGTCGGCGGCGGAGCGGTGCGCGGGGAAACGTCGAGGCCCAACACCATGCGGGCCGCCATCACGACCGGAGGATCCACTGAGGAGTCGGCCCGGGCAGCGATGATCTGGTGGACGTCGTGCTGGTCTAGGCCCAAAGTGCCCAGGGTGAGCGCCGCAAGCCGCGGGGGAAGCGCCGCGGCTCCCCCCATCGCCTGCGGGCCGTTCGGTGGGCCAGCCGGGCGGCGCGCTTTGTCCGCGTCGTCCAGCAGGGCTCCGTACACGCCGATGCGGGCTTTGTCGGTGCCCCACAGTCCGTACCGGCCGTGTATCTCCAGGTTCGGGTACAGGCCGGTGGTGCCGTCTTGACGCGCCCAGGTGGCGGCGTAACCGGGGTCGTGGAAGATGCGCAACCCGATGCGCTCGGAGCCGTAGGAGAACGTGAAGATCGTGGAGTCTGGTCCGGTCGCGGCGGTCGTGGACATCACCATGCCGTCCGCGTCGGTGCACTCGGCTGCGAGCGTGCTGACCGGGTTGCAGTCGATGCTGCCCGCGCCAGCGAAGTACTTGAACGTGGAGTCGGTGAACGGGTGCGGCCCCGGGTCGGTGGGGGGCGCGGCCGCGGTGGCGGCAGTGGTGCTGGCGTCGTGTGCCCGGGTGACGCTGATGTCCATGTAGCGGCCGAGGGCCCAGCTCGCGGCGAGGGCGGGCAGAAGCGCCGCGGCGATGGCTGCCTGGCGCCGGCGCCGGCCGCGCGGGCGGGGCGGCGCGGCCACCGGTGCGGGGGGTGCCGTGAGGTCCAGGCGCGGTGCGGGCGGACTGTTGCTGCCCAGCAGGTCGTCGAAGTCCGCAAACTCCGGACACTGCTCACGGACAAGCCGCTCGGCGTCCTCGAGGGTGAGCTCGGGCACTACGTTGCGCACGTGCCGCACGGCGGTGCTGAATGCCTGGGGCCGCAGGAAGAGCAGGCGCGTGCCGTTGTGGGCGATGTGGCCGCCGTCGACGGGGTAGTCGCCGACGATGATCTCCAGGCGGGGTATCAACTCTGCCGGTCCTTCGCGCGGCTCGCGATGATCTCGGCGAACTGTTCGGCGGCCGCCTCGAGGCGGTCGGCCGAGATCTCTTCGAGGTCGGAGACGACAAGCTTGCCGCCCCCGGGGAGGGCGACCTCCTCGCGGTGGAGCTCGGTTTCCTCCAGGCCGTCGCCGCTGCCCGCGTCGTCGCGGGTCTCCAGCGGGTTCAGGGTCCGCTGGAAGGCGAGGAGCAGCGCGTCGTGGGTTGCCTGGATGCGGGCCGGGCTGCGACGGTGTCCGGGCGTCAGGGCCCCGGCCGCGGCGAGGGCCCGGCGGGTCTCCTGGTCGTGCGGCACGGGACCGCCGCTGAGGGCCCGCTCCAGGCGCTCGGCCTGTTCAGCGCGTCGCAACATGGTGCGCCCCTGCCTCTTGTGTCTGCACCCGAACACCGACAACTTTCCCTCTGTTCACTGCGATGGTGAGCAGTTCCTCCACCAACTCGGCAGAGGAGTCCCCGGCGGGGAGTACCTTCGCGAGTTTGCGCAGAGACCGTACCGTGAGGACTCTCACGGCGCCCTCCGTCTTGCCCATGATCTCGGCAGTATGCGCTGGCGTGCACCCCGCGTAGAAACGCAGCTGGAGGCATCGGCGCTGTTCGGGGCGGAGTTTACCCATTTGCGACTCGATGGCCCGCGCCAGGTCCTTGCGTTCGGCGTACTGGTGGGGGGTGAGCCCGGGGCGCGGCTGGTCGAGTTCGAGGTAGTCGGCGTGCAGGACCTCGTCGGGCCGGCGCTGGGCGGTGCGAAGGTAGTCGAAGACGGTGTTACGGGTGATGGTGCTGAGCCAGCCCACCAGGTTGGTGCCCGGCTGGTAGAGGCGCGCCTTCTGCGAGACCTTCATCCAGACCTCTTGAGACAGGTCCTCGGCCAGGTGGCCGTCGGTGATGTACTGGCGAACCCAGTTGTAGACGGTCTGGTTCATGCGCAGATACAGCGCGCTCATTGCTTCCAGGGCGTCGGGGCCGCCTGCGGCTGCGCGCGCGATGAGGTCGTCGATGCTCTCGGTCGTGTCGGTCACAGAAGTGACATCCCCCCGGGTGTCGGATGGGCGCCGACCCTGGGGATTGACCAGCAACCCGCCTGAGCATCGGAGGATCTTCTTCCGGTGTGGCGCTTGTGCAGCATACGACCCGGCCCTGACGGTGTGGCGGATGAAATACTTCCGATCCACTCCGGTAGCTGTACTGTGACGTCGATCGCCTTGAAGCTGCCGCCGGGAGAGCACCCGGTCCGGCGCTGAACCCGAATCGAAGGAGCACCCCCTGTCATGGCCTCAGGCACGCCGGCGACCGCGTACCCGGAATCTCTGGACGAGACGGTGATGCGGTTCCCCCGTCACTGGATCCCGATGCCGGAGGCGGCTCGCCACTTTCGGGAGCAGGGTCTGCCGAGGCATGCCCTCACGAGCGCTCTGCGGGCCGGCCGCCGCCGCGGCGTACTGCTCGTTCGCCGGACGCCTCACGTGAGCTTTGTCATGCGTGTTCACGACAAACCGTTCCGGCGGAACCGATCAGCCTCCTCCTGACTCCTTGATAACGGGCCAGGGCGGCCCTCCCTCCTTGCCAGCCGCGCCGCCAGGCGCCGGGCCTGCCCCCGCGCAAAGCGCCTAGGAGAGGGGCCGCCCTGGCCCGTTATCAACGATGCCGCACCGGTAGTACCGTGGCGGAGCGTGCCACACCGGAGTGGTTAGGAGCCCTTTCCGTGTCCGACTCGTTCGCCTCGACGTCCGCACACCTCATCACCCAGATCCACGCGGCCCGTACGGCCGGAGAGACCCGCGCCGCGGGGAAGGCGCTCGATGAACTGCTCGCCGTGTACACGCGCCTGGGCAACCGTCAGGCCGGCACCGTCGAGCAGCAGAACACGTACATCATCGCCCGCACCCTCGGCGTCCTGCCCGAGGCGCTGCAGCAGCTCGGCGTACGCCCCGAGGATCTGCCGATGCCCGCGCGCCGAGGGCGCCCCGCTCCCCCGCCGGCGCGCTCTGTCGACGAGGCCCGGATCGCCGACCGCTTCGCGCACGCCGGGGCCCCCGACGAACCGGAAGCCCGCTTCGCTGTCCGCGAGCGGCCCGGCGACAACATGCGCCACCACGGGAAGCTGCTGCCGTACGCCGTGGTGGACACCCACGACGGCAAGCCCGTCAGCTGGTACGACGACCGGGACCTCGCCGAGACGGTGGCCGACACGGCCACCCGTCTGCGAGAAGCGGGCTGAACGCCCCGCCCCGCGGCTGTGCGGGGCGGGGGCGGGGCGGGTCTCACTGGGTGCCAGCCGGAGTACGGCGGGACCGTGCCGTTGCGGCAAGACCCACGGTGTCAGCGGTCTCACGCCGCATCGGCATGGGCGGCAGCGCTATCCGCCGCTTCGGAAGGTGGGTGGGACAGGCCCGCCTGTGTCGCGGAGGTTGCGCATGGTCGGATCGTCGTTGATGCCTGGCGCCTGCCGCACGGCGGTCAGGACGACGTCGGGCAAGTCCTCGGGCCAGTCCTCAGCCTCGATCAGGTGGTGCTCACCAGCGAACCACACCGTGGACAGCACCGCGGCCGCCACACGCTGGTGCACGTGCTCGCGCATCCCGCCCTCGCGGCCGGTGATCCCGGCGGCCTGCTCGATCTGCTTTGCCGACAGCCGGGCCAGCTCGGGACGCAGGGCCCCACGTCCGGCGTGAACCATCTTCAAGCCCTGGCGGGCCCAGTGGTCCAGCAGCCGCTCGTACGTCTCCCAATCCCGGCCGCCCGCCGCTAGGTACTTGGACAGCATCGCTGCGATCTGCCCGGCCTCGTTGAGGGTCTCGGTGAAGGACTGCAAGAGCAGGGCGGCCTGCTCGTCGGTCAGCTCGCCCTCAAGCCTGGGGCCTCGTTGCTCAGTCACTCGCTCAACGTACGACGGCAAAGCCGCGCGGGTAGGCACATCACACGATCGGGCAGGTCTGACGACCTGCGGCACGAATCCGACGTATTCCGGTTGCCTCCCTCACTCCCCCTGACACTGGAAGCACGCCGTCCCGGCCACGAAACGGTCCCCGTGCTCCTCGCACACCGCGAACTCCAGCGCCAGCGTGTCCTGCTCGCAGGTCACGCAGTGCGTACCGGGGGGAACGAGCTTGCTGCAGAGCGGGCAGTGAGCCCAGCCCAGGCAGTTCCCGCAACGGTCCGTGCCGGTCGGCGTGATGATCGGGTCCTTGCACTCCTGGCAGTCCGCCCAGCGCTGACGGCTGTTCACGAAGGCGTCGACGTCCTGGCCGTCCCACGGATCCGGTGTCCAGGTCCCGTGCCGTTTGCCCTCCTCGTAGCGCTCCCAGTCCGACCCCTGCGGGTTTCGCGGCCCGGGCATCGCAATGGGCGCGGGTACGGGGCTGGCCGCCATGTCCGTCAGTCGCCGGGAGATGACCGCGCCCACCGAACGGGTCTGCGGCGGCAAAGGACGCAGCAGCGCGGTCAGGACGTGATCCTTCGTCCAGCCGTCCAGGAGCAGCCCGTCGACCACGAGGGCCTGGTCCGCCAGCACCTTCCCCGTGAGCAGCATTTCGGGCCGCTCGTAGCCGAGACCCAGCAAAAGCCCCACTCCGGGAGTGCGCTCGATGGTGCGGGCCTGCGCCCTCTCCCGAGTGCCGATCTGCTGGCCGTCCCTCCCTCCATCGTCCAGTCCGGGTCCGGCCTGGCTGGAACCTACGGAGGGATGGACGGTCTTGGTGTCTGTCTCCGTGTCTGTCTTTCTGTCTTTAGCCTGCCGGTTCACGACCTGCCGGTCACCGACCTGTCGGTTACCGGCCTGCCGGTTCTGGCAGGCCGGTGAATCAGGACCGACCTCACCGGCCTGCCGGTTCCGGTCGGTCGGTGCTGAGCTGGGCTTTTCCTCACCCTCCAGCTCCTCGGTCTCCGCCGGCGGCTCCTTCTCCTGCTTGCGCGGGTCCAGCCACAGCGGCTCGAGGCGGACGTTCTTGCAGTGGGCGAACTCCTGCAGGAGCTCCTCCACCTCGTGGAGCTCGGCGGGCGTGTCGTAGATGACGACCTCGGTGGCCCACAGGCCACCCTTGTCCTGGAACTTGACCTTGATGACGTACCCGCGCTCGACGAGCTTCCTCATGGCGGAGTACAGGGCCCTACGGCCCGGCCCTCGCCGTTTGGCGAGGGTGTCCATGTCGATGTCGTACCCGTCCTTGCAGCGGACGAGGAAGGTGTGGAGCCCCAGCTCTGTCATATCGAGGGACTCGTCGTCGATCGCCGTGTTGGCAATCATCGTGAACCGGGCCGGACGGCCCGCGCGCTTCTTCACTGAGATGTGCTCTCTGATTACGGACAGAGACGCAGGTTCTGCGCATGGAGGTACGGCGCGATGGCGCGAACGCTCATTGTTCCGAGCTGGACAGCCTGTATGCTCGGAAGCAAGCAGCCCCTACTTCTCTTGCAATGGGTGGGTAGGGCTTTTGGGGCACTGACCGGGCCAGGTCGGTGCCCCTTCTGCATTTCTACCGCTACTTTCGTGGCGGTGGTCACACCTTACACGCGAGTCATCCCGGCGGTAGGATTGGCGTCATGACGACAACGAGGAAGAAGGTCAGCATCACGATGCCGCACGACCTTCACAGCCGCGCTGTGACAGCCAGCGGCGACAACCTGTCGGACTTCGTGTCCAAGGCGGTGGAGGAAAAGCTGCTGGCTGACGCAATGGCCGAGTACCACCGGCTGCGCCTGAGCGACCCGGCCGACGACGTGTACGACGCCCTCGAGGCGGATGCTGCGTGATCGACATCCAGCGGGGTTCGGTGTGGCGTGTCCCCACGGTGGGCCGGGAACGCACCGTCCTCGTGATCGAGGACTCGGCTGTCATCCGCCTGCACCCGGGCGGCATTGTCTGCGTCCTCGTCCAAGAGGCCGAGGACGCCTTGGACACCCTCGTCACCATCCCGATCGAGACACCAGTGCGCGGCGTCGTCATGGCCCCCGACGTGTCCGCGTTCCGGCCCCAGCGGTTCGAAGAAGGCAAGCTCCTCGGCTTCCTCTCCCCCGAAGACATGGAGCGCGTGGAGCGGGCCCTGCGGGCCGTTCTCGACCTGTAGCCCCTCCCCGTCCCGCTTCCCGCCTCCGCCGGCCAGTCCGGACGGAGGCGTTGTCATTGCAGGACCCGGATCGCTGCCCAGGTGACCCGGCCGCCGAGGTCGCCGGCGTACTGCCCCACCTCGTCGGCGTGGCGGTGCACCAGATACAGGCCAGGTTCCTCGCTGGGCGCAGGAAGCAGACAGTTCATGTCGCCTACGGACACGGTCACATGGGCCCCGTCGAACTTGACCTTCCCCACCAGATCGAGACTGGCCCGGTGCCTGGCGGTGACGTCGACGAGCTCGGTGAGTACCGCCTTGACGGTCTCGCACACCGCCTCGGGATCGGGGACCTCCGACAGGCACGTAGGAAGGGTCATGCCGACCATGGCCGCGGCCTGCTTCATGGCCTCTACCGGTGTGCTTTCCGGTCCGATGGTGAAATCGATGGCGCTTTCCGGGCTCAGCCAGAGCGGCGGCATCGACAGCTCCCCGTGCGGCGTTCCGATCATCCAGTTGTTTGGGATTGCATCAGAGATCGTCATGTTTTCTCCGTCCCGCCGAAGAACTGCCCTCGAATGTCAGTTCGATCTGGTGGGCGGTGTGCAAAGCGTGGCGGAAGCCGCACGCACGCCGCCGGTACAGGGTGTCGGGTGTGCTCCCAGGATGTCTCCAGCCGCGCAGACTGCGACTCAGTCTGCCCTGACCAGCCTTTTCCTGGGAGTCCGGGCCCGGCGATCCACTGTGCCCCGCCGGGCCCCCTACGTCAACTGAGAACGAAGAGAAGCGGCTGGTAGACTCCATTTCAGTTCATCACGCCATGGCTTGAATTAATTGATAGTTGAACGAGGGAGGTGGCATAGCGATGGTCGACACCGCTCGTGCTGACGAACCGGCCGAGCCGGACCAGGACACATTCGCCGCCAGGCTCAACCGCCTCTTCGAAACCATCCATCCGGCAGACCGAGGTCCCTGGACCAACGCCGAAGTCGCCCGAGCCGTCAGCGTCTCACCGACGTACGTCGGCAATCTCCGCAAGGGCACGAGCAGCAACCCGACACTCGCCCAGATGACCGCGCTCGCCGACTTCTTCGGCGTGCCAGTCAAGTACTTCGTCGACGACGGAGAAGGCGAGAAGGTCCGTGAGGACCTGGCCCTGCTCTCGGCGCTCAAGGGCGTCGGCGCCCGCCAGATTGCGCTCCGCACAGTCGCAGCCCTAGACGACGACGCCCTCAACGCGCTCGTGCCGGTCCTCAAGCACCTCGGCAAGGCCCAAGCCGGCCGACGGATGCCAACAGGGCGTGCGGGTGAGGCGGCCCCCGGGGACCCCTCCCCGTTATGACCACGCCCCACCCACCGAGGAACACCACGTCCTCGCAGGGGCACGAACACCACGGGGGCACGCATGATCGTCACGAGATGGCAATGGCCGGACGGCCATTCAAGGGGTGAGGGGATGAACAACAAGGAGCTCCGTCGGTACTGCGCCGACGTGGTCGATAATCTGGACATCCCGGCAGGGGCCGACGTCAACGAGCTGTGCGACCGCCTTGAGCAACTCCGCGGCCGCCCCATCTCCCTCATAGAGGTCCCCATGCCCACCGGCGCAGGGAAGCCGTGTGGGCTGTGGGTGGCGACCGACGACGCCGACTACATCTGCTACCAGAAGTTCACCACCCTGGCCCACCAGCAGCACATCGCCCGGCACGAGATCGGGCACATGCTGTGCGGGCACGAAGCCGCCCCCGCCATGGCCGACGAGGTAGCTCAGCTTCTGATGCCAACGCTCTCGCCGACCCTGGTGCGCAGCGTGCTCGCACGAACCCAGTATTCGACGGAGGAAGAACGCGCCGCCGAACTGGTCGCATCGCTGATGCCGATGCGGGCAAGCGCAAGCTGCCACCGGCCACCGGCGAACGTCTCGCCGGGTGTGGCGAATCTCGTCACGCACCTCGGGCGCTCACTGGAGCGCGCCACCAGTAGGTAAGACTGACACGTGCTTCTCTTCAACCTCGTCTACGGCGTCCTGGCAGTGATCTCCTGGAGCGCCTTCGTCTACAAGCTGCGCGACCTGCTCCGCGACCGCGGCAACCCCGACCTTCGGCTGCTGTGCCTGGCCATCGCGACGTTCGCCACGCCGTTCGTGGTCGCCGCGCCCTGGGTGTACGTGCGTATCGACCGGCTGTTGGGCATAACCAACATCGCCACCCTGATCACCTACACCTCGGTGGCGATCTGCCTCGCATCGTTCCTCGCCCTGCTGGTGCGCTGGTCCTCGGCTCAAGACCGCGTCAGGCTCTGGCACCGGGTACTCGTCGCGTACGCCGTCACCTCGGTGGGCTCGATGATCACCTTGTTCGTCCTCGGTGACGTCAGCGACGGTGAGCACCACGTCGACTTCGATGTGCATTACGCCGAGACGCCCTACATCACGCAGTTTCTGCTGATCTACGCCCTGCTGTTCGTTGTCGGCATGACTGGCCTGATGAACATGTGCTGGCGCTACGCCAAGGCAGTGGACCGCCCCTGGCTGCGCCGCGGACTTCGAGTGGTCGCGGCCGGCGCCGTGTTCGGCCTCGGCTACGGCATCCCCAAGGTCGTCTCCCTCACATGGGACCTGGTCGGCACCTCGCCTCTGCACTTCGTGAGCGTGGTCGTCGCTCCGATGTCCGCGAGCGTCTCGGCCTGGCTCTTCGCGGTCGGCTTCACCATGCCGGCCTGGGGCGTCGGACTTGATTCCGCGCGTGCCCGGATCATCCACTACCGCGCCTACCGGCGGCTCCACCCTCTGTGGGCGGCCCTGACCGAGGCGTTCCCCGAAGTGGTGCTCTTCCCCGACCTCCACCCCAAGAGCCCCCGGCGCGCGTTCACCGACGACGACCTGTCGTTCCTGGTCGGCCGTCTGACCGTCGAAATCCTCGACGGCCAACTGGCCCTGCTCCCCTACATCGACCCCGCCGTGGCCCGGAACATGCGCGAGGTCAGCGCGGCCAAGGGAATCTCCGCCGACGAGACCGAAGCACTCGTCGAAGCAGCCCAGATACGGGCCGGGCTCCAAGCGCTCAAGGAGGGAGGCGACATCCGTCACGCTGCCGCCGTCCCGCCCGACCCCGCGGCCGGCGACATGCGCGTCGAACGCAAGCGGCTGATGCGCGTAGCCGACGCCTTCCGCCGCCGCGACCTCCTCGCGGAAGCCGCACGAGCATGAGCGAACCGACGGCCAGCCTCTTCGGGGATGCGCTCATGGCGGACCCCCACGCGGTATACGCCGAGCTGCGGGAAGCGGGCCCGGTACACCGCACGACCACGCCGGACGGCGCTCCGGTCTGGCTCGTCACCCGCTACGACGACGTCCGCGCAGCGCTGGCGGACCCTCGGCTGTCCCTGAACAAGGCCAACGCCCACACCAGCGGCCGCTACCAGTCCTCGATGCCGCCCGAGCTGGACGCCCACCTGCTCAACATGGACGCACCCGACCACACCCGGCTGCGAAGGCTGGTATCGAAGGCGTTCACCCCACGCCGCCTCGAGGCACTGCGCGAGCAGGTCCAGGCGCACACCGACGACCTCCTGGACGCCTTCACCGACGGCCGCGCAGACCTCATGGACGGCCTGGCCAACCCTCTGCCCATGGCGGTCATCTGCGACCTGCTCGGCATCCCCCGGGACGCCCGACACGACTTCCGGGGATGGACCAACACGCTCCTCGCACCGGCCCCGGACGCCGCCGTGGAATCCCGTACGGCAATGCGGGACATGTACCGCTTCCTCGTCGACATCATCGCGGCCAAGCGCGCCCACCCCGCCGACGACCTTCTCTCGGCGATGACCCAGGCGCGGGACGACCACGACAGCCTGAGCGAACCCGAGCTGTTGGCCATGTCCTTCCTGATCTTGTTCGCGGGCTACGACAACGCGGTCAACCTGATCGGCAACGCTGCGCTCGCGCTGCTCCTCCACCCCGAGCAGATGACCGCGACCCGCAACGGCCGCACGCCGATCCGTGCGGTGCTGGAAGAGACCCTGCGCTGGAACGCGCCGTTCACCCTCGGCGTCCGCCGCTTCGCCCTCGAAGACCTCACCATCGGCGGCGTCCCGATCCCCGCCGGCGGTCGCGTCTGGGTGTCTTTGGTCTCGGCCAACCGTGACGGCGGGCAGTTCACGGCACCCGACAGCTTCGACCCGGGCCGGCCAGCCGCCCACCTCAGCTTCGGCCACGGCATCCACTACTGCCTCGGCGCCCCGCTCGCCCGCCTTGAAGGGGAAGTCG
This sequence comes from Streptomyces sp. NPDC048258, assembly GCF_043201995.1. Lineage (NCBI taxonomy): Bacteria > Bacillati > Actinomycetota > Actinomycetes > Kitasatosporales > Streptomycetaceae > Streptomyces > Streptomyces sp. NPDC048258. The sequence goes on from NZ_JBICZH010000021.1 coordinate 18,693, forward strand.
CGCTGACAGCCCTCCTGCAACGCTTCCCCACCATGAAGCTGGCGGCCGGGCCCGACGAGCTCAAGTGGTGGCCGTCGTACCACAAGCGGGGACTGCAGCAGCTACCGATCACCTGGTGACAGGCAGCGCCCGGGCCAGCGATCAAGATCATTCTTGCCCAATTGTGCGAACCCGGAAGGCCCCTTCACAGGGGCTTTTCGTGTCTCAGGTCCCACCGAATCGGGTGTGGTGGCCGAGTAGGGCCCACGGTCTGACTATCGTCCCTACCATGACGGAAACCACCACCGGGCCCCTCATCGGCGCCCAGAGCCACGAAGAGCCGCGCCTGAGCGAGGGTATGCGGGCCCGCGTTATCGCGATGTGCAACCAGAAGGGCGGCGTCGGCAAGACGACGACCTCCATCAATCTGGCCGGAGCGCTGGCCGAGCACGGACGCCGCGTCCTCGTCGTCGACGGAGACCCGCAGTGCAACGCGACCCAGGGATTCAAGGTCCCCATCCCGGGCCCCAACGCCCTCACGCAGGCCCAGGTCGTGCTCGACGCGATGGACCCCCGCCCCCTGATCGCCAAGACGAAGGTGGAGAACATCGACGTCCTGCCCGCCAGCCTCGACATGGCCGGTATTTCCACCGCCCTTCGTGACACAGGCGCCGGGCTAACCCTGTACACGATCATGCTGGACAAGCTCCGCGACCTGTACGACGACATCCTGCTCGACCAGCGCCCCGCACTCGACATGGACACCGAGTCCCAGCTGGCCGGCTGTGACGCGGCCATCATCATGACCGACGTCGACGAGTGGTCCATGATGGGCCTGCGGCAGCAGGTTGCGATGCACAAGAAGGTCATGGCGCGCTGCCAGCGCACGGACTTCGAGGTGATCGGCCTTGCAGTCGGTTGCGTCACCAAGCCCATGGGCCGCTTCGATGCCGAGGTCTACAAGCTGCTCAAGAGCCACCCGACCATCCCCTTCCTCGGAGAAGTTCCCGTCCGCGCGGCCGACATCAAGGAAGCCCGCGATGCGGGTCTTCCCGTGACGCACTTCCGTCCCCGCACGGACACCGCCGGCTTCTACCGCACGATCGCCGCCAACGCAGGGATGGTGAAGGCCGCGTGAGCCAGTTCAATTTGGCCGGTTGGGACGAACCCGAAGAGGCTGAGGCCGCCGCGCAGGTCCTCGCGGCCGTCGACACCACCCGGGACAGCAACCGCCAGCAGGCGCAGGAGAGCGTGATCGCCGAGCGCGTCGATGCCGCGCTAGAGGCGGCTCGGCCGGGCCTGCACAAGATTCCCGATCCAGTCCTTCCGGCCGGCGACGGCGACCTCACCCCCGAGGAGCAGGAGCGGTTCGCGCTCTGCGTCGACGGCATCGCACTGCACGAAACCGCATGGTTCATGCTCGGCAAGTCGCTGGACACGGTCGCCGTCGGCCGACTGTTCCGGCGTACCCGGCACAAGCTGGAACCGGAGCGCTACTACAACACCATCGAGGAGTGGGCTCTCCTCGAGAAGGGCATCTCCGTCTCACGGTGCAGCCAACTGCGCGCCGCCTGGGAAATCGGGGAAGTCCTCAAGGCCCGGGGCTACGAATCCAATCCGGGACAGGTCCGCGAGATCGTCCCGGTGAAGAACGCCTACGGTCTCAACGGGGCCGTCGCGGTGTACGTCCTGGTGGCCGACAGCGTTGGCGCGGACAAGGTCACGGCAGCCCGCCTGCAAGAGACGGTCAAGATGATGCCGGGCAATCTCCAGCTCAACGAGGAAGACGATCCCGAAGTCCTCGCGAAGACGATCGAGGGCGTTCTGGTCGGCAAACCGTCGCCCCGCCCCGTGGCCGCGATTCCGCCCGCTGTCCGACGGGCTGTCGACCGCCGCGCCGTCGACCTGGCGAACGTCTTGGATCGCAGCCGGATCCCGCGCACGGAGGTCGAACGTCACCTCCTGGAGGCATTCGCCGACGAGAAGGACTCCACGGTCTTCGACGCCGTCCTGGCCCGGATGAAGCAGACGCCGAAGCCATAAGGGCCGCAAAACGCGCTGATGCCCGGCCAGTTGAGGTGGCCGGGCATCAACGTTTGAAGCTACACGCAGCATACGACAAGACGGCCGGTCGGCCATGCGATCAGAACAAGGACGACTGGCCCGCATCCCCATAGAGCCTTGGACTCGCGGCCACGGCCACGCCGGGGGGCATGGCCGTGACCGGGGGTCATCCGTAAGAGGGCTGCTCGGCCGAGCCCTGTCCCTCGGCATCGGCCATGAAGCGGCGGGCATTCTTGAGGGCGTCCTGGGCGAGGTACCGGACGGCACGGATGCCGAGGAACCCGGCCAGGTGCCGAACGTTCCGCTCCCCCAGTACGTCCAGCTCCGGCCAGTCCGCCATGGCCGCCGCGAACTGCTCATCGGTGAGGGCCGCAGGGCGCCAGTCGGTCGGAACATCTCGCAGTTGCCCGTTCGTCATGGCGTGGTCGAGCCGGGCGAAGTCCGTGACGATGTCGTGCGCCAGGTCGTCGCGCTCGCCCATGCGGTCGATGCTCTGGCCCCAGGAGAGTGTGGCGGCCGCACCACGGGTGTCCTCGGCGTTGGCCTGCCACGCTCCCGCCTGCCTGCGCAGGTCCACGAGGGTGGCGTTCACATCTACCGGCAGCGTGCCGCGTACGGGCTCTGGCGTCTTGGCGGGCTCGACTTGGCGGCCCGTCGGGGTGGCGGCGTCGAGGTCGACCTCGAAGGCGGCCCCATCGCCGGCGTACACGGTGAACAACACGTGCGAGTCGTCGTCCGGGCCGTCGGCCCGCAGTCTGGCCAGCGCGCGCCGAGCGGCGTCGGCCGGGCCCCTCCCGTCAATGTTGCTCTCCCAGGTCACGTTGTACTCGCTGAACTCGGTGCTCATCAGGTTCTCCAGGGGTGGGTGCGGAAGGGGCTGAGCCGCCGTCGGCTCGGGGCTGGTGTGGCGGACCGGGGGGCAGTGCGGCAAGCCGCTTTGCCGGAACTCGCCTCTGCCGCCAGGAGAAAGGTGCTCAGCGGTGACCTTGCGGATCCAGCCGCGCCCCAGCAGCGCTCCCAGCGTTCAGGCAGTGGTGTCAGCAGGAACTCGCCCGTCGTGGTCGACTGCGGCGAGCAGGGCGGCACGGTGGGCGGCGGACGGGGTGTGCTGCTCCAGCATGAGAATCCTTCGAGTGGGGTGTGCCGGAGTAGAGGGCCGCCCGCGCCGTCGAATGCGGCGCGGACGGAGTGGGGCTACACGGCGGTGCATGGCCGTATGACTGAGGCGGGGTGGGGTCAGGCGGCGGTGTTGGCGGGCTGTCCGGAGCGGCAGGACCAGGGCGAGCAGCCGTCGGGGTCCCCGTCTTCGAGTTCGGCGTCGGCGATCTGCCCGAAGATGTCGGTCTGCTTGGCGGCCCATTCGTGGGCGGTGATGCGGTCGACGGGCGCCTGGTCGAGCGGGACGCGGGAGCGGTGAAGAAATGCTTCGCCGAGAAGCGGCTTGCCGTTTGCGTTGCCTCGGGCGTTCCCGGACCGTATGGCGGCGTCGAAGGCGACGGCGTCGGCCCACTCCTGCGGCTGCTCGTCCCTCAGGCGACGCCACTGCGAGTTGCCGTGAAATGGACACCCAATGCACGCACTTTTCGGCGTGGTTTCCCAGCCGTTGGCGCGGAGGTAGCGGAGGCAGTCGTCGCGGGTCCAGCCCTCGCGGCCGTCGGCGGCTCCGTCGAGGTCGAGGAGCGGGAATGCGGAGCGGAGGTACTGGATGCCGGAGTCCTTGGCGCGACCGATCTCGTCGCGGCTGATGCCGATCCACTGCTCGGCATACAGGCCGCGCGGTACGGGCGTCGGGTGCGGGTAGCCGAGGAGCTGCCGGACCTTCCGCTTGATCGGCTTCAGCTTGTACTCCGAGGTGCACTGGCGTCGGGTCATCCCGTCGCCACCGTTGCGGTTCTTGATGAACAGGGGCATGGACGCGAACCGGTGCTCGGGGTCGAGGGCGTCGTCGCGGATGTTGCCGACGGATACGCGGTACAGCGGGATCCCGGCGGGCTGAAGCACCTCGCGCTCCAGCCGGTCGAGGTGGGCGTACACAGCGCGGGGTTCCCAGCCGGTGTCAGCGAAGATCGCGGCGTCCAGCCTGGGCAGGTGGCCAGCTGCGGAAAGTAGGGCCACGGTGGTGGATTGGACACCAGCGCCGAGGCTGAGGATGCGCAGTTTGGACTGGGTGCTCATACGGCTACCTTTCGGGTGCAGAGTTCGACGCGGAGGTCGGCTCCGCGTCGGGCGATGAACTCGGGCGGACGCGGTGAGCATGCCGGGGCGCGGTAGTGAACGTCGCGCCCCGGCGATGGGACCGGATCGGTCAGAAGACGTCGGTGACGTCGTAGAAGTGCGCCAGGCCGCCCTTGAACCGCTCCGGCGAGAGGGGCAGCGTCGGGTGGGCGAACTCGACGCGCACGGCCTCCTCGTAGGCCTTCTCCGCCACGGCGCGGATCGGATGGTCGGTGGCCCAGTAACCGGCGACCGACCAGTAGTCGATGGCGTACAAGATCTTGTGTGTGACGGGGTCGATGTACTCGACGAACCGGATGGTCAGATCCGCGGATCCGTCGGCCGCACGGATGTAGGACTCCCGCAGCTCCTTGCCGCCCAGGAGGTTCAGGGTGAAGGCGTCGCGCTGCTCGGGTGCGACGTCGGTGCGCTTCGTGGCGTGCAGGACGGTGCGCATGGGCCCGTACTGGGCGTTGAGTCGCGGCAGGGGCTTCACAGCCAGGGCAGCAATCATCGGGGTGTTCCTTTGTTCGGGTTTGTGGCGGTGCTCTCCGCCAACAAGAAAATAGTACAGCAGCCGTAGCGACTTGGGTAGTCCCCCACGCAACGCGGCTCTACTTGGCTGCTCGATCAGGCTGCTGTACAACTGTGCGGCGACTGACTCTCCACACCACACGCAGTTTCCGTCACCACGGGCGAGGACGGCGGGCCGCCCGTACAGCACGGACGGCCCCAGGGCGCGTCAGTGCTCAGTGGCCGGGCACGGGCCGGCGGGCCGCAGCTCGTGGACCTGGCACTGCCGTACGCCACCCACCCCGTGCTCATCAGCTACGACAGCTCGGACGTTGTAGTGGCCCCCGTGCCAGTTCACGACCGTGCCGGTGTACTCCGCCAGCACGCGGTGCTCGCGACGCTCGGGGTTGTAGACGACGGGACGAACGGTGACCTGGTCCCCCGCCGTGTACCGCTCTGCCTCGGGCTTGACGGTGGCCGCGGCCTCCTCGGCGGTGGCCGGGCGCAGCAGGACCGTGCCCCGGATGCCCTTGTAGACGATGCGGGCCCGCGATCCGGCCGCGGACATCTCACGGACGGCCTGCTTGCCTGGCACCATCATCGCGTTGTTGATCTCGTCCAGCGCTGCACGGGTCTCGACACGCTCGGGGGTGCCGCCGTTGACGATGCGCATGTGGAAGCGGCGGAGGGGGACGTACGCCCGGTCCTCCACGTGGATGGTGCCGTCGGGGCCCTGGGTGAACGGCTTCTGCTTGACGCGGAGATTCGATACGACCGTGCGGACGTGGTCGGCGGGGATGCCGGCGTGAACGCGGTGCCCGCCTTGGTGGACCTCGTGCAGGACGTCGCGGACATCGTCTGGCGTGGGAAGGTTTCGCAGGGGCTCACGCCACAGGGGGACGGCGACCGGGGTGCAGCCGCGCAGCCGACTGGCGGCGGCCCGGGTGGAGCGGCGCGCGGCAATGGCGTTGATCAGGGGACGGTCCCATCCCCGGGGATCGTCGTCACCACCGTTCGCGATGTCGTCGGAGAGCGCGTCGACCTGTTCACCGGTCATGTGGTGCAGCTGCTCACGGATCGCCCAGTACCGCTCGTCCGCCGTGAAGATGACGCGGACGTTCTCCGAGTCGGCCCGCGTACGGATGATGCGGCGGACGGTCGCCTTGTTCGCCTTGCCCTGCTCCTGTCCGGCGTCACGGGACATGACCGCGTCCACCAGGCCGTGAGTCACCACGCCGCCGTGGTGAAGACGAGCAGAGATAAGTACTTGCAGAGCCATCGCCTCGGCGCGCTCGGTGGCAGTGATCGGCACGGTGATTCTCCTTGGCATACAAAGGGACTGGAGGGACTGACCAGCGGGGGTTTCTGGACTTTCTGGACCCCCCTTACGCGCGCGGGCGCGTAAGAGGTCGGCGGTGCCGCCCGGGTGGTCGGTCGGCGGCACCGGGTGGGGTCACTGGAACGCGGCGCGGTCCGACTCGTATCGGGCGCGGGCCTGCTGGGCGTAGGCGACTTCCGTGGCGGACTGGGCGTCCAGGGCCCACACGGTGAAGACGTGGCCGCCGTTGAGGCGTTGGGCGCGGTTCCGGCACGCGCGGTGCAGGTTGGTGAGCGCCTCTTCGTCGTCGGTGGGGACGGGGCCGGCCCACTCGATGCGCGAGCGGTCCGCGGTGGTGATGACCAGGTGCGGGCGGAAGTCGGCCACGGTGTGAGGGCGGGCGGGCGCGAGGGTGGTGTCCTGGAGCTGGGCGCGGGCGTTGCGGAGGAACGTGGCGATCTGTGCGCTGGCGCCCGGGGTGCCTTCACGGTGGGTGTTGCGGCTGAACCAGGCGGCGGCCTTCTCGCGGACGGTGGCGAACTCGACGGGGCCGTAGACGCTGATGACGCGGCGGGCCCAGTTGTCGCGCTCGTGGTACTGGATTGCGGCCCCCGCGGCGGTGTTGCTGATCCAGGTCTGGGTGCGGCCAAGGGCGATGGCGGCGCAGCTGGTGCCGTAGTACGCGGGTTCGCCGTCCTCGTTGCCGTCGGCGTCGAGCGGGGCGAGTGCGACGGTCCGCTTGAGGTTCGTGCGTCCGCAGCACTCGCAGGTGGTGCAGTCGTCGGTGATGCCCTTGATGACCCACTGGGGGATTGCGGTGCGGCTCACGGGTGATGTCCTTCGGTTCGGGTTGGCCCGGCTGCTCTGCGGGCGGTGTGGGGCGGTGCGCGCCCCGGCTCACGTGCCGGGAGCGGGGGTGTGGGCCGGGGCCGGAAATCAGGCCGACTCGGAGGCCTACCGCTGGCCGGGGGCCGTCTCCTCGTCGGGGGCGTAGAGGTGGACCAGCTGGGCTGACAGGCGCAGGCCCGACTGCGACAGGAGGAGGCCGTCGGCGGAGTCCGCCTCGTCGAGGACCTGCAGGTTGCCGGAGCGGCTGAGGAGCTGGCGGAACTGGTCCCCGCGCCCACCAGCCGCATTCTGCAGGCCCAGCGACACCAGGGCCGTCAGGACGCCTCCCGGGCGCAAGAAGCGGTAGGCGTGCAGGACATGCTGGACGGCCAGGTCGCGGCGGTGAGGCGGGTACATGACGACGGCGTCGTAGGTCGGCTGGGCGGTGACGGTCAGGAAGTCGGTGGTGGTCACGGTGGTGGCGATGCCTGCGCGCGTGATCTCCGCGGCGCGGTGGGCGTCGATCTCGTAGCAGTCGACGACGCACCCCTGGGAAGTTCCTTCGGCGGCGAGCACTCCGTGGCCCGCGGAGGGCTCGAGTACCTGCCAGCCCTTGCGGACGCCGGGCAGGTTGGCCCAGATGGTTTCCGCGATCGACTGCGGGCAGGACACGATGCCGCGGTCGGGCCGGTTCACGGCGCTGCGGCGGTCGATGATCAGGCGGACCAGGTCGGCGGCCTGCCCGAACGGGAACAGGTCGGCGAACATGTAGCCCTGGTGTCGCAGGCTCCAGGTGGCGCCGGAGCGGGTGAGGACCCGGTGAGCGCCCTCCGCGCCCTGTTCGGTGGCGTCTTCGTGGAGGCGGACCACGGGTCCTTCGCAGACGGCGCGCTCCAGTTCGGTACGGGTGGCCTTCGAGATCTGCACAGGGGATTCCTTCCAGGAGGGGGTGCGGTAAGGGCTGGGAGAGCAGCAGGGAGGACATCTGCCCTGCCGCCTTGGGGCGGTGCGCCCTGCGCCGGCCCCGGGTGATCCGGGGCGGGGGCGGGGCGCACCGCCCGCCGTGTGGCGGGCGGTGCGCGGCGGGGCCTACAGCCCGGCGGCGATCCGATCCTGTTCAAGCCACTTGCTCCACAGTTCGTCGTCGGCCTCTCCGAGGAGCGCGGCGGTGTATCCGGCGGACCGGTCGGCGGCGATGACGCAGACGAGTTCGCCGTTGTTGACGGCGCGGGTCTGGAGGTTCATTTCGTTCACCACGTCGTCGTACGTGTTGTCGGCGGGGGTGAGCGTGAGGCGGTGGACCTTCGCGTCGGGGGTGCCGGGGTCGGTGACGATCGCGAGGAAGAACAGGAGCTGGGGCGTCTTGTCGAGCGAGACGGACATGGGGGGTTCCTTCGGTTTGGGTTTCCCCGGTGCTCTCCGGGGCGATGAGCATCACAGTACAGCAACCGGAGTGAGCTTGGGAAGTCTGACCCTGAAACCCCTTAAAGCAGCAACTCAAGGAGGCATTGCCCTAGCGACGCAATCCGGCCGCTGTACTTTTCTGCGGATGGTGTGTACGTTTCTCATCACGCCGCAAGGCAGCCCGGGGAGAGCACCCCGGACAACCCCGAACGAAGGAGCACCCGTGCGCTTCCTGCGCTACACCTCGCGCCGCACCACGGCGGCCGCCACCGCCGCCGCTATCGCCCTGCTGTTCCTGGGCGCCGCATCGTCGCTGCCCCACCACAACGCCCCTGCGGCGGCGTCCGTCCTGGCCGGGGACGACAACCGCGACGGCGTGATCGACGAAGACGAGTCCGGGTGGGACTGCGCCCGGATGGGCAACAAGGTGTGCGGCGCCGACGTCCCGCCGGAGTGCGAGGGCGCCGGTGACCTGCTCCAGCTCTGCATGACGGTCGCCGCGCGGCCGGCCTTCGGGTGGAACGGCCCCGACGGGGAGGTCGAGGCGGACCTGCCCGACGGCCGCACCCTGCTCCAGGACCTGTACGCCAAGCCGGGCGACCCCGAGTTCCCCGAGCTCCTCGCCGCGTACGACGCGGACTGGCGCAACCACCACTGACGCCCGCACGGGGCGCGGCGACCGCGCCGCGCCCCGGCCCCTCCCCGCTGCCCGAAGGAAACCCCATGCGCACGCTCACCATCCCCGGCAACACCGACGTTCACCTGGGACGAGCGCTACCGGGACGACTCCGGCCGCGAGATTGTCGAGCCGGACGCTGACGACCGGTACCTCATCGGCGGTCTGTGGCCCTGGATGAAGTACGAGAAGCCCGAGCAGACGACCAACTGACCGAACCGGGCCCGGGGCGCCATGCTGCGCCCCGGGGCCCCAGCACCCGCACACGAACCCCCGAGACAGGAGATCCGCCGTGTCCCTTCCCTCGAACCCCGCGCCCACCCCCGAGCAGGACTGGACGGCCATGGGGCGCGCCGACTTCGACCCGTCGGCCCCGGCGGCTCTGATCGAGCCCGAGGCCGTGGTCCGCCCTGTGCCGGCCGTCCCCGACGCGTACGGCACCGAGGCCCTGTTCGGGGATGCCCCGAGGCCTCAGCGCGCCGCGCACCGCATGCCGGCCCCGAAGCCCCTCCCCGAGGCCGACACCCTGTTCTAGAGGGCCGCTTATTACAGCAAGCCGACGCGATACCCCAGGACTGCCGCTCGCACTCTCTTGGTTCCTACTGGTGAGCATGGGTACTTGAAGATTTCTTAGGTGCCTACTTCCCCCCGTCGATACGGTTGCTGTATTATTTCTCTTGTTGGCGGAGAGCACCGCCACAACCTCGAACAAAGGAACACACCATGGCTTCTGCCCACAGCCCCCGCCGCGCCGCCGTCGTCCTCCGCGACCGCATCCGCGCCTCCCGCGCCGCTGCCCGTGACCGCCGCGCCGTGGCCACCGCCGCCCGCCGCGTCCGCACCGGCCCCCGCTCCCTGGCCACCCACGTCATCGCCACCGGCGCCACCCCCGACGTCATCTCCGGCGCAGTCGCCGCACTGCGCACCCAGGCCAAGAAGGCCGGTATCCGGGGCAAGGCCACCCGCATCCGCCGCACCCGCACCGGCTGGATGCGCCACGCGGTCACCGCCTACCGCTACACCCGCGAACAGGTCGCCGCGATCGTCGCGAACTACAAGCCGCGCAAGGCCGAGTACAAGGCCATCCGCGCCGCTCTGGTCACCGCCTGACGTAGCCCCCGCCGGGGGCGCACACTCCGCGCCCCCGGCCCCGCACCTGATCGGAGACACCACCTTGAACACCGACGCACTCATCCGCGACGCCCTCACCAACGCCGGATACGCCCCCACCAACGCCGACGTCAGCCACCCGCACTCGGCGCTCGCCCTGAACCTCGGCTACCTGCCGGGAGAGATATGGGTCAGCGACCCCGACGGCCACACCCTGTACGCCCCCGAGGAGCACCACGGGCTGTGGGCCCGCTACTACCCCGACCCGACCGACGGCGGCCGCTTCACGAACCTCTACGCCTCGGACCTGACCGACCTCACGGCGGACATCTCCGGACTCCTCGCCGCCCTCACCGCGATCACGACCCCGGCCAGTCCCCAGCTCGCCGCACAGCTCGCCGACCGCAAGGACCGCCTGAACTTCGTGTCGAAGCAGGCCGACGGGGGCGGCCCCGAGGTAGCGAGCCTCTACGGGGCGGCCGCCGACCGGCTGCGCACGCAGCTTGAACGGATCACCCTCAGCGTCATCGCCGACAACGCCCGTCCCTGCCGCCAGGCCAGCACGGCCGTGCGCGCCGCTTTCAAGGCGCAGCCCGCCCAGCCGTAGCCATCCCGCCGGGCGGGGCGACACAAGCCCGCCCTGCCCGGCCCACTCCCCGGCGAAGAGCACCGCCGAACCCGAAGGAAGGAACACCACCATGAGCAGCAACCCGTTCAAGAACGGCCGCTTCCTGCCCGCCCCGGGCACCGAGTACCCGTTCTCCATCTCCGACATCGCGCGCGCCGCCGCGCAGCTCATCGGCGACGACTGGGACGCCGACGCCGACGCCGGATGCCGGGGAGCAAGCGGTGTCATGGAATCCGCTGACGGCGACTTCTACCTGGTCAAGGTCGGTGACACCGGCAAGACGAACGAGGAGCTGTACGTCGAGTGCGACGTCGACCGGCGCATCCTGCCGAACCTGGGCCCCGGTAACGCGCTGGAACTGCTGGCCGATGCCGTCGCCATCACCGTTCGCACGATGCAGCACGACGACGACGCCGCCGAGCCCTGGGACGTCGGTCAGCACCTGATGGCCGCGTGCGCCGCGCGCGGACGCCGCACCGCAGTGGACCCCCACTCGGCAGGCACCTGCATCGTCCTGGCTGGCCACAACCAGGGGGAGATCACCATCAGCGGTGCCTCCCGCACCGGGGGCGACGTGTGCGTCGATTACGCCCCCGAGGACCACGAGCGGTGGACGGCCGTACTGCGCCACGGCGAGGACACCACGCTCGTCTACGAGTCCCCCGTCATGCCCGGCGACTTCGCGGAGGACACTGCCGCGCTCCTGTACGCGGTCCTGCCGTACGCCGTCTCGGCCTGACGCAGCCCCCGCCGGGCGGGGTGACACAAACCCGCCCCGCCCGGCCAACTCCCCGGCGAGAGCACGCCGGACCAACCCCGAATGGAAGGCACCACCGCTATGAGCAGCACCCGCTACGCCTGGTCCCCGATGCGCTGCACGACGTGCAGCGACGACAGCTCCCAGTTCGTGCTCAACGACAGTGACCGCACCGACAGCTTCCGCTGCACCCGGTGCCAGGTCCACGGACACCTTCCGTACGTCCACATCGAGGAGCTGGCCGACCGCCTCAAGCCCGGGCAGACCCTGGCTCTCCGCTCCGGCGCGCTGCACATAGGCACCCCGGTCCAGAGCCCCGGCAGCGCCCGGCACGAAGCCCCCGAAGGCCTGACGGTCTTCACCCTTGGTGTGGTCCGCCTCGCCGAAGAGAAGGAGTTGAGCGGTACCTGGCACACGCTTGGGAAGGCCCACCACTTCCACTTCCGGGCCTCCTGCATGCACGGCGTGTTCGGCTCCATAACGATCGGCGCCCGCACCGGGAAGATCCTGCGGGGCCAGCTCACCCACGGACGCGGCGCCCACCGCGTCGAGGAGAAGGGCACCAACGCGGTCCGCTCCCTACTCTCCGGGGTCACCCCGCCCTCCTGCCCGCCGAGCTGCGCCGAGGGCCAGCACCGTCCGTAGCGCACCGCCGGGCGGGTGACGCAAGGTCGCCCGGCCCGGCCAACTACCCGGCGAGAGCACGCCAGGCATACCCCGACCACGGAACGGAACCGCTCGTGAACCTCCTCGCCCGCCACTCCCACACCGTCGGCAGCCTCCAGCCGCCCGCCACCTGCACCTGCCTGCGCGCAGCGTGTGGCGCGGCTGAGTCCGGCCCTGGCATCACGCCGTCCGGCTGCACCGCCCACCACGGCCTCCAGTCCAGCCACATGGCCATCGACTGCCCGGCCTTGCCCGCCGACACCGACCTGTCGCGGCTGTGGATCCTGGTCACCCGCTGGACGTCAGACGGCCCGGTCATCGACTCCGTTGCGCCGTACGACCGCGCCAGGATCCGCGCGCTGCGCCAGGGACACGCCCTGTGGGACCTGTCTCTGGGGGACGACCCCGAGGCGGCCGCCCGCGCCTGGCAGGACCAGCGCCTCGCGGCGAACGCCGAAGCCGCGCAGGTGGCGCGCATCGCTCAGGTCCGCTCCCGGAGCCTGGCCCTGGTCCGCCGTTCCGGCCAGCGAGCCGCACGCCGCAACCTTCCGCAGTAGACCCACCCTTCGGGCACGGGCGGGCGACACAAGGCCGCCCGGCCCGGCCTACTCGCCGGCGAGAGCACGCCGGTACACCCGAACCGAAGGAACACCCGTACCCATGAGCACCACGTACACCCGCGCCCAGGTCGTCATTGCAGTCGAGGAGGGCCTTGAGCTCGCCGCCGACGAGTCGGGGCGCTCCGTTACGGAGAGGCGCTTCGCCCTGGCGCTGTCCGCCGTTCTGGCCCGTCTGGACAACCCTGCCGCGACATGGGACGACGCCCTGGTGCGGTACGCCGAACTCCGAGCCGCCGAGGACACCGCCGGAGCGGCCGCCGAGGACGGGACGACGTTCACTCGCGACGAGGTGAACACCCGGGTCTGGGACGGCATCGAGCTCGCCGCCGACAACTTCGGCCAGCACGGCACGGACGACATCGACAACCTCGCGCTGAACGCCGTCATGACGCTGCTCGATGACCCCGCCGCCTCCTTCGATGACATCGCCGAGGACTGCTACGCCGAGGACCCGGACGCCATCGTGGGCTGGCTACGAGACGCGACTGCCACCGAACGGCTCCTGATCCAGCTCGGCCTGTAACGACGCCCTTCCCGGGCCGCACCCTCCCGTGCGGCCCGGGGGGCGACGCAAGCCCCCACCGCATGACCCCATTTCCCGGCCGGAGAGCACCGCCCGGAACCCGAACCGAAGGAACACCACTGTGACCACCGCCCCCGCCGCCCCGGCCGTGCCGGACATCACCGCCGAGCTCGCCGCGCGCCGGAGCCGGCCTTGGACCGCCACCCCTCACCTGCACGCGATGCGGCACGGCGCCCCCTGCGCCCGCCTCACCGACGGAGTAAGGGCGCTGCTGATCGTCCAGCCTGACGATGCCCGGGTAGAGGTGTTCGCCGAGTACCCGGAGGAGTACCCGGCCACTGTGGCCATCGTCGCCGAGGCCACTGGCCCGCACGCGGCCGCCGGGATCGCGGCGCAGTTGCTGCGCACGGTTCTGCCGCGTCTGGACGCCGAGTCCGGCGCGGTGTCGGCGCGCTCGCAGTTCGGCTGCAACCAGGTACTCCAGCGACACCTGGGAGACATGACGGAGCTGGGCTTCACGCTCATCGACCACGGCGCGCACCCGGACGCGGTGGAGAGCGCACGTGGCGGCCCGGGTCTGGTCTGGGCGACCGCGAACGGCGGAACCTGGGGCGTGTGGGTGCTGGGGGCGGGCGAGTACCTGTCCGCCCGCTACGACGGCCCCGTGAACGGCCTGTTCGGCGTCCTGCCGTTCCTGCTGCCCTCGGCTGAGGGGCGGACGCCTGCGGACGTCGGCAGCGCGTTCACCAGGTACCTGACGGACCAGTTCCCGCAGCTCGTCCCGATTGAGGCTGACGAGGTGATGCTGCCCTGCTACCGGCAGCCCGGCGGGTACATCGTCCTGCCGGACGAGTTGCCGACCGGCTACGCCGATGACCAGACGCCAGTGGTTGGCGAGTTCTCGGCCCTCGGCGTGGACCTGCTGCTCGCCGCCGCCGCACAGCTGATCTGACCCAATCCCCCTGTACGGCCGCGCTCCGCCCCCTCTCCCGGGGCGCGGCCGCCCCCTTGGAAGGACCCTGCGATGACCCTCACCGACATTGCCGCGCCGGCCGCGACCGCCAACGATGCGCAGGCCCTGGCCGTTCGCGTCGCCGCGCTGCTGCCCGCCCGTAACGACCAGCCGTGGACGGTGGAGCCGTACGCCGCGTGGTGGTCGACGCATCCGGCCGCCCGCCTGGTGCAGGCGGAGCGTGCCCTGATCCTCGTGACGGGCAGCGGGCAGACCGAGGTGGCGTGGGAGGCCGCCGGTCGGGAGGCGTACGAGCCGGATGTGCGTCTCGCGAGCGTGGCCCCCGAGTTGATCGCCCGGGAAGTGCTGCGCCTGGTGCTGCCCGTCCTGGACGACGAGGCGGCATCCCGCGCCCGGCCGGGCGGGCGTCAGGTGATCGGGCGGCTCCAGGCGCTGCACGAGATCGGGTGGGCCATACGGGAGCGCGGCCCGGCCACGCACAACCATGTCGGCCTGCACGCGAACAGTTCAGTGCTGGCCTGGGGCACGCCGTCGGGGGTGCGGTTCGCGGTGTCGATGCACGGCACCAACCCCGTATGCGACGTGTCGGTCACGGGCCCGGTGCGCGCCGTGGAGCGGGTGTTGCCGCTGTTCCTGCCGATGCCGGGTGCCGAGACGCCCCGCTACCCTCTGCGGCGGATCCGGGGTCGGCTTCTGCGGCGCCTGGCCTCCCACCTGGTGCAGTTCACGGCTGTGGACCAACTGCAAGGTGAGGGCGGAATGGCGTTCGGCACGGGGTCGGGCCCGTACGGCTACGCCGCGCCGGCCTTGGACCCCGCCGCCCGCGTCCGCGACAGCACCCCGGTCAGCGTTGACCTGCACGGCGTCGGTATCGACCTGCTGCTCTCCCGCGCTGGCCAGCTGACTCGCTGACCCGACCACGCCGCCCCCGTGCGCCCGGTCGCCCCGCGGGGAAGACCGGGCGTCGTCGCGTGCGGGCACACACTCGATTGTTCAGTGACCGGCCTACGTCGGTACTTCTAGCTGCTCAATATCACTTCGAATACGGTTACTGTATTATCGACGTTGGCGGAGAGCACCGCCGCAACCCGAAACGAAGGAACGTCGCAGTGAACGAGCTGAGCGCCGAGGTTCTGACCGCCATACACATCGCCGAACTCGCCCGCGAGGCCGGTCTGCCCATCCCCGCCAAGCTCCTCCCCATCTTCGAAGAAGCCGCCACTCCGTGGCCCGCCCGCTGGATGCTCTCCAAGCGCCCGGAGGACCCCGAGCGTTGGATCGAGCTGTTCGCCGGTCCCGGCGGATGGTCCGAGGGCATGGCCACCGTCCTCGGCATCAAGGTCGACGCGATCGGCGTGGACAAGTCCGCCGACGCCTGCGCCACCGCCCGGGCCGCCGGACACCAGCGGATCTGCGCCGACATCACCACCCTCGACCCCGAGCACTACGCGCTCCGCCACACCAGCGGCGTCATCATCTCCCCGCCCTGCCCGGCCTTCTCGACCAGCGGAAAGCGCGCCGGTCTGCTCCAGTCCAACATCGACGTCCTGTGCGAGGTCATCACCTACTGCGGCGAGGCCGCCGGATTCATCCGCGTCGACGAGGTAGACGACTGCGAAGACGACTGCGAGCAGTGCGCCAAATTCGGCTACCACGAGGGCTACGCCCCGCGCTCCGGCGCCTCCTGGCCCGAGGTCCGCGCCATGCTCGAACCGCTCACCGACCCCCTCATCGGCCTGATGGCCGAGGCCGCGATCTGGCCGCTGGGCCTGCAAGCTGCGGGCGCGCCCATCAAGTGGGTGGCCATGGAGCAGTCGGCGAACCTCCCCGAGCAGGTTCTTGAAGACCTCACCCTTGAGTTCGAGTGCGCCGACTGGTTCAACAGCGACTACGCGGTGATGGAGGCCGCCAACTACGGTGTCGCGTCCCGCCGGGAGCGCGTCTTCATGATCGCCACCCGGCACGACTGGGTGCTCCTCCCCCAGCCGAAGCCGCTCATCCCCTTCCCGACGACGACCCTCGCCGAGGCCCTCGGCTGGGCCCCCGGCGAGCGGATCAACACGCGGGGCAACCGGCCCATCGACCCGGCCACCGGCCGGACCAAGGGCGGCAACACCTTCTCCGCCGACAAGCCGTCGTGGTGCCTCACCGGCAAGTCCCGCACCTGGTACCGGGAGAGCGACGGACTGCGCTTCACCGAAGCCGAAGCCGGACTCCTCGTCTCCTTCCGCCGCTCCTACCCCTGGCAAGGCTCACGCTCCTCCGCCTTCCAGCAGGCCGGAGACGTCGTCTGCCCGGCCATGGCCGGGGTGATCCTGGGGGCCCTGTACCGCGTCAACTGGGAGCCCCTGGTGAGGGACTACGTCACCAGCCTGTACGGCCTGGCCGAGGCCTACGACCTCACCGTGTAACCCCGGACCCCAAGGCCCGGCCCCTCGCGGGGCCGGGCCTTCGGCGTACCCCGGGCAGGGCGCGCCACAAGCACCGCGCGCCGCTCATAGTCCGCCGGTCATCACCGACCGGAAGGACACCCCCGTGCCTACCAAACCCAACATCACCCGACTCGACGCCCTGGCCCTCATCCTCGCGGCGCTCTTGGTGGGCCTCCTCGCCTGCCTCGCGACCCTGCTCGGCCAGATCGGCCGGATCAGCGAGTGCGACACCCCGGGCCCGCGCCCGAGCGTGAGCAGTACCCCCAGCCCGGGCACGGCCAGCCCGACCGTGCCGACGCCGCGCCCGTCCTGGCCGTCGACCGGCGGCACCGTCGGCGGGGGGAACGGACAGCCGCCGACCATGCCGCCCGGCACGCCGAGCGGCACCGGTGGCGCCGGCGGTGAGCTGGCCGACGACGCGGGCGGCGTCTGACCGGGCCGTAGGCGGTAACACGCCGCGGTGAGCCCCAGGCCGCGCCCAGGCGGGTGAACCCCCCGCCCGGGCGCGGCTCTGTTGTCAGTGGCCGGTGGAACGCTGGGCTCATGACCGAGATGTCCGACCCGGGCGGCGCGCCGTGACTGCCGTCGTGACCGCCGTGAACGGCGAGCTTGCCGAGCGGCTCCGCGGCCCCGTACAGACCGTCTTGGCGGCCCGCGTGGACGTTCTCCGGGGCAGCTTGCCCGTGTTTCCCGCAGCCCGGTATGAGTGGTGGCGTTCTCTGGACGCCGATCAGGCGCGCCGCGCTGCTCTTCTGGACCGCCTGGAAGCGCTGCACGCGCACCTGGACGGCCTGCCCGCGCTCGGCTACGACGCGGCGGACCCGCTGCCCGCGGCCGCGCTGGAAGCCGCTGAGGGAACAGGCGACGTGGAGCTTGACCGCCTGATCGCCGCCTACCGGGCCGCAGCGCAGGCATCCGCCGCCTGATCCCGGCCATCGGCTGATCTGGGTGGCGCTGCGCCCGCCTGCTCCCCGGTGCGTGGCGGCGTCGCGTGGTCGATTTTGCGTCAGCTTCTGCGAGGCCCCCCGAAGGGGTGGATTCGGGCTCGTCAGGGCTGTCACATCCGGGTCTCCCAGCCCGTGCAATTGCACGGGCGATCTTTCATGCGCTCATGCAATTTCACGGCTACTGAAACTGGCCCCAACGCCTAGAACCGGCCCCTACGTTGAGGCCATGAGCGACCAGGACCCGGCGGCCAACGCCCGCCGCGACCAGCACGAAGCTGCCGCAGCCCACACCCATGAACTCGGCGCCCGCTTGATTTCCCCGCCCAAGCGGATCCTTTCCGGCGACAACCCGCCCTGGTTTCGTGCCGCGCTGGAGAAGGCGGCCTCCACGCCAGGCGCGCTCCGGTCCCCGTGCACGCATGTGGCCGCCGCGACTTCGCCCATGCCAGTCATGGTGTGGGCGGAACAGGCCGACCGTCCGCGCTGCCTGGCCTGCCACCTGCTGGACCAGGCTGAACGCTCCTGCTGCGCGTGTGGGCACTTGGCGGCCCGGGACATGCGGGTTTGGACTCAGCGAGGCCAGCAGGCTGATGGGGTGCTCCTGGTGACTGCACTCATCTGTCCGGACTGCCGCACTCCGGGGAAGGGATCCAAGCGCTCCATCCGGGCTCGCCGGCGCGGGAAGCGCTGACGAGGGCGCCGAGGTCCGCCAGCCCGGGGCGTGACCGGAATCACCGTGGTTGCCCCCTCTTTCCGCCGGACGTAAAGATCATCGCGCAGGCAGCGTGCTGCGTTCGCCCGCGCCGCGTCTTGTGGCCCCTTGCGTACGGCCCCGCGGCCGCGAGCGGAAGGAGTTCACGATTGCTCACCAGCGCCCTTCAGCGCACCCCCGCCCCCTCGATCCCCCGCAACCCCCGTATCGGCTCCCTGTGCAGCGGCTACGGGGGCTTGGACCTCGCAGTGCAGGACGTCGTGGACGGCACGGTCGTCTGGCACTGCCAGTACGACCCGGAGGACCCTGCGCAGCACGCGGCGGAGATCCTCGGCCATCACTGGCCGACCGTCCCCAACCACGGCGACATCACCACCGTGGACTGGCAGGCCGTCGAACCCGTCGACGTCCTCACCGCCGGTTTCCCCTGCACCGACGTCAGCCTCGCCGGACGCCTCGCCGGCATCACCCCCGGCACCCGCTCCGGAATCTGGGCGCACGTCGCCCTGGCCATCTCCGTCCTCAACCCCCGATTGGTGGTGATCGAGAATGTCCGCGGTCTCCTCTCCGCATCAGCCGCTCGCAGCATGGGACCCGATCGAAGGCCAGTGGACCCGCAGCAGCCCGCAGCAGGAACTCTTCGAGGTCTCGGTGCCGTTCTCGGAGATCTGGCCACCCTCGGGTTCGATGCGGAGTGGGTCGTGCACCGCGCCGCGGACGCCGGAGCCCCACACCGCCGCGAGAGGGTCTTCATCATCGCCTGGCCACAGGCGACGTAGCCCTGCCGCGCCCGGCATCAGCTACCCACGCGCGGCCGCCGTACGCCGCGGCGGCCGCCCCGCGGTCCGGCAGCACCCGGTACCGGTCGCGCCAGCGGTCGAATGCCCCTCGGCGCTGCCGCTCCTCAAGACGCCGACGGCGCAGCTCGCCGTGAACGGGGGCAGCCAACACCCCGACAAGCGGCGGGAGGGCGGGCACGGGCCGACGCTCGCCGACGAGGTCGAGCACCTGCTGCCCGGGGCCGTCCACTACAGCGAGCCGTCCCCGCTCAGCCCGGCGCCGGCTGCGGCCCTCGAGGGGCAGCTGCCCGCGCTGCTCCCCTCACCGGGGCGCACCGCGTGCAGTCCGCGGCCGCCGATCCCCGGAGAGGCGGTGTGGGGGCCGTACGCTCCCGTGATCGCCCGCTGGGAGCGGGTCCTGGGCCGGGCCGCGCCGCCGGCGACGGACGCCCGCGGGCGGCTCTCCACCCGGTTCGTCGAATGGATGATGGGCCTGCGCCCGGGCTGGATCACTGCCGTACCGGGCCTGTCCCGCTCGGCGCAGCTCAAGGCACTGGGCAACGGTGTCGTCCCGGCGCAGGCCGCGAACGCGCTGCGTCTGCTGCTGACCCGCACCGGCCGAACCTGAGGCATTGCAGGTGACGTGACGTACCCCCAGCTGGGGCCCGCGTCACGTCGCCTGCGTCGGGCGAGGGTTGAGAAGCAGGGCAGCGGCCTGGCGCAACAGGGCAACGCCCTGGCGAACCAGGGTCCCCGCCTCCTCAACCATGGCGAGGCCACGCCCGATCTCCTCAAAGCCCAAGGCCACGGAGCGCGCGAACTCGGAAGCGCGCCGGGCCCCTCCGCGCATCTTCGCCACCAGGTGCGCGACAACTCGCCTGCACTCCGCAGGACCTTCACCAATCAGCCGCCGCAGCAGCGCAAGTGCTGCCTTCATCATCGGTCGGTCCACAGGCTCGTTATCCGTCATGCCTGGAGAACGACTTCGGTGACCACAGGCCACGGCCGCGACGGTAGCGCCACGGTCCCTACGGTGCCGGGCCATGAACCTCGTCCCCGCCGCCCCATACCGGACACGCTTCGCACAGATCGCGGTCCGCGCCCGCCACATCGTCGACTCCAACCTGGTCCCGTCCACGGGGGCCCATGTGCCCGACCCGGCGTGGGCCGAGCGGACAATCGCCCGGTACGGCACAGCGCACCCATACGTCACCAGCCACGTACACGCGGGCTTCCCCGCGGCGCAGCCCGCGACGTAAGTGCCGGAGGCCGCGCAGGGTCCGCCTTGCCCCGCCGCTCCAGTTCGAGGTCACCGCCCGGTGACCCGGCGCGCAGGGGCAGGACGGACGTACTCCATGGCGACACTGCGCCGTGCCCCGGCCGGGCAAGAGACCCTGATAGGCATCGACGTGCTTCCTGGGCCGGGCGCCGTCGTGCACTGCGCCGATGCCCTCGACCTGCTGCCGACCCTCCCCGACGCGTCGGTGGACGCGATCGTCACCGATCCGCCGTACGAGCTGGCGTTCCTCGGAAAGTCCTGGGACGCCTCCGGGATCGCCTACAACGTCGACCTGTGGCGGGAGTGCCTGCGCGTGCTCAAGCCGGGCGGGCATCTGGCCGCGTTCGGCGCGACTCGCACCTATCACCGCATGACCGTCGCCATCGAGGACGCCGGATTCGAGATCCGCGACTCCCTGCACTGGATGTACGGCACCGGTTTCCCCAAGGGGCAGGACGTCGGCAAGCTCATCGACCGGCGCCGCAACGACCGGCCCCGCCTCCTGGAGTTCACCGCGGCGTTCGCCGCAGCCCGGGACGCCGCAGGCTGGACCAACACCCAGATTGACGCCCTGCTCGGCTTCAACGGGATGGCCGGGCACTGGACCACCCAGCGCAAGACCGCTGCGGTGCCCACGGTCGAGCAGTGGGAACGGCTGTGCGCCGAACTCGGTATCGCCGACCCCGGCCTCGACGACCTGGTGCAGCACCTCAACGGTCGCAAGAACGCCCTCGGTGAAGCGTGGGAGCAGCGCGAAGTCATCGGCCAGGGCATCCGCCGGCGCGGCAACTCCGGGGTGTTCCCCCAGCTCGCCTCCGAGACGTTCGACGTGACCGCCCCGGCAACCGATGCCGCCGCCCGGTGGGACGGCTGGAACACCACCCTCAAGCCCGGCCATGAGCCCATCGTTCTGGCACGCAAGCCGCTCGAGGGCTCGGTGGCTTCCAACGTCTTCGCGCACGGCACCGGCGGCATCAACACGGCCGCGTGCAAGACGCCCCCTGGGGACGAGGCCGGGCGCTGGCCGACGAACCTGCTCCTCTCACATGCGGCTGCTGTCCAGGATGGGCAGCTCGTCGACGCGTGCGGGGACCGCTGCGTGCAGGGATGCCCCGTCGCCGAGCTCGACGCGCAGTCCGGGCTGCTGCACTCCGGGGCGAACCCACGCCGCCGCAGCGCCGACAAGTTCCGTGATGTGTACGGCGACTTCAAGGGGCAGGCCGCGTGCACGCCCGTGCGCGGAGCCGACTCCGGCGGTGCGTCCCGGTTCTTCCCCGCCTTCCGCTACCAGGCCAAGGCACCCTCGAGGGAACGCCCGCGGCTGCCGGATGGCACTGTGCACCCGACGGTGAAGCCGGTTGCCCTCATGCGCTGGCTGGTGCGGCTGCTCACCCCGCCGGGCGGGACTGTCTTTGATCCGTTCGCCGGGACTGGCACAACCCTGGAAGCCGCGCGCCTGGAGGGATTCCCTTCCGTCGGCGTCGAGAAGGACCCTGCGTACGCCGAACTGTGCAGGCTGCGTCTGGGCAGCGGGCGCGGACGGGAGCAGGCGACGTAAGCACGGCGGGGCGGCATGGTCCGCGCCATGCCGAACAGCAAGAGCAATGCACGCATCAGGGCCTGGGGGCCCTTCCGTCTCGTCAACTTCTCCACGGGAACATGGGCTGGAGTCACGTTGGGGCTGTGGTCCCTGACGGACGCCCGCGGGCGGCTCTCCACCCGGTTCGTCGAATGGATGATGGGCCTGCGCCCGGGCTGGATCACTGCCGTACCGGGCCTGTCCCGCTCCGCGCAGCTCAAGGCGCTCGGCAACGGCGTCGTCCCGGCGCAGGCCGCGAACGCGCTGCGCCTGCTGCTGACCCGCACCGGCCGAAGCTAGGGCACCTGTAGGTGACGTGACGCCTCGGACTGGGCGGCGTCACGTCACCTACGCGGGCAAGGTCCTGCCGGTCACCCGCCGCCTACTCGGCCGAGCGGGCGGCTTCGCGTTCGGCGCGCTTCTGGCGCAGCCACGCGGATCGACGTACGCCTTCGGGCCGGTCACGCTCCCACTGGAGTTCCTCCGCGGCCTGCGCCGCGCTCTGTCCGGCCTGGGCGGTGGCGATACGAGCGTGGTCCAGGGCCTTGGCCGCCGTAGCCAAGACGGCGCTCGCAAAACGGGGGTCATCCCGGTCGGCCGCCGCGACGGCGTACGCGGCGGGGAACAGCACCTCGGGAACAGTGCTGGCCACGTCCCACTCGACGTGTCCGCGCGTGGTCGCCTCGTGGAGGCCGTGCACGGCCAGGGTCGCGTGTGCTCGGACCTGCCGGTGCAGGACAGTGTCCTCAACGTCGTCACTGTTCAGGTGCGCGCTCGGGCCGACCGCGACGTGGACCTCGTAGCCGCCCCAGGAGAAGCGGGCAGTGCCGTCCGGACCCAGGGTTACGGCGGCCAGCGGGGAGCCGACCGAGAAAGGCTGGGTCTGGCGCAGCCCGGGATAGTCGGCGGTGACGGCGGCAGCGGTCTGCTCGGCAGGATTCATGGGGTCCTCTTCCGGCTCAGGTGTGGGTCGATCCACCCCCGGCCGGAGGCCGGGGCGGCGTCCCTGCTCAGCAGGGAGCGGCCCCATCGAGGAGGCCAAGGACCCCGCGCACGCGGGAAGAGACAGCCGCTGAGCGGCAGGAGTCCAGGATAGCGGTCTGCCACCGGCGAGTTCGGACTTCGGCGGAAGGTTGTCGCGAGGAGCGGCGGCGTGTACGCGGGCCCGGCCTGGGCCTTCCGGCGCTGCGCGACGGTAGCGCCGCGGGTCCCTACGGTGCCGGGCCATGAACCTCGCCCCCGCCGCCCCTCACCGGACCCGCTTCGCACAGATCGCGGTTCGCGCCCGCCACATCGTCGACTCCAACTTGGTTCCGTCCACGGCCGCCGTCCCGGACTGGCCCGCCCGACTCGTCGAGCTCGAACAACTGTGGAGCACTCCCCCGCCGCTGCGCCGCAAGCGCCTCGCCGAGATGGACGACGACGCGCTGTGCGACGTCCTGGTCCTCGCCTACCTCCGCGCCGGAACCCCGTACGCCCTGTGGGCGGACACCCCGTCCGGCTTCGCCGAGGACATCCTTGGGACGCCTTCGTGGTCTCGTAAGCGAGCCATCCTGGACGCCACCGTGCAGAGCCCCCAGGTCGCCGCTCCTGTCTGCTTCGGCGCGGCCAAGACGGAGATCGCTGCGACGCTCGCCGTCTGGCACATCGCGGTGCACCGGCCCGGTGACGCGTTCGCTGGTGTCGCCTGCCCGGACCCGCGGGCCGCCTCCGAAATCGTGGTGCACCTGGCGCAGCTCGCCGGCCGCGCCGAGCTCCCCGGCTCGGCCTCCGCCAGCTACCGCGGGTGGAGCGACGTGGTGGGAGGGCAGCCGATGCTGCTGGCCGCGGCGATGTGCGCGTACCCCGAGGAGGGAGGGCAGTACGCCTTTGCGGACGTCCGCAGCCCCCACCTCCTGGTGGTGGCCGCCGACGCGGGTCACCACCAGCCCCTGCAGGGCGCGGCCGTCGACTACATCGTCCCGGGCTCCGGCCGCCTCGTCGCCGTCGGCACCCCCGCTCAACTGCCCGGCAGCTGGTTCGAGGACCTGGCCGGACGCCCGGGCACGCACACCGTCCGCATGACCGTCGCCGACCTGCCCCCGGCCACGAAGGAATTCGCCGGCGAATGCACAGACTGCCCGCCTTCGGCCGGACGGCACTCCTGGGGAGCCCACGTACCCGACCCGGGGTGGGCCGAGCGGGTAATCGCCCGGTACGGCGCCGCACACCCGTACGTCACCAGCCACGTGCACGCCCAGTTCCCCGCGATGCAGCAGACGACGTAAGGCATGGCCATGGTTCATCGTCGCCACCATGTCGAACGCTATGAGCAACGCACGTACCCGCGTCGTGGCCCGTTTCCTTCTCGTCACCTCCTCGTCCATGCAGATCGGCGGAATCACGATGGGACTGTGCTCGGTATCTGCCCGCTGGCTTCCCGTTGGACTGGAGGGGGCGTGGATCACCCAGACCAAGCAGGCGGCCTACGGCAGCACGGACGGCCGGGCAAAGTGGCTGTCCCGTGACGTCTGGAGCATGATCGCGGAGGGCAGCGGCCTGGCCCGGGTGTCGCACTGCCCGAGTGTTCCCCTGCGCTGGGCTGGCTTCGAGATCCGGGTGCCTAGGCTGAACTTCATTCTGACGTGGAAGACCGCGCGGAGAGCGAAGGAGGAGCTCGAGCACCTTGGTTGTAGCGCGTGCATCGGGATCGACCGTCTCTTCGGGGAAGAGGCCGGGCCGGGTGCCGTGCATGGAAGCGGCACGGGCTCCATGTAAGCCTGCGACCGTGTCCAGGCGAGGTCCGCCTGTGCTACTTCAGGCCTTCCAGGGAGTCCGCCGCCCGCTGTGCGGCTTCATCCCACGGCCGTCGTCGCGGTCCACGCGCGCGGCGGGCCTCCCGCCGGCGCTCAAGGAGACGGGTCAGCCAGCCACCGCGCACACCAGAATTCTTCTGATTACTCACCCGGCCAGTATGCCTTTGCCGACCTTCGCGTCCCCCGCCCCCTGGCGCTGGCCGCCGATGCGGGCCAGCACCAGCCCTGCAGGGCTCGGCCGTCGGTATACGCGCAGTTCCCCTGCGGGCTCAGCCCTTGCGGGCGTGGACGAACTGGTGGGCCCAGTCGGGAAGAGCCGTCGGGGCGCCGACGGCCATCATCACGGCCATCGGGTCGGTGCCTTCGGAGATGAAGACGTCGCGCTTCGCGAAGGTCAGGGTCTGGTCGAAGAGGCCTGCCAGCCACGGCGGCAAGTCCAGCCCGTTGACGCCCTCGGGTAGGGGGGCGTACGTGGTTTCGATGTCCTTCCCGACCGGCTGCTGCACGGCCAGGATGGAGGCCACGCTGATGCCCTTCGCGCCGCCGGCGACGTCGTGTCCATCGCCGAACTCGGCGGCCGCTTCGATCCATGTGTCCGTCACCGGCATCGGGTAGCCCGGGGTGGCGTGGGCGTAGGGCATGACCTCGTTGCCGATCCGGTGCAGTGACGTCGGCAGAGGGAAGGTGCGCATCCCGCCCCTGGTGTCGGACCCGAAAACGATCACCGGAACGTGGTGGGTCTGACCGGTGAGTGCGGGCGGCATCACGAAGGTCGTGAAGTGGATGGTCATGCACCGCAGGGTAGCGACGCCTGGTCCTGCGCGACGGCAGGACGCAAGTGCCAGCGGTCGTTCACAGTCCCCGTCTTCGCCCAGCGCGCGCATCAGGGCCGCGACTCAGCCGCCCGACGTGCTGGGCAGATCGGAGACTGCTCGCCGTGGCCCGACGCCGCACCAGCCCCACCGAGATCGTCCGCACGATCGTCTACGACCGGGACGGCGGCGCCTGCGTGCGCTGCGGGTCCACGAACAACCTGACGATCCACCACCGCGTGAACCGCGGCATGGGCGGAGCCCGTGAGGCGTGGATCAACCAGGCGCACAACCTCCTGACCGTCTGCACCGTGTGCAACGGCTGGTTCGAGGACAACCCGAAGGAGGCCTACGCGGCCGGGTGGAAGGTCCGCCGGCCGGAGCTCCCCGGCGAGGTCGAGGTCCTGTACCCGGACGGGCTGCTGTACCGGCTGGACCCAGACGGTGCCCGCCGAGTGATGGTGGCGGCCGCCCGATGACGAATTGGAAGTCGTACCGAATCACGTGGTACGGGGCCGCTCGGTGGCCCAACGGATGGATCGTGATCGGCGCCGTCTGCGCGGTGCTGATCGCGCTCGGCTTCCCGGCCGCCGCCGCCGTGTTCTGCGTGAGCCACTTCCTGTCCGAACTGTCGGTGCTCCGTCCGCGGTACCTCAATGTGGGCCGCTGGCATGTCGAGGTGCGCCCGATGTCACCGAGCTTCCCCTGGGTTGCGACCATCCTTAACGCTGACACGCAGAAGCCGTGCGGGATCCAGCTGATCTACGGCCAGACCACCGTGATGGTCCTCGCCGCGTACAGCCGGAAGGACTGGGCAGAGCACAAGGCTCGCCGAGGGGGCCGGGGATGACGGAGCGGATGACGGTTCGTACGCGGGTCCGCCGGCCGCGCGGGCTGCGCCTGGGCCCGTTGTGGCTGTGGGCACGGCGTATCCCCAGCGGGCCGAACCTGGCCTACGGGCGCATCGCGGTGACGGACACCCCCCACCGGCCGAGAGGCGGGCGGGCCGTGGCGCGGGACGGGCATGGCTGGGTCCTGGTCGTCGGCAGTACCGCGTTCGCGCTGCTCCGCTGCCGGTCCGTCCCCCTGGCCCGTTGACACCGGCCCCGCAACCGGCCTCCCACATGACAGACCAGACCGGTCGCTGTACTATCCTCGGAGCGAGGCGGCATGGGGATACCCCAGCACTCGTTACGGCGCACTCCGGCGCCACACCCGAGACGGAGAACGGGCCATGCCCCGACGACCCGGCACTTACTCAAACCGCAAGATCACGGCCCCCGACTACGCCAGCATCCGCAAGGCCGAAGAGGACGCGGTCAAGGACACGCTCGGAGCCCTGAGCCGTCCCGATGACCGAGTCGAGCGTGCGGCCGCGATCATCCGCCAGGCGGATGCGGAGATCGCGGCGCACGTCGGGGACCGCAACGCCGCGGTGGCGAGTCTCTGGTTCTACGAGCGGGTGCTGGGCCTGCCGAAGGTGCTCGGTGTCTACCCGACGGCTTACCGGGAGATCCTCGCCAAGGCGCTGTACGGCGATGCGAAGCGCCCCCTGCCGCCCGAGACCCTGAGCACCGCCGAGGTGGCCCAATTGGCCGAGGAGGCGGGTGTCCCCCACATTGAGGACGCTGCGGAGAAGCTGCCCGAGCTGGCCCGGATCGTCGCCGCAGCGCAGGCCCGCCGCAAGACTGCGGTCCCGTTCATGCAGGAAGCGGCGTTCGCCCTGTCCGAAGAGCCGTACGGGTGGGACGCCGACCGCATCGCCTCGTACGCCGGCGTGAGCAGGAGGCTCATCTGGGAGCAGTGGGACGCCGTCAAGAAGAGGCGCCGGAAGGCCGCTGGCGGCTGACCTCGAGCGTTGTACCTCCTGGGCCGGCCCCTGATAACCGGGGCCGGTTTTTCAGGCGCCGGTGACCGGGGCCTGGAAAACCGTCTTCCGGTGAACCGGTCGCCGGGTACCCGGCTTCCGGTGGGCCAGGCGCCTTTAGTAATAACATCAAGCACCCCCAATCAAGCATGTTCCGGTGCCCTCGCTGACGCTCGGGCACCGGCGCGTACCGGCCTCCAAGGGCCCTCGAGGATCCTCGGCGCCTTCCGGCCGCGGCGGGGGTGTCACAGAATTCCGGCAGGCGACGTTCCCTTGTGCATGACGACGAACATGCCCTCGCTGCACGGACTGACCCGCCATTACTACGAGGCCCGCCGCGAAGTCCTGGCGCACGCGGGAATCCCGGCGACGCCCTGGTACCAGCTCACTGCCGAGGAACGCCAGATCGCCCAGGCGGAAGCTGACATCGTCCGGGAAGCCCTCCGCCGGGCGGCTGCGGAGCAGGAAGCCATAGACACCCATTTTCGGCGGCCGGCCCGCGACCTGGCGGGGCAGCCTGAGGTCACGATCTGGTTCGCCAACGCCTTGGCCGCCGCGAAGGTGTAACAAAATCCGGCGGACGACGTACTACTAAGTGCAGCGCGTGGCACCGGTCGTCTGAGCCGCTTCCCTCCTGAGGCCAGCGACGGCCCGCGATGCACCCCTGCCGGGGTGAAGGCCCACCCCCCGCCCCCCGGGGGACGGCCTCACCCCGGCACCGCTTCGGCACGGACCTGGTCCCCTTCCCCCGGGTTGCACCGGTCCGTGCCGAAGCCCCCCGCCGCGGCTGGTCGGGTATCTGGGCATGGACGCCCGGCCAGACCGCGACACAAGCCGCAGGCGGACCGCACCCTGCGCCTCATGTCGCGTTCGCTCCCGCCCCCACGCAATCCTGTGGTCCCCCCAGCATCCGAGCTGCGCCATTCGCGCCCCGGCGTCGTTTCCCGCGATGCCTCGAACGTCGCCGACATCCTGCTCCGGCTCCCCGTCCCGGCCCGTCGGCAGGCCTTCAAGCACCAGATCACCGCCCGCGAGCGGCCGTACGTCATGACGGAGGTAGAGCGCGCCACCGGATCCCTGTACGGCCTGTGGCGGGATTCGCCGTCGGCGTTCGTGGAGGACGTCCTCGGCGAGACCCTGTGGTCCAAGCAGCGCACGGTGCTGGACGCCATCGTCGACCACACCAGAGTCGCCGTCCCCGCGGGGTTCGGCGTCGGTAAGACGCACTTGGCGGCCCGGGCGGCGGTCTGGTTCGTCAACGTGTACCCGGTCGGTACCGCGCTGTGCATCACCACCGCGACCCGGTTCAGGCAGGTGCAGCGGCAGCTGTGGCCGCACATCCGCAAGGTCGTACCCAGGTCCGGGCTTCCCGGCAAGGTCGACACCGTCCAGTACAAGATGCCCGACCCGTTCGGCAACGACTTCGTCGCCGCGTATGGGTTCAGCGCGCCCGCCAACGACGAAGCGGCCATGCAGGGCATCCACATGTCCCACCTGCTGCTCATCGTCGACGAGGCCGGCGGCATCGACCCGTCGATCGGCGCAGGCACGAACAACTTGCTCACCGGCGGCCACGCCGCGATGCTCGCCATCGGCAACCCCGCCATGGACGATCCGGCGTCGTGGTTCGAGGAGCTGTGCCTCGAGGGCGACGACCCCGAGGAACCCAAGACGGTCACCGTGCCGATCTCCTCCCTGGACTCCCCCGCGATCACCGGGGAGCGGGTGCCGTACTGCAACGACTGCCCGGCCGGCGTCGCCCGGCACTCCCTGGCGGAGCACATGCCGGACCAGGACTGGGTGGACCGCACGATCCGCTCGTACGGCGAGGACCACCCCTACGTCATCGCGAAGGTCCACGCGCGGTTCCCCAAGGGCGGTGGCGGTCTCGTGATCCCGCCGACCTGGATCGACGACGCCATGGACCAGGACAACCCCACGGGGCCCGGCTGGCGGCGGCTGTGCGACCTGGGCCTGGAGGGCGAGACCGCGACCCACACCGTCCGCGAAGGCGCCTGGGTACGCCTCGGCGTCGACGTTGCCGCAGACGGTGGAGATGAATTCACCGTGTACCGGGTGATAGGTGATGCTGTGGAGTTCCGTCACGCCTCCGCCGGCGCCGCCAACGACTCCCAGGTCACCGTTGCGGAGAAGGTCCTCGAGGAGATCCACGCCGCGCAGCGCCTGGCCGATGCCCTCGGCAGCCAGCACCCGGTCCGCGTCAAGGTCGACAAGAACGGGATTGGGCACGGCGTCACGTCGATGCTGGAGCGCTGGGCCGACAGCGGCCGCCACCGGGCGCAGATCGTCGGCGTTATGGTCTCCGAGTCACCCAGCCAGGACGATCCCGGCGCCGTCATGCGGCCCTGGCGCAAGCGCGACGAAATGTGGCTGGCCACCAGGTCGCTGCTCCAGCCCGACCCGTCCACCGGCCGCGGCCGGCTTCGCCTCCTCGTCGACAAACGGGCCGCAGCTCAGCTCTCCACCCCCAAGCTGCTGTCCAACACCGGCGGCTTCGTGCAGGTCGAGTCGAAGAAGTCCATGAAGGGCAGGGGAATGAAGAGCCCCGACCGGGCCGAGGCCGTACTGCTCGCGTTGTACGAGCCGGAACCCCTCATCCAGCCCCGGCGCCGCGGCCTTCTGAACTAAATCCGTTGCCCCGGCGTACAAATCTCCAGTGGAGGCGGCAAACTCTATTGCCATGAGTACGATCGCTCGGCCGGCCCCCGCACGGACCTGCCCGTCGTCCGCCCAGGCGGTCCCCCTCGCTTCCGTGCCCACGTACGCCCCGGCGGTGGGTGCGCTCGAGCGGGTCCTGGACACGTTCCGTACGGTCAACAGGACCAGCAAGGACATCGTCTCCGACGCGCGTCTGCAGCAGCTGGAATGGGTGGCCGCCGAGCTGGCCATAGCGCTTCCCCTCGGGCTGTCCGAGACCGCCGGCGAGTCGCTCGCCGACCTCCTGGCCCCCGACGCGGTCACGGCATACCTGGCGCTCGCCCGCGGCGGGTTCCTGCGCACGATGCCGACGGTCGACACCGATCCGAGCAGTTTCGACGCCTCCCAGCGTATCCGGATCTACTGCCTCGAGGCCTTCGCCCGGCAGGCGAAGGTGCCGTTCGAGGCCCCCGACATGCCGCCCATGGAGCTGCGCCCCACGTGCTCGCCGCGCTTCCGCGACGTGATCACCGAGCACCTGCACGAGGAGGCCGAGAAGTGGCCGGACGCGGACCGGCCGGACGCGATTGTGCGTGGACTGGCCATGTGGGGCGTCATGTGTGATGCCCTGCCCCGCCTCGGCGAGCTGGAGGGGATGCTGCTGCCCGATCTGACACTGACCGAGGACAGCTACCGACTCGCGATCATCCGTCAGCCGCAGGGCGGTCTACGCGGGAAGATCCCCGAGCCGGAACTGGTGGCCCTGTCCGACGAGACTGGACGGCGGATCGGTGACTGGGTGGAGCGGCGCGAGAATCTGATCAGCCGCCTGCAGGGCGGTGTCCCGCGCCACTTGTGGCTCTCAGCGTTCCCCCACCCGGATGCCGGGGTACCGATTCTTCGGCGCGGGATCAGCAAGTGGTACAAGAAGGTCGCCGACGCCGTGCAGGTCAAGCAGGATGCTGCCGGCGTACCTGCTGACGGTCTGGTGCCGACTCGGTGGGAGACGATGCGCCGGACCCTCCTTGCCGAGCGTCAGGCCCTTGAGAGCTGCACCGGATGACACCCTCGTCTCCCCTGCACCCATCAGGCAGCCCTGACCCCCTCCGGCCTTAGTTCCTGCGACCTCAGCCATAGAAGGCGCGCCCCGACGAGAGCCGCGGCCCGAGTCCGGCAATGCGGGATTCGCTCAGCCCCCACCGGCATCAGCCACGCTATTTGCTTGCTCGCCCTTGCCCGGCCACGACGGCGAGCGCTGTTGGGTGCCGGGCGGTGGGACCACCTGGGAGCGCGCTCGGTCCGCGCGCAGCGCGGGGCGAGAGGGCGAGCAGCCGCCCGCCGGGGGGCGTAGCCCCGGCCGGCGTGCGGGGCCGGGTACCCCGCGGACCCCAGCCCGCCACGGTCCGGCGCGTCGGCGATGTCCTCAGCGGCAACTGACCCGATCCTGGGGACGGGTCGCTTACCACTGTGTTCATGTCCAGGGTGCCAACGACCTGTTCCCCACGGCGGCCCGCAGGCTGCACGTCAGGCGGTCGAACGGGGTGCGGCGGCCGCGGCGGTGCGGGTTCCTTCTTTGCAGATAGTGGCACCGTTCTGACCTGCGCTAATGCGCAAGTTTTGTGCACTGGCACGCACAACTGGATGCGGTGCCAGCCCGGGTTTTGTGCAGCAGCACGCACAACCTGGCTGGCACAAATTGATCAGCGAAAGTTGTGCGGCGGCAACTCGGATCGCATATCTTGTTGGATATGCTGCCTGTGGCAGGTAGGACGAATAAGGGAGCAGGTCAGGTGCCACAAGCAAGGCGCAAGGCGACCGATCCTGCGGGGCGCACACTCAAGCTCGAGCTTGCGCCGAAGCCACAGGTCGACGACCCGGCAGGGCCCTCGCAGGCCAAGGTCCTGCTGGATACGCTGACGAAGATCAGCCGTCAGGGCGGCTTGATCGCCTCCGACGGCGAGAAGCAGGACTTCAACCTGCTGGGCGGCAAGTACTTCATCGCCGAGTCGGTTGCGCTGGAAGACAACCTCTGGCGCTTGAACCTGCCGTTGATGGCACACCACCTGCTCAGCCACTTCAAGGCGAACCATGACCCGGAAGGGCAGACGAAGGTCACGCAAGCCGCACTCGGCGTGCACTTCGGATGCCACCACTCGAAGATCAATCGGGCCTTGAAGGCCTTGGATTCAGTCAACCTGGCATGGAAGGCCCGGCAGGGCCTGTACCAACTTCACCCCGGCGCCTCGTACCGTTGGGGAAGCCGCCGACAGCGCGCGCTCGTAGAGAAGCTGGCGCCGGTGCTCAAGGACCGGCCGATCGTGATCCCCATGCCCGAGATGAGGAAGCCATGAGCGGCGTACCCCTGGTGCACAACCCCGCGATCTGGGAGAACCTTCCGAACGCCCGGATGTCCGGGACGGCCCGCGACGTGTTCGACGTCCTCACGTCTCGGCAGGAGCCCGGCGGCCTGGTCGTCATCAAGCAGAAGGACATCGCGGAGAAGCTCGGGATACAGCAGTCCGGTGTAGGCCGGGCTATCGGTGATCTCCGAGACCTCGGCATTCTGCACGCACGTACGACGCCCGGCCGGTACCGGATCAACCCCATGCTGGCCGGCTACGAGTCGCTCGCGCATATGGTCAACACGCTCAATGACCCCAGTACAGAGGTGTGGGGCTTGCGGTACGACGCCGGAGTCCGGCCTCCCCGCCGCCTCGATGCCCGGGCCGGAACGGACTTCGACCCAGACCCCGACGGCGGCGAAGACGCCCCGATGCCCGAGGCGCAGCCGTTCCTCCGCATCGCCGGCTGAGAAAGCACGACGAGGCCCGGAACGCGTTCCGGGCCTCCGCCGGTTTGCAAACGGATGACCTTGGTGCGCGGGTTACTCGAAGCCCGTGTCGAATCCCTTGAGCAGTGGCGTCAGCTCATGGGCCGCGCCGCACAGGGCGCATAGGCGGGTACCGGGCCGCTCCGCGGCGTCCAGCGCCTGTTTCCAGCCCATGACGGGCGCCCCGGCCGGTGCCTCCTCGCAGTCGACTGCATGGACTACGGCGCGATCAGGGCCGCGGCGCGCGCTCAGCTTCTGCACTACCCATCCGTGCGGCCGGCGCGGGCCGAGCTCGGCTTTCAGCGATGGTGGCCGAGCTTCGTCGTCGGGCAGGGGGTGGGTGGGGACCGCCTCGTACGCGGCCGGATCCACCCCCTCGGCCGGCCGCACGTGGCCTGGGGCGTCCACCCACATCCGCGCCGGCGCCGCTGCCATGACGCCATCCTCGTCGGACACCCACAAGTCGACGGCGACCAGGTAGTACCAGCCGCCCGGGAGTTGCCGCCGTTCCAAGAGGAGGCCCGTCACTTCGTCCCCTCCCGGGAGCCGTACCCGCACTGGGGGCGGCGTGGGGGGCGGATCGACGTTCACGAGGCCCACCGTACGGCGTCAAGTCCCGGGAACAGCGTC
The DNA here is from genome assembly GCF_043201995.1 of Streptomyces sp. NPDC048258. NCBI lineage: Bacteria > Bacillati > Actinomycetota > Actinomycetes > Kitasatosporales > Streptomycetaceae > Streptomyces > Streptomyces sp. NPDC048258. Next base: position 52,286 of record NZ_JBICZH010000021.1, read on the forward strand.
AGGGCCTGCTGCGGAGCATCACTCCTTGTACGCAATCGGACCGAGGCCGTTGTGCGCCCGGTCCAGTGCCCCTTGCAGAGTCTTCGCGGCTCCGGCGGCGATGGTCAGACCCGCGTACGTGGCCTCGAGGTCGTCAGCGAGGGTGTCCTTGTCGCTGCGAAGGCGTCCGCTCTCCTCCAGGCCTTTGATGAACGCGGCGAGCTGGTCGAGGGCCTGTGGCAGGCGGGCTGCCATTGCGGCGAGATTGGCGACCGTGCTGTACGCGTCAGCGGGGTACTCGAATCCTTCACGGGCCGAGCGCGTGAGGTGGTTCAGGTCTCGGATCGCCTCGGCGGCGACGTCGGAGACGGCAGCAGCAGTCTTGTCTGTGGTCACGGATTCCATCCCTCTTCGATAGCCGGACAGGTGATCAGGTGGCGTTGGCGAGGGCTTCGTTGACCAGCCGCATCTGCTGGTCATCGAGCAGGGTGACGATCCGCTGGAGGTCGACCCGGTAGTGCCCGGTCAGGGAGACGGCTACGGAAAGGATCGCCTTCTGACTGCTGGAGGCCTTGAAGGCGTCTTCCTCGAGCAGTTCGCCGATGCGGTCCCACCCCAGGTGAGAGCGCCCCTTCTCGTCGAGTTGTACGACCTCTGACCAGGATTCGCCGAAGAGGTCGTACTGCGGTCCTTCATCAGGGGTGAGGAATCGCCGCAGCCAGTAGCCGCCATCGTGGTGGCCGAGCAGGTGGATCGCGGCGAGCATTTGCTCATTGCCGATACCGTCCGAAGCGGCGTCGATGAGGGCTTGGGCTGGCGTCTCGATGGTCATGATGATCTCCATTTCGGCAAGCGCTGCGGACGGCCAGGCACCACTATGTCGGCCCTGGACTTTGCCCGTTGTGCAAACGCTTGGTCCGTGGTCTCGGCTACGCTTTACTCAGGCCGCGCACCGGCCCAAGCTCGTCTCAGCCCATGACTGGGAGCACTGAGGCGAAGGTGCCAGGACGTCGATGTCCCAGCGCATCAGTGCAGAGAGCACCACCAGGCTCCTCAACGTACGACGCTTCCGTATGCCCGCTGTCTTCTCGCTCGCGCGCATCGGGTCATGGGTAACCGCTGCATGCGGAAAGATGAGAACACCGTGGTCAAGAAGCACGGGAAGAAGCAGCGCGCCCGCCGCAAGGCCGCGCGAAGCGGGGCCTCGTACACGTCGGCGGCCGCCGGAACGAGCCACGTCCACCAGCCGCAGCCGGACCTTGCCGCGTACGACGCGTGGCCGGACAGCGGCCTCGGACTGCCCGCGGACCGAGACCTTGCCGCTCGGCTGATCGCGGCGGCCCGGGCGTCATGCCAGCCGTGCCAGGAGTCGCTGGCCGAGCAGGCACGTCGTGTCTCCCGGCCGACGGTGGCCGCCCTGGCCGGAGCCGTCTACAGCGGCCTGGCCGGCCTCCGTCCAGGTGCCTTCGCCTCGCCGACCACCCGCGGCTGGGCCCCGCACGCCAGGGAGGCCGCTGCCCGAGGTGACAGCACCGACGCCACGGGGCGCGTGATCATGATGGAGGACGAGCAGGTCCGCGATCTACTGGAGGACGCCCTCGACCACTGGGCGATGGGCGCTCCGCTCCCGGCCGGCCTTGTCGAGAAGCTCGCCGAGGCCCCGCCGCGCCAGCGCCCGGCCGACCCCATGGACGCCTTCCGGGAGGCCGGGATCAAGGTGTTCACGCTGGACGACCTCGACCTGGGCGACGACGTCGACGCGTACTACCTGGCCCCGACCTACGGGGTGACGCTGATGAAGACGAACACGCCGGACGGGCAGCCGATGCCGATGCTCGTGCTGTACCCGGAGACCGAGGACGCCGGGATCGAGGACCTGGAGGCCCGCACCGACTGGGAGCACTGGGGCCTGCACGGGATGCCGGACATGGCCTCGCAATGGCGGGTGCGCGCCCGGATCGCCGACCGGTCCCTGCGCGGCCTCGTCCACGTCGGCCCGGACGGCGAGACCGACATCGAGCTGTGGCGGGCCGCCGAGACCGTCAGCCTGCCGGCGCAGTGGTGGGACCTGCTCGACCGCGCCCAGCATGTCCTGGTCGTCGGCCCCGTGAAGTCGCCCGAGGACCCCGGAGCCCTGGCGGCCGCTGGCGACGCGGGCGAGCTCCTGGCCGTCGTCGCCCGCGTGACGTTCGTCTGAGAGCCGCCCGCGCCCGCCGCGAGAGAAAGCCGACCCCCCTCTTGAGCAGCAGCACGGATCCGCTCATCCACGTCGCCGACGTCCTCCGGGCCTGGGAGGCGACCGATCTCACCGACGGCAGCCAGGCCATGGTCGTCGCGGTCGTCCTGGCCGACGGCACCAGCGCCAACCTCGCCATGTCGCGCCTGGTCGCCGCCCGCCTGTGGGGCGCCCTCGACGGCCGCGACCTCACCTTGCTCGACCCGCCCCCGACCACAAGGAGCTGAACCATGCTCACCGGCACCCAGCACGAGAGCCCCGCCGAGGAGAATGTCTCCGACCTGACGGCGGGTAGGAACCTGTCCTTCGACGAGTTCGCCGCGGAACTCGGCGCGATCGAACTGCGGCTGCGCCAGCTGGCCCGGGCCGCCGAGACCCCAGCCACCCCGGTCGAGGTTGCCGACGCCATCGACTCCCTGCGCTCCAGCGCCTCCACCGTGCGCGAGCTGGGCCAGCGGATGGACCTGCTGGCACGGATCGTCGAGGGCGACGTCCCGCTCTCCACCGCCTTCCCCACCGGAGATCCGTGGGGCGTGGCCGCCCGCGGCACCGACCGTACCGACTTCGGCGGGCCCGCGATCGTCCCGACCATGTGGCAGCTGATCCGGCTGGCCCAGGACGGCAAGCGCGCGGCCGCCGGCGGACGGGAGACGACGACCTACCCGAAGGCGATGGCCGGGATCGGGATCGGATGGGAGTCCAAGGCCGCCTCCGCCCGGCGACGTCGCGAGCGGGACGCCGCGGTCGCCGTAGAGGTCCTGCGGATCGCCTGCGAGAAGTGCTCCGCCGGGTCTGGCGAGCAGTGCCGCACCGCGAAGGGCTGGGCGTCCGATAGGCCGCACGTCGGCCGCCAGCGCGAGGCAGAGGCCACCGTGGATGCCACGCTCGGATACCTCGGGGAGAACCCGGTCGCGGTACCCGACGCCTGACGGCGCGGTACACCTTCGGCCATGGCCGAAGGTGTACCCGCGAACGACGAAGGCCCCCTGACTGCGTCGGGGGCCTTCGGTGCCTGAGCTGGTCTTGCGTTTCGATCCTCGCCATGGGCGCTTCCACACCGGGGTGTGAGTCATCCCCTGACACAGGGGCCAATCCGACCGGGTTTCCCATGGCCCCGTCCGGTACCTCCGACTCTACCGACGCGGCGGCCGAGCAGACAACTATCGCCGGGACTCGACCATTTGGACTTTCGTTCGGGTACGGTGCGGCACCACCCGAGCGGGAAACATGGTCAGTGATCAGGCACCGAAGGTGCGACACCGAGCACCCGTAGTTGAGTGCAGGCGTGCGGCTCCGGGGTTGGCTGGTGGGGCGGCGAGAATGGGATGCGCGACTTCCAGCAATGCCTGTACCTGCGGCGGGGTCGCGGGTTCCTCCTCCGCGATCGGCTCGAAGCCGGGCAGGTCAACGAGGAGATCCCTGTGCCAGACCGCGGAGGCTTCCACCATCCTCACCGAGGGCTCGGAGGGCGGAATGGCGACCTTGATCCTGACCAGGTCTGGGTGTTCGTCCGACGGCCCGATTTCGTCGAGCTGGCAGTGCATTACCAGCGTCTTCCAGCCCTCTAGAGGCAGCTCCCCGGAGAGGTTGCCGCGGAGCGATTCTGTGGTCATTGCACCGCTCTGCGGGTGGCTCACGCCGGCTCCCCCGCCACGGCGAGGATCCTCGTGGCCTTCGTCGTGCACTCCGCACAGGCCCCGTTGTGCAACTCGCTGCACACCGCGGCCGCGACGGCCTCCAAGGCCTCCGTGCAGGCGATGCGCAGCAGCCCTTCGGCCTTCTCGGAGCACGACTCACAGGCGGACGTCTTGCCGGGGCGGTCGCCGCACGCGATCAGGGCTATGCGGGCCGCCTTGTCCGGGCGTCGGGAGAGGGGGAAGACGATGGTGGTCATCGACGGCTGTCCTTCGGCGCTCGGGACTTGTGGTGGGCGATCGGCTTGAGGTCGCCGCCACGGTGTTCGTACGCGGTCATTTGCTGGCAGTGCGAGCACCGGTAGGCGGCGTAACGGCGAAGAGGGTCGGCGGCGGACTGCGGGCTGCCCTGGCGGCCGCCGGCCATCTCGCACGGCCCTGCGTCCCCGCACCAGTCGCAGGCAGACGAGTAGTGCGTGATCACGGGAGCCAGCGTCCAGGGGGACCAGGTGATGGGGCGACCGCCGTGCTCCGCCGGGAGTGCGGCCGGAGCGTACGACGGCGGGTCGGGGACCGCCCACAACCGCCGGGCGGGCCCGGCCTCCGGCAGTTGTTCGGCGGTCCCGGTGCCGACGAGGCGCGGTGGCGCGGGCTCGGGCTCGCCGCGCAGTGACCGCAGGCATGACGGGCACACGCTCGCCTCATCGACCGTCCCGGCCCACGGCCGGACTCCCGGCGCCTGCTCCCGATCCTGGCAGCACTCCAGCGGCACGGTGAACATGGTCGCGGCAGGCGCCTCAGCCCCCTCAGTCGCGATGTGCAGCAGCAGCCCGCCGGCGGCCCGTACCACCAGCCGACCGCCCCACGGGGCCGCGGCCGGCGCTTCGACGGCGAGAGCAGTCATCGGACCTCCGCCGCGAGAAGGGGGACCAGCTCGGTCCGCTCAAGGCGCGCCCGGTATGCCCGGCGACGCGCGGCGTGCACGCTGCGCCGGGCAAGGCAGAGCTCGCCGGCCGGGACATGGCAGGTAGGGCAGGGCTCCGCGAACGGGCCGTGCCGGAACCGCCGGTGCGTCTCGTATGCGGCGTCCAGCATGGCGTCGACGCCGGTGAGCGGGCGGATGACCTTGGAAATCGGGCCCGTGAGGGTGGTGCTCATGGAGGGGCATCTCCTGAGTCGGTTGGCGGCAGTCCGTCTACTTCGGCGTCGGCACAGGTGCGTCGGGCCGGATACTCAGGCGCGAGATCTGACGCTCCGACCTCACGGCGTTCCAGGCGTACACGATGTAGCTGAGCTGCTGGGCCCAAGGGGTGGCGCTTGCCTTGGAGCGGTCGGCGGTCACGCGGTTTCGCAGCGCGAGGACGGGATGGCCGGCGGACAGATCGGTGCCGGACGCCAACTGCTCGAAGAAGCGATCACACTGCTCGGCGTCGATGGCGTGCATGAGGAAGTGCGCGGTACCCAGCGCGGACTGCGGAAGCAGGGGGAACGCTGCCCGGGTCCGCGAGGCGACGTCGGCTGCGCGCCGGATCTCCGGGTGCTGCTCCAGCAGTGCCTTGCTTTCGGTGACGGTGGGGCCGATGCGGCGGTTGAACTTCCGGTCGCCCTGCTGCCAGGCCCAGACCCGGCGGATGACGGCGGCGACCGTCGTCGCGTTCTGCTCGTCGGCCAGGGCGAGGGCGTCAGCGGTCGTGCGCCGCATGCCGGAGTCCATAGTGGACTGCGTCTCGGCGGGGAGGCCGCCGACGACGAAAGTGGTGACCGGGATGCCGGCCTTCACGATGGCGTGGAGCCGGTGCTGGCCGTCCAGGATGTTCCCAGCGGTATCGACCTTGATGGCCTCGCCGTTGAGGAACCACGTGCCGGCCTTCATGTCGCGGGCGTAGTCCTCGACCGTCTTGGCACGCAGGCTGCGATTCTTCGAGTTGCGGCTGAGCATCAGCTCAGCCACCGCGGGGTTCAGCGTGACCACGTGCGCGCTGGGGGCGGCAACGCTGCCCGACGGCTCCTGCGCGTTACCGGGGGTACCAGGGGCTTCGAACAAGGCAACAGCCATGGAGGGGCATCTCCTCGAGAGTGCGTTCAGGGCGAGGGTGGTAACCCCCACACTCCTTAGTACGTATGTCGCCGAAATCTGTTACACCCCTGCCCTGCATTGCCGGGAAGAAGCCCTTCGGCGTGGCTGTTTCTGCAGTTCAGAGCGCTGGTAGTTCGGCGATCACCAGCGAGATCCGTGCGTTGCCGGTGTTCACCGGCGGACCGATGACCGGGTTCGGTCCCAGCAGGTGCAGGTGGTTGTCGTCTGGGAGGAGACCCGCGTCGATGAGTCCGTCGACGTACGCCTTCGCGCTCGGCGCCCAGTTGCCAGGGTCACGCTTCCGGTTAATCGGCCGGGGGTGGAGCGCGTAGAACACCGCCGCTCGCTGGATGCTCGGCAGTCCGTTCGCTTTGGTCACCTCCGCGGCCTCCGCGCGCAGCCGCTTCCGAATCCGGTGCACCGCCATGTGGTGGAGCCGCTGGTTGCTCGTCAGCAGCTCCCCGTACGGCATGAGTAGCGTCCACACCCGCCTGACCCCCGCCAGCCCAGACAGCAGCGGTAGAAGGTCGATGGCGGCCGGCACGGACGGTGGGCTCGGGGACACAGGCTGCCGTGCCTTCGCCATGCCGCCCGAGCGGGTGGCTACGCCCCGAGCACGGCGCGCCTGCAGCTCCCGGAACTCCGCCGCCGTCATCCTCACCATGGGATCCGTCCCGGGGCGCAGACGGCGACGGGACCAGCAAGACGGGGCATCAGCTCTCCAGGGCGACGAAACGGGACTTGGCCAGGTTGGCCGTAGTGCCGCGTTTGTGTCGCGCTGTACCCGGTCACAACCTCCGTCCGTACTTCGCAGCCAGTAGGACGGACAGAGCGGTGCTGACCGTGGCAGTATGGAGCTGCTTCCTCCCCGCCTCCATGGGGGGAGGACCCTGATGAGCCCGTGTCCCATGCGGCCACGTAGCTCTGCTCCCCGCACTGCGGGGATGGCCCGATCTCGGGTGTCGAGTCCTACTCGGCTTTCATGCTCCCCGCGCGCGCGGGGATGGAACGGCGCACCAGCGCGTCCGCCTCTACGCGGACGCCGGCGCTAGTCCCCGCACTCGCGGGGACCCATCCACCCGCGATGTCCAAGGGATCCCCCATGCCCGATCACCAGTGCCCTCAGTGCCAGCGCTTCCGTCCCATCGACCCCCGACTCCCCTGCGTCGGCTGCCTTCGCGGACCTGCGTGGGCACGGTGCGAGCAGTGCGGCGCCTTCCGATCACCGGAAGCTGGCAGGCCATGTTCCTGCTGCGCCTACCTCGCAAGGCGGGCGGCCGAGCGGGCACAGGGCAGGTGGTGCAAGGGATGCGGGACCGCGCTGGGCCCCGATGATCAGTCTCGCTGCGATCCATGTGGCAAGGCGCGCGCCCCGTTCGACCACGCCCAGCGGAAAGCTGCGGCAGAGCGTGAGTTTCCGGCAGAGGTGCGGGGGATGGTGTTGTCGATCCTTTCGTCCGGCGGAACATTCGAAGACCTCCCCGTTTCAGCCTCGCGCGTCCACGGGTTCAAGGCCTATGACGATCACTGGGCGGAGGACCTTGACGCGGCTCTGCTGCGAGGTCGTGACCCATCGTTGCAGCACGGCCGGGCACACACCTACCGGAAGCTGCGGTGCCGATGCCCGGAGTGTCGGGAGGCCAAGGAAGCGCAGCGGGGCCCTCGTTTGCCCCGCCCGCGTGGTCGAGGGCTGCGTACGGGTGCATGGCCTGAGATGGCCAGATGAGATCAGGGACGCCCGGGCCGTACCAGCGGCCCCGGCGGTGCGGGTGTCCGAAGAAGAGGTCCAGGCCGCGCATGTTCATACAGCGGACTGCCAGACGATCAGAAACCCGTCACGGCTGTGACGGCCGACGGTCCTCGCCCCTGGCCGCACCGCACGGGCCTTTCGTACCTGTCATCCGTCAGCTGTCTGCAGATTCTTCTTTCGGTCCCACGCCTCCCTTTTAACCAGCACGGCATCTTCAAGATCGACTCTCGCCCGGGTGGGCGCTTTAGGTGCACGAGGGAACACTTTTGGTGATGGAGTGGGCGCCGCTTTAATAGCCCTGAGCTCCTTGATGCCTGAAATACCCGCAGCGAGCACGTAGACCATGCACGCGAATGCGAGTATTGCAATAACCAGCATGGGGACATTCATGGCGCTCACTCCGATGGCCGGGAATTTAGCACTTGAGCTGCGGCCATTACTCCGCATATGAGCATAGCGAGAAAGATTACCGGGCATGCGATCATCAAGGTTAGGTCTACGTCAAGAGCAACTCTACTCCTGATCGCCTCTTCCTCGGCCTGGTACCGCCAGCCGTACGCCGTAAGGCCGAGCGTGGCGACAACGAGGCTTCCTGCGGCAACCTTGACGCTCTTGCTGCTGGTGTGGATCCCGCTGAGGCGGGCAGACTGCAGCTCGATGTTCCCTGCGATGGCTATGATCAACCCCGAAACGAGAAAGTCGCTGCTGGTGAACCAGAGGGGGAAATGGTATTCGTGCCGTGACCCGAAGATCGCCCTCCAGAGTGGGCAGCCAATTACGATCACCGCAGGTATGACGGCGGAGGCGAGCAGCCATCTTCGAAACGCGGCTGGACTCGATTTTATGCCGTTGCTCGCTGTGGCTGTGCCAGGGGTCATTACATCCCATCCCCTAGAAGTCTCACGGCCCGGTCTGGTGCTCTGCTGTAGCCCTCCATTACAGGCTATGCCGCATCCCTGCCGGGCGTCCTGCCGGGCCCCATGAGTTGGACGCCCCGGGCCACGCGCTCCCCGTCCGTCCCGCCCTACCGGCCCGCGCCGTCGGCGTCGTCGCCCCACATGGCGGTGATGGCGGCGGGGTCGGGGTCGACCAGGTCCGCAGAGGCGCTCTCGCCGCGGGTCCGCAGCGCGGCGGCGATCTCGGCGGAGTGCAGGGCGCAGGCAGCGTCGACGAACTGGGCAACGAGGCGCTCGGGCATGCCGGCCTCGCGGGCGAGTGTGGACAGCCGGGCCGCAGTGCGGGCGGTGGTGGACGGGATCGGTGCCACGCCTGCTGCCGTGGCGGTCTCGGCGAACGCGGCTCGAAAGACCCCGACCAGGCGGGTGTCCATGTGGTAGGCGGTGGTCTTGCTCCAGCCGTTGGGGCCCGGTCCAGTGGGGGTGAGGATGCGGGCGAATTCCGCTGGCCACCACTTTTTCCTGACCGCGGCGTTGGTGTGCTTGGTGACATTTCCGGCGGCGGTGTTGAGCTGGTGGCCGTCTCCCCTGGTGGCTCGGAAGGTGTCACAGTCGGCGCGGCCGCCGGCGTCGGCGGCCAGCCGCAGCAGGTAGGCGGCGTCCGGGAGGACCTTGTCGATCAGGCGGCGGACGAGGTGTACCGGGACAGGGTGCGGTGCGGGTTCGTTGGCGGTGACGGTGATGCCCGGCTCGGCAAGGAGGCGTGGGAGCCAGTCCTTCGTGGCGCCGTTGACGGTGAGGTGAAGGTGGATGGTCACGGCAGGAAGCCTCTCAGAAAATGCAGCCGGATGCAGCGGGTTGCAGCAGAGTGCAAGGAGAGGGGTGGAGTACCGGCCGGTGGCGTCCCCCCTCTCTGCTATTACCGCTGGTTACCGACAACAACTGTGATTGTTGTCGGTACCCTTGGCGGGACGTCAGAACAGCAACCCGAGGGGTGCACGTGCTGCTCACCGAGCCGAACGACTTCACTTCCTGGCTCCTCGCCCAGGCCGACGAGGTCTCGCCCATCGCCGACCTCGCCCGCGATGTCGAGCGCGACGATAAGTGGCCGACACCAACTGACTTGCACCCCGAGTCGCTTGAGCTCTACCAGGAGCACATGGAGGACTGCGGCGCGTCCGATGACGCGCTGGAAGTCCTCGAAGACGCGTGGCGCCTGTTCCAGGACCGATGGGGCCGCACGAAGCGGCGGCGGCAGAATCTGGACCTCGACGACATCCGAACCTACTGCGAACTGGAGGAGCAGGGTGTCCGCCTGTACCTCGATGACCGCGTTCGGTACTGCGGCCGCGAGGGAACCATCATCGACACCGCCGGCCGGTACCTCCTCGTCCTTCTCGACGGCGATCGGCAGTCAACCCGCTGCCACCCGACGGCGAACATGGAGTACGAGACGAACACCGGCTGGGTGAAGCCCGCCTCGAGGCCTCCGTTCGCGTCCCACAGTAGGACCGCACGGTGAGCGCCTCCGACCTCGACGAGGTCACCGCGCGGACCTGGTACGAGTTCGTCCGCGAGCGCCTGGAGGACGAGCTGCGGGACGCCTATCCACTGTCGGACGAGTCCCCCGTGGACGCGTACCGCGCCGAGCGCCGCGCCGCCCAGCAGGAACACCTCCAGTTCGTCGACGCCCTCGCCCGAGGGGACAGCGCTGCGGCCGAGGATCACCTCTGGGGTCTGAGGAACCGCGCCTCGAAGTGGAAGGCGCACGCGGAGTACCCCGTGCCGATCTCCGACGGCACCATGCCCTGCCCCGTGCCCGCCCCCGAGACCGGCCACCCATGCACGAAGCGCATTCCGCCAGGGTGGGCCGCGTACGAGGGGCACGGCGGCGGGCACTTCTGGCAGTCCCCCCAGGCTGCCGAACTCCAGGCGCGCGGCGCCCACTACGACCCGTCGGTCCTCCTCTCCGGGCGGCCGACCGACTGGCACCTGCCGGAGAACTGCACGCCGGACTGCTGGCGATGGCGGGACCGGTGAGCATGCACAGGGAGCACAAGATGAATCGCGACCCCATCACCCGAGGCGTCACCCTGCCACAGGGGGCAATCGAGGCGGGCTACCTGGCGCCCGGCGCTGTGGAGACCGTCAACGTCTCCGAGGACATCCGGCGCGAGGAGCCATACATCGTCGAGCAGATCATCCTTCATGCCCTCGCCGAGTTCAGCCTGGGTGGCCCACCTATGGGAAAGGACGAGGCCCGACGCTGGCTGAGCCTCTACCTGCACCAGGTCGCCGAAGGCCACTCGCCCGTAGACCTGGGAGTGCAGGCGTGAGCCGTGACCACAGACGGATCACCGTGCTGTTCGGCCGGGAGTACGAATGGATCTGGGCTGAGGGCCGCTTGACCCTGGAGCCGAACTTCTGGCAGCTCAACACGTCCGGGCTGGTCCACCGCGGCATCCGCCCCTGGTTCACGCTGTGAGCATCGACGCCTCGGACGAGGAGATCGTCGACGCAGAGCTCGTCGAGGACAGCGAGCTGCTGCCGGCCCGGGCTGCCCGGCTGCTGGTCGATCAGCACACCGTCCTTCGCCCCGGCCAGGCCATCCCCACCACGGCGGACCGCGGCCCTGGATACACCGGGCGGGACATCTACCTCTCCGACGCCACCGCGCAGGCTCTGGAAGAGGTCGACGAAGAGTCCGGCACGCGGAAGGACGCCGTACGGCGCTTCGAGCGATGGTGTGCCGAGCACGATCGGGTGGCACACCCGTGCACCACCGCCACGTTCACCGAGTACGGCAGGCACCTGATGAGCCAGGGCCTCAAAGTCAGCACGATCAAGAACTACATGTCCCTGGTCCGAACCCATCAGCCCGCCGGGAAGCAGCCCGATAACAGCCTCTACCTGCAGCTCCTCAAGAAGTACCGCGCGAAGAACAAGCGCGCGAGCCGCAAGAAGCAAGCCTTCCCGCTCACCCTCCCTTACCTGGTCCCGATGATGGCCAAGGCCGAGGCAGACGGCCGGCCGATCGGCGTCCGTGACGCCGCCCTGCTCGCCTTCGGCTACCGCTTCCTCGCCCGAAGCAGCGAAGAAGTCGACCTCGACATCGAGGACCTGACCATCCTCGACGACCGGATCCTCGTCTGGCTCGCCAAGGACAAGACGCATCAGGACGAGGATCAGACGATCACCCTGCACGACCGGGCAGACCTCCAGCTAGTCGCACGGATGCGGCGCTGGCTGGCCCACCTGGCTGCCCATGGGATCACCACCGGCCCCCTCTTCCGGCAGCTGCATCCGGGGGGCCGCCCCGCGACCGGGTTCCGCGAGAAGGTCGCGACCAAGCGCGGCGACTACCTGCGAGGCCAGACCGTGAACGAGCGGGTGAAGCTGTGGTTCAAGGCGGCCGGACTCGTCACCGACGGCCGCCCCGTCTCATCTCAGGGCCTGCGCGCCGGCGGTGCGACCGACCTCGCCGAGGCCGAGGCGACCGACGAGGAGATCCAGGAAGCCGGCCGGTGGAAGAAAGGATCCCCCATCCCTCGCGCTGTCTACGTCCGGCCGGTCCGGGCCGCGAGGAGGGACCCCTTCGCCAGGGTCCCGATCCACGGAACCGAGGCAATCTCGCGCCACCCTGTCTCCGGGACGACGGGACCGGAACAGTGACCAGCTACCGGGTCGTGCTGCGCTTCGAGGAGGGTGGCCCCACAGTTACCGGCTGGTGGGACGTTCTTTCGGCGGCCGAGCGCCGGTACACCTCATGGGTTGGGCTTCACGGCAGTAACCCGATAGCCGTGATCACGGTGATCGAGGAGGGCAGCGCCGGGGACAAGGTGATCCGGCGATGGCCCCCGGCTGAGGAGGGGAACGGGGGGTGAACGCATCTCGGCCTCCCCCCTCCGGTGAAGGCCGAGATCGTCCTGTCAGCTCGCAGGACAGCTGTCGGCTGTCAGAGCCGTGCGGCAAGCTGGACGGGGCGGGTGCCCTCCTCGATACCGGCGAGGGGGACTCCCGCCCGTCATCAGCGCCCTCCGCCAGCGTTGGCGGCGAACGTCGACCAGGCCGCGGTCGAGAAGGCGAGAATCGGCGCGCCGGTCTCACCGTTCCGCTTGGAATCCCGGACGTGGATGGCGCCCGGCTGGGGGCACGCCTCGACGCACTGGTCGCTTGTTCCCCCGCTGTAGGAGGACTTGAACCACTGGCCGTACTGGCGGACGTTGCTCGTCATGCAGATGCCTCTCGTCCGATGGAGCCGGTGAAGGACGCCCACGCAGTCATGGAGAAGCCGAGGACGGCCTGCTCCGGCTCATCCTTGCGCTTCGAGTCCCGGACGTAAACGGTGCCCGGCTGCGGGCATGCCTCCACGCACTCTCCGCTGGTGCCTCCGCTGTATGACGATTTGAACCACTGCCCGTGCGGACGGCCGGTGTCGGAGCTGCTCATGATGCTGCTACCTCTCGTGCTACTCGATCAATAAATGCAGGGGTTTCATGCACGGGCAGGGCGCCCTGGGCGAGCTGGTCGAAGCGGCGGCTGAACTGCTTGACCATGCGTTCCTTTGACAGCACGCGTACCTCACCGCCCACCCCAGAGCTCACAACGGCCGGCCCGGGGAGTTCCTTCCGATCGAAGTCCAGGATGAAGAACTCGCCACCCACGACGCGGTACGCAGGGGCCTTCGCCGGGATGATTCGCACCGTGACGTTCGGCAGTGCCGAGAGTCGTCTGATCTCCTCGTACTGGGCCTGCATGATTTCGGGACTTCCGACCCAGTTGGTGAGCGCGGACTCATCCATGATGCAGACGAGTTCCATGCCTTCCTCAGTGATCCGCTTCTTCCGGGTCACTCGCACCTCAACCGCGTTGTCCACGAACTCAGATGTGCGATCATCTGCGATTCGAGCGGACTCGATCAGGGCACGGGCGTAGTCCTCGGTCTGGAACAAGCCGTTCACGACCATCGGGGTCCATACGCGGGCGCTGCGCGCGCCGGACTCGAAGGCCAGAAACGTGTTCAGCCCTGAGGGAAGAACGGAGACCTTCGGGCTCCACCAGTCACCGCCCTTGGCGTTGCGGTACCAGTCAGCAAGCATCTCCTGACCCTCGAATGGCACCTTGTACTCGTTGAGGAGCTTCATCAGCTGGTCTATGCGCTCGAACCCGCTCTGCCCGGATTCGACCTTGCTGATCATCGAGGCCGAACGGAGCCCGATCGCCTTCGCCGCCTGGTCTCCCGTCAACCCGGCTTGCTCACGTAGACGGGTGAGTTCGGCTCCGAGCATGATGCGTAGGAACGTCGACCCTACGTGTGCCGCCATGGTGCTCCTCCCCTCAAATTCGGGCCGCCTGTTCCGATGGTGACAGCCCTTGTGCGCCTCGTCTCGGGCCCTGCTCGTCTTCCCATGCCTCCTGCTGACCGCATCTGGGCCCCTGTGCGTCTCCCGTCATATACCAATTCACTTCCCTGGGCAACTGACTGGGCACAGTCGGTTGCACGTGAACTCCCGTAGGTAGGACGGTAGTCGAGCCGCCCGGGAACCGGTGTCCACTCGCCCCACCTGCCCCGGGTCCTGGGCGGCTTCCACTGCCATGCCTGCCTAGGAGTACGCCGTGACGGCCTTCACCGAGCTGCGGTTGGACGACTGGATGGATCGTGACAACGCCAACCAGCGTCGGTGGACGCCCCTGGCCGAGAGCTCGGTACGGCAGGCTGATCCGCTGGCGCGGTTGTGGGGAGTTCGCACGGATGGGGTACGGGCCGCGTGGGAGCAGGCCCGGCAGAACGGCCGGATGCTGAGAGTCGTCCGCTATGTGCATGCCGCTGAGCACGAGGCTGGTGCCCAGTTTGAGGCGCTGGAACTGGTGGCGAAGTCGCGGCACTGGCTCGTACGAGACGAGCCGTGCCTGGACGTGGAGCCGGCCGTGCGCCTGGAGTACCGCACCGGCCTGAGCGCCGCGCGGCTGCTGCTGCGGGCCGGCTTCGCCGACGGGCTGCTCGCGCCGACGTACGAGCACATCAGCGCGGATCTGAGGGAGTACGAGAGCTTCCTCAAGCAGATGGCCGCACGCGGCTGGTTCGTGGCGCTGGCGCTGTCGGAGACGGGCCGGTGAATGGCTTATGGACGTGGCTGGACCGCAGGCGCTGGATGGATAGGTACGGCGGCTGGCGGCAGTGGATCTTGCAGGCGCTGATGGTGCTGTTCGTGATCGGACTGATGGTCGCGTACTGGTACACAACGGAGAGAAGGGACGATGAGCGTGGATCACGCCAGAGCCGAGGATTCGAACGAGCTGCCGGTGCGCACGCCGCAGCAGGAGTTGAGGCGGAAGCGGGTCCTGGAGGAACTGGAGCCCACCACCGAGGACCTGTTTGCCGGTGCGGCCCGCGAGTACCTCTCGGCGATCGGCGGGGGTAACGCCCGTCTCTCTCGTCGCGGAGGTACGGCGTGAGCGGCCTGCCGACCCTGACGAACGACCTCGCCGTTTCCCGCCGGGTGCCGGCGGATCCGATAGAGGCGTTGCGCAAGCGCATGGACTGGGACCGCTTCTACTCCAACCCGGAGCCGCAGGAGAACCTGCCCTTTACGAAGGTGGAGCTGGAGGGGATCCGGCGGCACGTCCTGGGTGCAGGGATGAGGACGGCCGTGGACGTGGGCAGTGGCTGGGGAGTGCTGACGACGGCGCTGGCCCGCGAGGGCCTGCGTACGACCGGCTACGACTGGTCGCCGGTCGCTGTGGAGCGAGCTCGCGACTTCTGGGCTGGCGAGAGACGACTGTCGTTCGAGGCCCACGACTTCCTCACCAGCACCGCACCGCGGGCTCTGGTGCCGGGCAGCGTGGACGTGCTGGCGTGCCGGCTGGTGCTGCCGTACCTGGATGTGCAGCGCTTCATGACCGACGCCCGCCGCTGGGTCAGGCCCCGCACGGGAGTCGTGTACGTAGTGGTGCAGGTCTGGGAGCAGCAGCCCGACGGCTACTTCCGCGGCTACCCCAACTCGGTGATCGAAGGCCTCCGGGAAGGCTGGCGGCACACACAGCGCTGGGACCTGGACTGGTCGGAGGAGTTCACGGCGCTGGCCCTGACCGGCCCGACAGGCTACTGAGCCCGCTGCCGTCCCCGTGCCCAGCCAGCCCCAGGGCGGACACAAACGCCCTTCCACGTACCAGGGAGACGACGATGGTCCACGAGGGTCCGATGACGGCTGAGGTGCTGCATGCGCTGTTGGCGGAGCGCGACGGCGTGTGGGACAGACCAGACGGGAACTGGTTGCCTGGGCCGGCCACTGAGGCACAGAGGCACGCGAACTCGGTCTATCGCCTCGGGTCCAAGGCCCTACGTCGGAACGAACTCGACGCAGCGCTTCGCTGGCTGACCGCAGCGACACGGGAGCAGCACCCGGGGGCGGTGTTTCGGCTGGCGGCGGCTTCCTCGCGGGTTGAGTCCCCGTGGTCCGACTGGTGCGTAGGCATGCTGGTGGGATGGGCGGCCGTGCTGGGCCACGGAGATGGGATCCGGCTGGTCCCACTCCTGTCCAACCCGGACGCACAGGCGAAGACCGGCGACTGGGAGGACCCCGAGTTCGCGCCGGAGATTTTGCTGGCACTCAGCACGGCGCCCGGTCTCGACCTTCCGGAGGAGTGCCATGTGTGAGCACCAACCGCCGTGCCCCAGCGCCGACAGCGCCGATCACGATGCCGCCCGCACCGTGGCTGCCCACCCCGAACAGGGCTGGAGCCTGCTGTGCAATGGCGCCGTGCTCTTCGACGACACGGGGGAACTGTTCCCGGACGGACGGGCCATCGGGCCGCGCCGACCTGCCATGGCGGCTTGACGTGCTCCTCGCGGTAGCGATCAGGGCGCTTCTTACCCGCCCGCAGCCCGCGGCGCCCCGGCTCATGGAGGGACTGGTCGCCGCGGACGAGCAGCGCTGCGAAGAACTGCTCCGGGCTCTGGCCCGAAAGAAGGGACCCATGCCGCTCTTCCCAGCCCGCAGCCTCGCAAGAGCTGCAGCAGTGTCGCCCGGTGAGCTGGTGTCGCCGCGAGAGAGCTACGACTGGCTCTCCCGCGCCCGAGCCGCATTCGACCATCACCAGGTCTGAGCCGCGCCGGTCCGCACGGTTCCGACCGACCGGCAGCCCGGCACCGTAGGGCCACCCAACCCACCACGTCCCGAGTGACCACCAGAGGTGTCGGGGTTGCGTGTGCCGGCGCCGCACAACCCCGACATCGGGATTGACCGATGCCGTTGCAGATCAAGAGAAGGGACCGAGAGGCTGTGACCTCGACGAAAACGTCCGAGCTGGGGGGTAGCACGATGCTGGTACCGCAGTGGCGCGTGACGGTGAACTCCCGATGTGAGAGGGCCTGTGGCTACTGCCGGCCGTCCGGTGAGGCGGTGGCGACGCCGAAGGGGGTCGAACTCGCTCCGGAGGACCTGCTGAGGGTGGCGCGCGCGGTGCGGGCCCGCGGGATCACCAGTGTGAAGCTGACCGGCGGCGACCCGGCACTGTACGGACCGCTGGTGGAGGTGGTGCGAAGGCTCCGCGACGAGGCGGGGTTCACGGACATCGAGGTGATCTCCCGCCACCCGCGGATTGGAGAGCTCGCCGGCGATCTGGCGGCGGCCGGGGTGACGCTGTTCAACGTCTCCCTGGACACCCTCGACCCGAACCTGCATCACGAGATCTGCAACGTCGACGACCACGGCCAGGTCGTCGACGCGATCAAGCAGTGCGTGGCCACCGGTCTCCCGGTCAAGGTGAACGTGGTGGTCCTCTCGGGGATCAACGACGCGGAGGTGACCGATCTGGTGCAGATGTGCGAGGGCGCCGGCGTGGAGAGCGTGAAGCTGCTGGACGTCATCAAGGACCTCGATCAGGGGGCGGAGTCCTTCTCTCGGCGGCTGTTGACCAAGCGCGGCAAGAGCCTGGCCGACGCATACGTGCCGCTCGGGGAGATCACCGAGGGCCTGCGGGGCATCTCGGTCCGCGAGGAGACGTTGCAGCAGGGCGGCCTGGGCCACCCGATGACCGTCCTTACGCTGGCCTCCGGCATGCGGGTCGTGGTGAAGGACTCGAACGCCGGGGCCTGGTACGGATCGGTGTGCCGGGGCTGCGTCTTCTTCCCCTGCCACGACGCGCTGATGGCGCTGCGCCTCACCTCGGACATGCGCCTGCAGTTCTGTCTCCTGCGCGACGACAACACCGTCGACCTCGCCGCGGCCGCGGCCGAAGGCGGCGAAGCCCTGGAGAAGGCGGTCGACGCCGCGTTCGAGATGTACGCCGACGCCTACTTCCGCACCAGCTCCCCGCAGCCGGAGGCCGCCCGATGACCGTCATGCTCGGCATGCCCGCCCTGACCGCACCCGCGGCCTTACCCGTGGAACCGACCTCGGAGTCCGGCCGGCCGCTCGTGATCCTGGCCTACCCGAAGATCGATCACGAGAAGAACTACGTCTACTTCTGGATGCCCTTCGCGCTCCTGACGCTGGCCAAGCCGCTGATGGAGTCCGGGCTGGTCGACGTTGTGCTCTTCGACGGAAACCAGCAGGACGCGGCCGCTTGGGAGAAGCTCCTCGATGAGGAGCTGGAGCGGACGGTGTGCATCGGCGTGAGCATCATGACCGGCGGCGGCCAGATTGGGCACGCGCTGGACATGGTGGCCTCCGTGAAGACGCGCCCCCACTGCCCGCCGGTCGTCTTCGGCGGCCCCCACGTGAACGTGCTGGCCGAGCAGACCGCGGCACACCCGCTGGTCGATGCGGTCCTGCAGGGGCCCGGCCAGAACTCGATGACCGCCTACGTCGCCTCGCTGCTCGGACGCACCCGCCGCCAGGACGTGCCCGGCCTGGTGACCCACCAGTGCGGCCAGACGGTGAAGGGGCCGCTCAACCCTCCGCGAACCGGCGCCATGGGTGCCTACCCGTGGCACCTCCTCGACATCCCGCGCTATGTCCGCGATGACCCGACGGTCGCGACCCGCACCCTGAACTACATCTCCTCCCAGGGCTGCGTCTACATCTGCGACTTCTGCTACGAACTGGTCTACCAGCGCAAGTACTCGGCCATGCTGGCCGACGACCTGCTCCGGGACATCGCGGACCTCAAGGCCCGGTACGGCATCAACGGGGTCAAGTTCTACGACGCGGACTTCTTCGTACACCTCCAGCGCGCTATGGGGTTCTGCGAGGGTCTCATTGAGCGAGGCCTCGACTTGAAGTGGGCCGCGTCCATCAACCCGAACGACATCCTCAAGGCCCGGAAGAAGGGCATGCCGTTGCTGGAGCGGATCGCGGCCAGTGGCTGCACCCGCCTGCTGATGGGCATGGAGTCCGGCAACGACCGCGTCCTGGGCGAGATCGTGAAGAAGCAGATCAGCCGGGAGAAGCTGCTGGACGTCGCCCGGGAGATCGCGGACAACGGGATCCTCGGTTCCTACACCTTCATCGTCGGCTTCCCGGGCGAGAGCGAGGCGGAGGTGGAGGACACGTACTCGCTCATCGATGAGCTGCGCGCCTTGTCCCCGACCCCGGAAACGCGCGTGCACCTGTTCGCCCCGTACCCCGGAACGGGTCTGTACGACAAGGCCCTGGAACACGGCTTCGTCCCGCCAGCGACGCTGGAGGACTGGTCGCACTTCGACTACTACACCTCGCTGACGCCCTGGACGAGCCAGGCGACCGCCGACCGAGCCCGGGACGAGACGCGAATGAGGCTGGCGCCCGCCCAGTAACCCCTTCTATCGTCACGCTGTGTGCCCGGGAAGTCCCTCCCCCGTTACTTCCCGGGCACGCACCTCACCAAAGGAGCAACCCCCCTTGCGCACCACACCGCTGCTGCCCGCCCCCGTGGTCAAGGGCGACCGGATCGGCATCGTCACAGTCTCCGCGGCCGAACCCGCCGCGAACCCCGAGGTGTTCGACCGCGGCCTCAACGCGCTCGTCGTCCTCGGCTTTGAGCCGGTCATCGCCCCGCACGCGACCGGCCAGGCCGGGTACCGCGCCGGCGACACCGCCAGCCTGCTGAACGACTTCCACTCCCTGATCGCCGACGACACCATCACCGCGGTGGTCTGCGCCGGCGGCGGCAAGAACGCCAACCGGCTCCTGTCCGGCCTGGACCTTGACCTCATCCGCCGCAATCCGAAGGCGATCGTCGGAGTCAGCGACCCGAGCCTGCTCCTGAACGCGATCACCGCCCGGATCGGGCTCGTCACCTTCCACGGGCCGTCGGTGATGTGGGACCTCGCCGCCGAGGACGCCCCCACCGCAACAGCCGAGCACTTCACCGCGATGCTCTCGGGCCGGCCGTCAGCCGGCCGCATCGACGCACCCCTGACCTGGAGCCGCGGCGGAACCGCCGAGGGCCACCTGATCGCGGGATGTCTGTCCTCCCTGCGCTGCCTGCTCGGCACGCCCTGGGAGCCGAAGTGGGAAGGCGCCATCCTCGCCGTCGAAGACGCCTTCAAGAACGTCGAGGTCCTCGACCAGACCCTGACGCACTTCCGGGACTGCGGCGTCCTGGACCAGATCGCGGGTCTGGTGATCGGCGAACCGGTCGCCTGCGATCCGAGCGCCGGTATCACTCTCACCGAGATGGTCGAGGACCTGGCCGACGGCTACCACTGGCCGCTCGCCCACGGCCTTCCCTACGGTCACACGCCCCTCAAGCACACCCTGCCGGTAGGCGCCACGGTCCGTCTGGACGCGAGCGCCGAGCACCCGCTGACCATCGCCTCGGCGTGGACCAACGGGGGCGCGGCATGACGGCCCTGACCGACCACACCGCCGACCGCCGCCACTACGGGACGTTCCTCAAGGACAACCCCGACGAACGTGACGTCGTGCTGCTCAAGGCCGATCTGCTGCGCGCCCTGCGGACCTGGCTGCATGAGACCGGCTACAACGAGATCACCGCCCCCATGCTGTGCCAGCACCGGGAGAGCGCACCCATCCCCCAGTTCTCCACCAAGCACCCGCTGACGGGAGAGGGCTTCCACCTCAAGCACTCAGCCGAAGAGCACCTGCGGCGTGTGGTGACCAGCATCAACCGTGTCTTCGACCTCGCGCCCGCCATCCGTGCTGAACGGGCCGACGGCAGCCACGCGATCGAGTTCACCATGCTGCAGACCGCGGCCCGCGACATCACCCTCGCCCAGGGGCTCGAGCTGGTTGCCGCACTGGTCCAAGACGCGGTCCGCTCCACCTTCGGCAACCTCAAGACCACCGGCGCCGACTTCACGACCATCTCGGTCCGTCCCGTCGACGACGCCATCGCCGAGGCCCTGGGACGCTCCTTCGCCCCCGAGGGCGCAGAGCTGGTCGCTGCCGCCCGCTCCTGGCTTGATGCTCGCGACCTGCCCGCGTCCAGTAGCCCGTGGGAGGTGATGGAGGAGTTCGTCAAGCAGGCCGTCGAAGGAGCCGTCACCACCCCGACGCTCCTGCACTCCTTCCCGTACGAGCTGCGGCACAACAGCCGAGTCGACGAGCGCACGGGGCGGGCGCAGCGGTTCTCTCTCATCGTCGGGGGCATCGAAATCTGCGACGGCGGCGTGAAGCTGCGCACCTCAGCCGACTACCGGCCGATGGTCGAGGCCAACATGCTCTTGCGTGAGGAGCTGCATGGCATCCCTGTCGATGACGGCCCGGGCGAGTTCTACGCCGACGTGGACCGCGACCCCGCCGATGTCCTGACCTTCGGCCTGGGCGTGGAACGGCTGCTGGCCGCCTGTATGGGCCGCTCCGTCACCGAGGTCCTGACCTTCCCTCACCACTGACCCAGCCGAAGGGAGCCGGCCCCATGTCCGCTACCGCGACCATGCGCGCTGTCGTCATCACCGAGAGCCTGACCACCAGGGCGCTGCCCGCCGGCTTCAACGGGCTGCCCGTACGCCGGTATCAGCACGATCTCGACGGGAACACTCCCATCGAGATCTGCGAGGTCACCGTACCGACCGACCAGGCGGCCGCGCTGGCCCTCGAACTGGCCCGCGCACTGGAACCGCACCTGTACTACGCCCACCTGCTCGACGAGAAGCGGATGCTCATCGCCTTCCCGCACACCGTCGTCACCGTCGACCGCGACGACCAAGCCACGCTCGACCACGCCCGTCAGGTTGGGGCGCTGTTCCACATCCCTGCCTCCCAGATGCGGTTCGCCGAGATGTGGGACACCGACCACCCCGATGACCCCAACGGCCAGAAATTTGGTGAGTGACCATGTCCTTCGACTCGCCAATCAACATCGAGGCGTTGCGCTACCCGCGCGGGCCGATGGCGGTGGTCACTGGCGCTTCCGGCGCACTCGGCTCCGAGATCACCCGCCAGCTCATCGACCGCGATTGGTTCGTGGTAGCCACCTACCGGTCCCGACCCCCGCAGGACCGCCCGCAGGGCACTCTCTGGGAGCGGTTCGACGCCCAGGACCCGGCGACCGCGGACCAACTGCGGTTGGTGACCGAGGACCTGCCCCACCGACTGCAAGCAGTGTTCGCCTGCGCCGGGGCACCGTCGAGCAAGAAGACCGTCGCCGAGACCGACCCGGACGAGTTCGACCGGGTCTACCAGGCCAACGTCACCTCTCTCGCGGCCGCCTGGCGGGCGCTCGCACCGCGGGCCCGCTTCGACGGCGCCTCCGTACTGGCGGTGGGATCGGACGCCGGCCGGGCCGCGCGTCCCGGCAACGGTCCCTACAGCGCGGCGAAGGCCGCCCTGGAAGCGCTCGTGACCACCCTGGCCAAAGAGGAGGCGCAGCACGGTGTTCGGGTCAACCTGCTGGCTCCTTCCCTCATCGACTCGCCGCTTGCCCAGCAGGTGATGGCCCTCAAGGGAGTCACGGACCCCGACGCCTACTACAAGGGCCTGCCCTGGGGCCGGCCCCTCGCGCTGGACGAGGTCGCCACCGCGTGCATCGACCTGGCCACCGCCTCCCAGTGGCGGTACGCCTCGGGTCAGGTATACCCCCTGCTCGCGGCGGGATGAATGGTCAGCGCCACCCACACCCGCCACCTCCGGATCATTCAGATGCTCCGCAGCCACGACCACGTGCCCGCGCGCACACTGGCAGAGCGTTTCGGCGTCGAGGTCCGCACCATCCAGCGCGACATCAGCCAGCTCGCGGCCCACGGCATCGAGATCGACTCCCTCCCCGGCGCCAAAGGCGGCTACCGCCTCGCCGGGGAGGACCCCGTACACCCGCTCACCTTCGACTCCGACCAAGCCCTCCGCCTGTACGTGCTCGGTCTGATGGGGAGCGACGACGCGGAGACCGACGGACGCCTGCAGGCCGCCGGGATCTCCCAGAACGTCCGGGAGGTGATGCGCCGCATCAATCAGCGGTTCCACTTCGACACGGCCGACTGGTACTGGAACGGGCAGGGCTCCGGCCACCTGCCCGTTCTGCGCACCGCTGTTCTCACGGACACAGCCCTCGAGATCGTCCACCGCGCCAAGGACGGTCGGCAAGAGACTGCGGTGCTCAAGCCGCTCGGCATGGTCTGGAAGGGCGGGGAGTGGCACATGGTCGCGGCCCCGCCCAACGCCGCTCCCGCGCGCTACCGCCTCAACCTGATCGATCGGATCCGCCCCACCGACCTGAGTTTTCCCTACCCGGAGGACTTCTCGGTCCGGTCCTGGTGGAATGAGGCGATGGAAGAGTTCGGCAAGGGCGACACCCGCGTCGAGCTGGAAATTTCCCCCGCGGCCCGCGATGAGCTTTTGCGGCTGAGCTTGAAGAGGAACTCCGAGGCCACCCACCGCGAAGACGGGGGCGTCACCCTCGTGCTGTACGTCGATCGATGGGAGTGGCTGATACCCCTGGTCAGCTCGTACGGGCCGGACGTCACCGTCATTGCCCCGGACGAGCTGCGTCAGGCCACCGCCGCCCACCTGGCGGCCGCGCTCGCCGCCTACGACATCCCCCAGCTGCCGTCACCCCACGTCCCGCCGCCGGGCGCGGAGGACGATGCCCGTCTCCGCTCGACCCACGGACGACCCCCCAGGGAGCCCTCGCAGTGACTCTTCGCCAGCTCGACCACGCCGATACCCTCTACCTGCCCGTCACCGGCGACGGGCCTTTCGATTTCCGCCACACCGTGTGGAAGCCCTCCCACTACGCCACCGGCCTGGAAGCGCACACCTCCGACTGCAGCTGGCGCACCTTCCGCGCCGGCGACCTCGTCGCCGGGGTCCGGCTCGCGTACGAAGACCGCACCGTCATCGCCGACATCTACACCGACGGCGACTACAAGCCCGCCCACCGCGACCAGCTCACCCGCCGGATCACGGACTCTTACGGGCTGACCGAGGAACTGGCAGCCTTCACCGAGCTGGCGTCCAAGGTGCCAGCGATGCATGAGCCGCTCGCTGCGCTGGCCGGCATGCGCCAATCCTGCCCGGAAGACCATTTCGAGATTTCCGTCATCGCGCTGCTCCTGCAGAACATGACCGTGGCCGGCACGACCCGGATGACCCGCTCCCTGCTCGTCAACCACGGCCACCTCGTTCGCTTCGACGGCATCATGTTGCGCGCGTGGTTCACCCCGGCTGAGATCGCCGACGTCACCATGGAGACGTTCAAGGAGCAGGACCGGCTCGGCTATCGGGCCAAGACCCTGCCCCACTTCGCGGCATTCTTCCGCGAGCACACCAGCGACGACCTCCTCGCGGAAGACAACCTCGTGGACGCCTTCCAGACGATCAAGGGCGTCGGCCCCTACACCGCCGCGGTGATGGCCTCCCATGCCTCCCGCGACCCCGCTGTCTTCGGCATCGACGTGTGGAACCGCAAGATCCTCGCCCGCAGGATCCTGGGCGTCGACGACGCGGCCGCCGAGGCCGTCACCCGGCGTATGAACGAGCTGTTCCCTGGACACGCCGGTACTGCCGCCCTGTACTTCGTCGAGCACGAGTACCTGGACGCTCCCGTCGCGCCCCTCCTCGAACCCGCCGGTATCGACGCCTGGAACGAGGCCCTGGCGGCCGACACTGCTGCGAGCGGCACCCGATCCTGAAACGGGCGTCGAAGATGCAGGTGTAACAGAAAGACACCGATGACGTTGGGGCAGTGAAGGGGGTTTGGCTTTACGTCAACCCCGAGCCCACACGGCGGAGGCACGGTGACTACTGCGACAGCCCCCCACCCACCCCTGAACGGCTGGTCCCACCGGCAGGAAAGCTTGTTCGCTTGGCTCGCCCCCGAGCCGGAGACGAAGGCCGCTCCCTCACCTGCGTCTCCCGCTCAGCCGCCGGTGGAACCTCAGCCCCCGCGAGACCTGTCGCACACCTGGGTCGTGGCCGCCGAAGTTTCAGTGACTCCCCGGATCGCAGGGATCGCCGACTTCCGCGGCTCGTTCAAGGCCGCCGACGGCCAGCGCATCGAGGCGCTGGAGGTGTACTGCAAGGGGTGCCGTCGCCCCTACGACGAAGTCAACGGCCAAGACTGCGCGGAGAAAATAGACAACCGGCACCTGATCGGCGGCGACCAGTCGACCCGCGCAAAGCGGAAGGTCATCGTGCCCCCGGCCGGAGCGAAGATCATCCCCGGCGGCACGCTCCAGCGCCGCGGCGTCACCGCCTACGTCGGTGGAGTGTCGCGGCCACGCTGAGCGGGCGACACTAGCGACCGCACCCGTTCATGGTGCGGCCGTGACTACTCAGCGAACCCCCAGGGCGCTCGCCCGCGAAGCCGCCGGCCTGTTCATCACCGCGCTCGGCGCGCTCGGCGTCCTTGCTGCGCTGGGCACACTGCACTGGGCAGCCGGCCTGATCGCCGCCATGTCCGGCCTCATCACCACGGGTCTCCTTGTGGGTAGCCCGCCGGGGCCCCTATGGAAGCGCGCCGCGGGCTTCGGTACTGCACTCATCGGCTACGGCGGCTTGACCGCTGCCGCCTTCGTCCTGTGCCCACCCTTTGGCTGGCTCGGCATCAGCCTCGCTGTGGCCGGAGCCGGACTTCTGCTTTCCAGCGTTGAAGGCGAGGGCCCGGCATGATGGCCCGCCAGTTCCTTCCCACGCTCCGGGGACTCTTCGCGCCCCAGCAGCCGGCTGC
Source organism: Streptomyces sp. NPDC048258 (assembly GCF_043201995.1). Classification (NCBI taxonomy): domain Bacteria; kingdom Bacillati; phylum Actinomycetota; class Actinomycetes; order Kitasatosporales; family Streptomycetaceae; genus Streptomyces; species Streptomyces sp. NPDC048258. The sequence continues at coordinate 77,910 of NZ_JBICZH010000021.1, forward strand.
CCCGCTCGTCGTCGAGACCAAAGACCTCGGCGGAAACGCCTACGTGTCGATGTCGTACACCGGGACCACCACCGTGTGGGGCACCGAAGGCCGCGCAGACGGCTGGGACATGGACCGCGTCATCAGCGAGGGCTACGAGCGGAGCGTCTGGACGTTCAAGGCAGTCGAGGCGATCAGCAAGCACGCCAGCGAGCTGCCCATCGAGATAGGCCGCGGCGGTGACGAACTCCGCTTCGCCGAGACGCTCGAGGACCATCCTCTTCTCCGTCTGCTCAATGTCCGCGCCAACCCGATGGAGAGCGGAGACGTCTTCAAGAAGCGGCTGAGCGCACAGCTCCTGCTGTCGAAGAAGGGCGTCTTCATCGAAGTCACGCTGTCCCGGCGGGGCACCCCAACCCGGCTGGACCTGCTGCCGCCCGACCGCGTCCAGATCATCCCGGACCCGTACGGCGACTACGTGCGGCACTTCGAGTTCACCAGCCGGGCCGGCGTCGTCCGCGAGCTGCCGCCCGAGCGCGTCATCTGGCTGCGCGACCCGCACCCCACCGATCCGTTTTGTGGCGTGACGCCCCTTGAGGCCGCTGGGCTGTCGGTGGACCTCGATGTCAAGGCCCGCGTCTACAACATCAGCTTTATTGACCGCGACGCGAGGCCCGGCGGGATCGTCGGCATCGACGTGGACGGGGTCGATCCCCGCGAGATCGAACGCATTCAGCAGCGCCTGGCCCCGGGCGCGCACAACGCCGGGGAGCTCACCCTCGTGGGTACGGGGCCCGGCGGCATCAACTATGTCGACACCTCCGCCCGCCCCCGCGAGATGGCCTACGAGACGCTTTCCGCCACGTCCAAGGGCGAGATCCTGGCCGCATTCGGTGTCCCGGAGAGCATCGTCGGCAACGCCAGCGAGCGAACCTACGCCAACGCCGACCGGGAAGAGTGGACCTTCTGGGACCACACCGAACTACCGCACCTCAACCTCATCGCCTCCGGGTTCGACATCGGACTCGACGACGGTTGGACCGTTCGGTTCGACACATCCCGGGTGCAGGCGCTCGAGTTCCCGCGCCGCCAGGAACGCGCGGAAGCTCGGGAGGAGTTCCTGGCCGGCCTGATCAGCGTGGACGAGTACAGGAAGATCGCTCGCCGCGAACCCTTCAACGTTCCGCAGTCCCGTGCCCTGTGGATCAGCCCGCAGAAGGCACCCGTCCCCGCGAACGAGCAGGATGCCGCTGCCCTTGGCCTTGCACCGGAAGGCGCGGCCGCCATACCCGGCCAGGCCGGCGGAACGCAGCCTTCTCTCGGGCCGCAGGACGATTCGGCTGCCGCAGCGGTCGCCGATGCCCGCGGGCTCGGCGACGGCGAAGACGCCGCGGCCACCGTCGCAGCGGCCCGCGCACAAGCGCCGCTCGCACTCCCCGGGGCCTCCCCGGGCACAGCCGCCGACACAGTGGCCCAAGCCCGCACCGCGACCGCCGAGGCCGGGCCCGGCGACGCCGCAGCGGACGTTGCCCGCGCCCGCGGCTCCAACGACTCCACGCCACCCGGGGAGGCCGCCGCTGACGTGGACGCCGCACGGCAAGGCCTCGAAAGGAAGGCACTGCCGGAGCCAGGTGGCTACGAAGCCACCGACGCGGACTTCGAAGTCCTCGGGAAGGCGGTGGCCGCGGCCCTCACCGCGCTTCTCGCCCGGCAGCAAGGGGTGATCCTCGCCCGCCTGCGAGCGCCGAAGACGCGGAAGTACACGCGCTACTGGGAGCCCGACGGCGATAGCGACCTGCGTGGCGGCGATGGCCCGATCGACGGGGACCGCGTCGTCAGCGCCACCCGGTGGGCGGAGGAGATCACCGACACCCTGACCCCGATCCTGCAGCAGGCCGCAGTCGCGACCGCTCAGGCCGTAGGGCAGAGCCTCACCGGCGCCGGTAGCGTCCCCCCGTCCGCCGCCGGCGCCGCGCTCATCACCGCGGCCCACGCCGGGCAGTCGGTGGCCACATTCCTGGCCGAGCTCGCCGAAGCACTGCACGACGCTCAACACGGGGCGACCACGCTCGACGACCTGGTCGACACCGTCGCCGCGTTCTACAACTCGGGCACGCCGGCGCTCGTCGCCCAGCTCGCCGAGGAGTGCTCCATCGCCACGATCAACGGAGCAGCAGAAGCTGCCGCCGAGGCGGCCGGGCCCGACGTGGTGCGTACCTGGGTCACCCGCGGCGATACCCGCGTACGGCCCGCCCACAAGGCGCTGCACGGCACCACCCTGCCGGCAGGGACGCCGTACACGGTCGACGGCTACAGCCTCCGCTACCCCGGCGACCCATTCGCCCCCACCGCCCTCACGATCAACTGCCGATGCCGACTCCACTACGAGACGGACAGCCCATACGAGGGCACCAGCCCCCTTCCCAACACGAGGAGCAACCCCTGATGTGGCCCGTGATCTGGATCGTCTGGAGCCTGCTGTTCGCCGTGTTCGAGGGCGTCGCCCTGGCCAACCGGCGCGACAACGACACCCTCTCGGAGAACTTCCGCAGGCTCTTCCACACCCGCACGAGCAAGGCCGGGCGGGCGGTGTTCGCGGTCGGATGGATCGGGTTCAGCGGCTGGTTCGCCATACACATCCTCACCGAAACCATGTAGACCCAGCCTTGCCGTGATCCAGCGCGCGACCTTAACCACCTACGGCGTGCATGGTCCGCGGCATGCTGAATCGCCCCGCTGCAGTAGCTGAGTCGCAGGACCTGAGTCGTGGTGTCCAGACCAAGGTCACTGGTCGGCCGTGGAACCCCGCCTTGCACCCGCGCGACTCCAAGGGGCGGTTCATTGAGACGGGCGGCACTGTCAGGCTGTGGGGCGGCAAGTTGGCCCGCGTCGTACGGGCGCTGCCCCACGACCGCATCCTCGTCCAGGACAAGGTCAGCGACGGCACGTTCAGCGGACGGCGCCACACGACCAGTGCCAGGTGGGTCACGATGGTCGCGCGGCCGGACGGTTCCGCTCCGACCGAGGACGAGAACAAGGTCGCCAAGGAGGACGCGCGCCGGCAGGAGGACCCGAAGCGCGGCAACGGTGTCGCTCTGGACGATGACGGTGACCCCTCCACCCCTGACGAGCCGCACGACAGCGACGACCAGGGCCGCCCCATCGGTGATGACGACGGCGACGGCCCCGACGACGAAGACGACCAGGAGGAGCCGGAAGACCGGGCGCACCCGGTCAAGCTTGAGGCGCTGCGGAACCGGCCGAACGTGCGCGGTGCCCGGTTCAAGGACACCGCATCCGTTCGACGCCACTTCCTCGAGCTGGCGGCCAAGCCCGGGCAGAAGCCGGAGATGGCTGCGTTCCTGCGTCATCTCGCAGCCGACGACGACCTCCAGCTCACGCCGAGCGGCAGGTACGCGATCCTCCGCGACGACAACACCGGCCGCTGGTACCTGACGGCCGTGGGCAGCGGCCAGAGCATCGACACCGCCGGCGACTTCGCCACGGTCGAAGAGGCCGGCCGGTTCGCGGCCCACCTTGACGCCACCGCTCGCAACGGGCACATCTTCCCCGGCAAGTTCAACGAGCCGTTCGACTTCTCCGACCCGGACCTCGACCAGGAGGCCCGCACCTGGCGCTCCACCCAGGGCGAGAACATCCAGACCGCCATCGTCCGGGCCCGCAAGGAGTTCGACGCCTCCAACCCGTCCGCCGAGCCGGGCCCGGCCACGTCCGAGCAGCCCCCAGCTAAGCAGCCTCACGCCGCGACCGGCCCGCGCTTCGCCACACTTCACGACGTCCGCGCACACTGGGGCACCCTGGTCGAGTCCCTGGAAGCCCACCAGGACAACCCGCGTGCCCGGAAGGTCGCCCGGCACCTCGAAAACTTGATGGGCACCAAGCGCATCAAGCTCAGCGGCAGCGGCCAGTTCGTCGTCCGGCAGAACTCGCTCGGCGGCTGGGAGCTGCTCTCCACCCGCGACGGTGCACCGATGCCCTGGGGATTCGACCGCCAGAGCGACGCCACCAGCTTCGCCGACTCCTTCGTCGGCACGGTCAACGGCGCGGACGGAACACCCCTGGACCTGTCCGACCCGGACTTCCGGGCCAAGAACTGGCGCTCGGATGACGGCCTGACCCTGCACCAGGTGTGGACACGAGCCCGCGCCCAGTGGGACCGCGAACGCCTCGGACACGACCGCAGCCCTGCTCAGCAGCGCCTGGCCGAGGTGATGCGCGGCGAGCCCAAGGAGACCAACACTCCCGCTGCTCCGGACGCCGCACCCGCCGCCCCGAGCAACCCTGAGGCGCCGACGCCTGCCCCCGAGACTCCCGCCGACGAACAACCGCAGCCGGAGCCTGCCAGTCCCGAGCTCCCCGCCGGAGCGAAGCCGGTGGACGGAGTGGAGGGCTACCACTACTTGGAGGACGAGGACGGAAACACCGTCACTCTCTACGGGCCCGACGGCAGCGTGGCAGCGGTCAGCAATGACCGCCCCAGGCGCACGACCATCAACGGCGTGCAGATCCCGCTGCCCGGCTACGGAGTCTCTGCGGTCCCGATCATGGCCCGCGCACACCGCGCAACCCAGATGCCCCCGGAGCAGCGCGACCGCGTCACCGCCGAGTGGATCACCTTCAAGGGCAAGCGCGTCATGGTGTTCCGCGGCACCGACAAGCACAACGCGCAGGACCGCGAGGCCATCGGCAACGTCAAGGCCATGAACTGGTCGCCCAGTGCGGGCGGCTGGGTGACGATGTCGACGCTGAAGCCCCAGACCCGTGACGAGAAGATCATCGAAGTCCTGCGGAACCTGTCGAACCAGGACCGGTACGTGCTGATCGGCGACGAGGACCGGAAGGACAACGACACCCCCCAGGCGCCGACCTCCGATGCCCAGCCGAAGCCGTCGGACAGTCCTGAGCCCCGGCTGAGCGAGCAGCAGAAGCGACTCCGCGCCGCCACCCAAAGCGACCTGGAGGGGCAGCGCGACAACCTGCGGTCGCATCTCATCGTCGCGCGCACCGATGCGCAGAAGCAGCGCGCACGCCGGGACCTCGCCCTCGTACAGGCAGAGCTCGACCGGCGCGCCGGCGAGCAGCCGACCGAGACCGCACCGCAGCCGGAGCAGTCCCCGGAGGAGGTAGTGCGTGCGCTGCCTGACGCCGAGCTGCACAGCCTGATCTCCGCGGGCCGCCATGAGCGCGGCATGTACGGCCGTCGCCGTGGTGAACAGCCCAACGAACAGGAGACCGCCGAGTTCGTTGAGCGACGCCGGCGTTCGCAGATCATCGCCGACGACGCAACCGACCTGCCCGGTCTCAGCAACGAGGAGCTGGCCGAGGCCCGGGACACCGTCAGCAGGCGCGTCGACCTCCACTCCCCTGGCGGGAGCGATGACCACGAGGCGGAGCGGCAGACCCGGGCGGCTTTGCAGGCCCGGCTGGACGCCATTGTGGGCGAGCAGGAGCAGCGGCGCGCGGATGCGATCTCCTCCCGGCCCCCGGTTACCGAGCTCGACAACGACCAGCTGGAGGAAGAGCGCACTGATCTCGCGGGCCGCGAGTTCCGCAAGGCTGGCCCGGAGGCGCAGCGCATCCTCGAGGGACGGCTTGAAGAGATCAAGCGGGAGCAGCGCGAGCGTGAGAAGCGCTCGTTCACCGAGCGCCCTGCCCCGGAGTCTCTGGAGAGCGAGGCTCTGGCGCAGGAGTACAACGAGCTGGCGAAGGCCCCCGGCACGTCGTACCAGACGGACGATGTCACGCAGGCCCGCAAGGACCGTATGGCGGTCATCGCAGCGGAGCTGAACCGTCGCGACGCCGAGGGGAACGAGCAGATCCTGGCGCGCGTCGACGACCTCGACACCGACCGCGACATGGTCATCGACGGTGGCGCTCCGTACGGCCGCATCACCTACGAAAAGCACGGCAACGGCATCTACAAGTCCGCCGGCTGGGCCTTCGAAGCGGGGCACAGGTCCCGCACCGGGTTCCCGTCCCGTGTGGCGGCCGTCGCAGCGATGGTCCGCGCCTACGACAACGACGACGACCGCCGCGGAGAGCGGACCTGGGGCCACCAGCGCCGCCTGTTCGTCCCCAAGATGTTCTTCGAGCTGTACGCCGACCGTCGGCTCGGTGACCGGCTCGCCTCCGCGTCGGAGGAACGCCGCCACCTCTACAGCCTGTTCACCAGCAGGTACGGCTGGGACGACGGCGTGAATCCCCTCGTGGCCCCCGGCGCGGAGAGGGGCCGCCACATCAAGGGCCGGTACCTGGTCATTCCCGAAGGGCTGCTCGCGGAGTTCCACCGGGTGACCGAGGAGCTGTCGCGCAAGGTGTCCGTGCAGGCCACGGACCGGAACGCGGACAGCGGGGAGCGACGTAAGGCGAAGGACCGGCTGGCCTCGATCAACGTTGCTCTGCACGCGATCGAGACGGCGCGGGAGAAGGTACGCAAGGATGGCGGGGACGACGATCGGAAGATCATCTCCCGCGAGGAGATCGAGGCACAGCAGGCCGCGCTCCGCGCCGCGCTGGGAGGAGACGACGATGAGCATGTTCAGCAGGACGGTTCGGGATCACTGGCAGACGCACCGGCCGCGGGAGTGGGCGGCGATGGAGGATCCGGAGGCGTTCGTGACGGCGAAGGCCCGGGAGATCGAGGCGGCGATTCTGACGGCCGAGGAGGCGCTGGAGAAGACGGTGCCGGAGCCGGAGGCGTACGAAGCGGCAGTGGGCCGGATCAAGCAGATCAGGGCGGACGCGACGGCGATGGTTCTGCGCGAACTGCTGCCGGAGCCGGAGGACGAGGTGGCGCCGGCGCCGCTGACCCCGGAGATGACGGAGCTGCTGGCGATGCGGGACGCCGTGTACGACCTGTAGCCCGGTTCCGGCCTGACCCGGCGGACCTGCCGAAGGGGCCGGTGCAGCGAGCTGCCGGCAACCTTGACGCGATCCGAGCTCTCAAGAAGATCGAGAGTGAACAGCGCCCGCCGACGGAGCGCGAACTGCGGGCTCTCTCCCGTTGGACCGGGTGGGGCTCTGTCCCCATCATCTTCGCCAACGAGCCGGACGAGCGCGAGCCGCGGTACCAGCAGGGCGGCGCCCGCCACGGGAAGTTCGAGGCCGACCACCGGCGCTGGTCCGAGGAGTACCGGGACCTGCGCACGTCCCTCCAAAACGAGCTGACGCCGCTGGAATGGCGCCAGGCGTCCCGCGGCACCCTGTCGATGCACTACACGCCTCAGCCGATCGCCGAGGCGATGTGGGAAGGCCTGGAGGCCTTCGGCTTCCAGGGGGGTGACGTCCTCGAAGCGGGCTCCGGCGGCGGCACCTTCTTCGGCGTGGCACCGGACGGCGCCCGCTTGACCGGCGTCGAACTCGACCCGACCTCGGCGCGCATCGCGCGAGCGATGTACCCCCACGCCAACGTCCTCAACGAATCGTTCGCTGAGACCGACGCGCACCCGGGCACCTTCGACGCGACGATCGGCAACGTCCCCTTCGCGGCCATCCCCTTCGACGACAAGCGATACCCGGCGGAGTCCCTCCACAACGGATTCATCACCAAGGAGCTGGCACTCACCCGTCCCGGCGGCATCAGCATCCTGATCACCTCCCGGCACACCCTGGATTCCAAGGGCGACAAGGCCCGCCAGCAGATGGCCAAGTACGGCGACCTGCTCGGGGCCGTACGCCTGCCCTCCGGCGTCTTCAACGACGCCGGTACCGGTGTAACCACCGACGTCCTGGTCTTCCGGCGCCGCGAAGACGACACCGAACCGGCCGACACCTCCTGGCTCGAGGCACCCGAGCGGGGCATCAACGGCACACCCCACCACGTCAACGCCTACTTCGACGAGCACCCCGAGCACGTCCTCGGAGAGCTCACCACCCAGTCCTCGCAGTACGGCCCGCAGATCACCGTCAAGGGCGACCCCGACCAGGCCGCCGAGCAGCTTCGCAGCGCGCTCAAGGAGATCGCTGCCAAGGCCATCGCCGACGGCCGCGGCTACGAGCCGCACCCCGACGGCCAGAACCGGCCTCCGGTACAGCTGCAGGCCGCGCGGGAGAAGCACGCCAACGACTGGACCGGCCGCCTCTACGAGGGCGACGACGCCCGTTTCTACCAGCACATCAACGGCGCCGACCCCGTCCTCGCCGAGCCGGCCGACGGCCGGACCGACCAGCTGCGGGCTCTCCTGGCGCTGCGCGATGTCGCCGCCGAGCTGCGCGAGCTGGACCGCAAGAACGACGAAGACGAGCGCGCCGAGAAGCTCCGCGCCCAACTCCGCGACCTGCACGCCGCCTATGTCGAGAAGTACGGGCCGCTGTCCAAGCCGGGGCAGCACCGAACGAAGAACGACACCCCGACCGCGTGGGGCTTCTTCCGGGCCGACCCGGATGCCGCGGCCGTCCTCGCACTGGAGCGCTGGGACGCCGAGAAGCAGGAACCGGTCCTCTCGCGGATCTTCACCGAGCGCGCCGCTGCACGCCGCCAGCCGCTTACCTCGACGGAGGACCCCAAGGCCGCCCTGGCCGCGGTCGTCGCCGCGACCGGCGAGGTAGACCTCGACGCGATCTCCCGACTGCTGAACCTGGACCCGCAGGAGACCCTGCGCCGGCTCGGCACCGAGGTCTACACCGACCCGGCTACCGGCCGCCTGGAGCTGGCCGGCGCCTACACGTCCGGTGCCGTTCGCGACAAGCTCGAGGCCGCGCGGAAGGCTGCTGAGCGCGATCCCGCCTTCGCAGTCAACGTTGCCGCGCTGGAGGCCGTGCAGCCCCCGGACCGCACCATCGGCCAGTTCACCCCGGAGATGGGAGCCCACTGGACCCCGCCGGAGCTGGTGCAGGGCTTCCTCCGCGAGTACCTCGGCGACCGCACCCTGATCGTCGCCCACGACGACCGGTACGGCTGGGTTCTCAACACCGGGCGCATCCCGCAGGCCGTCAACGTCATGCGGGGCGTCGCGGCGGACCCGGGTAACGAGACCAAGGGCCGCAGCGCCGTTGAGATCGCCCGAGCCGTCCTCGGGTTCGGCTCGCTGACCGTCTACAAGGACGACAAGCGCAAGGACGTCGACGAGGCAACGACCCGCCTGGTCCGGCAGAAGGCCGACCAGATGCGTGCCGACTTCGCGCGGTACGCCACGGCCAACGCCGAACGCCTCACCACGCTGACCGAGTCCTACAACCGCATCATGAACGGGCACACGACCCGTAGCTACGACGGGATGTCGCCCACCCTTGAGGGCTTCACCCCCGACCGCGAACCGCATCCCTGGCAGCTTTCGGGCGCGGCACGGATGCAGTTCGAGCGGTCGGTGATCCTCGCCCACGAGGTCGGCCTCGGTAAGACCTCAACGCTCGTCATGGGCGTGCAGGCCCTCAAGGCGTCCGGCCAGATCGAGAAGCCGTTCGCGGTCATTCCGAACCACCTCGCCCAGCAGTGGTACGACGAAGCCCGCTTCCTGTACCCGAACGCCGACACCCACCTGATCACGTCGGCTGACCTGGCCGACGGCCGGCGCGCCAGCACCCTGGAATGGCTCCGCGCGAACAAGCCCGACTTGGTGATCTTCACCGAGGAGGCTTTCAGCTCGATCAAGATGAGCCCGGAGGCCCAGGAGGAGTACGAGCTCCGCGAGCTGACCGCCCTCCGGGAGCAGCTGGACCGGCAGTACGAGGATGCCGACACCAACCACCCCTTCATCGTCGCGAAGATCGAGGCGCGCATAGCGACGGTCGAGCGCAACATGCGCAAGAACGCCGCACCGATGCGCAGGCCGGGTGAGACGTACTGGAACGACCTCGGCTTCGACTACGCCGTTATCGACGAAGCCCACCGATACAAGGGCGTCGGCTTCCGGTCGCGGGAAGGCGGCGGCGATTCCGCGACGATCCGCGGCCTCGACCTGCACCAGAAGCTCACCGACCTGCACGCCCGCCGCGGCGACCGCGCCACGGTCACCCTGGCCACCGGCACTCCCCTGTCGAACTCGATCAGCGAGCAGTTCACCATGCTCGCCTTCGCCGCCCCGTGGGTCCTGGACGCCTACAAGGCCGGCGCGCCGGACCTGTGGGCTGCCACGTTCGGCCGCAAGATCCTGCGGGTCGAGAACGCGCCCGACGGCTCTGGACTACGCGTCGTCGAGCGGTTCGCCGAGTTTCACAACAAGCGCGCCATGAAGACGATGTGGGGCTTGGTCGCCGATACCAAGCGCGGCGAAGACGTCGGGATCCCCCGCCCCAAGCTCAAGGGCAACGCCCCGAACCTGGTCATGGTCGAGCCGACCAAGGACCAGCAGCGCCGCCTCAAGGGACTCGTCGCCCGTGGCCGCGCCATCCACAACGGCGAAGTCGACCGCCACCAGGACAACATGCTCGCCGTGTCCAACGAGGGCACGTCCGTAGCCCTGGACCCGCGGCTCGTCGACGCCAACGCACCCGCCGGCAACAAGCTCCGCGCCGTCGCCGACAAGCACGCCGAGCGCTACCACCAGAACAAGGACCGCGTCTACAAGGTCTCGCACGACAGCCTGGTGAACCACCCCGTGCCCGGCGCCCTGCAGATCATCTTCCTGAACGAGGGCACCCCCGGCGGCAAGAACAAGGGCCACTTCGACGCCTACGCGGAGCTGCGCGACCTCATGGTCGCCCGGGGCATCCCCGCCGAGAAGATCGCCTTCGTCCACGACCACAAGGAAACCGGCAAGCCGGAGAAGCTCGCCGAGCTGTTCCGCCGCGCCCGAGTGGGCGAGATATCCGTACTCATCGGCAGCAGCGGCACGATGGGCACCGGCGCCAACATCCAGAACCGCGCGATCTCTCTGACGCACGTCGACCTCGACTGGGGCGCCGCGCAGATGGAACAGCGCAACGGCCGCATCCTGCGCTACGGCAACCAGAACGAAGAAGTTGAGATCGACATCTTCGCGACCAAGGGCAGCATGGACGGCTGGAAGGCCGGTTTCGTCGCCGCCAAGGCCGAGGGCCTGATCGACATCCAGCGGCCGGAGTCCGCCGACGGAGACTCCAGTGACACCGTCGCCGAGATCACCGGCGCCGAGTTCGACTACGAGACGATGGAAGCCGAGATCGGCGGCAACCCCTTCATGAGCCAGCTCATGAAGACCCGCCGCGCCCTGCGCGACCTCGAGACCGACCAGCACAACGAGGCCGCCGAGCGGATCCGGCGCGCCGAAGCACTCGAAGAGCTGAGGCAGGAGGCCGACGACACCCGCGTCGGCATCACCCGCCGTGAACAGGCCCTGCCCCGCATCCGTAACGTCCGCGCCTCCTTCACCATGACACTGGCCGGATCGCCCTACAGCGACCGCTCCGACGCCGGCGCGGCCCTGCACCGGCAGATCACCACACGACTCCTTGAGCACGACCGCGAGGGCATCACCCCCTGGCACATCCTTGGCCAGTTCGGCGGTCTCGACTTCGGCGTGCGCACGGAACGGACCGCAGACGGAAAACTCCTCGCCCACGTCGGCTTCCCCGACCTCCGCAACTCCGCCTTCGAGCGCAAGCCGGAGGACTTGAAGAGCAAGAGCGCCGGGACGGGCATGATCACCCGCCTCACGAACGCCTTGGAGAAAGCCCCCGCGCTCCAGGAAGCCGACCGAGCCCGCGTACCGGAGCTCGACACGCAGATCGCGCTGCTCCAGTCCGCCCACGCCTCTGCGGACCTGACTCCGCAAATCGACCACACCCGTGCCCGCGCGTACCGACTCGAGGGCATCGTCGCCAAGATCGCCGACCTGGATGCCCGGCCGGAGATCGACGAAGACGATCTCGACAAGAACATGCGCAAGGCCGACCGCGAGAAGATCGCCCGCGACCGGCGCAACGAGCGTGCACCCCTGCAGGCGGCCGTCGATGAGGCCGTGGCCGAGCTGGAGGAGTGGGACCGGGAGAACCCGGCCCCCGAGCCCGCCGACGAGATCCGCATGACCCAGGAGGAGGTAGGCGAAACCCTTGCCCGGCTCCGGCCGGAGACTGACGTCGCCAACCAGAGCAGCGAGGAGAGGGCACCCGAAGCCGAGAACACCGGCACCGCACCTGAAACCGGCGCCCCCAGTTCGAGCCCGGAACAGGCCGACGCGGCAGCCGACGCCGGCGACTCCCCGCGGGCCGCCAACGGAGGCGACAACGGATCCGGCGAACCCCCCGTGGATGCGCCGAACACTGGCGGCGCGGACGACGACGGCAGCGAAGCGTCGGACCAGGGCGCCGAGAAGCCTTCTGGCGAGCCCGATACGACCACGGAGAACACCCCGGAGCCGAACACCATCGTCCTCAGTCCGGACGAGGTCTCCGCCCAGCTCGACGCCGTCCGCCCCGAGGGGTCCAAGGCCCCGTCCTCGATGACGGAGCAGGAAATCCGCGACGAGATGGTCGAGCTGATGGGCCGGGAGATGGCGGAAGGCGCGCTGTCCGGCGTTGACCGCACCCGCATGGCCGTCCTGGAAGCGGAAGAGGCCCGGCGCGCCGGCCGGACCCCGAAGACGGAGCCCAAGCCGAAGCCCCAGCCGCAGGAGCCGGGCGGCCTCTTCGACGTCGATCAGCCAGCGACCAGTGCCACGCCGTTGGTCGACCCGGAGAACCCCCTCGACGTTCCCGACGACGAGTTCGGTACCCCCGACATGTTCGCCGCCGCCGAAGGCCGAGACACCAGCGGTCTCCGGCCGGTCCAGATGCGCAACGCCGCCGATCTCAAGGCCGGAGACCGGTACACCGACGCAGATGGCCGGACACACACCGTCGCGGAGACACCCGTCCGCACCGGCCGGGGCCGCACTCGCATCGTCACTGACGACGGCGCCGAGCGCTTCTACCACGCGGACGCCGAGCTCCGCCTGCGATACCCCGACGAGGAGATACCGGAGAACGAGGAGGAGCGGAGCCAGCCGGCCGTCACCGACGACTCCACCACGGCCGCCCCCGAATCCGTGGCCGCCCCGGACGACAATCCGGCAGACGAGACTCCGCAGACGGACCCAACGACCGCTCAGACGGACGTCAACCGCACCGACCGCATGGCCTCGATGGTCGAGAGGGCTCTCGACATCGCGGGAGGAGACACCCTCCCCGAGATCCGCGACCTGGCCGACGCCATGGACCGGGCGGACGCCGCAGACGACCCGGCCGAGGACCTACGCGACGTCGCCGAGCGGCTCGACTCCCTCGCCGAGCGCTACGAAATGGCAGGGCCCAAGGGCGAGCGGGCGGCCGACCTGTTCCGGCGCGCGGCGCGCATCGCCCGTGGCGAGAACAACCCCGACAACCCGCAGGGAGAGGGCGGTGAGGAGCAGCGGCGCCAAGACGGTCAGGATTCGCCGGATCAGGGCGACGGCAACGGCGAGACGGACAGCTCTGCGGAGGCGCTCAGCACGGATGAAGGCGCTGGCTCCCCCGACGCGCCTGGCTCCGAGGACAGCACCGAAGACGACCCGCAGGAACAGCAGCGCGAGAAGGAGGACCAGGAACGCCGGCGCCGACGACGACGGCGGGGTACCGGCGGCAATGGCGGTCCCGGCGGCGGTGGAGGCCCGGGTGGCCCCGGCACGCCGGGTGCTCCCCCGCTGGGCCTCCCGCTGGGTGATGGCTCTCCTGCGTCCGCGACTGACGGCGGCCGCGGCCGCGCGGGTGGCCGGGAAGGCAACGGTCGGAGCGGGGCCGTCGCCCCGCTGCGCAGTGTCGATGAGGTGCGGGACGCATGGCGCCGCGGCGCGGGACTCACCCCGGCGGAAGACACCCCTGAGCGGCGCGCTGTCCTCGCGCAGGCCGCCGACCGTGACGGCCTCGTGCTGTCCCCCGCCGGGGGCATCGTGGCGTGGCCGGAGCCGCAGGCCGACGGCATGACCCTGTGGCGCTTCGCGCAGGCCCGCAACGGCACTAACCTGCCGGGCCTCACGCTCGTCACCGACGACCCCGAGGAGGCTCGGGCGCTCGCAGCACGGTTCGAGGACATCTCGGCCGCCGACGGGCAGCGCTTCGACTGGAGTCGGCCGTGGGGTCCGAGCACCGTCGGCCAGTGGCGCGACGGCGAAGGCCGCAACCTGCAGCGGGCTCTGCACGCTGTACGGGACGACTTCGAGCAGCAGCGCGCCACCGGCGGCCAGCAGGCCACAGTCGGCCAGGGGCCCGACCCCCAGGACCGTCCGGCAGCGCCCGCGCCCGTTCCCGGGCTGGCCGCGCTGCCGGACGACCTCACCGCGCTCAGCCAGGAAGACCTGGACGCCGCGTGGAGCACGGACCTGAGCAGCGAAGACCAGATGCGCGTCATGGTCGAGATGGACCGCCGAGACGAAGTCGACCAGCGTCTTCGCGAGGCGATCCCGGACACCCCGCCCGCGACTCCAGAGGAGGCCGAACGGCGCGGCATGGCGATGGACGCTGCACTAGGCTTCGCAGACACCGACGTCGTGCGGCCCCGGCGCACTCGCGAGGAGCGGCTGCGAGCCGAGTTCAACGACATCGACGAGGCCCGGTACCTGGCCGCTCTGGCCGCCACGAACGGCTACTTCTTCAAGCGGAAGTACGCCGACAGCCCGCTGGACGAGCGAGAGCTGTTCTCCGGCGGCAGCATGTCCGCGTTCGGGCGCTGGCACGAGTACGCCAGCGAGGAACTGCAGGACTGGTTCAAGGCCAATGGCGGTCGGCTGACCTTCAACGAATTCAAGAAGCGACGGCGGGACGAAGACCGGCGCGGCCGTGAAGAGTACGAGGAGGAGACACGGCTTCGCGACGAGGAGAGCGCCCCGCTGCCCATCGGTACGGATAGCCCGGACCCCATCGTCACCGACACCGACGCGGAGGCTGGCACGGAACCGGACGCGGGGGTCATCGCACTCCGTGCCCGAGCGGAGGCAGCCGATCGCTACCGCGACCTCGAGGATGCTGTCCGCGGTACGGACGATGAGGACCTCGGTGCGCTCGCCGAGGAGTGGGGCAACGCCGAGGCGGCAATTGCCGACGGTGACCTGCAGGCCGGCGTCCAGCACCTCAAGGACGCCCACTGGATCGCGCGCCGCCGGGCCATGCGGATGCGCAACGACCCGCAGAAGCAGAATGTTCGGGACGCCCTCGAGGCCTTCTCCGTGGCCGCTCACAACGCAGCCGCCCGCACCGGTGTCACGCCCAGGGAGAACGAGCGCTGGACCACGTACGGCGAGCTCCAGGAGGGTGATGTCATCCGCAGTCCCTGGTACGACAGGGCGGAAGTCATCACCGAAGCCCCGTCGAGCGCCACCGGCAGGGAGGCTTTCTACGCGACGCAGAATCTTGACGACCTGGGAGGGTCCCGGCTCGGTAACCCGGCGGATCACCTCGTCCTGGTCGATGAGGACCCGAAGGCCGTTCGCAAGGCCCGCCGGATCATCGCCGAGCGTCGACGCTACCTACCGGCTTCGCACACCAGTCAGGACAACGCGCCCGCGGCGGCGCGCACGGCGCCGGACGAGCCCACGTCACAGGCCGATGCCCCCAGCAGCGGGGACCGCTCGGTCGACGAGCCGAGTAACAGCGACACCGCGATGGCCATCTCCTCGGCGGCCGCCGAGCTGGTAGCGCCCGAGGGCCTCGCACTCGGCGACCAGGTTCGCGCGACGGGCCGCAGCAACCGAGGCACGGGTGTCACCCGCGAGGGGACACTGCTGGCTGAGCCGCAGGCGTCTACAGGCCGGGCCAATGGTGAGAGCACCCCCGTATGGCGCCTGTATGTGGGTGCCGAAGGTGAACAGCCCAGCCTCCGCAACCAGGTGAACGTGCCGCGCGATGGACAGGTGGAGCGCCTCTCCCAGGCCGCCGCTCCCCTCACGCGTTCCGACACCGCCACCCCGCGCAGGGCTGCCGCGGCGGAGCCGAGCACCCCGCCCCAGCCGATCAACGGACAGCCCGCGCACTGGGCGCGCGTCGAGGACCTCGTACCCGGCGACATGGTTCGGATGGAGGGCACCACCAAGAAGGGCCGGGCGACCACCCGCACCGGCTGCGTCTACAACGCACCCGTGCGCGTGGAGGTGACCCGCAGGGGCCGCACCCAGTACGAATGGCGGACCTGGGTCACCGAGCACGCAGACGGCACCGGCGCGAGCGGCAACGTCTTCACGCCGCTGAACGCCTCAGCAGGACGCGCGCAGACACCGGACAACACGGTGCCCGGATCCCCGGCAAGCGGCGCCGAGAGCGACGTCCTCACGGGCAACCTGCCCGACGTGATCCCCACCGACCGAGACGGCCGTGGCCTGTTCCCCGGTAGCTCCGTCACCGGAACCCGGGCCCGTGAAGGCACCGTCACCGGGGCCAGCGACAGCACGGTTTCGGTCCGTTGGGCCGACGGTGACACCGAAACCGGTCTCGCCCCAACCTCTCTGACCGTTACCGGCGGTGAACGGCCGGCCGGATGGACAACGACCGGGCAGCGCGTGACACCTGGCCACGTTGTCACCGACGACAACGGCGCCATCCTCGGACCCGTCGACACCGTCGACGGTGACCGCATTACGGTCAGCACGGGCGAGGGAACCGTGACCCGAAGCGCGGGAGACCTGCGCGTGGTCGGCGAGGTCCGTGATGAAGAAGCCGCCGCCCCAGTGACCTCCATCGACACGCGGACCGCGGCGGACCTCACCGAAGGCAACGTCGTCGTGCTCGACCTCGATGGGACCCTTACCACCGTCGAGGTGCGGGACGTTCAGCGAGACGGTGACCGTGTCACCCTCGACTACGTCGACACGACAACGGGCGAACTCGGCGAACTCGAACTCGATGCCGCCGCCGTAGTGCACCGCGCGCAGGGCCCGGACGGAGCTCTCGACCTCGATGCCTCTGATGCTCCGGACCCGGACGACGAGCTGATCGTCCATGAACCGGCGCCCGCCGTAGACCCGGTCACGGGGCCGACGATCGATTCGGAACTCAGCCCGGCCGACCGTGACGTCATCGACGACCATGCAAGCGGCCCCGACGACGATCCGGATGCGCGGCAGGCAGCCATCCGTATCAGCACCGACCTGCCCGTCACTGCCGAGCAGGCCAAGGCCCTCGCCAGCCAGCTACGCGCTTCCGCCGACCCGTCCACCACGGAAGGACGCGCCGCGCTGCGAGCCGCCGACCACCTCGACCAGGCGGCCGGCAGCACTCCGCCCGCAGGCCTCGATCGACCGCGTCCGTCGAACGCTGCCCAGCTCGGTGAAGGCGACATCGTGGCGATGCCGGACGAGCGCCGCGGGGACCAGGTAGGCGTCTTCCGCGTCATTGACACCGAGGACGGACCTGGCGGCGTACGCCGCCTCCTCTTGGAGGACGAGAACCGGCAATGGCGCCGACGCATCGTGCACGGTGCCCTGCCGGTGTGGCAGCTCCCCGAACCCCGCGCGGCCATCGTCACGCCGCCCGAGGCCGACGCCAACGAGTCCACTGCGGCACCGGCCGACACCGTGGCTCCCGTCGCCCGGGTCCGTCCCGGTAGCCTCCGGGCCGGCGACGTCATCGACGCACCCGTCTCTCGTACCGGCTACCAGTTCAACGGCCACCGCCGCCTCACGATCATCACCCCGCCCCAGCGGCAGGGCTGGTGGATGGCGTTGACCGGGGTGGACGATCAGGGCAACGTGCACGACTTCGGATTGCACTCCGGCCGCGACGTCAACGTGTACGAGCGGAACCGACCCACTCCTGTCCTCCCGACCGCCGGCGCTCCCCGCGATCCCAACCCGGCGCCGCAGTCCGCGGTCGACCGGATCGTGACCGACCACGCCCGCGCGGTCGCCACCCGCATCATCGAGGAGGCCGTCGCGGGAACCGA
This sequence comes from Streptomyces sp. NPDC048258, assembly GCF_043201995.1. Taxonomy (NCBI): domain Bacteria; kingdom Bacillati; phylum Actinomycetota; class Actinomycetes; order Kitasatosporales; family Streptomycetaceae; genus Streptomyces; species Streptomyces sp. NPDC048258. The sequence goes on from NZ_JBICZH010000021.1 coordinate 95,710, forward strand.
GCAACCCGGCGATATCCACGCTCTCCGCGAGCAGATCGCGCAGCGCCTCACCGCAGAGGCCCTGCGCGAAGCACGACAGGCGGCACGACAGGAAGCAATCGACGCCCTGAACGCGGCAGGTATCACGGGCCGGGACCGCGCCGCCGCTATGCAGGCCCTCAAGCAGACCCGGCAGAACGCCCACACAGCGACCGTGCGCGCCGCGCTGCGCACGATCAACGACCTTGAGCCCCTGCCCGACGAAAGCCCCGAGGACCTGGCCGAGCGCGCCGCGGACCTGCTGCGCCTCATCCCCGACCAGATCGGCCGCCCGGCCCAGGGGAGCAGCGCTGCCTCGGACCGCGACATCGCCCGAACGGTTGCCGGGCACGCCGACGAGGCGATGACCGCAGTGCTGGAGCAGCTCCAGGCCTCGGGCCTCGACGCCGGAGACGCCGAGATGGTTGCCCGTCTCCTGGCCGGCCAGCTCAGCGGCTCCCGCCAGGCCGCCGCACGCCGGATCGCCAGGCGAATAGCAGGCGCCTCTCCGGCAGCCGGTCGCCAGCCGGGCCTCCTGGCCAGCATCGTCGCGCTCCTTCTCCGGCTCGGGCGCCGACTCGTCGAGCTGGTCAAGGCAGCAGCCCGGAAGATCGCCGAAATGTGGCGCAACAGTCGCGACCGCCTCGCCCGCCTGCGTGCCTTCCTCCGGCGGCTCGCGTCCAGGGTCAAGCACTGGCCGGAGTCCCGCCGTCTGGCCCGCCTCCAGGCCGCTCTCGACCTGCCGGCCAACGACGGCGAGTCGCTGGCTGCCCGGATCACCCACTGGGCGACCCTGATGCCTGAGGCCGGCCGCTTCGGGCAGACCTCCCAGCGGGTTACCTGGTGGCGGCCCACAACCTGGTCGCAGCTCGCCGCTGGGCGGCTTCCGGGCCGCTCCGACCGCGTGCAGTGGGCCCCCGACCGGGCGGCCGACGGAGGCCCCGGCCTGACCGCGCTTCGCCATATGGCTGCCCTGCGCGCCGCCGGCAGCGACGTCGATCAGGACGTGACCCGTCGTCTGGCCGCCGCTCTGGGTGATGACTTCGGAGCCGACCCTCACCAGGCTCTGCAGCACGCCGACGACTACGTGGCCGCCACGGAACGGCGCCTGTTCAATCTGCAGGCCGCCCGCAGCGGTGCCACGATCCAGGACCCGGACGTCGAGGTGGAGATCACCGCCGCCCGGCTTGAGGCATCGACGGCTCGCCGCGAGTGGGAGAACCTGCGCGCCCGGTACGCCGCCGCCGTGCCTGACGCAGTCGCGGCCGCACTCGCGGAGATTCGTGACATCGGCCCCCAGGGTGACGCCGGAATTGTCTTCTCCCCGGACAGCACCCCGGACGCCGAACGCGCCGTACGCGGTGTGCAGCGCCTTCTGCCCCGTGCCTGGCTTAGCGTCCCAGCCGGGCGCCGTCTCACGGCGGTAGACGGTGATGTGGGCCGGTACGAGCCGGAACGGCAGCGGGCGACGATCGCCGACCTCGCCGACGACGGGCTGGGCACCGCTGGGCATGCTCTGGCCCAGCACTTCGCTCGGCACGTTGAGGACCTGGACGCAGCTCAGCGGGTGTTCTGGTTCACGCGGACGCACACCGGCCGTCCCGGAGCGCGCCGTATGAGCGAGAGCGCCCTTGGCCGTCTCCTGGCCCGGTGGAGGCAGCAGACGCAACCGGCTACGGGTGACAGCCTTGCGCGGTCCGTCCAGGCGATGTTCAGCGGCGACTGGTACCTCGACGACGATCTGAGGGCTTTCCTCCTGGGACTGCTCGCCACGCGATAGGAGTCAGCACCATGCCTTTCACCGTCACCGGCACATTCGATGACGGCGCGGCCTACGCAGTGCAGATCACCGGGCGGGCCGTCCGCCCGGTGATCGGGTCGCGCCGCATCGCTGCCTTGGTCGAGCTACACCAGGGCCGCCGGATGCCCCTGTCGGCCACGGGACCTCTACGGATGGTGGACCCGGAAGACGAGGCATCTGTCCTCGCGGTTCTGCGAGAATTCACCAGCGTCGTCGACGAGGGCGCCGGCGCGCCACGGCGGGCGGAGGCGCCTCGAGACTGAGCAGAAGCCGACTTGCACAATTGGGCAAGAATGATCTTGATGGTTCGATCCGGGCGCCTGACGGCTCTCACGGCCGGGACACAAGCGGATCCGTGTGGGCATCCTCCGCCCGTGACCAGATACGGATTCGCCATCAAGGCTCTCCCCAAGGGCGGTAAGCCGTTCGGGGACGACGAGGACGACGACGAGCAGCTCGACGAGACGACCGAAGAGGCAGACCCCACCGCACCCCCAGCCTCCGAAGCCTCAAAGGACCCCTCCACCGACACGTTCGACACGGAACCTTCGCCCGCCGAGGACCCACCGGCCGACGGCGCCGCGCCCCCGACCGCTGACGAGGCCGCCGAAGTACCGGCGCCCCCGAGTGACGATGCCCGACCGTGGTCCGGCGACATGTACGACGAGGGAGACGAGACCGCCCCGAGTGCTGCCTTTGCCGCCTACATGGGCAGTCAGGGCGAAGAGGCATGGCTGGACCAGGCGCCAGACGGCACACTGACCGGGTGGGTACGCGACTCAGCCGGACAGGTGTGGCGATACAGCGACGCCGACGCATGGGCCATCGACGTTGATGACGCCCAAATGACCCGCGCGCACAGCCAAGCTGCGACCGACACCAACCCGACGGACGACCGCGGAGGACAGGAACCCCTGTTCCCGCCCCAGTGAGGAGCCGACGCAGTGCAGATGACCCGCCAGGCCTTCCTGGCTCTCACCCAGGAGGGCAAGGCCGCCTACAAGGCGGGAGACCCCTCCGATGCATGCCCGTACGACCGCCTCGGCAACGCCGAGCAGCAGTTCGGACACCGGTACTGGACCCGCGGCTGGGTCGAGGCCCGCTCAGCCGCTGAGGCCGACCAGCCGGCCACGGCAGGACAGTAAGGGGGCGCGACCGGCACGGTGCCCGGCGGCCCACTGTCCACCGCCGGAGGTTCCCCGCCGTGCCGAGCGCTCCACCCCTTCGCACCACGCCCCAGCGAGGCACCTGCCGGGCGATCTTCGCTGTAACGGGCGTCGTCGACGAAGTCAACGACCTGATCCAGCCGGGAGCGTTCACCGCCACCCTGGCCAAGCGCCCAGTCAAGACGGTCTGGCACCACGAGTGGAAGGACCCAGTCGGCGTCGTCCTCGACATCGCCGAATGGCAGCCGGGAGACCGCCGCTTCGCCGAGATCCCCGACTGGCCGGCCGAAGCCGGCGCCCTGGTCGCCACCGTTGCATTCAACCTGCGCACCAGCCGCGGCCGCGACGTCTACGAGCAGGTCAAGCAGTGGCATGAGCACGGGCAAGCCCAGTTCTCCATCGGCTACCGGGTGCCGGCGTCCGGCGCGACCCGCCGCAGCGACAGCGTCCGCATCATCCACACCCTGGACCTGTTCGAAGTCAGCCCGGTCCTCCACGGCGCCCACCCCATGACCCGCTCCCTCGAGGTCAAGGCCGACCCTGCCACCAGCGGTATGGAGCACAAGGAGACCCGCACACCCGTCCTCGAGGTCAAGGCCGCCGAGCAGCAGATCAACCGCGGCGTGATGGTCGCCCTCTACCCCCCGGCCGCCATCGCCGAGCGGATCGCACACGACAGCGGCACCCCGGCCGAGCACCTGCACATCACCCTCGCCTACCTCGGCGACGCCGACCAGCTGCCCGGACACCCCGACGACCTCACCCACCTCGTGCAGATGGCCATCGCCGACGCCCAGCCGCTACGCGGATCCATCGGCGGCATCGGCCGCTTCCCTGACCACGGGAACGGCATCCCGACCTGGGTGCCCGTCGACGTGCCCGGCCTGGCCGAACTGCGCCAGCGCATCGCCGAACGTCTCGCCCAGCAGTACGGAAAGGCCGTGCGCGACGACCACGGGTTCACCCCTCACCTCACCCTCGGCTACGACCTTCCCCCGCTTCCGGATGTGCCGTCCCTTCCCGTCGACTTCCCGGCCGTGCACGTCGTTCGGGGCGCGGACCGCATTCCGATCTGGCTCACCGGCCCGACCGCCGAGCACACAGACCCCGGCGCGCCCGACCCGGTGCAGCAGCTCGCCGCGGCGCTGGGCGCCGGCGAGGAGAAGTCCGCACGCGCAGTGGTGGCCGCCGCACGCGCCCGCCTCATCGAGCACAAGTCCGCCCGCGCCATGGTCGCCGAGGCCAAGAGCCGCATCCCTCCCCAGGAGATCCCCGTGACGTTTCCACAGCTCCTTGCCGAGTCCTACGAGCAGTTCCGCATACGCCTTGCCGACAGCGTCCGCGATCTCCTCGGACAGGACGACCAGACGTGGACGTGCATCGAGGGCACCTATCCGGACCGCGTCATCGTCTCGGTTGCCACCGATGGCCCGGAGCCGAACTCGACCTACTCGGTCCCCTACCAGGCGATCAACGGCGCCATCACGCTCGGCACACCGGAACCGGTCGAACTGGCCACCGTCGTCGTACCGGAAGGATCCAGCGGCCACCGTGCGGCCACTGGCGCAGAGGACGTCGATGCCCGCGTTGTACAGCCCACCGTGGAAGCGCTCGCCGATGCCACCGCGCGGATCTCTGCTACGACCGCCGACCCGGAGCAGCTCGAGGAGGTACGCGCGACCGTCCGCGGCCTTGTCGCGGCCCTCTCTGCGAAGGGACTCGACATGGAGCCGCCCCCGAAGCGGAGCGAGCCCGACGGCCCGACGGGGATGGCTCTCTGGGATGAGTACACGTTCGCGGACGACGAGGACGAGGAGGCTCCGGGCTCGGACGACAACGCTCCCGACGAGCCTGACCCCGCAGACGACGACGCCGACGACACAGAAGAGGAGGCGGACCCCGCGGACACGGTGCGCATGGACGCGGAGGAGGTGAAAGCGCTGCTGGCTTCGTTCCGGGGCTGAGTCGCGACTCAGCCCTGCCCCATCCCTGGCCGAGTTTGCGGCGCGTCGTACAAAACAGCAGGTCAAAACCCTTGTGGTGCCCGTTCTCGCCGTACTGAACGGGCACCACGCGACGTTAGCCGCCCTCTCCCTCTTTTATGCAGCCTCGCGTTGAGGCGTCCCGGTGCTGGCCGGGCGAGCGACGCACGTCAAACGCACCCAGCATCAGGGAGAGAGCACCATGCCGGACAACAGTCGGCTCAAGGAACTGCAGAAGCAGCTGCAGGTGAAGAGCGCGGAGGCCGAGCGGATCTCGCAGACCTTCAAGGTGGAGGACGGCGGTGGTTTCGTCGTCAGCACCGAGCAGGCCGCCGCCTTCAAGGCGGTCTCCGCCCAGGCGCAGGAGATCAAGTCCCTCATCGACGCAGAGCAGGGCCTGGCGGAGGTCAAGCAGTACCTCGACGCGCCGGAAGGACCGCCGGCCGCTGGACTCCACTACGGCCAGCCCCAGGGTCAGGAGGAGAAGTCCCTGGGCGACCTGTTCGTCGATTCGGACGCCTACAAGCGCGCTGCCGAGGGCGGCTTCCGCGACCGTCCGTACCTGCGTGCGGAAATGGAAGGGAAGTCGATCTTCTCGCTGAGCGCGGGAACCGTCACCCACCAGACCCTCGGGTCCGCCCAGAACCTGGGCATCGCCGAGCGGGCCTACCGCAAGTGGCACATCCGCGACCTTTTCCCGAAGTCCTCGACGAAGAACGCGGTGCTGTACGGCGCGCGGGAGACCGGCTGGACCAACAACGCCAAGCAGGTCAAGGAGCGGTACGCCGCCGACGGCGTCTCTCCCGCGACCGGGGCGGACACCGATACCTGGGGTCGGGCCCCGCGGTCCAAGCTGAGCCTGGTTCCGGTGATGTACCCGGTTGCCGAAATTGCGCATCTACTCGATGCGCACAAGAACATCCTGTCGGATGAGCCCAGGCTCAAGACGTTCATCAACACGCGCATGGTGGAGGGCGTGAAGTACCAGGAGGACTGGGACCTCCTGCACTCGGTCGGCGACGGCCAGTCCATCACCGGACTCTTCAATACGCCCGGGGTCCAGCAGTACACCGGCCTCGCCTCCGACAAGCACTCTGTGCAGATCCGGCGGTCCATCACCAAGGCCCTGTTGGCCGAGTACGACCCGACGGGCATCGTCCTCAGCCCCACCATGTGGGAGCAGGTCGAGGTGGAGACGGACGACACCGGCGCCTTCCGGATCGCCCTGCAGGTCGCCATCGGCGCCGAAAAGCGCGTGTGGCGCCTGAACGTCGTGGAGACCACGGCCATGGCCGACAACAAGTTCCTGATCGGCGCGTTCGGTCTCGGCGCGCAGCTTCACGACCGCGAGAACGTCTCCGTCACTGTCTCCACCGAGAACGGCACGAACCACGAGCAGGGTCTGATCACGTTCCGCGCCGACGAACGCGTGGCGCTCGAGGTACCCCGCCCCGAGTCCTTCGTGATCGGAAGCTGGACGCAGCCCACCGGCTGACCCGACTCCGAGGAGGGGGCGCCCGGCCCGGGCGCCCCCTCCGTAGACCATCACGACAACGGAGGACGCTGGTGATCGAGAACCAACCCCCTGGCCTGGCCGCCGAACTGGAAGCGCTCGCCAGCACCCCCACCACCCGCAAAGGGCCGCCCTGCAGCGTCGGCTCCTTCCTCGACCGCGCCGAAGAGAGCACGGCCAGCGCGCTGCGCAACGTCCTGGAAGTCCCGGACATCACCGCCAAGGCCATCGCCGACACCCTGCGCCGGTATGGCGCTGAGGTCACTGCTTACACCGTCGCCCGTCACCGGCGCCGCAGCGAGTCCAACGGATGCCGGTGCCCGCGATGACCCTGACCAACGATCTGCAGGCCCTCCTCCAACCCGCCGGCGAAAGCCAGTCTCAGCCCACCCAGATCCAGCGCCCTGCCATGACGGCGCCCCGCGGCTGGGAGACCGGCGTCCGCTACGAGCCGGGCGGCACGATGGTCGTCACCGCGCCGGCCGACGAGCAGCCGCCCAACAGTGAAGCCGACTGGCGTGAGCGCGTGGAAGCCCTCGGCCTGGCCATTCCCGACGGCTTCCGCGTCCGCCTTGTGGAGGCCCGGCACGATCCCGCGGCCTGGCACCGCGACGCCCAGGGCGAGGACGCGGTCACGCGGGCCGTGTGGCGGTGCCGGTACGTCATCGAACCGGCCACCCCCGCCTGGCTGTCCGCCGGCGACGTCGACGCCCTGGTACGCGACGCGATGCGACGGCGCCGAAAGCCCCGCACCGCGGTGGACACCGCCGAGCGCGCCCTGGTGGTCGTCTACGCCGACGCGCAGGCCGGCAAGGTCGGAAAGGACGGCGGTACCCCGGAGCTGGTGGCTCGGATCGCCGACCGGTTCGACCGGCTCGACGACCACATACGCGACCTCAAGGCCATCGGTCGCGCCCCGACGGCGGCGTACTGGATGGATGCCGGGGACTGCGTTGAAGGGTTTGAGAACACGGCACAGCAGGCCCATACGAACGACCTGACGCTGACCGAGATGATCCGCGTCCACCGTCGCCTGAGCTTCGAAGGCCTCGACCGGCTCGCCGGGCGCTTCGACCGCGTAGTTGCCGCGACGTGTGGCTCCAACCACGGACGCGTCCGCCGCGGCAAGGACGCCCTCGGACCGCCGGTCGACGACTGGGGCATCGAGGTCATGAGCCAGATCGCGGACGCCTACGCCCGCAATCAGGACGCCTACGGGCACGTGAGCTTCGTGATGCCTGAGCGGTGGCGCGACACCGTCAGCCTCGACGTCGCTGGGACCATCGTCGGCCTGGCGCACGGCCATCAGTACCCGCGGCCGGAGAAGGCTGGCGATTGGTGGCGCGGGCAGACCTTCGGGCGGCAGCCCGTCGCGGACGCGCAGATTTTGATCAGCGGGCATTACCACCACTTCCGCGCGCAGCAGCTCGGCAGCGGCCGCCTCCACATCCAGGCCCCCACCCTCGACAACGGAAGCGATTGGTACACCGTCCGCTCGGGGGAAGTCTCCACCTCCGGACTCCTGGTGTTCAGCGTCGGCCCGAACGGCTGGGACGACCTCCGGCTTCTGTAGCCACCAAGATCATTCTTGCCCAATTGTGCAAGTGCCCCCTCGCCCAGGCGGCAGAAGGCGACCCAAGGGGCACGTCTGCCTCATCCTTCCTCGTCCAACACCGACGAGGAGGACACATGGGTCTCTACAAGGAGAACGGCGCGCGGATCACCAAGGCCGCGTTCCCCGCGACGACCGTCGCCGACACCCCCAAGCGCATCACCGAGGACATCTACTACTCCGAGCCCTACGGGCCGGGCGACGGCACCCCGGAGGGCTCCAAGCGACACCTGCTCTACCAGGAGGGGACGGTCGTCGCCCAGTCCGTCATCGACCGCCTGTTCACCGCGGCGACCATCACGTCCCTCACCCCGGCAACCGGCCCCGCAGCGGGCGGCACCACGGTCACCGTCAAGGGCACGAACCTCGACGGAGTGAGCGCCGTGAAGTTCGGCGCGACCCCCGGCACCAACCTGCGCCGCCTCTCCGCGACCGAGCTGAGCGTCACGAGCCCGGCCGGCGCGGCAGGGGCCGTCAACCTCGTCGCGGTCGCGGACGCCGGCGACGTCACCAAGACCAGCGCTTTCACCTACTCCTGACCCCTTGCGGCGGCCTCCGGCACGCGCTGGCGGGGGGCCGCCGCCTCAGCGCGAGACACAAGCACATCACCCCGTGCAGGGTGCGCGCCGACCGGTCCACCACCCGAGAGGCAGCCACCATGGCCACCACGCCCCGCACCCGCAAGATGACCCCCGCGACTCAGCCCGAGGCCCCCGGCACGGAGGAGGGGACCTTCCCGGCGTCGACCGACAGCGTCCCGCAGGCGCCCGACGTGGCCCCGCTGGAGCCGCCGCAGGTCGACGAGGCCCCCGACGCGCCGGCCGCACCGGGCTTCGTCACCCCGACCGAGGTCATCCCCGACGACGAGAACCTCGCCGAAGTGATCCTCGACGACGACACCAAGCAGCCGCCCGCCGACGTGGATGCCGTCTTCCAGCCGCTCACGCCGTACGGCTCCAGCCTCGTGTGCACCGTCCGGCTCGTCGAGCGGACGTTTCTGGGCCCGCACAGCAACCCCGTGGAGCGGCTCCTGCAACCCCAGGGAGCCGTCGTCTCCGAGGGCATCGCCGCCCGGATCCTCGAGCGGCTGCGACAGCAGGCCGACCGCTCGGCCGGGTCCTGATCCCCGCCCTCCGAGCCGAAGGTGACCATGACGATCCCCGCGGGCATCCGCACCGTCCGCGTCTTCGGACGCCTCCGCCGTCCCGACGGCACCCCCTACAAGGGCACACTGCACTTCCAGGTCCCCGCCATCATCGAGCTGGACCAGGCGCAGACGATGGTGGCGGGCAGTGCCACCGCTGAACTGGACACCTACGGCGAATTCAGCATCCTGCTGATCGCGACCGATCAGGGCGACCCGTCCGGCTGGGTATACACCGTGGTCCTGCTCCTGGACGACGGCACGACCCGCGACTTCAGCATGGCCCTGCCCGCCGACACGGCGGAGGTCGACCTCACACGACTGATGCCGTCCGACCCGGCGCAGCTGAACTACATCCCCGTCCGCGGCGAGCGCGGGCCCGGCATCCTCTCCGGCTCGGTCCTCCCGGCTGCGGGCGATGGCGCCCCGGGCGACTTCTGGCTCCACACTCCCTCCACCACCCTCTACGGCCCCAAGACCGCCGCTGGCTGGCCCGCCACCGGAGTAGCGCTCGGCAGCACAGGCATCATGGAGGCCCTCAACGCGCACACCACCGCAACCGACCCGCACGGCGACCGCGCATGGGCCGCCGCCCGCTTCCTGCCCGCCACCACCTGGCGGGTGCGAGACCTCCCCGACCTCGCGGTCGCTGATGCCGTCTACGCCGGCACCGCACCCGCCATCAACACCGTCCAGACCGGCACCCCCAACGCCGGCTGGATCAAGTACGCCCCTGACCCGGTCGCCCTGTCCGGCACGGACCGGCGCGGCACGTACACCTGGGCCGGCGCCACGAACTTCACCATCGGCACCGGCACCCCCGACAGCTCATACGTCCTGCCGCTGTCGCGCTACCCCAACACGTACGCGTCCGGGCAGACCAACTGGTCCCTCGAAGTCGGCACCGACGCACAGGCCTTCCAGCTCCGCTTCAAGCACATCTCGCCGGCCAGCATGTACCGCCTGTCCATCGACGGAAGGAAGATCACCGATCTGATGCAGCCCTCCGGCGGCACAGTGGCCGGCCAGGGCTCCACGCACCTCATGACCATCGACTTCGGCAGCGCCGCCCCCCGCCGACTGCGCTTCGATTTCACCGCCATGCCCTTCGGCGGGATCTACCTGCCACCCAACACGCACATGTGGCAGGTCCCCCTGAAGGGGGGCCGCTTCATGGCCCTCACCGACTCACTGGGCGACGGCTCAGCCCAGAACACCGGCGGAGGCTGCGGCACCTGGGTCGACCGCGTCGGCCGCGCTCTCGGATGCACGGACGTCTGGCGCGAAGGCCGCGGCTCTACCGGCTACGTGGCCACCGGCAGCTACACCACCTTCGGCGTACGCGCCGAAATCGACGTCATCCCACAAGAGCCGGACCGGCTCGTCATATGGGGTGGCTACAACGACGCCTCCGGCGACCAGGCGCAGATCGCCTCGGCAGCTGCAGCCCTCTTCGACCGGATCAGAACCGCCCTACCCCGCTGCCAGGTCTACGTCATCGGCTGCTGGTCACCCACCGGCGTGCCGGCCGCCTCCCACATCAACACCACCGCCACCCTGCGAGCCGCCGCGGCCACCGCCAAGTTCCCGTTCGTGGCCCCGCAGACCGGCCAGATCTACGACGCCACCGGCACGCTCGTTGCCACGCACGGCGCGTGGATCACCGGCACCGGCAACACAAGCGCCCCCAAGGGCGACGGGAACGCCGACCTGTACGTCGGTGCGGATGGCGTCCATCCCACCGACGCCGGACATACCTACCTTGCCCGCCGCATCCTGTGGTTCCTGCACACCGTCATGCCGGCCTGACCCGAAGGGAACCCCGTGGGCACCTACAGCTACCGGCCCCTCTACGGAGGCGCCTTCTACGACCCCGAACCGGCCGGAGGACAGGTCGATCGCATCACCCTCTACAAGACCCCGGACCGCTCCGGAGTCCCCGCCGCCACCGTGGGGCCAGCCACCCGCACCGGGGCGGGCCGCTACGCCTTCACGCTCCCCGACCTGGCTGACGGCCGGTACTGGGCCACCATCACGTTCACCCCGTCCCAGGGAGCGACCACCGCGATCGACCGCACCCTCTACCTCGACTTCCCGCTGGACAGCGGACTCGTCACCTCACCCGAGTCCGTCGCCGACGAGCTCGGCGTGCCCCTCCCCCTCACCGGGGAGCAGCGCGCTGCCCTGGAGAGAGCCGTTCGCAAGGCGCAAGCAGACGTCGCCGGCTACCTGGGGCGTCCGCTCGTGCCCCGGTATGTCGTTCTCCGCAGCGCCACGCCCCGCTGGACTGACGGCCTCGACGATCCTGAATGCTGGCCGCTGGCACCGCAGGATGAGATCGCCGAGGTCATCGGATACCGGCCCTTGGGCGACGGCACGTACGACGTCGACTTCCACATCGGCCTCAACGGCTCCGCGGAGGAACCGATCGTGCGGTACGTGACCGCTCACGCTGCCGAGGCCGAGCGTCAGCGCCCGGGCGGAGTCGGCGGTGAGAACCGCAGGGTGACCTCGGTGAGCGCCGAGGGCCAGTCGGTCTCCTACGACGCGGCTCCCGCGGCCGGCCAAGCCGGATCGCTCCCTTCGATCGACACGCTGTCGGGCCTGCGCCGCCTCCTCTACCGGCCGCTGGGCCGACCGCAGCGCGCCCCCTGGCCGTACTCCTCCGCCCGCTACCGCAGCAGCTGAAAGGAGTGTCCGGGTGGCCGTCGTCCTCCCGAACGCTGCCCTGACGGTGTTCGTGCTCCCGCACCCCTGGGAGCGCGACGCCCACGGAGTTCCCGTTCCCCCAGACCCGAACCAGCGACCAGCCCCCCGGGGAACGTGGCCGGGAGCCGTCCTCGAACAGCCCGACGGCTCATGGTCGATGCGCCTGGATCCGCGCGCCTGGCCGGTCGAGCCCGGTGACACCGTCACCGATACGGCCGGCCGCTCCTGGACGCTCACCAGCGCCCGCAATCACGCCGTGCCCGGCTGCTCGGCAGCCGACTACGTACAGGCAACAGCCACGCTCAACCCACCGGAGGTCCCCTGATGGCGAAGTTCAGGCCCGCGCCCGGCCTCGAGGAGCAGCTGGCCCGCATGGTCGCCCCCCACGTCCACCGCATCGCGCAGCAGGTCGAACGCGAGGCCAGGCGGCTGGCCCCGCCCACCAAGCGGTGGGTGACCATGGCCGACGACCACGTACGGCCCACACACGTCACCGCTCAGGGCCAGGAGGTCCCGGGCAACCTCCGGTTCAGCATCAACTCCATGGCCTGGGACCGTCGGCACCGCGGCGTCGGAGCGTTCACGTACATGCTGGAGCCCCGGGACCAGAGCTCGCGCGCGGTCGCCAACATCAAGAACTGCCGCTGCACCACGCACAAGGACCCGCAGGGCATCGCCCGGCACATCAACACCGGTCAACCCGTCATCGCCGGCAAGAAGGTCACCGTCACCGTGGTGGCGCAGGGGCCCATGGTCGTCGAGGCGGAAGTCGGCACTGTCTACCCCGGCAATCTCGTGGCACCCGGAGCCCACTTCATGTCCCGAGGCGCCGCGGCGGTGGCCGCCCGCCGCTGAGGACGCGACACAAAGTCTTCGGCCCCGCACAGTGCCCGCCATGACTACGAAGAACGCCCCGACCACCTCCACCACCCCGACCCCGGCCACCGAGGAGAAGAGCACTGCGCCTGCCGCCCCGGTCGTCGGACCGCCCTCGGCTACGGATGCTCCTGCGGTGACCGTCGTCCTCTCCCACCACCTGCGCATCGGCGGCGCCGACTACCCGCCGGGCGCCACGATCCGCGTCTCGCCGGACTACGCCCGCCGTCTGCGGACCCAGGGCTACACCGCCCGCACCTGATGGCCGACCCGTACGAGCTGGCCAGCACCGACCCGGTCGCCGAGGTCCTGGCCTGGCTCCAGCAGCACCCCAAGGTCGCCGAGTGCCTCGGCGGTCCCGGCCGCGTGTCCGGAACCGCCGAAGCGCCCTGGCCGCACCTGCGCGTCACCGACGGCCCGGGCGGTGACCTCCGCGACCTCACATGGGCCACAAGCCCCGAGGTGACGCTCGAGGTGTACGGAGACCCGGGAGGCTGGCCGGGGAAGGCCGAGCTGCGCCGCCTGCTCCTCACGTGCGCGGTGGCCGCCCGGGAGCTCCCGGAGGCACCGCACACCGGCGGCCGGCCGGTCATCTCCGGAGTCCGCCCCTCAGGCCTGCTCATCTGGTCACCGCTGGTGGACGAGCAACCACGCTGGCTGCTCACCCTGTCCGTCACCCTCCACCCCTGAGCGCGCGACGTAAGCACCTGTCCTTCTTCACGGTGTCCGAGCCCTTGCCCTCGGACACAGGAGAACCCTCATGGCTGGCGAGACCGCCAACTCCAATGAAATCGTCATCCCCGCACTCACCCGCATCTGGCTGGGCGCCGTCGGCACCGTCGCGCCGAACGACGCGACGGTCGCCATGGGCACCGGCTGGCGCAGCGTCGGACTCACGACCGAAGACAGTCTCAAGTTCGCCTCCGAGCCGAACTTCGAGCAGGTCCGCAGCGCGCAGTCCTCGTACCCCACCCGGACCTTCCAGACCACCGACGCCGGTACGGTCGAGGTAGACCTGCAGCAGTGGTCCGCTGCCAATTTCCGGGCGGTGTACGGCGGCGGCACCGTCAGCGAGGTCACCCCGGCCGGCGGCGGCACGGCCAAGCACTACAAGTTCACCCCGCCGAAGATCGGCGGCCGTACGGAGATCGCGGCCGTCATCGAGGTCATCGACGGCGGCAAGCACTACCGCTATGTCATCCCTCGCGCGATGCAGATGGAAGGCGTCTCCAAGGACCTCGCGAAGACCAAGGAGGCGATCTTGCCCCTGCGCCTGGCCATCCAGGGCGGCGACGACACCGATGCCTGGTACCTGATCACCGACGACCCTGCATTCGCTCTCACCGCGTGACCTCTCGCGGCAGCGCGCGACACAAGGCCCGACGGCCTGCCAGTGTCCGCGCGCTGCCGCACCCCTGCGACTCAGCCCCACCCGAGAGAGGCCCACGTCCATGCCCTACGTCATCGATCTCGACGCCGAGCGCCGCGAAGTCCAGTACCCCGACGGCATCGAAGTGCGTTTCAACAAGAACGCCTTCCTCTTCCCTGCCGAACTTCCGGCCGCCGCGCTCGATCCTCTCCTCAGCGAGGACCTGGACCTCGTCGGCCTGCTCACCGACCTCGCCCGCACCGAGGGCGGCAGCGTCGGCGGTGACGTCATTGAACTGCTGTTCAAGCGGCCCTCTCTCCCGCGCAAGTTCATCGACGCCGTGAAGGCGATCTACGTGATCTGCCTGGGCGAGGAGCACTTCGAGCGATTCGAGGACGCGAACCCCTCGATCCCCGACTACTTCCGCATCACCAAGGCGCTCGCCACCGTCTACGGGGTGGAACTGGGAAAACTGTTCGGATCGGCCGACTCCTCCGAGAGCGATGGCGAGACGTCGAATCCGACCTCTCCCGACACCACCACCTCGACGCCCGAGGCATCTGGCTCAGCCCCGGCCAGCCCGGATTCCTCGGGCTCCGCCGACTGATCTGCTTCCTGGACGGCCTGCCGGAGGACTCCCGGATCCAGTCCGCCCACATGGAGGGCTGGACGGTTTCCACCGAGCTGCTGGCCCAGCTCATCGAGGAAGTCGCCCTGCTGGCATCAGACCGGCGCCGTGCAGAGCCCAGAACCGTCACCCGACCCACAGCGCTCCGTCAGGCGCGCTCCACCGGCGAAGCCGGGACTGCCCTTCGGCCGCAGCCGGAGCAGCGCCCCGCGATGAACGGCCACCGGCAGATGCTCATGGCCGCGATGCAGAGAGGAATGGTCCGCAGTGGCTGAGGGCTTGCAGGCCGGCCGTCTCGAAGTCACGGTCATCTCGGTCCTGGACGGCTTCGCCCGTGAGCTCCGGACCAAGGTCGAGGCTGCGGCGGAGGGCCTCTCCGTCAAGGTGAAGGTCAAGGTCGACGACTCGGGCCTGCGGAAGAGGCTTGAGAAGGCCGTCGAGAAGGCCTCCCGCGGTGTCACCGCAACCGTCCGGGTGAAGATCGATCACAACCGACTCCGTACGGAGCTGGACGCGGCCGCCCGGCAGGTCGCCAGCACCGATCTCGACCTGCCGGTGCGGCCCGACGGTGACGGTGGTGGGGCCGGCGGCGGCGGAGGCCTGAGGGATCGTCTGCGCCGCCTGCTTCGCGATGCGCAGACGGACGCCGACCGCAGCCCCGTCAACGTCCCGGTCAAGATGAAGCTGCCGGGCGGCCGCGGCCGCCGCGGCGGACTTCGCATGCTCGGCATGGGCGCCCTGGTGGCGCTCGCCCAGCCGGCCGTTGCCTGGGTCGGCCAGCTGGGTGCCGGGCTGACAGCGCTTACGTCCGCAGCAGTACCGGCCGTCGGCATCCTCGGAACGCTCCCGGGGCTGATCTCGGCCGCCGGTCTCGCCGCGATCAGCACGAAGGTCGCCTTCGGTGGCTTCGGCGAAGGTTTGAAGGAGGCCTTCAAGGCTCAGGCGGCGCTCGACGCCGGCACGAAGCGCACGAAGAAGCAGCAGCAGGAACTCGACCAGGCCATGAAGGGCCTGTCGAAGTCCGCGCGCGCCACCGTCTACTCGATCGTCGACGTCAGCGAGGCCTGGAAGGGCTTGCGCTCATCCGTACAGGAACGCTTCTTCTCGGAGATAGCGGACCAGGTCGAGCCGCTGTCAGCCGCCGTCCTGCCGCATCTGGATGCGGCCCTCGGCTCCTCAGCCAGCCAAGTCGGCAAGCTGGTGCGGTCAATGTCGGTCGGCGCCCAGACCAAGTCCTTCGCCAAGGACTTTGACCAGGTGGCCGCGTCCAGCAACAAGGTGACCGGCACGCTGATCCGCGGCCTGAAGAACTCAGGCGCCGCCGTCGGGAACTTCGTCGTCGCCTCCGGGCCGGCGGTAGAGCGAGTGGCCGCGCTCACCGAGGGGTGGACCGCCTGGCTGCGGGCGACGTCGGAATCCAACCGCGCCAGCGGCAGGACCGACGCCTTCTTGCAACGTACGATCGACAAGAGCAAGCAGCTCATCCGCATCACCGCCGACCTCGGCCACGGCCTGGCGGGCCTTGGCCGTGCCGGCCGTGAGAGCGGCGAGTCGCTGCTGTCCGGGTTGCAGTTCCAGATGAAGTACTTCAACGCCTGGGCGAACTCCACTCGGGGCCAAAAGCGGATGAAGGAGTTCTTCGACGGGTCCCTGCCCGTCTACCGGGAGACCATCGGTCTCCTCGGCGACCTGGGCAAGGGCCTGGCGCGCATGTCCCGGGACAAGAGTCTGGTCGAGCTCGTCCGGCAGATCCGTTACGAGCTGATGCCCTCGGTCGGCTCCTTCCTTGACCAGCTCGGCCGGGCCGTCGGCCCGCAGCTGATCTCTCTCCTCGCCAACCTCGCAGGAACGTTCCAGCAGCTGTCTGCCGCAGGTCTTGGCCTTGCCGTCATCGTGCAGGCCTTCGCGGCCCTTGCCCTCGGCGCGAACCGGTTGCTCCAGGCCGTCCCCGGCCTCGGTGTTGCCCTCGGCGGGCTGCTCGGGGCGCTGCTCGCCCTGCGCGTCCTGCGTACCGTCTCCACCATGATGGGCGGTCTCGGCCGGGCCGTGACCGGCGCCAGCACGGCACTGGCCGGGACCCCAGGGCGCGTCACCCAGGCCGCGAGCGCATGGCAGCGTGCCGGTCTCGTCTATGACCGGGTGTCCCAGCAGACTGGCGGCCTCACTGGTGCCGCGCGCGGCGCGACCGCCGCGTCCCGGGTGATGGCTCGCGGTCTGACCGGTGTGCTGGGCATCGTGGGCGGCCCCTTGGGATTGGCCCTTGCCGCGGGATCCATCGCGCTGATGTGGTACGCCGAGCGGCAGCAGCAGGCGGCCCAGGCCGCAGCCGAGCACCGGGCGCAGGTCCAGACGCTCGCCGACGCTCTGCAGCAGTCCAACGGCGTCATTGACAACAACGTCGTGGCGCAGGCCCGCAAACTGGCCGTCGAATCCGACTGGGGCAAGGCCGCCGGGAAGGCTGGCGTCAGCACCCTGGACCTCACGAAGGCGATCCTCGGCCAGGGCACCAGCCTGGATCAGGTCGAGAAGAAACTGCGGGCCGCGGCCGATGCCACCTATCACTGGGAGAGCAAGGGCAAGGCCGACGCCTGGGTGATGACCGAGCAGGGCAAGACCGCACTCAAGGCTGCCGACGCAATCAAGAAGCACGGGACGAATATCGCGGAGGCCCGCAAGGAGCTCGACGAGATGGGCATCGCGCAGGATGCCCTCGCCCGCAAGGGCACCAGCGCCTACGACCGGGTCCGTGACGCCGTGAAGCGCCTCGCCGATTCCACGGGAGACGCCGAGGGCCGCACCTCCGCGCTCAAGAACCTGCTGGATGCCCTGTCGGGCAAGACGAAGACGTACGAGGAAGCCACCAAGAACCTGAACGCGCGGCTCCTGGAGATGCAGGAGTACGCGAAGGCCAACGCCAAGGCGGCGGAAGGCAAGAGCGTCATGAAGGACGGCTCCCTGGACACCAGCAACCAGCTCGGGCAGGACATCTACCGCATGGCGTCCGGCCTGGCCGACGACGCGCTCAGCAAGGTCACCGCCGCGTTCGACAAGGCGTCCGCAGCCGGCAAGCCTCTGGTTGAGGCGCTTGCCGCGGCCCGCAACGAGGCGCAGCTGGGCCGGGACCAACTCATCTCCTGGCTCCAGAGCCTCGGCGTGAGCGCCGACGAGGCGAAGGCCGTCGCCGACCAGATGAAGCTCATCCCGGACCAGGTCGTCACGGGCCTCAAGCTGGAGGGCCAGGACCAGGTGACCATCACCCTCGCCGCGATTCAGGCCCAGTTCAAGGAGTCCGGAACGCAGACCATCGTCGTGGACACCCTGGACGAGCCGGCCCGCGAGAAGCTGCGCAGCCTGATGTTCACCACCAAGGACCTGCCGAACGGGCAGATCGCGGTCACCGCCCAGACCGACATGGCGCTGATGAACCTCAACAACGTCCTGTCCACCGCGAACAACGTGCCCAGCAACAAGACGGTGTCCTTGACCGCGGTGACGGAGAAGGCCCAGTCGGACCTGGTGAACGTGGCGTTCAAGGTTGCTGATGTCAAGGACAAGTCGTTCACGATGACGGCGCTCACCGACGAGGCCCGCCGGATCCTGACCGAGCTCGGCTACAAGATCGAGACCCTGCCCGGCGCGAACGGAGCCAAGCAACTGACGATCACCGCCCCGCCCGGAACCGCACAGTCCAACGTCTCCGCCATCCAAGGTGCAGTCTCCAGCCTGCACGGCACGCACATCTACGTCGACGTGAGTGCCCGGTTCGGAGACGGCATGAACAGCGACGGATCCGTACACGTCTCCGGCATGGGCCACTGGGCCAACGGCGGCATCCTCAAGTTCGCCAACGGTGGCATCCACCGCGCCGGCGCGGCGGTGCGGGCCTTCGCCAACGGCAGCGAGCAGCACATCGCGCAGATCGCGAAGGCCGGCGAGATGCGGGTGTGGGCCGAGCCGGAAACCGCCCCAGGCGAGGCGTACATCCCCCTGGCCCCCTCCAAGCGCAAACGGTCCTCCGCGATCCTCGACACCGTGGCCCGCTTCTTCGGCGGCATGGTGGTCTACCCGGGCGCCGACAACGGGATGCGCCAGTACGCGAACGGCGCCGTGGCCCTGCATGCCGGCAGCCGGGCCAGCCTCACGGCCTCCGCCCCGCGCGCCTCGATTCCGCAGGCCGCACCGGCACTGGTCGGCGGCGACCTCAACCTCACGATGACCAGCACTCCGATATCCCCCAGCGAGGCCCTGAACGACACCATGTTCGAGCTGCGCCGGATCCGCCGAGGAGGCGCACATGCCGCTGGCTGAGGGCGAATGGAACCTCTCCTACGGGGCCAATGGAATCCTGCCGGGCGCCGATTTCACCTTCGGCAGCCGCGGCTCTGGCTACTACCTGCTGGAGCCGTACGAGATCACCTACCCGGACGCCGAGGTCGGGGACACACCGATGCCCCGTACTGACGCCATCCGGCTCGGGCAGGACTTCCGGGCGGCCGCCGTGATCACGTTCGAGATCGGCGTGGACACCGTGGACGCGGCCACCACACAGCTGGGGCGCCACGGCAAAAACCTGGATGCCCTCTCCGCAGGCGCCCAGGCATGGGACGGCGAGGCCGTGCGCCGCCGCTTCGGTGTACCCGCGGTCCTGCGCACGGTGCAAGGCGGTCGCGCCCGGCGTTTCTACGGCCGGCCCCGCAAGTGGGCCCCGGCCGGATCCCGGCTCACCCGCCAGGGATACACCCCCGTCGTCGCCAACTTCGCCTGCGTCGACACCGTCGCCTACGACGATGTCCAGCAGAGCAAGATTGTCCGCCTCCAGCCCCCAGACCACCGCGGTCTTGTCGGCCCGTTGAAGACACCCATCACGATGACCGGTGAGAGCTCCAGCGTCCTTCCTGGTGGTCTCATCATTGGCGGCACGAGACCGACGTGGCCCGTCATCACGATCTACGGACCGATCAGCCAGCCCCAATGCGTGCTGATTGACCGCGCTATCGACGACCTTGATCCCAGCAAGGGCCGCCGTCCCGGCTGGACGGTGGGCCTGGACCTCGGGTTGGGCGAGGGGGAGACCGTGAAGATCGACACGCGGCCGTGGGCCCGGACGATCCTGCGCAACGGCGAAGCATCCGTCGCCGGGCGGGTCACCTGGGGGACTCCCCTGATGGAGGACATGCGCCTGCCGGTCGGCCGGCAGGACATGACCCTGCGCGGAGTGGACGACACCGGCACCGCCCGCATGGTCGTCGCATGGCGCGACGCGTACGCCTAGCTGAGAGTCGGCCCCTCTTTCCGGCGGCAGGCCAGGACACAAGCCCGACGCGTGGGTGAGAGTGCCTCCCCTTACCGACCGTTGGGAGAGACACCATGCCGTGGGATTCCGTACCGTGGTTCACCGAAGGTGGGGCCGAGCACACCTCGGAGATCGCCCGCCTCCTGGCCTACGCCGCCTTCGGAGGCGCCGAGGGCATCGTCGGCGCCGGAGACCTCAAGGTACGGGCGTTCCTTTTCCCGACCGCCTCCGTTCAGGTATCGACGGGCGCCTGCGCGATCACCAACCGTGCAGCAGGCTCCACGTACCAGTCCTACGCCGCCCGTTTGCCTTCCGCCGACACAGTGCCCGTCGCGGCAACCGGTATCGCAGCGCGCTCGGACCTGGTCGTGGCCAGGATCGAGAACCCCTACTCGCAGGGGGAGAACTGGGCGCTGCCCACCAACCCGAAGGTCGGGCCGTACGTCTACACGCGGATCATCTCGGGCGTACCGAAGACCACCACGGACATCTCCCAGGTCCGCCCCAACGACTCGGCCATCACACTGGCGCGCATCGACCTCCCACCCAACACCAGCACGGTGGCCGCCTCGATGATCACCGACCTGCGCCAGATGGTGCAGACCCGCAGGGAGCGCCGGCTCTACCCCATCGTTCCCCGGGACTCGGAGTTCGCCTTCGCCGAGAACAATCAGTGGTACGTGTGGCCCAACTCCGCGCGCGTCAACGTGCCGATCCCCCGGTGGGCTACCCGATGCCACGTGGTGACCACCATCGGCGGGCTCAAGCTGTTCAACTCCTACGTCTTCGCTTCCCTGCAGCACCGGTTCGGGGACCTGTGGGGCGGCACCGAGACCTACGTTGACGACGACCAGGGCACCGGCACCCGGCGTACGACAGCCGTCGTCTCCGCCACGATGACCATCCCGCCATCGATGCGCGGAACCGTGCAGCCCCTGTACCTCATGACGTACATGTCGAACATCCACACCGGCGACCTGGGCGTGGATGACCGCTCCAGCTTCAACCACGACATCGAGTTCTACACGGCTCCCGATTTGCCGTTCGACGGCAACGGGAACGCCCAGCCGGGCGGCTAGTCATGGCGAACGGCTGGCGGATCATCGCCCAACGGGCCCTGTCGAATGAGTTCCTCGACTGGGACATCCCCCTCGCACTGAGCTCGAACCCGAAGCGGACCCTGTCCGGGCCCGGAGCGCTCACCGCGACCATCGAGCCCGAGTACGCGCGCCTCATCGGACCGGACAAAGCCCCGATCCTCCAGGAGTGGGGCACCAAGCTGTTCTTGGAAGTGGACGGAGAAATCCGGTGGGGCGGCATCCTGACCAAGGCCGCATTCGACGGGGCGAAGATGTCGATCGAGTGCGAGGGCCTCACCAGCTATCCGCACGGCATCCCGTATGAGGACCAGCTCATCTCCGGTGAGCTCATCACTCCGCCGGACCCGTACGAGGGCCGCGACAAAAATCATGACGGTTACATTGACTTCTCCTCTCCGAAACGGCCGGTCCCGGAGCCGCCCAAGCCGTACGCCGGCCCCCGCATCGACGCCTACGTGGCCTTCCGCAAGGTCTGGGAACACGTCCTGACCCGCCCATACGGCGACATCGGGATCCGCGTCGACTCCCACAACCTGGGAAAACTCCTCGGCGCGGAAGACGGATCCGACCCGTGGGAGCTGGCCTGGTGGGACAACCCCGACTGCGGGCAAGCCCTCGACCAACTGACCCGCGACATGCCGTTCGACTGGGTCGAAACTCACGCCTGGGCGCCAGATCACCGCACGATCGACCACCGAGTCCGCCTGGGAACCCCCCGCCTGGGGAGGAAGCGCGACGACCTGCGCTTTGCCGACGGCGAAAACATCGCGGCCATCGCTAAACCAGAAGGCCTCGGCGACGAGTACGCCAATGAAATCATCGTCTTGGGGAAGGGCGAGGGCCGCGCGATGGCCCGCGCGCAGCTCCACAACTTCGACGGCCGCCGGCTGCGCCGGGTCGCGACCATCACCGACAAGACCCTCGCCTCCCCCGAGGCGCTGCGCCTTCGAGGCCAGCACGAGCTCACCGGCCGCAGCCAAGCTCTCCAAATCCCCGCGATCCAGGTCATGGACCACCCCAACGCGCGCTTCGGCGCATGGTCCCTGGGCGACGACATCCGCATCCAGGTGCACGTTCCGTGGGTGGGGGACATCGACGTGTGGCACCGGATCATCGGCGACGAGGTCTCCGCCGACGGGACGTGCGTCCTCACCCTCCGAAGATCCGACAGCTTCCACTACTGAGACCCCGGCGGCCAGGCCGCGACGCAAGCAGCCCGCGTAGCGGACTCTCCGCGCCATGGTCAACTTCCTGGACACGCAGACGGACTCGCGGCGCATGGCCGCGCTACTCGCCGACTACGACCGCCGTCTCCAGGCGCTGGAGCGCACCACGCAGGCATCGCACTCCTCGATCGAGGGGGGCGCGATCAACATCTACGACAAGGACGGCCAGCACCGCGGCTCGGTCGGAGTCCAGCCCGACGGCGCGGTAGCCATCGTTCCGAAAAACTCGCCGCCCCCGCCCACACCGACCCAGCCCACCATCACACCGGTACTCGCCGGCCTCCTCGTCGCCTGGGACGGTCTGTGGGAGGACTCCTACACCACCCCATCCGACTTCTCCCTCGTCCAAATCCACGTCGGGCCGGCCGCCGACTTCACCCCGAGCGCGGCCACCCTCACCGCCACGATCACCGACCCCCTGGGCGGCGCCCTCACCATCGCGGTCGCGGGCTACGCCCCCGTCTGGGTACGGCTCGTCGCCGCCAACACCGCGGCGATCACCGGCCCAGTCTCCAAGGCCATCCAAGGAACACCCCGCCAGGCAGTCCCCCAGGACCTGATCGACGGGATCGTCACCGAGACCAAGCTCGCCCAGAGCGCGGTGACCGCAGCGAAGATCGCGCTCGGGGCGGTCAACAGCGTGAAGATCGCAGACGACGCGATCACCGCGCCCAAAATCCTGGCCGGGGCCGTCACCACCGACAAGCTCCTCGCCCTCGCGGTCACCGCCGAGAAGATCGCCTCCCTCGCCATCACCACGGACAAGCTCAGCGCGCTCTCGGTCACCGCCGACAAGCTCGCCGTCAACTCCGTCACCGCCACCAAGATCGAGGCAGGGGCGATCGAGGCCGGCCACATCAAGGCCGGGACGATCACGGCGGACAAGCTCGCTCTCGGCACAGACGGCAACCTGGTCGCCGACCCGTCCTTCGAGGGTCCCGTCACCGATCAGCGCTTGACCGGGCTGACCTACTGGACAGCGGTCACGCCGGGCAACGGCACGCCCCGAGCGATCCAGGTCGACGCCACCGCCGTGACGGCCACCACCCGCACCCACGTCCTCGCGCTGGCCCCCGCAGTCCCGGGACAGAGAGTGTTCCTGGCCGTGGACTACTTGGCCTCCACCGACTGGGCCGGCAGCCGCGTAAGCATCTACGTCCGCTGGGAGGACTCCGCCGGCGCGCTGCTCGGATACAGCATCGTCACCACGGGCGACGGGAACGTACAGCGCGGCTCCTGGCAGCGAATCCAAGGGGTCCCCGCCGAAGCCGCACCACCGAACACCGTACGGGCCCGCGTCACGATCTCCACCAATAGCTCCACCGCGGGCACCGTGAGGTACGACAACGCCCAGGCCCGCCACATCCTCTCCTCGGGCAGCGCCGGCGGCCGCGCCGAGCTGTCTCCCCTCGGCCTTCTCCTCTACGACGGCGACGGTGAGGAATCCGTATCCCTCGTCACCGGCCGCCCGAACTACCTGACCTTCTCCAACAACGGCCAGGCCGTCGCCACCATCGACCAGCACGGGAACGCAGGATTCGGGAACCTAGCCGTCGCCGAAAGCCTGACCGTGGGCGGCGACCCCATCAAATCGCTGCTCTCCGACGCCGCCCGGGGCCTGGTCGCCATCGGCTACCAAACCTCCGCTGTGACCGCAGGGTCCACCGACTTCGGCTTCGTGGAACTGTCCTTCAACGCCGACGCCAGCCGCATGTACCGGGTCGTACTGGACTGCTACGCCAACCCGTCGGCTGTCGGCGGTGAACTGATCTTGTTCCTGAGGGACGCCGGGCCCGGCACACCGACGATCAACTCACCTCAGATCCAGTCCGCGATCCACCCCCTTCCTACGGAAGGCATGCAGCGCGTCCGGTTGGAGACCATCCGCTCCGGTGAGGCCTTCGGCGCCGGCCAGCACCGCCTGCTCACCACCTTCTACTGTTCAGGCGGACCCAGCGGACAGAACGTCATGCTCTTCGGCGGCGGCAACCATCCGGGCGTGTTCTATGTCGAGGACGTCGGCCCGGCCATCCCGGACACCGGCCAGTACAACACCGGCGGTGGCAGCACCACGCCTCCGGTCCAGCGCTACAGCAAGACCTATGACGCCGCCTGGTCAGGGTCATACGCGAACCGCGGCGCCTACAACTCGTACTACGGCAACCAGATGATGTGCGGCTACTACAGCTCCACCAACGGCCTCCAGGCCTCCTTGGTGGGCTTTCCCGCACAGCTCGGCGCGGACCTGGCGGGGGCGACCATCGAGAGCGCGGAGATCTACCTGTACTTCGATCACTGGTACTTCAACGCCGGCGGAACAGCCGTCATCAGGGCCCACGGCCACGGCTCCCGTCCAGGCTCGTTCTCGTGCGACAGCGAGTCCCAGTCCGTGTCGTGGAGCCGCAACGAGGGGAAGTGGGTCGACATCACGGCCGTGTTCGACAGCACCGCTTGGCGGGGCATCGCCCTGGACCCCAACGACACCTCCTCGACGTACTACGGCTCCGCCCGAGGCGTTGGAGAGGACTACCCGCCGCAGCTCCGCGTCACCTACACCAAGTAACCGGGAGGCTCACGTGCCGATATCCACTCTCCTCAACGAGCATGACCTGCTCATGCGCAACGCCCAGTTCGCTGCCCGCGTCCGAGCGGCATTCAGCCGGGTCGCCCGCGAGGTTCTCACCGAAGACCCGTCGACCCCGGGCAACCCCCTGAGGGTCTCCCTGGCCCGACAAGTCCTCAACCCGGGCGACTGGAGCAACCCGGGCCTGGCGCCGGTCATCGCAACCGACCCGGAAATCTCTTCCTCAGCTGCCGCAGGAACCATCAACGGCACCCCGGACAGCGCGCAGGCCGCCGTCACCGATGAACAGATCCTCGACGCCGTCCGCCGCGCCTGGAACGTCACCGCAGGAGTTTCGCCCGGCCTGCAAGAGCACGCCGGCCCATAAAGACCCGGCAGGAGGCGACGTAAGCCGCCCGGCCCGGCACCGTACGGGCTGCGGGAAGCCGCGGGCCCGCCGCAGGGCCCCGGCTTCCGCGCATCCCCTGTACAAAACCGACCGAGGAGGCGCCTGTGAACTGGCTCATCTCTCTGGCGCCCATCCTCGCACCGCTGTTCGGCATGGTGGGCGCCTTGGGCGGCGGCCTCATGGTGTACCGACAGACCAAACGCAAGAACGACACCGACGCGAACATCGCTGAGTCGCAGACCTTCGTCTCCGCAGTCACCACCGTGACCGAAGGATTCACCAGCCTGCTGGAACAACAGCGCGCCGCCAACGCCCAGACGGTGGAACGCGTTGCCACCTTGGAAGCCCGTCAGATCGACCTGGAACGGCGGGTCGAGACGCTGCAAGAGGAACAGCGGCAGTGGCGTCGCTGGAAGGCCGCGGCCGTCGACTACATCCACCAACTTCGCGCCATCGTCGTGAAGCTCTACACGGAGCCGGCGCCCACACCTCCCCGAGAAATCGCCGACGACTTGGGCGATTCATCTGCCGGCTGACCAGCCCGCGACACAAGCCCTTCGCAGCGCGCAGAGTCCGCCCGACATCCACTGCGAAGGGCTGATCAACATGACAACGCTCGAATCCGTCACCGTCGGCGCCGAGGTCGGCGCCATCCTGCCGCTGCTGATCGCCGTGGTTCAGCGACCGCACTGGTCGGTGAAGGCCAAGAAGACCGTCGCCTCGGTGTCGGCTCTTCTCGTCGGCCTGGTCACGGTGGCCACCGCCGGCGGCTGGGAGCAGTTCCAGCACGGCAAGCTGACCCTGGCCACGATCATCGCCGTGCTGGCCGCCTCCCAGACGAGCTATGACCTCCTCTGGAAGCCCAGCACGCTCGCTCCGGTGATCGAGGCCGTGACCACGCCGAAGCGGCCGCAGCGGGCCGAATAGGCGCTGCCCGGCCCGTCCGGCCTCCAGCCGACGGGTATCATCCGCAAAAGAGGTGGCTGTACCGCTGCACCCCTGGGTGCCGCGGACTGCGGTGAGATCGCCCGTCAAGTTTGTGGGTAATAGGTGTTCCTTTCGCCCCGAGGTTGCTTGACGAACAAGGCATCGAGTCACCGGGTGCGTGCAGAGCACTCGGGGCCGGGGAGCGGTTGCTCCTGCGACGATCCGGCACACGCAGTCCCACGCGGTACGGCCACCTCGTTCATGCCCGCAGGTACATGGCCGACCGGTCCCAGAGCAGCGGACCGCAACCCACAGGAGGAACCCCCGGCATGGTCGAAGAGCAGGAGACAGCGGCTGAGATCACGCGCCTGGCTTCCATGCGGCCGGATGCCTTCAAGGACGCCGTCGTCCGCTTCGTCACGGGGGGCACGGACCGCCGGTCCTCGCGGACCGTGCAGTGGCAGGCCCTGACCTCCCCGACACTCGCCTCGCGAACGCTGGACGTGCTCGAGGGTGCCCTCCGCCAAGCCCGCGTCCTCGTGCCGAGGGCAGAGGACGAAAGCAAGAGCGCCCACCAAGCACGCGTGGTCGCCTTCCGATCCGAAATCCAGGCAGCGATGCCGCCCCTGCACGACGTGGTCGAGGAACTGGCCCGCCAGGAGATCAAGCACCTCCTGGCGCTGGATGACGAGACCTTCGCCCGTCGGTGGACGGCCTTCGTCGTCCAGGAAAAGAACAGCGGACCCGTTCCCCGCAGGGTCCAAGGACTCGCCTTCCGATCACCCAGAGTGGCGCCCCGCGCAGAGGCGTTGTGCCGCCTGATGGAGGAGGAGCCTGCCCGGTTCATGGCGCCGGCGGCTCCCCGTGAAGGCCGCGGGGCGCACGATGCGCGGGTCATCGAATTCCGGCGCCGGGTCGCTTCCGAAGAGCGTTTCCTCCAGTACGCGATCCAATTTGCCGAGGCGCGTCAAGGCCGGATGCCGAGCGCACCGAACTACCGACAGCAGGCGCTCCGGCTCCTTGGCAAGGCCCACCCCCAGGAGCTGTCGAAGCTCTTGCATGACGTACGCGCCGAGGCGCGCGAGGCGAAGGCCGAGGCGCGCCGCGAAGGCCGGATGGCGCGACGCAACTCTGGGAAGGGCGCGCGGTAGCGCCTTCTCCAGCATCGTCG
Organism: Streptomyces sp. NPDC048258; assembly: GCF_043201995.1. Taxonomy (NCBI): domain Bacteria; kingdom Bacillati; phylum Actinomycetota; class Actinomycetes; order Kitasatosporales; family Streptomycetaceae; genus Streptomyces; species Streptomyces sp. NPDC048258. Next base: position 123,217 of record NZ_JBICZH010000021.1, read on the forward strand.
ACGAAGGGGCGCGCCTCAGGCGCGCCCCTTCGTCATTGCGCCGCGGCAGGGGGGCGGGGGGCGGCGGGTGGCAGGCGCGCCCCGCGCCGATCGGGGCCGCGCCGATCGCCCCCACCCCCGCGCGCCCTGATCGCCCGCGCGGCCCGATCGCCCCGCGCCGATCGGGCCGCGCCGGAACCCCGCCCCGATCGCCCCGCGCCGGAACCCCGCGCCGATCGCCCCGCGCCGGAACCCCGCGCCGATCGCCCCGCGCCGGAACCCCGCGCCGATCGGGCCGATCGCCCCCCACCCCCGCCCGCACCCGATCGCCCCCGGCCGATCACCCCGCGCGCCCCGCACCCGATCGCCCCCGGCCGATCACCCCGCGCGCCCCGCGCCCCATGCCGGATCGCCCCCGCGCCGATCGGGCCACCCCCGCGCGCCCGCGCCCCGATCGCCCCCGCGCCCCCGCGCGCCCCGCGCCGGATCGCCCCCGCGCCGGATCGCCCCTGCGCCGATCGGGCCGATCGCCCTACCCCCGCGCGCCCGTGCCCCGATCGCCCCCGCGCCGATCGGGCCGCGCCGATGGGGCCGATCGCCCCACCCCCGCGCGCCCCCGCCCCGATCGCCCCCGCGCCCCGCGCCCCGCGCCGGATCGCCCCCGCGCTGATCGGGCCGCGCCGGATCACCCCGCGCGCTGATCGGGCCGATCGCCCCACCCCCGCGCGCCCCCGCCCCGATCGCCCGCCCCCGATCGCCCGGCCGATCACCCCGCGCCGATCGGGCGCGCGTTACCTCATGCCGAGATGGTCGCCTGCTCGAAGTAGGCCGCGAACTTCTTCTTGATCGACAGGTCCGGCATCGGGGCTCTCTTGTAGAGGTCCGCCAGAGCCTGTTCGTCGGCCTCTACAAGCGCCGCGATCACCGCGGGTCGATGCTTCTGCAGGTAGTCCCGCAGCTTGTTCATGGCTGGGGGGCCGTCTTCGGAGATGGGGTCCAGATGTTCACCTACAGTGAGGAAACGCACCCGCGCCTGGATGGTTGCTTCGTCCATCATCGCGTCGAGGGCCATCTTCTCGCCCTTGGACAAGCGCCTGGCCGTGGGCGGCGCGGTCGGGCGGTCTTGCGGCTCCTCGGCCTCGCTGACCGCCTCCGGATCCTCTCCGGGAGCTTCGTCAAACTCGGGGTCCGGCGGCGGTGGAGTGCTCTCCTCTTCCTCCGGTCCCTCCTGCTGGCCCTTCTCGATTTCGGGGCTGGCCCCCGGCGCGGTGTTCGCGTCGGTGTGGGAACTCTGCGCGGTCGCGGGCGGCTGTCGTTCCCCATCTGGGGTGGTGGTCGACGCCTGGTCCTGCTCAGCCTTCTTCTTCTCCCGCTCCTTGGCGTACGCCAGGGAGCGGGTGACCAGGTCCTGGGCGCTCATCCGGCCCCACCTGCCGTTGGTCGTGGTCTTCTCCAGGGTGCGGATGCCCCAGTACTCCCGCACGTTCAGCAGGGCCTCTTCCGGGTTGTTCTCGTCCATCAGGGCCTTACGGATGAGGTCCTCGGCCTGGCGCCCGGTCAGCTCCGGTTCGGCCGCGCGCTGTACCTGGACGGGAGCCTTACGGGGCTGCTCGGCCGGCGGGACCTGCTGCTCCTGCAAATACGCTGCCGGTGCCAGTTCGGTCGCGGACCGGACGGGAGCGGCGTTCTCGTAGCCGAGGCGCCGCAGCAGGGCATCTACGCTGAAATCCTCGAAGCGCTCGGCGGTCTCGCCGGGGGTGATCTGCCAGTGCAGCGTGCGGGCGCCGGTCACGTAGGCCTCGCCCGGCGCGTGGAGCTCCACGATCGCGTCGACGGCCGCGCCAAGATTCTTCTCCGCCCTGATCCGCCGGTACGTGTGCCGGGTGGGCTTGTTGTTCTCGAAGGCCGTGACGAGCTCCTGGCGGGCGATGAACAGCGTCGGTCCGCTGTGCCGGCGCAGCAGCCACAGCACTTCCCCCCACCGGTCCTTGGCCCGGTTCCACAGGTCGCGCTCGTCCTCGTCGCTCACCACCGCGTCGAACTGACGCGCTCGACGCCCGCTCTCCTGCGCGCGGCGCACCGCACGGTGTCGAGCGAGCAGAGCGACTTCGTCACTGAGGAGGTCCCATAGGGAGGTGACGGAGTCCAGCACGATCATGTTCTGCTTGCCGTTGGCGGGGTCCTGCGCGATGGCCCAGCGGATCGCATCGAGGATGTCCTGGTACGAGCCGTCATGCGGAACGATCTCGTACCGCGCGCCGGGGACGTCGCCGTAGTAGTCCGCGGTACCCTCGCCGCCACCGATCTGGATCCAGTAGGTCATACCCACCAGGTCACTGCCGGATCCCCGCGCGGCCTCATAGCTCTTGCCCGTCTTCCACTCCCCGGTCAGAAGGACCATCGGAGGGTTCGGGAGGCGAGTGGGCGTCCGGGACTTGCGGTCGCGCTGGGGCGCGATGATTCCAGGCATGGGTGTTCCTTCGATTTGGGTTCCCCGGGTTGCTCTCCCGGGATGCTGCGCCGATGTGAGCCCTAAGCTCCACCGATCGGGTCGCTGTATTATTCTACCGTGAAGCGGCGCCCGATCAACGCCTGTTGAACAGGTCGGACGCGGGAGTTTCCACGTCTGGGTCGCAGTCCTCCCGATGCCGGGCGTACCAGGCATCCAGGTGCCTGGCGTCCTCCGCACCGTCGGCCAACACCTCGGCCGGCAGCTGCCGCCATTCCTCCACCGACTCGGCGTACTCACCCTCCACCGTGGCCGCGTCGCGCCGGCCCAGAGCTGAGGCGATCTCCGGCCACTCCGTGCCCCCCAGGGCCTCGGCGAGTACGACGCGGTCGATGATCTCGTTGGCCATCTGGCGCAGCCGACGGGCGGCGATAAGCCGTTCACTCGGGGTGGCGGCCGCGGCCGTCGTGCCGACTGCCTGGCGGGCGAGGTCGGATAGGTCGCGGGCGGCGCGAGCGGCGGTGATCCGGGCCAGGATCTCCGGTGTCATGGCGGGTCCGATCATGCAGGCGGCGGGGGGCCCCCCCCCCCGGGGGCCCCCCCCCCGCCCGGGGGGGGGGGGGCGGGGGGCCCCCCGGGGGGGGGGGGGGAACCAGGGCAACAACGGGGAACACGGCCCCCGGTGCAATGCACGGGG
>NZ_JBICZH010000022.1:0-123918 GCF_043201995.1 Streptomyces sp. NPDC048258
GACGTCCCCCAGCTACCGCTGGGAGGTGCCCCCACCGCGTCGATTCCCTCCTCCGCCTTGCGATCGCACGCACCAGACCCCACCAGCCCCGCCCTCCGGGCGGCCGACGCCACTTTGACGACACTCCCTACTCCGCCCCGCCTCCCGCGACCCGCGCCTCGTCGGGGTTCACCACGAGGGCGGCGCCCTTGGTGGCCAGGAACACCTGGTCGCGCCGCCCGCCGCGGGCCATCCAACGGCCGAGCAGTTCCTCGCTCTCGCCGCCATGACTGCCCGGACGATCCCACCAGCAGTAGCAGTTGGCGGTGTCCAGGAAGGTGCCGCCCGCCTCGGTGAAACGGTCGAGCATCGCGACCGACACCGCCTCGTCCGTCGTCGTCCCCATCAGCATGCAGCCGAGCCCGACCTGGCTCACGCTCTCGCCCGTACGCCCCAGTTCGACACTTCTCACAGGAATCCCCCTCACGGTCCGCGTGGTCACGCGGGTGGCCGATGTGCTGATCGACTGGAGGCTAGATGTTCGAGTGCACACGAAGGCAACCCCCGGCGCGGGGCTGCGGTAGCGGAAGCGGAAGCCGTAGCGGTAGCGGTAGCGGCCCGTGACTCCGCCGAGGCCGTGGCCGCTCACCCGCCGGAGATCGGCCCGTGTGACCATGACCCGTCAGCACATCCGCACCTCATGGGGGGACCATGCACACCCGCACCACCACCGCCGCGACCGGCCTCGTCGCCGCGCTCGCAGCGCTGCTCGTCCTGGCAGGCTGCACCGCACCGGGCGAGAGCCCGCGCGGGGCGGTGACCTCCGGGGCTTCCGCGCCCACGCCCGCGCAGAGCGGCGGGTCCGGGTCCGGGTCCGCGTACCAAGGACCCCGGCCGCAGGACCAGAACCTGCTGGCGTGGACCGGCGACCCCAACGACGCGGGACACGTCACCGCCCAGTCGCCCGCCGGGGTCGGCGGGCGGGTCACCCTGGTACGGATCGTCCTGCACGAGCAGATCACCTGGTCGAACATCTGGCTGGGTCTGGCCGGTATCGATCCGAACGCCCAGCTCGCCAACTGCTACCTCGGCGTGTACGACGCCACCGGCACCCTGGTCGCGGCCACCGCGGACATCTCGCCCCAGCTGATGACCGACGCGATCGCCAAGCCACTGCCCCTCGGCAAGCCGTTCACGGCCGCCCCCGGCACCTACTTCATCGCCCTCCTCCTCAACGGCAATTGGGCCACCAACGCCCTCACCCTGAAGTCCACGGGGGCCGGCATCTCGGTCAATGCCGGTCTGACGCCGCCAACACTCCGGTACAGCACCGTCCTGACCGGTCAGACCTCGCTGCCGGCCGGCGTGAACCTCGCCGAGCAGTCCACCAGCACCATCAACACCGGCTGGGCGAGCCAGTGGTACGGAATCTCCTGAACGGCGGTGTTCCCGGTCGGCGACACGACCGGGAACACCTCGTTCCGGTTGCTGGCGGTCAGTGCGCGTCGCCCATCCGGTCGACGCCGCGCGAGTGGACCAGCCGGGTGTACGCCTCCACCAGTGAGGTGGTCGTCTTGCCCACCCGGTACTCGTGCTGGTCGATGGCCCGGACGGGCTGGACCTCGTAGGCCGTGCCGGTCAGGAAGCACTCGTCGAAATCACCGAGCTCCTCGGGGAGGATGTGCCGCTCGACAACCGGGATGCCGAGCTCACGGGCCAGGTCGAGCACCGTCCGCCGGGTGATGCCGGCGAGGAAGCAGTCGGCCGTCGGCGTGTGCAGCTCGTCTCCGGCCACGAGGAAGAGGTTGGCCCCGGTGGCCTCCGCGACATGGCCGCGGTAGTCCAGCAGCAACGCGTCGTCGAAGCCGGCCTCGTCCGCGGCGTCGCGCGCCAGCGTGCAGATGTTGTACAGGGAGGCCGCCTTGGCCCGTACGGGGGCGGTGTCCGGTGCCGGGCGCCGCCAGCGCGAGGTGCCCAGGCGGATCCCTTGCTCCTTGGCCTCGGCCGAGAAGACATGCGGCCACTCCCAGGTGGCGATGGCGACGTGTACGGAGGCGCCGGCGCCGGACACGCTGATCTGCTCACTGCCGCGCCATGCCACCGGCCGGACGTAGCCGTTGCCGATGCCCTGCCTGTCGACGAGTTCGAGCGTCGCCGCGTCGAGCTCCTCGATCGAGAACGGGAGGTGGAAGCCGAGCTCCCGCGCCGACTCGTGCAGCCGCCGCGTGTGCTCCGTCAGTTTGAAGACGTGGCCGTCGTAGACCCGTTCTCCCTCGAAGACACCGCCGCCGTAGTGGAGACCGTGGGTGAGGACGTGCAGGCGGGCGTCGCGCCAGGGAACGAACTGGCCGTCGAGCCAGATCACGCCGTCGCGGTCGTCGAGGGACGGGAGGGTCACTGTGCGGCCCCTGTCGGTGCGTAGTCGATGCGGATGAGGCTTTCGAGGGAGCGGTGGAACTCCTCCGCGTCCTCGGTGGACCCGTGGTGGGACAGGATGAACGCCGGATACCCGGTGAAGTCGGGGTACGGGCGCACGACGTCGCCCGGGTGCAGCATCTGCACGACGTGGTCCACGCGCGGGTCGTCGGCCAGTTCGTCCAGACCGTGGATCGTGGTGATCCGACCCGAACCGCCGCACGGAACGATGTAGTTGGCCGCCGCGCCGGTGGCCCGCGCCAGCCGCGTCGGCGAGCCGGACCCGCTGCGGGTCAGGCTGTCGGTCACGCTGGTGGGTGCGAGTCCTGCGGCGATGCGCAGCGCGTCACCGGCGAGATCGGCTCCGGTGACGTGCTCGGCGATGTAGTGGGAGACGCCGGAGCCGCCGACGCGGGCGCCGAGTTCCAGCAGGTAGGGGCGGGCGCCGCCGCGCAGCCGCAGTTCCGTGTGGGCCGGGCCGTCGGTCACCCCGAGGGCGGAGTGGGCGGCAACGACCTCCCGTACCACCGCGTCCTGGACGTCCGGCGGGAGCGGAGCCGGTGCCCGGTAGACGCCCTCCTCGAAGTACGGGCCGGTCGGCTCTCCCTTGTACCCGATGGAGAGCACGGTGACCTCGCCGCGATGGGCGAGGGACTCGACGGCGAGTTCCGGGCCGTCCAGGTACTCCTCGACGATCAGACCGGTGGCCCGGCCGAGCTTGGTCCGGCAGACCTGCCGGACCTCCTCGATCACGGCGCCGAGCTGCTCCGCGCTGTCGGCCTTGGTGACACCGAGGCTGGAGAAGCCGTTCGCCGGCTTCACCACGACCGGGAAGGTGAGCCCGCTGTCCCCGTCCCACACTCCTTGGTCGTCCAGGACGACGAAGCCGGGCACGTTCAGTCCGGCTTCGGCCAGCCGCTGTCGCATGAGCCGCTTGTCCTGTACCGCCCGCGCGTCGGCGCTGCCGAGGCCGGGCAGTCCGAGGGCTTCGGCCACGTCGGCGACGAACGGCACGGCCGGGTCGTAGAGCGTGGTGATGCCGTCGAACGGAGTGCTCCCGTACCGTTCCCGCAGGATGGCCAGGGCCTTGACCGGGTCGCCTTCCACATCCAGCGGGAGGACGTCCACCACGGCGGGCGGCAGCCGGTCGGGCGCTACGGACTCGTCGGGGCGGGGGACCAGGACGAGGTCGATTCCGGCGCGCAGCGCGCTGTCGAAGACCCAGCGGAGCGAGGTGCGCTGGTAGACGAGGACGACGGTGGGGCGCGGCGCGCGTGGTGCTGTCACGGTGTGCTTCTTCCAGATTCTGTCGAGGGGACGGGCCTGGGGTCTTGCGCTGCCGGCCCGGAACGGGAAGGTGCGACCGTCATCCACACGCCCGCCGAGCAGAGCCCCAGGAACAGGACGGAGAGCGGGCTCGGTGCGTCCGCCGCGCCCCACACCCGCTCCCCCAGCCGTACGAGGAACGGCACCATCAGGGCGACGGCGGAGGTGAACAACGGGCCCTTGCGCACGATCAGCTCGTGGGAGATGAGGAAGACGGGCGCGGTGAGCACCGCGCCGAGCACGGCGACCGCGGCCCACTGCGTGGCGCCGATGGTGCCCAGCGGTACGAAGACGATCGCGGCGAGCCCGAGCATGACGGTGCCCGCGCCCGTCACCGCCGGGAGCGCGGCCATGGGCGGTACGTCGGACATGTGCCGGCGGTACACGTAGCCGTACAGGGCGTACGCGAACGTGCCCGCGAGGGCGAACAGGACACCGGTGACCAGCAGGCCCGTCCCGGTGCCTCCGCTCGCCGAGCCGCCGTCGATCGCGTAGCCGAGTGCGGCGGCGACGGCGAGGACGGTACCGAGGGCCTTGCGTGCGCTCGTGGGTTCGCGGAAGGCCACGATGCCGATGGCGAAGGTGATGCACGGCAGGAGGGAGACCACCAGGCCCACCTGGGAGGCGCCGATCCGGTCGACGCCGAGCAGCGTGCCCGTGTAATAGGCGAAGAACCCCAGGAACGCGAGGAGGACGACGGCCCGCCGGCGACCCGCGGTGACCCGGATGGCGGGCCAGCTCCGTGGTTGCAGCGCGGAGATCGCGCTGATCACCAGGAAGCTGGCCCCGGTGCGGCCGGCCGCGACGGCCAGCGGCGGAGTGTCGCTCACCAGCCGCCCGGACACCACCCAGCCTGTCGCCAGCAACAGCACCATCAGACAGGACAGGACGGGGACGCCCAGGCGGCCGCTGCCGGCACCGTGGCCGCTGCGGCCGATGCGGCAGATGCGGCCAATGCGGCCGATGCCGCCACGGTGCCCGGGGTCGTCGCTCATGGCCGGTGTCACCACTCGGCTTCTGCGAACCGCAGCGGCGGCAGTTCTGCCAGCGGCTGCTTGGCCCGCAGCAGTACGCTCTGGTCCTCGGTGAAGCGGTACCGCTGCTTCACCTCACCCTCGGGCAGGTAGGTGCGGACGAGCGCCTTGGCCGCGGTCCGGTACTCGTCATCGGTGGTGACCTGCTCTTCGAGTTCCTCGACGGTGGCGACGAACTCGCGCAGGGCGTCAAGGGTCTTGTCCCGGTCGAAGTGCAGCAGCCCGCCGGTCTCGGGCGATCCGGTCAGGGCGCCGTGCGCGCGAAGCCAGGAGTAGAGGAAGACGCCGGTGCCGGAGTCGAAGTTCCGGGTGGCGTCGTCCGCCTGCGGGTAGCGGAAGATCCGCTCCAGCAGGATCATGTCGATCTGCTCCCGCGCGAACGGCACCCCGCCGCTCGCGCAGGCGAGGACGGTCTTGGCGTCGACCTTGGTCTCTTCGAGGAGGCCGACGAACCAGTTCATCTTCAGGGAGATGTGCTGATCGAACGGCCAAAGGCCCTGGTAGTGCATGGAGTCGTGCAGGTAGCCCCAGATCGCGCGGGCCTCGTAGCAGACCTCGGGTGCCAGCCCGGACGAGGACCGGGGCACGGACTCGGCGGTGAGGACCGACTCGGCGCCGGGAAGCGCGTACGTCTCGTGGATCTTCCGCATCTTGTTGTAGAAGAACATCGCGTAGGGCTGCTCTTCGACCTTGTCGCGCGCGGCCACGTTCTCGGGGAAGAACACGAGGCAGTTGCCGTGTGCGAAGCCGTCGCTGCCCGTGATGAGCACCAGCGACTGACAGTTGTTCTTGGGGTGCGGAAAGGTGGTGGCCAGTTCCGGCAGCGCGTCGGGTTCCTTGCGCAGTGCGAAGAAGCAGTCGAGCCGCTTGCCCACCGGCGGCACGCTGTTGGTGGTCTGCGCGGGGGCCAGGAAGAAGACCGGCGTTCCGTCGGCGGGCGGCTGGAGCGCGTCCCGGGAGCGGGCGAAGTGCGGCGCGCTGTCGAGGCCGTCGGCGATCCATCCGTCCACGTCGGCCACGAGCGCGTCTGCCTGGTGGGCCCGGTCGTTGCGGCGGTACCAGGCAGTCGCCTCGTCCCGGATCGCGAGGAGCAGCTCGCGGTCGGCGGCCTGCGGCTCCGGCACCGTTCCGTCGTCGGCCTGGCGGCGGCGGAAGCGGTTTACCTTGGGGACGAGGGAGCGGGAGAGGTCCGCCGCTTCGGCGCGCAGGGCGGCGGTGAGGGGGGCGCTCGTCGTCACAGCATCGCCCCGATGGTCTCGCGCCGGCCGGCCGCCTCGTCATCCATCGCGAGCACCTGGTGGATGGTGAAGACCATGGGGACCGGGCCGAAGTCCCGCAGGACGCGCAGTCCGTGCCGCTCGGCGGCGACGATGGTCGTGATGCAGCCCTCGGTACGGCCGGCGGCGCAGTCGATGGCCGCCTGGGAGTTGCTCAGCACCAGCCGGGACTCGGCCTGCGCCGGGACCAGTCCGACCGGGGCGGGGTGCGTGGAGACGGTACGGGGATCGTCCGCACCCGCGCTGGCCAGGACCATGTTGTGGGTCGGCATGATGAAGCTGTCGACCATGCGTAACCGGTGCAGGTTGCCGAAGGTCAGCGTGTGCAGATCCGGATAGACCGCGCAGGCCGCCAGTGCGTGCTCCCCGTCGTCGGGTACCGCTTCGAGGGCGGCCTCCAGCGACGCGTGGAGTTCGATCTTCCCGTCGATGCCCCGCCGGTGCAGCCACTCATGGGCGGCGGCTTCCAGGTTCGTGCCCTGCGGGCCGAGCGTATGGACATAGCGGATGCTGTCCACGCCTATGCCCGTGCCCGTATGGCGATGAGTCTCAGTGGTCATGGTCAAGAGATCCCCCTTGTCGGCTGCCGGGGTTCTCCGGCGCCGGGTAGCTCTGCTGCGACCGGCGGATCTCACCGGCCCCGCAGCGTCGGGCAGTCAGGCCCGACGCCAACCTGGAAGATCGAATCTTCCTTTCGCCGTCGAGGCAAGCCCCTTGTGTGACGTCTCACATACCAAGGCTCCACGGGTGAGGAGTCGGATTCTCCGTAACTGGGCGCATGTGATGCGCTGTTCGAGTCCTCTCCTCCCGTCGCGGCTCGAACTGCGTGCCGCGGTCCGCCCGCTGACCTGGTGCGTTGCCCAGGGAACAGCGGGCGACGGCGGCGCCGCTCGGCTGCTTCGGCCTCTGAGGCGGAATCAGCTGTGGCCGAATTCCTTCGCCACGCGCTCCAGTCGGAGCCGGTGGTTCTCCCACGACGTCTGGTCGCCCGGCGGCATGTTGTCGTTGCCCTCCCGCATACCGACGGCCCCGTCGATGAGCTCACGGACGATGTCGGCGTGGCCGGCGTGCCGGTGGGTCTCGGCGATCATGTGCACCAGGATCTGGTGCAGTGTCACCTCGCTTCGTTCCTCGGGCCACCACGGCACGTGGCCGACCGCGTCGAGCGTCAGCGTCTCGATCGTGGCGTCCGAGTGCTTCCACGCCCGGTGGTACAGCCCGACGATCTGTTCGCGCGACTCGTCGGCCGTGGCCCACATGTCCGCGTTGGGTTCGGCGTCGTCCGCGAACCAGGGCAGCGGCTCGCCGGACGGCCGCCCGAACGTCTCGCCGAAGTAGCCCAGCTCCACACTGGCGACGTGTTTGACCAGCCCCAACAGGTTCGTGCCGGTCGGTGTCAGCGGACGCCGGACGTCGTACTCCGAGAGCCCGTCGAGCTTCCACATCAGGGCTTCGCGAGCGGCTTGCAGGTAGCGGAGAAGGTCGGCTTTCGGTTTCGTTTCGATCATGCCAGGCAGTTTCCCACTCGGCACTGACAGCCGGTGCGGAGTCCCGCGTACGTCGGTGGTCACACGATCGGCGGTCGGCCGAGTCGGGTCAAGCGCCACACCGTGCGCCACTTCATGGGCTTGCGGGGACCGCACGGCGTGCGCATGCCCTCGACGAATCCAGCGGTCCAAGACCGCAGCCCGGGCAGCGAGTGGATCCTCGCCAAGGTCAGGAGCGTCCATACGCCCAGATACACCGGCAGCAGAGCGGACGGAAGCCGGCGCTTCGCGAGCCAGACGCGGTTGCGCGCGGTGTTTCGGAAGTACACCGCGTGCCGGGCCGGGGAGGTCTTCGGATGCTGCAGCACGAGCTCGGGTTCATAGAGGATCTTCCAGCCCGCGTCGATCGCTCGCCAGGCCAGGTCGGTCTCCTCGTGCCCGAAGAAGAACTGCTCGGGCCAGAGGCCGATCTCGTCGAGCATCGGCACCGAGAGGGCATGGCCGCCCCCGAGGAAGGCGGTGACCAGACCCCGGCGCATCGGATCGTCGGCACGCAGCCGGGGCACCCAGCGTCGCTCGGTCTCCCCGAACTCATCGGCGACGCGGAACGACACGATCCCGAGCAGGGGATCGGCCAGATACAGCCGCTGCACCGTGCGGAACACGTCGTCGGCGATGAGCAGCCCGTCGTCGTCCAGCTCGACGACGACGTCCACCTCGCCCGACTCGCACAGGAGACTCAACCCGACGTTACGGCCACCGGGACAGCCCAGGTTCTCATCGAGCGGGATCTTGGTCACGTCGGCGGAGACATCGGTGAGCGGAGTCGCGTTTCCGACCAGGACGATCCGCGCGGGAGCTACGTCCTGCCCCACGACGGAGGCGATCAGGGCGTCCAGCTCTCGCGGGCGCGTGCCCATCGTGACGATGACGACTCCGATGCGTGGCAATGACATTGCGGTCAGCTCCAGTGGTGGGCGAAGTGCTGGGATGCTCATCTGACGGCCATCGGCCCGGTCCCGCCGCGGTAGGGCGTGGTCTTCACCGGAGTCCGATCAGGCCCCAGCCCCGTGCCCCGGCACGCGTGACCACCTCACCCCACTCGCGCATGAGCGCGACGGCGCCGTCGAAGGCGTCGGGCCGGGCCGCCCAGCGGGCGGCGTCGGTGGCGAAGGGCTCGCGGAGTTCCTCCAACCGCGGTGCGGCCAGTTCCCAGGCGCGGACGAGCGCCGGCACCTCGTCCGGAGCACGGAGCAGGAGTACGCGGGGGCGCCACGGTGCGGGGTCGTCCGGGAAGCCGCCCGCCGACGGGGGGGCATCGTCCGGCCCCGCCCCCGCGGCGTCATCCGGGCCGTCCCACACCAGGCCGCCGAGGAAGCGGTCGAGGGCGTCTCGCAGATCGGGCGCGACCGACGCCCTCATGTCGTCCCAGGCATTGGCCAGATGGAAGTGCCAGCTGTAGGAACCGGTGGTCCCGAAGAACCGGTACTCGGCACACCACGACGACTCCCGCGGCCACACCCAGCCGCCGCTCACCGCGAAGTCGGCGTCCTCGCACGGCACGCAGCAGAAGTCCGGGTACACGGCGTCGGTCAGCGCCTCCAGGCGCCCGCCCGCCGGGATCCGGGCCAGCTGCTCCCAGTCGGCCATGACCACGGTGATGTCCAGTCCCATCAGTACAGGCTAAGGCTCTGCTCCGAACGCGGGTCCCTCGCCGCGGGCAGAATGGACGGCCCGGGTCATGTGCAGCGGGCACGAGGCCGGAGGAATTCACGGGGTGCGTCGGTGGAACTCGGTTCAGTGGTCATCGCGTTGGCGGGCGTCGCGGGAACCCTCGGCGGAGCGCTGCTCACCCAGCGGGGCCTCGAACGCGCGAAGCGCCGGGAGATAGAGCTCGTCCGTGGCCACGAGGAGATCCGCGAGAGCCGTTCGCTCCGACGCACCTGCTATGTGGAACTCAACCGCGAGGCCCGGCAGTTCACAACCGCGCTCAACCGCCACCTGCACGTCCTGAGAGAGCGCGGCGCGGAGGAGTCCGACAGGGAGGCGCTCGAAGAGGCGAAGAACGCTCACCGCGATCGGTACTCCGAAGCACAGATGACCGCCTCCGACGAGGTGCTCCTGCGGGCGAGTGTCGTCAACCAGGCCCTGAACACGGTCTACGGCCAGGTCAAACGCCTCGAACGAGGCGCCCCCGGACGCGGCGAGACGCCGGAGACCGCGGCCCGGGCCCAGCACGAGGTCTGGGACATGCTCCGAGCCATGAGAACCGCCATGCGTCACGATCTCGGTGTGTCGCAGGAAGGTTGAGAGGCGGCACGCCTAGAAACGGTCTAGCGGCCGTTCGTGAGCAGCGTTGCCAGGCGGTCGGTGAATTCGGTGAGCCAGTCCAGCCTTGGCCCGCTGCGGGCGGCACGGAAGCCGTGGCGGCGGCCCCAGAACGAAGCCTGGACGGCATGGAACTGGGCCCAGCGCAGGGCGCGTTCGCGATCGAGCTCCGCTGCCTCGGCGAAGACGTCCAGAGCGCGGTGGACAGCCCTGAGCAGGTCGTCTGCTTCGAGGAGGGTCCATGCGCGTGACTTGAGCAGGGTGCCGCCGTCGTAAGCGGGGTCTCCCACGTAGCCCTTGGGGTCGACGGCCAGCCAGGGCTCACGGTCGGCGCGCAGGATGTTCCTGGCGTGGAGATCGCCGTGGATGAGGGTGTCCGGCTGGACGCGGCCCAGCTCGCGGACGGTCGCCACCGCGGCGTCCACCACGTACGGCGACAGCGTGTGCGCCAGCTCCCCGGCGTCCTTGCGCAGCTCCTCCTCCCATGCGTCGGCCTGCTCCCGTAGCCGGGGCAGACCGGGCGGCGCGGGAACGGCCAGCCGACGGCTGATCCGCCCCGCGACCCTCACCACCTCGTCGCCGTCCTCGACCTCGGCCAGGGTCGACGGCCGGACCCGCTCCAGCAGCATCGCGAAGCGCTCGTCGTCACGCTCGTGCAGCAGCACGGCCCCGCGCCCGCCCCACGCCGCGAACGCGTCCGGCTCGTGGACGTTGCCCGGGTGCGGAAAGGACGCCTTCAGCACGGCGGTCCCTCCGTCCCGCCGCAGCACCGGGACGATGACTCCGACGCCCCCGTGCATGACCTCGCCGTCCGGTACGCACCCCCAGCGCTCCAGCAACTCGTCCACGATCCCGGGCAGTTCGGCGAGCCACGCCGCTCCCGCCGCTCCTTCGCGCGCGATGGTGCTCCGTGAGAAGGCCTCTGGTGTCCCGGTCATCCAGGCACCCTACGCGCCGGACGTGGAGGCGCGGATGTCGATGGTGTCGAGGATGTCGCAGACCGCTTCGCGCAGGCTTCCGTAATGACGGTGGACGCCGTCCACCGCCACGGGCGCGTTGACCCCCCACACGGTCATTCCCGCACGCAGCCCGGACCGCACCCCGGAAGGGGCGTCCTCGATGACCAGACACTCCTTCGGGCCGGCGCCGAGTCGAGAGGCGGCCTGGAGATAGGGCACAGGCGACGGCTTGCCTTCCTCGACGGCGGCCGCGTCCACCAGGACCTCCGGGACGGGCAGGCCGGTCCGGGCGAAGCGGCCGCGCACGCGGTGCTCGTAGTTCGACGTCACCAGCGCCCAGCGGCCCGGCGGCAGCGCGGCCAGCAGTTGCGCGGCGCCGTCGAAGGCCGCGTAGACACCGGACCGGACGTCCTCGTCCTCCAGCTCGTGCAGTGCGGCCAGACACTCCTTGGGATCATGGTCCGGAGCGACGTGCGCGAAGGTCTCCATCGGCCTGGTCCGCAGCGCCACCTGGTAGACCTCGTCGGGGTCCCGCCCGTATCGCTCCGCCCACGTCCGCCAGACCCGGCGCTGATTGTCGACGGCATCGATCAATGTGCCGTCGACATCGAACAGGACGTACTTCAAGGCCCCGGGCCGTGACGGTTCGCTGATCACGCCTTGATCATGTCAGCAGGCCCCGAGCAGGCGGACTGCGGGACGACGTCAGCCACCGGTCTCCGCCACCGCCTGCCACACCTCGGCCGCCAGGTCGAGCGTGCCGCGGCTGCGGGCCTCTCCGGCCAGGCCCTTCAGGCGTTCGCCGGCCTCCGGATCGGCCTGGATCACGCGGATCTGTTCCTGAAGCATCGCCAGACGCACCCGGTCGCGGAAGTTGAGGAACTCCTTCGCGACGGACGCCTGCTCGCACAGCGCCTCCGCCTGCTCGTAATCGCCGTGGGCGTAGGCGAGTTGGGCGCGCAGGAACGCGTACTCCTGCTCGTGCAGGGTGTTGCCGTCCGCGTACGGAACCGCCGCGCGGCGGCCGGACCCGAGGGGCGTCCCCACAGGCGGGCTTCAGCCGACCGGCTGACATGCGCCGACTCGCGGGTGCAGAATCGAGGGAGCTGACGTCGGGGGGCGCTGATGGGTCGGGCATTGCGGGTGGGGATACCCGTACTTCTGGCGGGCCTCGCGCTGTGGTACGCCTCGTACGTCACCACGATCGTGGCGTGGGAGCTGCGAAAGATCGTTTCTTGGCTGGCCCTGCCGTTGCTGTTCGCGGCGGTCGTCGCCCTTGCGTGGCTGGTGGCGAAGCGGATCCGGCGGCGGAGGGGGAACGACTCGGGCGGGTCCGACGCGGCGGCGGTCGTCGGGTGCCTGGGCGCCGTCGTGGGGCTGGGCCTTGCCGTCTCGTGGCTGGTCTACGGCGCGTACCTCCAGGACCGCGCGTACATGGACGACGTGCGGATCGTCTCCGAGCCGGTGCCGGAGCTGGCGGCCCGGCCGCCGTACGTGGTCGGCAAGGCGCAGGCCGCTCCGCACCTGGGCGATGTGACCGGCGAGATCTCCGACATCACCTACCTGCCCGACTCCGACCGGTTCGCCACGCTCGTGGAACGGCGTGGCTGGCTGGCCGGGTACGAGGTCGGCCTGGTGCAGGACATCCCGCTCGGCGGCAACAGCCGCAACCAGCAGCGCTGCGCGTTCGACGTGGAGGTGGCGGACGCGCGGATCGGGGGCTGGTTCACCCATAACCTCGGCCGGAAGATCTCGGCCGAGAAGCGCTGGGTCCGGTTCGAGGCCGACGACGCCTACGTGACCTGCTCGGGCGACACACCGATCGTGGTCGTGCCCCTCAAGCGCCAGACCGGGTTCCTGATCGTGACCGAAAGGCCCGCCGGACTCGCGCTCTACAACGGGCGGACCGGGAAGCTGACGATCACCACCGACACGTCCGCGGTACCCGGCCCGTCCTATCCGATCAGCATCGCGGCCCGGCAACGGGAAGCGACGGCCGCGGTCGGCAGCTTCGCCGACTGGTGGTTCGAGCGCAGCGGCTGGGACGCGTCCGAGGACGGCGCCAATGAGGGCAACGAGTCGGAGTTCACCCTGCAGTACCGCGACGGGTCCGGGAGCAGCGCGTACGTCACCCCGCTCACCCCTCAGGGGGAGGCCAGCTCGGTCGTGGCCGTGTCGACGGTGCCGACCCGCCATCAGGGCGACGGGCTCGCCCCGATGACCGTCCACCGGCTCAGTCCGACCTGGTCGTCGCCGAAGGCGCTCGTCGCACTGATCAAGGCCGAGTACCGGGATGTCTGCTGCTACAACGACGACCGGGTGTTCGAGGTCGTTCCCACCGGCGGCAGCACCTGGACGGCCACCATCGGCAGCGAACAGAACATCCGGTACCGGGTGGAGGGCAGGGGCCAGGTCGCCGGCCGTGAGGCGACCTGCCTGAAGGCCGCTGACGGAGCGCTCATCCGGTGTGCGTACGCGGCGCCCGGATCGCCGGAGGAACAGGAGCTCAAACGGCAGGAGGAGCAGAAGAAGAAGGGTGAGACCGGGACCGCCCCGCGGGACGTCGGCGATCTCACCGCCTACAGCGCCGCGGAACTCGCCGAACTGCACCGCCGCGTGTCCGAGGAGGTCGGCCGCCGGCTGAAGGGCGGGTAGGGCGGGTAGGGCGGGTAGGTTGACCCACAGCCATCAGGGCGGGAAGTAGAGCGCCAGGAACACGGCGAAGTCGCGCAGCCCGGGGTCGCCGTGGAGCCCGTGCGACAGCTGGGCGGCGAGGGCGACGAAGACGAGGCCGAAGAAGAGTTCGAGCCAGTCGGCGTGGCGTCCGGGATGCGCCGCCGCTCCCGGCCGCGCCCCCGCGCCCGGCTCCGACCGAGGTGTGCCCATGGGTCCGCCCGCATCCGTGCTGCCGCGCACGCGGCCTGCCTCCTGGTAGCAGACCGCGCCGCCCTCCGGCCCGCCTCCCGGGGCCGGGGACGCCCGTCACGAAGGACATATCGCCAACAGTGACCTCATGGGTCTTACTTGGCGGTAACTTGCTGGTGGCCCAGGAGAGTCGGCGGAGGGAGCAGGACCGTGGCGGACCACGACCTGACCGGATTCACACAGAGCACGTTCACCCACGACGGCGCCACCCGCCGGGTGCTGCGCCGGGGCACGGGCCCCGCCGTGATCATCATGGCGGAGATACCGGGCATCACCCCCAAGGTCATCGAGTTCGCCGAACACGTGGCGGCGTCCGGTTGCACGGCCGTGCTCCCGGTGCTCTTCGGAACCCCCGGCCGCGACGCGGATCCCACCTCCTGCGGATGGCCGAGTGTCGGCCGCTCCATGGCGTCGTCCCTGTGGCAGGTGTGCGTGAGCCGGGAGTTCACGCTGCTGGCCACGGGACGGAGTTCGGGTGTCGTACGGTGGCTGCGCGCCCTGGCCGCCGCCGAGCACGAGCGCTGTGGCGGCCCCGGAGTCGGCGCCGTCGGCATGTGCCTGACCGGTGGATTCGCCCTGGCCATGGCCACGGACTCGCGTCTCGTCGCCCCGGTGCTGTCCCAGCCGTCGCTCCCGCTGGCCGTCACCAGGAGCCGCGCCGGCGCCATCGACATCAGCCCCGGGGAGCTCGCCGTCGTCCGCCGGCGCTGCGAGCGCGAGGGGCTCCAGGTCCTGGGGTTGCGGTTCCGGGGTGACCGGCTCGTGCCCGGGGACCGGTTCGCGTACCTCCGGCGCGAGCTCGGCGACGCGTTCGTCGCCGTCGAGCTGGACGACAGCGCCGCGAACCCCAAGAGCGCGCTCCCGCCGCACTCCGTCCTGACGGAACATCTCATCGACGAACCCGGTCAGCCCACACGGCAGGCACTGGACACGGTCCTCGACCTGTTCCGCACACGACTGCTCGGTGAGGAGCGGCGGGCCGCCCCCTAGCGAGCCGCTGTGCCCGCCTGGCCCGCCCAGCGGCGCAGTGCGGTCGTTGCCCGTTCGGCGTCGTCCGGACGCAGGCCCTTGATGGATATGTGGTGGTTGGCGTCGGGCACGTCGAAGAGGTAGGAGTCGTGGGTGCCGGCGCCCAGGCGGAAGTGTTCCGCGACCGCGATGTCGTTCTCGCCGTTGACGAACATGAGCGAGCTGCCGTGACGGCGCACCCAGCGGTCGATGTCCGCCATGGCAGCGGCCTGGAAGCGCAGGGGTATGTCCTTCGGCACGTAGGCGCGCATCTCCTGGATGCCGGGGTAGCGCAGCAGCCCGTCCAGGTGGGGGGCGGCGAACTGGGCGTATCCGAGTTGGGTGCCCAGTTGATAGAAGTACGGCGTGAAGGCTTCGAGGGTCTGGTCCGTGTAGACAGGGAGTTGGGTCACCTCGGCGACCCATGCGTAGAGCACGTCCTCAGTCGCGGTGGCCGGAGGTACGGATGCGCAGCCGTCCGTGGACTGATGCATCCAGAACATCATCGGCAGGCGCAGCACGGCGAGTTCGAACGCGCGGTCCGCGCTGCCGATGATCTGGAAGGTCTTCTTCTCGCCCTCTGCCCACCGGCCGTACCGCTCCGCCATCGCCTCGCGCCGCGTCAGCGCCTCTCGCTGGGCGGTCTTGATCGCGGCGCGGCACTCCGGGGTGCCGAGCTGCTCGAGGCGGGCGTCGTACGCGGTGTCGTCCTGGTCGTCCGTGTTGTTGGGGGCGGAGTACGCGACCGTACCGGCCACGTCTTCCGGATAGAAGCGGCGGTGGTAGACGGCTGTCATCCCACCCTTGCTGCCTCCGGTGGAGATCCACGCGCTGCGGTACACCTTCTTGAGCGCGGCGATGAGGCGATGGTGGTCACTCGCCGCCTGCCAGATCGTGAGCGTGGACCAGTCCGAGCCCTCGGGCCTGGATGTCCCGAAGAACCGCTGCTCGGTGGTGATCTGATTGGCGTCCAGCAACTGGGTCGGCTCGGCCGAGCGGTTCGGCGACGGTCCGAGGTCGTAGCCGTTGGAGTAGAGCACCATGGGCCGTAGGGTCGATTTGTGCACCAGAGTCAGTCTCTGGTCGAAAGAGCCCCGGTCGGGATGCCGGTGGTCGGTGGGCTGGCGGTAGGCGAGGTCGAGGACGATCTGGCCCGGGGCGGCGGGCCGTTCGCCGACCACGCGCATTCCCGGGACGGCTTCGATCCGGGCCCGGATGTCCCCGTCCGGCGGCTGGGCCAAGGCCGGCGCGGACAGCCCGGTCACCGTGAGCGCGGTCAGCAGAACCAGTGTGAGCAGGCGTCTTGTCGCTGTCTTCATGTCTCCAGACAACCGCACGCGATCGGGCGGCGGATCCCCCGAGCGTGGATAGCGTCTCCCCCTCATGGGGGGAGACAACCTCTGCCCACTGGCGTAGTCGTCACGAAAGCCCGTTCGCAGTCGCGGAGTGTCGGCGGGACGTCCACCCGCCCGCGCGTGGCGGACCGACCCGCTGCCGGATCACCGCGCCCGCTCCAGCAGCGCGTTCCCGAGGTCGCTGGCCGTGTAGTGGACCTCGCGCCGGTAGCGGTGGCCGGTGACCAGGCCGGCCTCTCGCAGTACGGCGAGGTGCTGCGATACGGCGCCCAGGCTCAGCCCGGTCCGTGCTGCCAGCCGGGTCGTCGTGGACGGCGAGCTCGTGTGGGCGAGGACCTGAGCGCGGCTGCGGCCCAGCAGACGGGCCAATCCGTCCCCGGCGGCGTCACGCCGTTCCCACAGAGTGCCCACCGCCCGGGAAGGGTAGACCGCGCACGGTGGCGCCCCGCCCTGCCCCGACTGACCGGCCAGCAGACGGCAGCGGACCGCGAACCCGCTGGGAGCCAGGGTGATCCCGCCGCCGTCCAGGGCGAGTTCCCCCGTCGGCAGGTCGGCGGACACCAGGCGGTCGTCCCGCCAGTGCAGCGCCGGGTGGAGGTGGGCGAAGATCTCGCCGATGCCGTCCTCGGCGAGCTGGCGGGTACGGTACGCGACGTCGGCCTCCAGTACGGCGCGGATCCGCGGCCAGTACGGACGTACACCCGCATGCCACCACGCGAGCACCGCCTCGGCCAGCTCGGGCAGTACCCGTCCGGGGTCTTCGGCCAGCCGCTGCTCGAAGCCGGTAAGGGGAGTTCGCCGGCCGACCGCTTCGAGCCCGGCTCGCACCCTCTCGGCCGGCAGGGCCGCGAGCGCGGCGAGCTCCTCCTCCATCTCGGCCAGCGGACACCGCGGGGGCGGCGTCAGGAAGCTCCGTACCGCGCCGTCCCGGCCCACCAGGGCATGCAGCGGTGCCGTTCTTCCGGCGAGGTCGCGGTCCTGCCGGAGGGCCAACGCCTGTTTGATCCACGGCAGATGGACGGCATGCCGCCCGGGATCGGCCACCGCCGCCAGACTGGCGACCGTCTCCCACAACGGCGAGATCGCGAACCTGAGGTTGGCCATGTCGTCCACCCCGAAGAGCACCTCGCCCATACCCGCGTCCCCGCCCCTGCCCGTCTCGCCCCGGTGATGTTTTCACCCAGGCTAAAACAATGGTTCCGCCGTCCACGGGGTGGTGGTGTTCGCGGTCATGAAGACCTCGCTCACCGACACCACCGACACCACCGACACCGCCCACACTGCCGACGCCTCCCTCGACTCCGGCAGCGGCCTCCCCGCCCTCTTCCGCACGGCCGACTTCCGCCGCTTCTGGATCGGCGACACCGTCAGCCAGGCCGGCACGGCCGTCACCCTCCTCGCCCTCCCCCTCCTGGCGATCGGCACCCTGGGCGCCACCCCGTTCGAAGCGGGCCTGCTCGTGATGTGCGAATACCTTGGCTTCCTGCTGATCGGTCTGCCGGCCGGGGCCTGGGTGGACCGGATGCGCCGGCGCCGCGTCATGATCGCGGGCGACCTCGGCCGCGCCACCCTCCTCGCCTCCCTTCCCGCCGCGGCCTGGCTCGACGTCCTGACCCTCCCCCAGCTGTACGCCGTGGCCTTCGGCATGTCCCTCTGCACGGCCTTCTTCGACATCGCCTACCAGAGCCACCTCCCCGGACTCGTCGACGACTCCCGTCTGATGGAAGCCAACGTGGCCCTCGAAACGACGCGCACCCTCACCGCGGCCGGCGGCCCGGGTGCGGGCGGCGCGCTGGTCGGCGCGTTGACGGCGCCCGTGGCGATCGTCGTCGACGCGGTCAGCTTCCTGGTCTCCGCACTGTGCCTGTCCCGCATCCGCCGGGCCGACGCCAGGCCCGAGCCCCGCCCGGACGTACCGCTGCGAGCCGAGATCGCCGAGGGGCTCCGCCTCGTCTTCGGCGACCCGGTCCTGCGGGCGCTGACCCTCACCTCCGCGATCTCCAACCTGTTCGGCACGATCGGCGCCGCCATGCTGCTCGTGCTGCTGGCGGGAGAACTCGGCCTGTCGCCCCTCCTCTGCGGCTTGGTCTTCACCGCCGAGGCCGTCGGCGGTTTCCTCGGCAGCCTGCTCACGACGCGGATCGCCGCGCGTTTCGGGCGGGGCCGGGCGATGTGCGCGTCGGTGATCACCAGTGGTGTGCTGTGGCTGTCGGCGGTGCCGCTCTTCCACGACGACTGGCGCTTCGCCGTCGCCGTCACGCTCCAGAGCCTGGGCTGGACCGCGTTCATGACCTTCAAGATCAGCTCGGTCGCCTTCCGCCAACAGGTCTGCCCGGAGCCGCTCCTGGGCCGGATGACGGCGACGTTCCGCTTCGTGGTGTGGGGGTGCATGCCCGTGGGCGCGCTCGTCGGAGGGCTGCTGGGTGAGCACTTCGGCGCCCGGACGGCCCTGTGGACCGGGGCACTGGGCGAACTCCTGGCCGTACTCCCTCTCCTGCTCTCGCCGCTGCGGACCGCACGTGAACTCCCCCGGTAGCGTCGGCCCCATGCGCTACACCCACGTCGACGTGTTCACGGACCGCCCCTACAGCGGCAACAGCCTCGCGGTGTTCCCCGATGCCGACGCCCTGACCGGCGCCCAGATGCAGAGCGTGACCCGGGAGCTGCGGCACTTCGAATCCGTCTTCCTGCTTCGCGACGGCGCGGGGGACGAGAAGGAGGAGGAGGGGGACGCGGGAGACGCGGGATACGAGGGGGATGCGGGGGTCCGTACCCGGCGGGCGCGCGTCTTCGACCTCACCCGGGAACTGGACTTCGCCGGCCACCCCCTCATCGGCGCCGCCGCCGTACTGCACGCCCTCCACGGCGCCGAGGACCACGAAACCTGGACCCTGCGCCTGCCGGCCCGGACGGTGGAGGTCACCACCGAACGCCGCGGCCCTGGCCGGTACGCGAGCCTCCTCGACCAGGGCGCCGCCGAATTCCTGGGCCGCCCCGACCCGCACGACCCCGCCGCTCTCGCCGCGCTGGCCGCCCTTTTCGGCCTCGAACCGTCCGACCTCGACCCCGCCCTGCCCCCGGAGGTCCTCTCCACCGGCTTGCGCTACCTCGTCCTGCCCGTACGCGGAGACGCCCTTGCCCGGGCCCGCGTCCGCGCGCCGCTCGACACTCCCATGGCCCGTCTCGGCGCCCAGTTCGCCTACGTGCTCGACGCCGCCGCGCTGGAGGGACGGCATTGGGACAACGACGGCATCCTCGAGGACGTGGCCACCGGCAGCGGTGCGGGCTGCGCCGCTGCCTATCTGCGCCGCCATGGCCGCATCGGCTCCGGCGAGCGGTCCGTCCTGCGCCAGGGCCGTTTCACGGGGCGTCCCAGCGAGATGACCATCAGCGCGGAAGGCGACGGTCAGGACATCGGGTCCGTGCGCGTCGGGGGTGGCGTCGCCTTCGTGGCGGAGGGACACCTCCGCCAGCTCCCGCCGGCGTAGCGGTGATCCGGAGTCCTCAGCCCTCCTCCAGCACCGCCCGGATCACGTGCCGGGCGTTGCCCGCCATGGTCGGGTTCGTCTTCCGGTGGTGCGGCAGCGCGATCAGCGCCTGCGAAAGCGTCCGTGCCCGGCCGCGCTTCCAGGTCGCGTCGTCCACGCCGAGCGCCTCGCGGAAGACCTCCCTCGCGCCGGTCGGGAGCAGATTCCAGGCGGGGAACAGATCGCAGGCCGGGTCACCCACCCCCATGCACCCGAAGTCGATCACCGAGGACAGCCTGCCACCGCGCACCAGGAGATTGCCCGGCATCAGATCGGCGTGCAGCCATACCGGCGGACCGTCCCAGCCCGGGGCCCGCAGCGCGTCCTCCCATACGGCGGTCACGGCATCGCAGTCGACGCCCTCCTCCGGGATCCCGCGCAGTTCCCCGATCGCCGCCCGGGTCGACGCGTCGAGCGAGGCGAGCGGCCCACCGCGGTATGCCTTCGGCGCCGACGGCGCGGTGATGCTCCGCATGGCCGTCACGAACCCGGCCAGATCCCCGGCCAGCGGGACGGGCTCGCCGAGCGCCCCCGCCTCGGGGTTCTCCCCCTCCAGCCACCGGTACACCGACCACGGCCACGGATACCCCTCGGCGGGCTCCCCCGCGCCGAGCACCTCGGGGACGGGCGTCGGCAGCCGGGGCGCGAGACGGGGCAGCCACTCCCGCTCCATCGCCACGTCCTCGGCCCCGCCCTTCACCAGCGGCAGCCGTACGACCATGTCGTCGCCCAGCCGGTACATGCCGTTGACCGTGCCGCCGGAAGGGAACCGCTGCACCGCCAGCTCCGCCCACCGGGGGAACTGCCCGGCGACCAGTCGTCGTACGAGATCGACGTCGACGGAGTGCAGGCCGGGATGTATCTGTCCTGTGGTCATAGGCTGCCATCCGATCGCCGGACCCCGGCGGCCGTCAAACGCTTTTCCGGCCGTCCCGGCAGCGCCCAGCTCCCTAGGGCCGCTGGCCGCGGGCGGGCTGGTCGGCGATCAGCAGGGTGGTTCCGGCCGGCCGGAAGCCCAGCCGGGCGTAGAGGCGGGCGACCGACTCGCGTGCGTACGCGAGGAAGACGGTCCGCACACCGTGGTCCGCGGCGTGGGCGGCGAGGGCGGTGGCCACGGCGGCCCCGAGACCCTGGCGGCGCGCGGCGGGGTGGGTTCCGATGCCGCCGATCTCCGTGACACCGTCGCACGGGTGGTAGTGCCCGGCCGCCAGCGGCGAGCCGTCCGGTGCGAACGCGGCGACCAGCACCTTCGTACCGTCGCGCAGGGTCTGTCGAACGGCCGGTATCTCTCCGGCGGGTACGGACGCGGGTCCCCCGAAGGCGAGGCTGGGCACGGCGAGTACGGCGGCGAGGGCGGGGTCGTCGGCTGCCACGGCCCGTACGGTCACCCCCGCGGGGAGCGGCGCCGCGGCCGGTGCCCGCGCCGGGTCGAGGACCATCAGCGGGCGCTCCTCCACCGCGATCCCCGCCCCCTCGACCGTGGCGCGCAGCCCCGGTCCGGCCTCGGCGAGCCACTCGAAGGCCTGCGGAACGCCCAGCTCCCGCTGCCGGGCCCGTACCCGTTCCAGATCGGCGACCGTCACCGCCCGTCCACCGTCCCCCGGGACCGGCTGCGCGTGCGAGGGCCCGCCGTAGTACGGGGCGCCCGCTGCCCGGCGTACGAACAGCCGCAGCGTGCCGAACTCCTCGGCCTCGGCGAACAGCAGGGGCACGTGGGCGTAGTAGTGCTCGATACGGTCACGCAGCGTCAGCTCGGTCATGCGTGCATCCCATCACGTTCCCCGGGCCCGGGGCGTGGAGGGGGCCGCCTGCGGCAGCGGGCTCCGGTTCCGGCTCCTATTCCGGCTGGGTCACCGTCAGGGACCACCGGATGTTCTCCGCCGAGGCGTCGACCGACACCGAGAAGGATCCGCGCTGTACGACACCGGCGTCCATGGTCACCGAGCCGACACCCGCGCTGCCCGCCGGACAGTCCACCGCGAAGTCGGCCACCGGCGACCCCTGCGATTCCATGGCCACCCGCACGCTGCCGCCCCCTTCACAGGCCACGGTGAGTACGGTCGGCAGGCCGTCCCAGGCGCCCCCGGACGCGACACCGCCGTCTCCCGTGCGCTCGTCCACCCACACCAGGCCGTCGGGCCCGGGGTGCGGGAGGAGCGGGTCGCCCGCCGCGACTGCGGGCACCGCCCCCAGGCCCGCCATGGCGAAGGCCGCCAGCGTCGCCACGGCCAGAGTCTTCCTCGCACGTATCACGTCTGCTCCTTGATGATCCGTCATGGAGTAGACAGCGTCTGCGAGGGACGGTCCGCACACATGAGTACGCGTACTCATTCCTCGCTCCTCGCTCCTCGCTCCTCATTCCTTCCTGTGACGAGCCTTCCGCCTGCGGGGCCGCCCGCCGCCCGGGTCCGAGAGCCGCGCCGCCACGGGTGTCGCCGCCACCTGCGGGCCCTCCCGTGGCAGACTCGGCTCGTCCCCGTGGGAGGTCACCGTGTTCCACCGCCTCGCCCTCGTACACGGAAGAACCGCCGCCCTGGCCGTCATCGGCCTGGTCCTCGCCCTCACCGTCGGCACCTCCCGTGCGGCTCCCGCTCCGCGTCCGGCTCCCGCGCCGCCACGGGCGACCGCGGTCGCCGCCGTCCCGGGCAGCGAGACGGCCTTGTCCGGGTACGCGATCCAGTCGACGGCGAAGGTCGGGGACCCGGAGGCCGTTTCCAGCCCCGGCTATCCGGCGGCCGGCTGGTATCCGGCCGGCGCCCGCTCCACCGTCCTGGCGGCGCTGCTCGCCGCCGGCGTCCACCCCGACCCCTTCTACTCCACCCAGCAGAAGCTCATCCCGGCCGCGGACTTCACCGTGCCCTGGTGGTACCGGTCCGACTTCGTCATCACCGACACGACCCCTCGTACCTACCTGGACTTCAGCGGGGTGATCTCCGCCGCCGACGTCTTCGTCAACGGCCGCCGGATCGCCACCGCGAGCACGGTCGCGGGCGCGTACACCAGGCACGAGCTCGATGTCACCGACCTGGTCACGGCGGGCACCAATACCGTCGCCTTCCGGATCCGGCCCAACGATCCGCTCAAGCACCTCACGATGGGCTGGCTCGACTGGCTGCAGCCGCCACCCGACAAGAACATGGGCATCGTCCGTGACGTCGTGGTGCGCCGCGGCGGGCCGGTCGCCCTGCGCGACGCGCACGTGGTGACCGCCCTGACCATGCCGTCGATGTCCTCGGCCGACCTGACCGTCAAGGCGCGGGTACGCAACGACTCACCGGACACCGTCACCACGACGGTGTCCGGCACCGCGGGTCCGGCCACCGTCAGCCGGGGCGTCACGCTCGCTCCGCACGAGACCAGGACGGTGGTGTTCTCCCCCGCCGACCACCCCGGACTACGGCTGAGTTCGCCCCGCGTGTGGTGGCCCGCGGCCATGGGTGAACAGCCGCTGTACGGTCTCGACCTGACCGCGACCGTGAACGGCACGCCCTCCGACACCGCCCACGAGTCCTTCGGCATCCGTGAGGTACGGGCACCGCTGAACGCCGACGGCGCCCGGCAGTACCACATCAACGGCCGCCCGCTGCTGATCAAGGGCGGGGGCTGGTCCCCCGACGAGTTCCTGCGCTGGGACGCGACCTACGTCGAGGACCGCCTGAAATACGCCCTCGACCTGGGCCTGAACACCCTCCGGCTGGAAGGGCACATCGAGCCCGACGAGTTCTTCGACCTCGCCGACCGGTACGGGATCCTGACGCTTCCCGGCTGGGAGTGCTGTGACAAGTGGGAAGGCGAGGTCAACGACACCGGTGGCGGGGAGAGTTGGGACGCCGACGACCATGCCGTCGCCAAGGCGTCGATGGCGGCCGAAGCGGCCCGCCTCCGCCACCACCCCAGCGTGATCTCCTTCCTGATCGGCAGCGACTTCGCGCCGGACGAGGAGATCGAGCGGGGGTACGTCGACGCCCTGAACGACGCCGACTGGACGACTCCGGTGGTCCCCGCGGCCTCCGAGGCCTCCGCGCCGATCACCGGAAGCTCCGGGATGCGGATGACCGGTCCGTACGACTGGGTCCCGCCCGCCTACTGGTACGGCAAGCGGGAAGGGGGCGCCACCGGCTTCAACTCCGAGACCAGCGCCGGCCCGGATGTCCCGACCCTCGACACGCTGCGCCGCATGATGTCCCCGGCCGAGCTGGAGACCCTGTGGAAGAGCCCTTCCGCCGCCCAGTACCACCGCTCCCCCTCGGCCACCTTCGCGACGCTGCGGCTGTACGACGCCGCGCTGGCGGGCCGGTACGGTCCCCCGACGAGCCTGGAGGACTACGTACGCAAGGCGCAGCTCGCCCAGTACGAGAACGTGCGCGCGCAGTTCGAGGCGTACACCCGCAACGCCAAGGACGCCTCCGCACCGTCGACCGGCGTCATCTACTGGATGTTCAACAGCGGCTGGACCTCGCTGCAGTGGCAGCTGCTGGACCGCTATCTCGACCAGGGCGGGGCCTACTTCGGCGCGAAGAAGGCGAACGAGCCGCTGCACATCCAGTACGGGTACGACGACCGCTCGGTGACGGTCGTCAACAACCGGACGACCGCGGCCTCCGGGCTGACGGCCCGGGTGACGCTCTTCGACACCGACGGCACGCAGAAGTACGACCGGACGGCAACCGGCCTGAGCGTCGCGGGCGGTGGCGCGAGCAGCACCGCGCTGACCGTTCCATCGCCGGTCGCCGGCCTGTCCACCACCTATCTGGCCCGGCTGCTGCTCACCGACGGCGCCGGGCGGGAGGTGAGTCGCAACGTCTACTGGCTCTCCACGAAGGCGGACGTGCTCGACTACGCGCACACCGACTGGTACTACACCCCCACCACCTCCTACGCCGATCTCACGGGCCTGAACTCGATGGGGCGGACGAACGTCACCTCGACGGCCTCGACGACGGCGGACGGTTCGGGGGTGTCCACGACGACGGTCACCGTACGCCACGCGGGCACCGGGAACGCCCCTGCCCTGCTCACCGACGTCCACCTGGTGGGAGCGCAGGACACACCCGTACTGCCCGTCCGGTGGAGCGACAACCAGATCAGCCTGTGGCCCGGCGAGTCGGCGACACTGACGGCGACCTACCGGACCGCGGACCTGCACGGCTCCGCGCCACGGCTGCGGATCTCCGGGTGGAACACGCCGACGGTGACGGTCCCGGCCGATGCCCGGCGCGCGGGTGGACGGCCATGGCGCCGATGACCTGGGTGACGGGGGCCGGTCCCTACACGCGGATCGCGATCTTTCCTCGTACCTGACCACTCCTCAGGCGGTGTATCGCGGCGGGGACTTCGGCCAGCGGGTACGTACGGTCGACGACCGGGGTGAGCGAGCCGGACTCGATGAGCTCCCCGAGGACGCGCAGGTCGTCGGGGCGGGGGACGGAGGCGAGTGCGCGCAGCCGGTGACGGACGAAGGGCGACAGCAGCAGGGCCCGCAGCTGCCGGTCGTTGCCGCCGATCCAGCGGCCGTCGGCCTCCCCACCGACGATCACCAGGCTCCCGTGCGGGGTCAGGGCCCGGCGGAGCCGGCTCAGAGGGCGGTTGCCCGCGATGTCGAGGACGACGTCGTAGCGGTGGACGCCGTCGGTGGGGTCCTCGAGGACGTAGTCGACGACCTCGTCGGCGCCGAGGGAGCGGACCAGGTCCGCCTTGGAGCCACTGCAGACCCCGGTGACGTGGGCGGCCCCGAGCGCCTTGGCCAGTTGTACGGCGTATGTCCCCACCCCGCCCGAGGCTCCGATCACCAGGACCCGCCCGCCGGGCTCCAGCCGGCCGGCGCGCAGGGCCTGGAGGGCGGTGCTCGCGGAGATCGTGACGACGGCCGCCTGTTCGGGCGTGAGGCAGGCCGGCCGGGGAGCCAGCTCGTCCTCCTTGGCACACGCGTACTCCGCGAAGGAGCCGGTGCAGGTTCCGTAGACCTCGTCGCCCGGCCGGAAGCGGGTGACGTCCGGGCCGACGGCCTCCACGCGGCCCGCGACGTCCATGCCCCGGACGCGCTGCTTGGGGACCCTCAGGCCGAACCCCGCGGCGCGGATCGCGTACGGCATGCCCGCCATCAGGTGCCAGACGCCCTGGTCGACGCCGGCCGCGTGCACGTGCAGGAGCACCTCGCCCCGGCCGGGCACGGGCTGGTCGATCTCGTCGAGGTGCAGGACGTCGGGTGATCCGTAGACGTCTTGGACGATGGCTCTCATGCGGTGTCTCCCTCGGTGCCGGTGCTGTTCGAGCTGCCGGTGTGGGCTGCTGAATACTGAAAGACGCTGTCGAGCGGGACGCCGAAGACCTGGGCGATCTGGAAGGCCATCTCCAGTGACGGCGAGTAGCGGCCCTGTTCGATGGCGATGACCGTCTGGCGGCTGACGCCGATGCGCCGGGCGAGTTCGGCCTGGGTCATCTCGCCGTGGGCGAAGCGCTGGGCCCGGATGGTGTTGGTGACCCGCGTCGCCTTCACCACGGGTGGAATCCGAACCGGTAGGAAATGATCTTGACTGCCGAACCGAGCACCGACGACAGGACGAAGGCCAGGAAGATGGCGTTGGCGATCCAGAACGGATCGGCCTCTGCCATCGCGAGGACCAGCCCGGCGACCCCGCCGATCACGACGAACGACTGCCCCACGTACTCGCCGAAGCGGTGGATCTCCCGGTCGCGCTGGTCCTTGACGTTCGCCTCGCGCGGCGAGAACGCGGCGATCACGATGTGTGCGGCGATCGACGCGACGATCGACGAGCCGACCGTCCACAACAGGACTTCCACGTACGGCGCCCGGGTCAGCGGCACTCCTGCGGGGCGTCCCAGCACGACCCACAGGTACACCGCGTACGACCCGACCGCGGCCACCAGCATGCTCCAGGCACGCTTCTCCTCGATTGCCACTCCCGCTCCCCATGTCAAGAAAACCAGACACTCGGAGTGTCAAGCAGTCGCGACACCGTGTCAAGTATTCTTGACCTTCCACACGGCGGCGTTCAGCGCACGGCGACCGGCGAGGAGCCACCCGGCACCACGAGGCGGGGCGCGCCCGTGCCGTCCGCCGGGACCGACCAGATGTCGCTCGCACGTCCGTCGCGTCCCGGCAGGGCGTAGGCGACGCTCATGTCATCGAGCCAGGCGGCCTGGTCGTCGACGCTGTGCGGCTCGGACAGGGGGTGTTCGCGCATGGTCGCCAGGTCGAGGACGTACAGCCGCCAGGGCGCCGCGGGGTCGTCCGAGACCTTCTTCTTGAAGGCGATCCGGGAGTTGTCCGGCGACAGCGACGGACATTCGGCGTTCTCGCGCAACGCCGTCGCCGTCCAGTTCCGCAGGTCGCCCTCGACGAGGTGGGTACGACCCTTGGTCGAGACGGTGGCGTAGAAGCGGTTGTCGTCGCGGGCGAAGGTCACACCCCAGTAGTTGACGTCGGGGGCGTGGTAGCGGGCCCCGTCCAGGGTCAGCGGGATCTCCTCCATCGACTTGACCAGATAGCCGGTGTTCAGGTCCAGGATCGACGTCCGCGTCGAGAAAGCGGAGGTGGCGTAGGAGTCGCCGGTCGCGAACGTCGTCCAGGACAGCAGCCGTCCGGAGGCGGAGACGCGGGCCCGGTTGGGGATACCGGGGACGGTCACGCGGCGGACCTCGCGCAGCTGCCGGTCGAGCACGAGGGCCTGGGTGCGCGCCGGGATGCCGGGCAGCTTGCGCAGGCACAGGGCACGGTCCCCCGCCGCGTGGAACCGGTCGCAGGAGGGGCCGCCGGGCGTACGGGAGCCGTCGGGGCCGGGCCCGCGGGTGACCAGCCCGGTGGCCGGGTCCCGGAAGTAGAGACCGGGCTCTTCAAGGCTGAACGAACCGTCGGCATGGGCCTGTTGGGGCGGCTGGTCGCGATGCCTGGCGTGCAGGACGTAGCCCAGGGAGCCGCCCGCGAGAAGGAGTACGGCGGCCACGACGAGGACGAGGCGGAGCTGCTGCGGACGGGGCTTCACGGCGCCTCCGGGGCGACGGGGGCGGGGGCCGGGGCGGGGGCCGGGGCCGGGGTCGGGGTCGGGGCCGGCAGGATGCGCCAGGCCGCCGTGAGCGCCCCGGCCAGCGCGAGCGCCGCGGTCCACAGGGCGGGCCCCTGCCCCCAGAGGGTCCAGGCGGCCCCGAACCCGGCCGCGCCGAGCAGCCGGGCCAGCGCCTGGCCGGTCTGCAGCACCGCGAGACCGCCCGCCCGGCCGTGCGCGGGCAGCACGGGGCCGGCGAGCGCCATCAGGACGCCGTCCGTGAAGGCGTAGAACACGCCCAGCAGAACCAGTACGGCCAGGACGGTCGGCCAGACGACAGGGGTGAGCAGCACCGCGTACGCGCCGAGCAGCGCGGCGTGGCCGAGCAGGAAGGGCAGCCGCCGCCCGGTCCGGTCGGCGAGCCGGCCCGCCGGGACGGCGAGCAGCAGATAGCCGGCTGCCGCGCCGAGCGGCAGCAGCGGGAACAGGGTGGGCGGGAGGTCGAGACCGCGCTGGAGCAACAGGTAGAGGAAGGCGTCGCCGATGGTGGCGGCGCCGAGCAGGGAAGCGGCGCACAGGATGCGACGGAAGGCGGGGTCACGAAGTGCCCTTCGCCGAACGAGAGTTGTCACGGAAGCGGCGGGGCGGGACGCGGCGGCCGGGACGTACAGGACGAGGAGGAGCACGCCGAGCAGTCCGGTGCAGAAGCTGACGGCGAACACCGCGTCGTAGGCGTCGGCGGTCGCCCACAGCACGGCGAACGCGGCGAGCGGGCCGAGGAGTGCGCCCGTGGTGTCCATGGCGCGGTGTACGCCGAACGCCCGGCCGAGGGTCTCCGGCGGGCCGCTGAGCGAGATCAGGGCGTCGCGCGGGGCGGTGCGGATGCCCTTGCCGAGCCGGTCCGCGGCGAGTGAGGCGGCGATCCCGGCGGTGGCGCCGCCGGCGAGGAGCAACCCGAGCCGGGAGAGCGCGGAGAGCAGGTAGCCGGCTCCGGCGACCCGCTTGTGCCGGCCGCCGCGGTCGGCGAGCCGCCCGCCGAGGAGCCGCACGAGCGCGGTCGCGCCGTTGAACATGCCGTCCAGGAATCCGAATTGGAGCGGCGAGAGACCGAGGCCCAGGACGAGGTAGAGCGGCAGCACCGCCGTGACCATCTCGGAGGAGACGTCGGTGACGAGGCTGACCGCGCCCAGCGCGAGGACGGTGGCGGGGACGCGCCGCCGGGCCCCTGGGGTGCGGGGCGGCGCGTCCGGGCGGCCGGTGTTGGCCAGGTACATCAGTGGCAGCTGTACTTCGGGCTCGTGTCCTTGACCTGTCCGTCGCTGCCGACGTAGGTCCAGCCGTAGCCGGAGTCGGTGAACTCCAGCTTCAGTACGCCGTATTGGCCGCTGATCCGCTTCTGGCTGTTGGGCTGGACGTCCTCGATCGGGTAGGGCTCGGCGCCGCCCATGCCTCCGACGACCTCCACGATCCCGCCCGCGGTCGCCTTGCCGTCGGGGTCCTGCGGGGCGAACCGCTCGTAGTGGTGGTCGTGCCCGTTGAGGACGAGGTCGGCCTTCGCCCCGTACAGGATCTTCCACACGGGCTTCGAGACCGGGTCGTTGCCGTGGCCGCCCGACGAATACAGCGGGTGGTGCCAGTAGGCGGCTATGCACCGCTTGCCGTTGGCGGCGAGGTCGGCCTTGAGCCAGTCGATCTGGGCGGCCTGGTCGAAGGAGTTGGAGTCGAGGGCGATGAAGTGCCAGTTGCCCTCGTCGAAGCTGTAGTAGCTCTTGCCCTGCGGGTAGGCGATGCTCCCGAAGTAGCCCTTGTACCCGACGAGGGAGCCGGCCGGGTCGTACGTCTCGTGGTTGCCCGGAACCGGGTGGGTCTTGGCCTTGAAGGCGCCCCAGGTCTTGTCGTAGTAGGTGCGGTAGTCCACGAGCCGGGCGTCGTCGTACTGGTTGTCGCCCATCGTCAGATAGAACTTCGGATCGATCTGCCGGGCGAGCGCGGCGGTCTTCGGGTGCGCGCAGCCGCTGTCGGAGGCCGTGCACTGGGCGGCGATGTCACCGGCGGCGACCACCGTGAAGGCGCCTGCGGGCGGCGGCCCGCCGTCGAGGGTGCCGTACACCTCCGCCTCGAAGAGCGAGTAGCCGTACGCCGTGCCGCGCGCGGTGCCGTAGACGCGCAGGTACCTGCCCTTGCCCGACAGCCCGGTCCAGTCGTCGGTGCCGCCGTTGCCGGCGCTCTCCTGAGCCATCGGGGTCCACGTCGCCCCGTCCGTGGACACCTCGACGCGGTACGCCTTGGCGTAGGCCGCCTCCCAGTTCAGCCTGACCCTGGAGACGGTGGCGGCGGCGCCGAGGTCGACCCGGATCCACTGCGGGTCCTTGCCCTCGGCGCTGGCCCAGCGGGTCGTGGCGGCGCCGTCGAAGGCGTTCCCGGCGTCGAGCGAGGAGCTTTCGGCGGAGGAGGCGGTGGCGGGTTTTCCGCGCGAGATGAGCGGGTCGGCGGCGGCTCCGGCCCGTCCGGGCCAGGCGAGCAGGAGCCCGCCGACGAGCGCGAGCGTGGCGGCGAGGACGAGGAGGTGGGTGTGAAGTCGGCTGCGGAACACGGGGGGTCGAGCGAAGCCATGCAGGTGCATACCTGGACTCCCTGGCCTTGGGGACGGCGAGAGCTGGACACCGGTGCGGGACGCCGCCCCTCGGCCGGGGGCGGGCAGAGGGGCAGCGTCACGGCGGCCGGGGCAGAGCTCTCGCTGAGCGCGTCATGCCCGAGGTGGGGCACCGCGCCAAGCCGCCGACGGGGAGCGTAGCGGATAGGAAAGTTTCCTACCAGTGGTGTAACCGGACAGGCGAGGAGGGGCGTTGGAACACGATCCGGCCCCACCTGCCACGCACACGCGGGGCGGCGGCCCTGGTGCGGGGCAGCCGCCCCCGGAGGTCATGCGCCCGCCAGCAGCACCTCCAGGGCCTCGGCCGTGGCCGGATGGAGACCGACCAGGACCGCGCCCTGCGGGCCGGGATCCGGCGACTGCCAGGTCCCGTCGCAGCCCAGCAGGCTCGCGACCGCGTCGCACGTCGCCGGGTGGGCGGCGAGCAGCGCGCAACCGCCGGTGCCTCCGTCCGCCCGCCGCGTCGCGACCGCCGCTTCCGGCTGCGCCCGCCACGGCGGCACCCACTCGTCCAGCGCCGCGAGCCGGCCGGGGAAGATCCGCCCGGCCTCACGGATCAGCAGTGGGGCCAGCTCGGCGCCACCCGCTCGCAGGGTGGTGATCAGGGTCGGCAGCCACGGCAGGAGAACCGGGTCCGGCAGCCGTCCGAACGCGTGCGACACGGCCTCGACGACGAAGTCGGTGAGGCCCGGGACGGGTTCCAGGGCGTGTACGAAGCCGCTGAGGTAGCGCGGATAGGCGGGCACCACGAGGGGGTTGCCCAGCAGTTCGTCGCACCGCGTCCGGAGGTCCGCGCGGGAGAGGCGCCCGAGCTGCACCTGAGCCGCCCACAGCAGCGCCGTCTTCGGCGGGTCCTGCGGATGCGACTGGGCGACCGCCAGCTCGAGTTGGGTCCGGTCGCACCCCAGGGACAACGCCAGGCTCTCCATGCTGAACAGGAAGCCCAGCGTCGCCGCCACGTGCCGGACGGTGGCGTCGTCGTCGGTGAACGCCGTCGGCAGCAGGGTGCAGTAGTGCGCGTATCCGGTCTTGGCGAAGGACTCGATCCACGGCGGCAGCACCGGCTCGCTGGTGCGGTAGTACGCCAGCAGTCGCCGTACCCGGCGCAGCACCTCGGGTGCGCCGTCGACGCCGCGTTCGGCCGAGAGCACGTCCAGGGCGCGTGCGCCCAGTTCGTCGGCGAGGCGGCGGCTGCGCAGGTACAGCGTCGCGTCCTCGACGGTTTCCAGGACCGTCGCCGCGGTGGCCCGCGGGGCGTACGCCGTGCGGCGCAGGCGCTGCTCCAGGACCTGCTCGATGCTGACGCCCTCGTAGCCGAGCTCGATGAGCGCACGCTGGTGGGTGCCCAGCGCGAGGTCCCACGACTCCTGGATCGGCCGCTCCCCCAGCCTCCGCTCGCCCATGATCGGCCGGGCGGTGCCGTGCGGCATCAGGTACCGCAGCATCCACAGCACGTCGGAGCACTGCTCCAGCTCCGGCCGCCCCGCGATGTCCAGCAACGCCCGTTGCACGCCACGCTGCTGGAGCTTCAGGTTCAGGGGCGCGAGCCGGTCGTGCACGTCACGGGCCAGCGGTGGCAGCGCGTCGTAGCCGACCTGGCCGATCCGGTCGCCGCCCATCATGATCTCGACGAGGCGGCGCACGTCACGCCGGCCGGGCACCGTGTCCTTCTCGATGCAGGTGACGGCCGCGTCCTGGAAGTCGTACGGCGTGGGCCTGGCCCGGTCGCGCATCCGGGCCAGCAGGATCGACGTCTCGAACACCGCGATGGCGTCGGCGGTGGAGGCGAGGTAGCCGTTGCGGCGCGCGGCGCGCACGATCTCCACCGACCAGCCGAGCAGTTCGGCCTCGTCCAGCCGGTCCAGGACGGGTGGTTGCCGCAGGAACCCGGTCAGCTTGTCGGAGGACGGTACCGCCGGTTCGGGAGCCGCGGCGGCCGCGGTCTTCTTCGCCTTCGGTCCGTTCGGCCCCTTCAGTCCCTTCGGCCCCTTCGCGCCCGCCTGCCCCGCCAGGCGGTACGGCTCCACGCGCGTGCGCCTGACGTTCTTCGCCCAGACCGTCGCGGCGATCGACACCGAGCCGGCGGCGAGGCCGAACTGTGCCTCGATCGCCGCGTGACTGGACGGGATCAGTCCGTGCAGCCACTTGGTGCCGCTGCGCGGGCTGATCTCGAAGGTGTCGGCGCCCTGGACGCCGAACTCCGCGACACGGCTGGCCGCGTGGAAGGCGCCGCAGACGTAGAGGCAGTCCGCGGGATCGGTGCCGGTGGCGGCCAGGTGCTCGCGCATCCTGGTCCACATGTAGCGCTCGCGGTCCTCGTCCACGCGCACGCGCCCCGGATCGCCGGGGGCGAGGCGCCGGAACAGGCTGCCGATCAGGAGCATGACCTGTCGGTAGGTGTCGTGGTCGCTGTCGCCGAGGGGCAGTTCGACGTACTGGTGCCACCACTCCGACCAGTGCCGCACCTTGCCGTGACGCAGCAGGTGCTCCTCCAGCTCGGCGAAGCGCGGCCGGAGGTCACCGATCTCCACCCCGACCGCGTCGCCGTGCAGTGCGGCCTCCTCGTCGGCGGGCGGCGCGTCGGCATCGGCATCGGCGGTCTCACCGGGGTGCGTCCCGCGCGCGTCCCACTGGAAGACGTGGTCCGAGGAACGGTCGACGAGGACCAGTTCGACGCCCGGCGTGTCCAGTGCGTACGCGATCGCCTGGTACTCGGCCGAGGCCTCGGTGATCGGTGCGACCACCGAGAGCGGGGACCACTCGGCCGGGAATCCGTCGGTCTCGGTCGCGAACGCCTGGACCGCCACCGGGAGCTTGCAGTTGCGCAGCTCGGTCAGCAGCGGCGCCATGTCCTCGCACAGCTCCAGGTACACGACCTTGGGCTGCTTCTCCCGCAGGCGGCGCGCCATCGCGACCGCCGAGGCCGGCGAGTGGTGGCAGACGGGGAAGATCTCCAGTGGCTCACGCACCGCGCGGTCGACGTCGTCGACGATGCCGAGGAGGATGCCCTCCAGGGCGTCGGGCCCGTCGGCGAACGTCCCGGCGGCCTCCTGGAGCTGCCCGCGCAGCGCCTCGAAGGTTCCCTCGTGGGTGCTGCTCACGACAGGGTGGCGATCGCGTCGCGGCCGCCCTCCAGGAACTCCGGCCAGCATCCGCCCTCCTCCTTGCTGCGCGGCTCGACGACGCCGTGCAGGTACTTGTTGAGGATGGCCAGGTCCTCGGGCTCGCGCCGGGCCAGTGACCCGACGAGCGAGGACGCCAGCGCGTGGGCGGTCAGGGCACGCTCGCCGAAGAAGTCGCTGTGCAGGATCGCGTCCTCCAGCACGCCGATCTGTTCGGCGGTGGACAGCGCGGACTCCAGCTTCTCGTCGTCGCTGCCCGCCGCGGCCGCCGAGGCGCGCAGGTCGGCGAAGCTCTGGAGCAGCACGTCGAGCAGTGTCGGCGGCACGTCCAGTTCGAGCTGGTGGCGGCGGAGCAGTTCCTCGGTGCGGAAGCGGACGATCTCCGCCTCGCTCTTCTTGTTCGTCACCACCGGGATGCGGACGAAGTTGAAGCGGCGCTTGAGCGCCGAGGACAGGTCGTTGACTCCCCGGTCGCGGCTGTTGGCGGTGGCGATGATCGAGAAGCCGGGCTTGGCGAAGACGATGCCGTCACTGTCCAGTTCCGGGACCGAGAGGTACTTCTCGGACAGGATAGAGATCAGCGCGTCCTGGACGTCGCTGGTGGAGCGGGTGAGTTCCTCGAAGCGGCCGATCGTGCCGGTCTCCATCGCGGTCATGATCGGCGAGGGGATCATCGACTCCCGCGACTGGCCCTTGGCGATGACCATGGACACGTTCCAGGAGTACTTGATGTGGTCCTCGGTGGTGCCGGCCGTGCCCTGCACCACCAGCGTGGAGTTGCGGGAGATCGCGGCGGACAGCAGCTCGGCCAGCCAGCTCTTGCCGGTGCCGGGGTCGCCGATGAGCAGCAGCCCGCGGTCGGAGGCCAGGGTGACGATGGAGCGCTCGACGAAACTGCGGTCGCCGAACCACTTCTGCGAGATCTCCCGGTCCAGGCCGTCGGAACGCTCGGAGCCCAGGATGAACAGGCGGACCATCTTGGGTGACAGGCGCCAGGAGAAGGGCTTGGGGTTGTCGTCGATGGACTCCAGCCAGTCCAGTTCCTCGGCGAACTTGATTTCGGCGGGGGCGCGCAACATGTCGGACATAACAGGGCCTTTCTAAGCGAGAAACGTCTTGAGTTCGTGGACGAGCTTGCGGATGTGGCCGGAGAGCACCGGCGTACCGAGGTCCTTGAAGCGCTCCCGGAACCACGGGTTGACACTGCCGCGGCCGGAGCTGGTCACCGAGCCGACCGGGATGAACTTGGCTCCGGAGCGGTGGATGGCGGCCATCGACTCGAACAGCGGCTCGGTCTGCCATTCGTAGAAGTCGGAGATCCACACGACGACGGTGTTGCGGGGCTCCGCGATCTTCGGCTGGGCCAGCGCCATGGCGACCGTGCCGTCGGTGCCGCCGCCGAGGTTGGTGCGCAGCAGGGTCTCGAAGGGGTCGTGGACCCACGGGGTGAGGTCGAGCGCCTGCGTGTCGTACGCGATGAGGTGGACGTCCACCTTCGGCAGCCCGGCGAAGATCGACGCCAGGATGGTGCAGTTCACCATCGAGTCGACCATCGACCCCGACTGGTCCACGACGACGATCAGCCGCTGCGGTGTCGTCTTGCGGGCGGTGTGCCGGTAGTAGAGGCGGTCGACGTACAGCCGCTCCTCGTCCGGGCTCCAGTTGGTGAGGTTCTTCCAGATCGTGCGGTCGAGGTCGAGGTTGCGGAACACCCGCTTGGGCGGAATCGAGCGGTCCAGGGCGCCGACCGTGGCCTTCTCCACCTGGGTGCGCAGTACTTCGGCGACCTCGTCGACGAAGCGGCGGATCAGGGCCTTGGCGTTGGCCAGGGCCACGCCCGAGAGGTTGTTCTTGTCCCGCAGCAGCTGCTCGATCAGTGACATGCTCGGGGTCAGCTGTGCGGCGAGTTTGGAGTCGGCCAGCACCTCGCGCAGGCGCATCCGCTTGACGAGGTCGGCCTCGATGGCGCCGAGTTCCGGGCCGATCTCCGGAATCAGTCTGCTGAGATCGGGCGTCGTGCCACGCCCGCCGGTGCCGGTCGGGCCGACTCCCCTTCCCGCGCCCGCTCCCCCGGCGCGGCCGCCGCGCAGCTCGCCGGGCCCGCACCCGAGGGCGCGCTCCAGCCAGGCCGCGTCGGACTGCCAGCGCGTCAGCTGCCCGGCGGTGACCGTGCCGGAGCCGGAGGCGAAGACGTTCAGCAGCACCTTCGACACCAGCGCCGCGCGCCGGACTTCGGCGGCGCGGTCGCGTGCACCGCCCTCGTCCGGCTCGGGCGCCATCAGACCGTCGAACTCGGCGGCCAGCTCCGGGTGTCGCTGCACGACGGAGTCGACGGAGGCCTGCGGGTCCAGCAGCGAGGACGGCAGACCGATGTCCTCGACGACGGCGAGGCTCGCCGATTCCAGTGCGGCCTGCTCCTCCGGGTCGAAGAGGCGGGCGAGGAGCCGCCAGTACAGGACCTGCCGACGGTTCTCGTCGGGGTCCACCGCGGGTCCGGTCATGTGCTCCGTCATTTCCGCAGCAGCCTTCCGGCCCGCTCCCGCAGCACGGCCACGGCATCGGTGGCGGCCTTCTCGGCCCTGACCCCGGCCTTGTCGGTGGTGCCCCCGGCCCAGCCTCCGGCGTGGATCGCGACGGCCTTCTTCCGTACGGTCGTCTCGACGGCCAGCGGCTGGATCCGGTACGTCCCCGCGTCCCAGCGGAGCAGCCCGATGCACGCCCCGGAGGCCGCGACGGCTTCGGGGGTGAGCGGTCCGGCGGTCGGGATCCGGTCGGTGTCGACGGCCAGCGGGTGTCCGGCGACGGTGAACGTCAGTGCGTCGTCCTCCGTCTGGGCGGCGTAGCCCTCCAGGAACACGGGTACGGAGATACGCGCCGGGTGCCGGTCCAGCGGTGCGGTCGGTGCCTCGGTGGCGGTCGGCAGGGCGACACGGGCCGTGGCGAAGGCGTCGGCGGGCTCGCCCGGGCGTGCGTGCCCGTCGCTCCAGACCAGGTCGCCCTCCGCGGTGGCCGGCATGTCGGTGATCTCCATCGAGCGGCCCTCGCCGACGGCTGCCAGGAGCGACATGTGCGGGCGGAGCAGCTGCCAGAGGCCGGCTCCGACGACCGTGTCGGGCTTCGGCACCGACACGCCGGCACGCACCAGACGGGGCGCGCCGCCGTCCGCGGGCTCGAACACCGCGTGGACCTGGGCCTGTACGGCGGTCGCGTGCTCCTGCACGTCGACGCCGAGGGGCAGCAGCCGGCCGGTGACCGTACCGGTCAGGTGCGCATCGGCCGCACCCGGCAGCGTCAGCAACATCGCGCGCGACCACAGGTCGGCCCAGCGGCGTGCCGGTACGCGCTCCAGGGTCGCGCCCGGGCAGGACGCGGCGAGTTCGGCGGCGAAGCCGTCGAGGAGCGTGGCCAGGCGGCGCAGCGCCGGGTCCGGAAGCATCGCGGAGACGACCTGCGCCGACCCGGAGACCACGTCGTGGTCGATGCCCTGCCATCCGGTGCGCGCCAGGTCGCAGAGCCAGGAACGGGCGGCGGCGAGCAGGTTCACCGGCTGCCGCTCACCCGGCGCGGGGAGGCTCTCCTCGCCGCGGGGGCGGCCGGTGGCCTCCTCGACGCGGGTCGTCAGCGCGTCGTGGACGGAGCCGAGGAGTGCGGTGCGGGCGGCGGCGAGGGCGAGGAAGTGGTCCTCCCCCGCTGCTCCGGCGGCCGCCTTCTCGGCCGCCTCGGCGACCGTGGAGGCCAGCGGCGTTCCCGCGACGGCGTGGGCGAGTTCCGTCAGGCCGGCGGCCTGGGCGGGCTGGGGACGGAGCAGACCGGCGACGAGGGCCCGGTCGAAGGCGTCGACGGCGGCCAGGGCCTCATCGAGCCCGGAGACGGTTTCGGCGAGCAGGTCCGCGCGCATCACGCCACCGCCCTGGTCGGCGGGAACCACTGCATCTCCGGCAACGGCGTGGTGGTCGGCGCGAGTTCCAGGTAGGCCAGGTGGCGCAGGAACCGGCTGAAGACGGGCGCGGCGGCCTTGGTGTCCCCCTGCGGCGGACGTGCGCTGATCATGTCGGCGGTGATGCTCTGGGCGCTCGGCTCCCCGGCGGCGGCCTCGACCCTCAGGTAGCGGGCCACGCGCTCGGCACCGTACTGCAGCACCGCCTCGGTGATCAGGGCACGGATGTGATTGCAGAACGAGCCCCGTGCGCCACCGCAGGGCCGGTTGTTGTTGGTGCTGCAGGCGAACGCGTAGCTGCCGGCCGCCACCGACGAGACATAGACCCGCTCTATGTCCGAACCGCTGGACACCACTCCCTGCACGCGTCCGTCGGCCAGCTCGACGAACGGGACCTTGGCGAGCTTGCGCGGCCGCGCGGGTGTCATCACCCGGGCCGTGCTCGACCTCTCCCAATCTGACAACGCACCATCTCCTATGCACCAAGGGGGCGTCCGAGCCACATCGGCGGGACACGACTGAACATAGGCGCGACCACTGACAACGCGGGTCGGCGCAGGCGTCGGGCGGCGCAGGCGCCTCGGGGCAGGCCGGCGGCGAACAGCGTCACGCGCCCCGGCTCGCCGAGACCGCCTCTACCGGGCGCCCCTCCGGTGTTACCGTCGCGCCATGTCCAAGACCGAGATAGACCAGGTGACCGCCGAGTTCTTCGGTGCCTTCGACAATCGTGGCGGCAAGTCCGCCGATGTCGCCCGGATCCGCCGACTCGTCCTCCCCGGTGGCGTGATCGTCAAGACCGGCCCGGATCTCACGGCCTACACCGTGGAGGAGTTCATCGAGCCCCGAGAGAAACTGCTGGCCGACGGCCGGCTGGTCGAGTTCTCCGAGTGGGAGACCTCCGAACGGACCGAGATCGAGGGCGACATCGCGTCCCGGTTCGGCGAGTACCGCAAGTCCGGAGTCCTGGACGGCGAGCCGTTCGAGGGCAGCGGGACCAAGACCATCCAGTTCGTCCGCACCCCGGAGGGCTGGCGCATCACGGCGTTCGCCTGGTACGACCGGCCCTGACGCCACGTCCGGGGCTCGGCCCTGGCCCTGCGTTCCCTTCGCGATCACTCCTCTGCTCTTGTGCCCGCCGGGTAGGCGATCGACGCGTGGCGGACGAGCAGCAGTGGAGCGGAGCGTGCGGTGCCGACGGGGGATGCGAACGACGGAGAGCTGGTCGGCAAGGTCCTCGGAGGCCGCTACCGGGTAACCGCGATGGTCGGGCGGGGCGGCATGGGAGTCGTCGCCCGGGCCGTTGACGAGCTGCTCAACCGGGAAGTCGCGGTCAAGGTACTGCGGGCCTACACCGACGCTTCCGCCGCCGAACTGGCCGATCTGCGCGCCCGGATGCAACGGGAGGCGCAGGCCGCCGCCCGGATCCGGCACCGCGGCGTGGTCACCGTGCACGACGTGACCGACGACGAGGGCCTGCCGGTCATCGTCATGGAACTCGTCGGCGGGCCTTCGCTCGACGACGTCCTGACGGAACGCGGCGCGCTGGAGCCGCACGAGGCCGCGGCGATCGGCGCCGAGCTGATGGACGCCCTGGACGCGGCGCACCGGGCCGGCGTGCTGCACCGGGACGTGAAGCCGGGGAACGTGCTGCTGGAGCCTGGCGGCCGGGTCGTGCTCACCGATTTCGGCATAGCCAGCATGGAGGCCTCCGACGACGACGCCATGGCCAAGCTGACCCGCAGCGGTGAGATCGTCGGGTCCCCCGACTATCTGCCGCCGGAGCGCGCGCAGGGCAGGGAGCCCGGTCCGGCCTCCGACATCTGGCCGCTGGGCATGACGTTGTACGCGGCCGTGGAGGGCACCTCGCCGTTCCGCCGCACCTCCCTGGTACGGGAACAAGTGGGCCTACGTCCGGATCGAAGGCACGAAGACGTCGGGCTGGATGTCCAACGACAACCTCACGCGGCAGAACGGACCGTCGACCCCCTGCTGATGGCGACCCCCTGCTGAAGTCGACCCGCCGATCACGAACCGGTCGGCGTCCGGGGCGGCGGGCCGGATGCAGGGCTATCCGCCACCGCCGCGCGGCCGCGGACGGTCCTCCTCTTGCGGCGGCCAGCTGGTCGCCCCCCTCCCCGGCGCCAGCCGGTCCACCACTTCGGCCAGTTCCTGACACGCCTGTTCGATCCTCAGGCGGATGGAGTTCTGCTCGGTGACGAGCGCCGACAGCAGCAGCGAGGTCAATGCCGCGCAGCCGTTGAGCGCCTGGAGGTTGGCCATGGCCTCGACCAGGGTGTGGTCGTCGAAAGGACCGCTCTGGTCGATGGCCGCCGCGTTCGCCATCACGGAGACGAGCAGCATGCAGGGCGCGCTCCCCTCCAGCTGGAAGCGCAGGGCGGCCCAGATGAGGAGCGGGAAGACGAGGAAGAGCAGCGCCAGCTGGCTCGTGGTCGCCAGGAGGGTGACGGCAAAGGCGGAGACCAGCAGGACGGCCGCTTCGACCCACCGGTAGGCGTCCTGGGGCAAGGTGGCCCTGCGCAGGACCAGGAGCAGCGGCGTGATGA
Source organism: Streptomyces sp. NPDC048258 (assembly GCF_043201995.1). Lineage (NCBI taxonomy): Bacteria > Bacillati > Actinomycetota > Actinomycetes > Kitasatosporales > Streptomycetaceae > Streptomyces > Streptomyces sp. NPDC048258. The sequence goes on from NZ_JBICZH010000022.1 coordinate 39,900, forward strand.
CGAGCACGCCCATGGCATCGCCCGCCCACCACGTCCACCACACGGTCCAGAAGCCGCTCTGCGGCAGGCTGTCGGCGAGTACCAGCACCCAGGCTCCGACGGTGGCACTGATCAGCATCGGCGCCAGGCCGCCCAGGAAGACCAGGGCCACACCGTCCCGGAACCGGTCCAGCTCGATGTGGAAGCCGACCCGCCGGAGCATCAGGCAGGCGCAGACGGGAGCGAGGGTGTTGCCCGCGGCGATCCCGAAACCGACGAGGTCGATCGGGCTGATCGACTGGATGACGAGGCAGGCACCGAGGGCGATCCCCGGCCAGACGCGGATCCCCATCCAGAGCAGGCAGGCGAGGGCGATACCCGTGGGCGGCCACAAGGGCGTGGCGGTCGCGCCCTCGATCACCACCTGCTGGAGCAGGCCGACCCGTCCGCCCGCGTAGTAGGCGACGGCGACGGCAAGGATCCGGAGCACCGCCAGGCACAGACGTCGGAAGGCCTCGGTGCGCATCACTTCATCAGACAACAGCACGGGCCCGCCGAGGGAGCGTGACACGCGCTACGGCGCGCTCCACGTCATCCGGCTCGGGCCCGAACGGCCTCATGGCGCAGCACGAGCACCGCGGCGTCGTCCTGGTGGCCGGTGGAGTCGGCGACCTTCATCACCTCGGCGGCGAGGTGACCGGGGTCCGTCCCGGCTCCCGTCCTGACCACCTCGGCCACGCGCGCCAGGCCCGCTTCGATCGGGAACGACGGGCCTTCGACCACGCCGTCGGTGACCAGGACGAAGGAACCCTCCGTCTCCAGGCGGCGTCGGGTCACGGCGTACTCCGAACCCGGCAGCATGCCCAGCGGCAGGCCGCCCTCGTCCTCCACGATGCCGTGCTCGCCGTCGATCGTGGCCCAGACCCCGGGCACGTGGCCGGCGCGGGCGCTCTGGATCTCCCACGTGGCGGGGTCGAAGCGGAGGAACGTGCAGGTGGCGAAGAGATCGCAGTCCACGGAGAGCAGCAGGTCATTGGCCCGGCTCAGTACCTCGCCCGGGTCGGCGGCGGCAGCGGCCACCGCGCGTACGGCGATCCGCACCTGCCCCATGAAGGCGGCCGCCTCGACGTCATGGCCTTCCACATCACCGATGGAGAACCCCAGAGCGCCCCCGGGCAGCTGGAAGCCGTCGTACCAGTCGCCGCCTATGCTCAGGCCGTGACGGGCGGGGGCGTACCGGGCCGCTGCGCGCAACCCCGGCACGCCCGGGAGCGAGGCGGGCAGGATCTCCCGCTGCAGGGCTTCGGCCAGCTCCACGCGAGCCCGCTGGAGCTCCGCCCCTTCCCTCGCCTGGGCCGTGAGCCGCCCGAGTCTGGTCAGCAAGTCGTCCGCGGTCACCGACCGCGTGGACCTATGGGGGGTCATGGACCGCTCCGGGGTACGCCCGCTTCAGGGCCTGGCACAAAAATCCACGTTCATCGTATGGAGGGAACCGGCTGATCGCATCACGAGCGCCGCCCCGCCAGGGTCCTCACCGCTGTCGTGCGCGGTGGAGGTCGCGGAGCAGGGCGATCTCGGCGCCGTGGTGCAGCAGCTCCTGGTTGACCCACCACGCGATGTCGATGAAGGGTTCCTCCGCGTCGCTGCCGTGCGGGTACGTGCAGTACCCCACGGTGTCGAGCGCGGCGTCGTCGACGCTCAGCAGTGCCTTGCGCCAGGCGGCGGCGCCGGTGTCGAAGGCCGCGACGGCCTCCGCGGCGCCCCCGCTGACGGGGTGGTCGTCGCGGGTAAGAACGCGGCTGCCGGCCGTGTGGTCGGCGCGCAGGGTCAGCATTTCGCTGAGGTGGCTCAGGCGCCACGCGATGGTGGTGAAGGGCGGCGGCCAGGGGTGCGGGTACGCCGCGGCGTCGCGCCCCCAGTCCCCTGCGCCGGCCAGGAGGGTCGCACGCGGCCCGGGCCCGTCCGTACGCCGCCGCACCGACCAGCAGCCCGGCACCGGCTCCCAGAAGAGCTCCTCGTCGGTCATGGGGCCGACCTCGGTGTCCGACCCGTCGCCGCTGTCCATGACGGGCCCGGTCATGCGGTGGGTGAGGCGCTCGCGCGCGAAGTCGAACTGCTGCAGCAGCGGGGCCAGGCGGGGCGGGATCACGATCGCTGAACTCCTGTAGAACCGCCGGCCCTCGGGGCCGGTCTGCCGACGCGCCAGCCTGTCAGAGTCGGCACGTCACCGCGACTCATTTCCAGTCGGCCGGTGAGGTTCCTGGTCGACCTCACCGCCGGGCTGACGGTGCGGAAGCTCGCGCTCGCCCTCGGCGCCGGTACCCGTGGGCGCGGGCGCCGCCGCGCGGCGGCGCGGCCTGGCCGGTGCGTCCCTGGCCGCGCTCGTCGTGACCGCCGTCCTGGCCGTCGTCGACCGGCAGCGGTCGGCATGGTCCCCGCGGACGGCCTGGTCCAGGCCGGCTGCGACGCGATCGCGGAGCAGCAGTGGCACCTCACCCGAGGCTAGACTTGCAGAGTTCTGCAATTCGCGAGTTACGGATTCCAGGCCCCCGGACGACGAGAAGCGGAGAGCAGCAGTCATGACGGACGACAAGCCCGAGAAGAACGCGGCGGCGGAGCACGAGAATTGGAAGGAGAAGGGCGTCGCACTGCGCGCCTTCTTCTACATCTTCGGAACCCACGTGTTCGCCGGGTTCATCTGGCTGCTCTTCTACCTGGGCCAGCACGCCCAGAAATGACGGCATCGGGCACACCCCCGTACCGACCGCTGCCCGGCAGCACACCACCGTGAGGAGCGGTACCGGTCACCGCCCACGGCCGGGCGGGCTGATCCGGAAGGGACGCCCCCGTGCCGTCCCTTCCGGATCACGTGGTGCCCGGGCTCAGCGGGTCTGGACGGACATGCTGGTCGCGCCGATGCCCCTGGGGCATTCGGCCTTGTTGTACTCCCAGCGCCAGGGCGCGCTGCCGTACGTGCGTCCGTTCGCGCACTTCACGGTGACCTTGACGTCGACTCCGGGACAGCTGGCGTGGGCGCGGCCGCGGTCGGTGTAGTCGATCCACTTGGAACAGGCGGCGGCCTGCGAGCCGGTGCCCGTGCCGGTGGGGGCCGCGGTGGCCACCGCCGGGAGCACGAGCCCGGAGAGTGCCAGTCCCGCTGTGGCCACGGTCACGGCGAGGATCTTCTTCATCTGTGTCTCCGCTCTGCCGTCGAGGCCGGGTCGCCTCGGACGGCGGCAACTCTCGCCAAGCGGCCGGGACCGCGACAAGGCCGTCCGGGCGTCCCGTCGCGTCCCGGACAGGGAGGCGCTGTCCGGACTGGTCGGACGGCTGTCCCGGACATCGGCGCGATCTGGTCTTGGAGGCCGCGGGGCGGTCCGGCCAGAGTTACCCGCAACGTCGCCGGAGCCGGTCGGGAGGGTCGCGTGGACATCACCCCGGAGCACCATCCGCCACGGGCTCCGGTCGGCCCGGTCACGGCGGCCGCGTACGTCGCCGCGCTGCGCGGGCTGAAGGAGCACAGCGGCTTGAGCCTGCGGCAGTTGGAGGCCGAGGCGGCGCGGCTCGGGTTGCAGCTGTCGCGGAGCACGGTGGCCGGTGCGCTGGCACGCGACACGGCGCCACGGGAGGACGTGGTGGTCGCGCTGCTCCGGGTGTGTCTGGCCGACCGGGAGGAGGCGGTCGGCGAGTGGCTGGCCGCGTACCACGCGCTGGAGGACACGGACCGCCCGGCGGAGCCGCCGACGGACCGGCCGACGGACCGGCCGGGCCTCCGGCAGGGGTGGTGGCGCAGCCACGTGCGCTGGGTCGCGGGGGCCGTGGTGCTGCTCACCGTGGCCGCCCTGCTGCTCACCGGCGCGCTGGTACGGGGGCAGGCCGGTGCGGACGCCGGTGGGACCCGGCGGGACGGCCCGCGGCACGCCTCGGGGGCCACGGGGAGTACGGGGACCACGGATGCGGCGGTCGCGGCCGGGCCGGTACGGATCCGGGCGAGCCGCTCGGGCCTGTGCCTGTCCGAACTCGCCGACGGGGACGGCTCCCTGTACCTCGACGCGTGCGCGGCGGCGTTCCCGCCGATGTCCCTGGTGCCGGGAGCATCCGGCACGCACCGCGTCCAGACCCATCACCCGGTGGCGGGCATCGGATGCATGGGGATCATCAACGCGTCCAAGGAGGCCGGCGCGCGGGCCGGGGACGACTACTGCACCCCGCACGACTGGATCGAGTTCCGCATCGAGGCGGTGCCCGAAGCTCCGGGCCGGCAGTTCCGGATCGTGCCGACGCACACCGGCATGTGCCTGACCGTGGCACAGGACGCCGTACGGCTGCGTACACCGGTTCAGCAGTCGCCGTGCACGGCGCGGGACGCGGAGGGACAGCGCTTCCTCATCGAGCCGGTCACCTGACGCCTACCCGGCTCCCGCCCCACCGGTCGCCGGCCGCCGGAGCAGGTAGACGCCCGCGATCGAGACCAGTACGGCCATGCAGCCGATGAACACCAGCCCGGCTCCCTCCAGGCCGATCGGACCCGCCAGTACCCCGACGCCGATCACCGGCACCGAGATGCCCGCGTACGCCACCACGAACAGCGTCGAGATCACCGCCGCGCGCTGCTCGGGGGGAGACGCCCCGGCCACCGCGGCCAGCGCCCCGCGAAACGCCAGCCCCTGCCCGGCGCCGCCGACGACCGCGCTCAGCACCACCAGCGCCAGCAGGTCCCACCGCAGCGCGCCCGCGAGCAGCGCCAGCCCGGCGAAGAGCCCGGCGCAACCGATCGGCAGCGACCGCTGCACCCCGACGCGCCCGACCGCGAGTTGGCCGGCGGTCGAGGCGAAGAAGGCCAGCGCGACGACCAGCCCGCTCACGGCGTGGTTGTCGACGCCCAGGGACTGCGCGAGGAACGCCGGGCTGACCGACGTGAACACCCCGAACAGCGCGAACCCCACGAACGACGCGATCGCCGCGGGCCCGAACACCGCCCGCACCTGCGCGGGCAGGCCGGGCCGCTGCGGCCGTACGGTGCTCAGCGGCCGCCGCTCCCGGACGGTCTCGGGAAGCCGCAGCAGGACGGCGGCCGAGCCGGCCACGAGTACGAGGTGCACGACGAAGGGCAGGTACAGCGGCCAGGGGGCGTACTGGGCGAGCACCCCGGCGAGCAGCGGACCGCAGCCCAGCCCGCCCATGTTGGCGGCAGTGGCCACGAACGTGGCCCGGGAGGCGCCACCGGACGGTGCCAGCTCCATCACGTACGCCGTGGCGGCCCCGGTGAACAGGCCGGCGGAGAATCCCGACAGCAGCCGCCCCGCGTACAGCCAGCCCAGCCCGGTGGCGCACAGGAAACAGGCGGCGCTCGCCGCCGCGAACCCGAGGCCCGCAAGCAGCACCGGCCGCCTGCCCACGGCGTCCGAGGCGTTGCCCACCAGCAGCAGTACGCCGATGACCCCGAAGGCGTACACGGCGTACACGACGGTCACCATCAGCTCGGAGAACCCGAACTTCTCCTGGTAGAGGCCGTAGAGCGGGGTCGGAAGCGTGGTGCCGGCCATGCAGACGGCGAACACCGCACCGCCGAGCACACACGGGCGCCACCCTCGGCGAATGCCGGCGGCCGAACGGGACGTCGACGACACGACCTAGGACCCGGACCCGGACCCGGACCCGGACTCGGTGCAGATCGGGATCGTCGCCGCAGTGGTCGCCGCCACGACCGCCGCGGCCGCGCCCGAAGCGGCGTACGCGGCACCCCACTCCTGGCCCGACCGCATCATGAACTCCTCGACGCTCTCGCTCATTACCGCTCGCCTCCTCCCGGCCCGCCGACCATAACCCCCGGCAGGTGACGAAACGGTCACGCACCGCCACAGTCGGGGCCGCAGAATCGTTGAGCCACGTATGCACGAGACGACGTTCGCCGCCCAGGACAGAGCCAGGATCCCGCGACCGCCCGGGCCGTCCCCGGCCGAGTCCGGCTCCCCGATCTACGACCGGCTGGTGCGTGAATGGATGCGCGCCGGCCGTACGGTCCCCAGGCCGACGGGCCCGGCCGGGTGGAAATGGGCCGACGACCAGGACTGGTTCGGCCGGGCCTGATCACGACGACGCCTCCGGGGCGCGCCTTCGCGCGGCGATCACCGTGCTGAGGGCGAGGAGAAGCACGGCCCAGAACACGGCACTCCACGGCGAGGTCTCCCCCTCCACCGCCGGAGACACCCGGCGCCGGGGATCGTAGGCGACCCGGACCTCCTCTCCCACGGAGGCGATGGGACGGTCGTCCTTGAGCTCGACGGGGTAGCCGCCGGGACACCGCAGCACGAGCCGGTACACGGTCTTGCCGGAGGGAGCGCCCTCGCCGAAAGAGTCCTGGACCTTCGTACGGACCTCGCCCACGACACAGGTGGTGACCGCTCCCCGCGCCGCCGTCTGATCCGCGGCCGCCACGGCCAGCAGCATGCCCACGGCCAGCAGGAGTCCGCCGAAGAGACCGCCACTGCCGCCGACGCGTACGAAGTACGCCACACAGGCGGCGACGAGCAGGACCGTACCGACCGCCAACGCGGCGGGGGTCGGAGGCGACGAAGGGCCCGCGTAACACCAGTGGGCCCAGCCGAACACGGCCGCCGCGGCGACGACGGGCAGGACCGCGACGAGCGGCCACGCCCCCTGCCCTTCCACCCCTGACATGAACTCCGCCCCAGGAGTGAGACGCCCGCCACCCCGCCCCGGTTTCCGCTCCGGGGCCGCGCCGGATCGTGTGGCGCCCCCGGGCAGCGGATCACGGGGAGCAGGAGGCGGTTATGCGGGGCGGAACGGTCGCCGTGGTCGGCGGGAGCATCGCGGGCTGCGCACTGGCCACGGCGGCGGCGCGAGCGGGCGCCGGTGAGGTCGTGGTGCTGGAGCGCACGCGCGGGCGGCTCGCGGACCGGGGCGTGGGGCTGTGCATCAACAACGAGCGGGCCGGCGAGCTCGGCGCGAGCGGGGCGTTACCCGAGGGGATCGCCGCGCACCGGCTGGAGCGGCGCCGCTGGGTGGTCCGGGACCCCGAGGAGGCGGCTGGGCGGGTGATCTGGGAGCAGCCGTTCCCGTTCCACTCCTACCACTGGGGCCTGCTCTGGCGCGGGCTGCGGGAGTCGGTCCCGGACTCGGTGGTCTACCGGCAGGGCGAGACGGTGACGGGCGTGGCCGGAATCGGGACCGGAACCGGTGCCGCGGCCGCAGAGGTGCGGCTCGCGGGCGGCGGCGTCGAGACGTACGACCTCGTCGTCGGCGCGGACGGGTACCGCTCCGTGGTCCGCGAGGCGGTCTGCCCCGAATCCCGGCCGCACTATGCCGGATACGTGTGCTGGCGGGGGAACTTCGACGCCGCGCGGCTGGCAGAGATCGGCGGCGGTGCGGACCCGGCAGCGGACTCGGCCCCGGACGCGGTCACCACCGTCTGCTTCCCCGGCGGTACGTGCGTCATCTACCGCATCCCGGGACCGGACGGGCCCCGCGTGAACTGGGTGCTGTACGCCCCGCCACCGCTGGACGGACGGCTGCGCTTCGACGACCCCACGAGCTTCCCCCCGGGCGCCCTGACCCCCGAACTCGCCCGGCAGCTCCGCGCGTTGCTCGACCGGGAGTTCCCGCCGTACTGGGGGCGGGCGCTCGGGCTGACGGACCCGGCGGACACCTTCGTCCAGCCCATCTACGACCTGGAGACCGCGCGCACCACCGCGGGCCGGCTGCTGCTCGTGGGGGACGCGGCCAGCGTCGTACGCCCGCACAACACGAGCGGAGCCGCCAAGGCCCTCCAGGACGCCACCGCCGTCGCCGGCATCTGGCGCCGCTGCGACTCCTTCGAGGAACTGCTGCGCGGCTATCAGGACGCGCGCGGCGCCGCCGGACGGGAGCTGGTCGCGCTGGCCCGCCGGCTCGGCCGCGCCCAGGTCGAGCGGACCCCGGCCTGGGCGGCCATGCACCCTCGCGATATGCAGACCTGGTGGCAGGGGCAGCTCGGCGGCGCCCCGGGGATCGGTGGCCAGGCCATGACCCCGTAAATCCTGACCGGCCGTCAGCGGTGGCTCGGTGCGCGGTGCAGGAGTTCCAGCCGCTGTTGTGCCAGATGCAGGTACTTGGGATCGACCGACGGCAGCGAGCGCAGCAGGTCCATGAGTTCGGTGCCGGCGTCGCGGACCGCCGCCTCGTCCTTCAGCTGCGTCCAGCAGTAGAGGGCGCCGGCGGCCGCCGCGTGGACTTCGGCCGCGTCCGGGGGCTGGTAGGCCAGCCGGGTCCGGCCGACGCCGGTCCACAGCCGGGTCGCCAGCCGGAAGTCTCCCGCCATACGGGCGAGATCGGCGCGGATCTCCACCCACTGGACCGTCTCCGGGGAGGTGAACCCGTACGTCTGCAAGGCGTGCTGCTCCCATGCCCGCGCGAGCGTCGCCGCTTCCAGGTGCCGGCCGGAGGTGGCCAGGGAATGGATGTGCGGCCGCGGGTCCTGGACGGCCGCGGTCACGGCGGCGGTGGCGGTGGCGGCCGGTCGAGGACCCAGTGCCGCTTCCCGCTGCCCGACCGGGACGGCCTGGTGGGACGCGCCGTCAGCGGTGCGCCCCGGAACCGGAACCGCAGCCGCAACCGGAGCCGGAGCCGGAGCCGGCGCGCCGAGCTCGCGGGCGGTGGGCAGGACGAGGGCACCCGGCGGCAGCGCGGCGGCGCCCACCGCGAGGACGTGCAGCTGCAGGTTGGCCGGCCGGGACGGGCTGCTGCGGAGCTGGTCGATCCAGTGCCGCGTATAGCTGCTCACGACGTTCCCGCCGCCGGCGAAACCGGGCGGGGAGACCACTCCGTACACCTCGGCGGAGGGAGAGGCGGGCAGGCTGCCGTACTCCTGCAGCAGCGGCCACGCCGCCTTGTCCGCCGCGAGGTCGAGCAGCACGGTGGTCAGCCCGGGAGGGCGGGCGCCCAGCTCCGCGCCCAGCCACTCCCAGGGCAGCGCCGTGTAGCGGACCGAGGCGTCCGTCGTCCCCGCCAGGGCGAGGTGGAGCCGACGGCTTCGGCGGTCGACCGTGAGCCGGCCCGACAGGTAGACGAGCAGCGGTCCCGGCGTGGCAGCGGCCGTACGCAGCCGCGTCAGCGCCGTGTTCGGGTCCCGGACCCCGTCCAGATACGTCGTGTCGCTGGGAACGCCGCTGTTCAGCAGAGCGGAGACGGGCACCACCCCGAGCGCCGCCAGGTTCGCACTCGGCGCCACCTGAACCGTGCGGCGACGCACGGCGGCATCCCCCGCGACGAGAAGTACATGCCCCCGCTGCTGCGTCGGACCGATGATGTGCATGAACAGACGGTACTCACATCCTCCGGTACCCGAGGCCGCACCCCGGGCCATCGTTCGCGTTCACAGCCCGGCGACGGCCTCCACGAACCGTTCGACGCCGCCCTCGGCCGCCGTCAGGAAGAGATCGGGCTCGATCAGTTCCAGCTCCATCACCACCGGGGACCCGTCACCGGCCGGCGCGAGGTCGACCCGCGCGTACAGCAGCGGTCCGCCCGCCGGGGTGCCCACCGTGGCGAGCGCCGCTGTGGCGACGGCCGGTTCGGGCGCATCGGGGACGTACCCGGCCAGGTCCGGGTGGGGCACGCGCGTGTTGTCGACGCGGCCGGTGTCGGTGAGCACCGGCCCCTTGCGCATCGCGTGGCGTCCTTCTCCCTGCCGAACTTGTCCGTGGCCAGCGCCACCCTCTTCACGCCCGAGTCACCCGCACCTGAACCCGTACGCGTCATACGTCACCTCCCCGAACGGCCTGCTCCGCCCACCCTACGGAACCCCGCCGGGGCGGCGGCAGGGCCGGCGTACCGCTCCGGTGCCATGCTGGGATGGGACGGGAGGGGAGGGGACGGAGACACGGAGGCAGCCATGGGGTTCTACGCCGACCAGGTCCTGCCGAGGATCCTCGATGTCGTCTGCGGGCTCAAGACGGCCCGACCACTGAGACGCCGGGTGTGCGTGGGTCTGACGGGCGACGTCGTGGAGATCGGCTTCGGTACGGGCCACAACATCCCCTTCTACCCGCAGGCCGTGACCGGCGTGGCCGCGGTCGAGCCGTCCGATGTCGGATGGAGGCTCGCCGCCGGCCGCGTCAGGGCCGCGCGCGTCCCGGTACGGCGGGCCGGACTGGACGGCCAGTCGTTGCCCTTCGAGGACGACACCTTCGACACCGCCCTGTCCACCTGGACGCTGTGCACCATCCCCGACGGCGACGCGGCCCTGCGTGAACTGCGGCGCGTCCTCAAGCCGGGCGGGACCCTGCACTTCCTCGAACACGGGCTGGCCCCCGCGGAGGACGAGAACGTACGCCGCTGGCAGCGACGGCTCGAACCCGTCCAGAAACGCGTCTTCGGCGGATGCCACCTCACCCGCCCGGTCGTCGACATGCTGACCGGCGCGGGGTTCCGGATCGAGGAACTCGACGTCTTCTACGAGGAAGGCGCCCCCAAGCTGCTGGCCGCGGACTCCCTGGGCGTCGCCCTGTCTCCCTAGCTCTCCCCAGATCCCCCCAGACCGGGTCCGGTCAGCGGATCCAGTCGCCCGTCTGGGTCTGGACGGCCGATCCGTCCAGGTCGGAGAGCTTGGCGGCGACGAACTCGCGGGCCCAGTCGGAGGTCTGCACCCGGAAGGCGGGCTTCTCGGCGGTCAGGGCTTCGACGATCGGAGCTGCCGCCTCGGCCGAGGTCTGGGCCTCGGCGAAGGTCTTCATCGCGCGGTCGACGTACGCCTGGAGGGCCGGGGCGTACGGGCCGGCGGCGGCGAGCATCGCCGGTACGTCCACGCCCACGCTGGCGACGAACTCGCTGGCCACCGCGCCCGGTTCGATGACGGTGACGCCGACGCCGACGGTCGCGGCGACCGGGGCGAGCGACTCCATGAAGCCTTCGACCGCGAACTTGGCGGCGCAGTAGGCCTCGTTGAACGGCTGGCCGATCACACCGCCGACGCTGGTGACCGTGATCACGCGGCCCTGCGAGGCGCGCAGGTGCGGCAGGGCGGCGCGGGTGACCTCCACGACGCCGAAGAAGTTCACTTCCATGGTCGCGCGGACGTCGTCGACCGTGCCCTGCTCGATCGTGCCGACCCGGCCGGCCCCCGCGTTGTTGACCACCGCGTCGAGGCGGCCGTACTCGGCGAGCACCTCCTCCAGGCAGCCGGCGACGGAGCCGGCGTCGACCACGTCCAGGCGCTTGACCGCGACGCGGTCGGAGACGCCCGCCTCGGCCGCCGCGCGGCGGAGCGGGCCGGCCTTTCCGGTGTCGCGCATGGTCGCGATCACCTGCCAGCCGGCCTGCGCGGCCGCCACGGCGGCGGCGAGGCCGATTCCGGAGGACGTGCCGGTGATCAGGACGGTCTTGTGGGTCGTGCTCATGAGGGGTCTCCAGACAGCGGTGAGTTTATGTGCGTGCACACACACCATAGAGATATGTGCGCGCACACGCAAACAGGTACGCTTCCCCCATGGCCCGTACCGACCTCACCATGGGTGACCTCACCTCCCGCGATCATGCCTTCTACGGTCTGATCTGGGCGGGCACCACGCTCGCCGCCCGGATCGACCAGGCCCTGTCACGGGCCCACGGCCTGCCACTGTCCTGGTTCGAGGTGATGCTCTGGCTGAACGGGCAGAGCGAGCCGGTCGCCGCCTCCGACCTGGGGGCCAAGACCCTGCTCAGCCGCAGCCAGGTCTCGCGCGTGGTCGACCAGCTCCAGGCCCGCGGACTGGTGGAGCGGCTCCCCTCCCCCACCGACGCCCGCTCCGTGTGCGTCGCGCTCACCGCCGACGGCCGCGCGGCCTTCGCCCGGGCCGACGCTACCCGGCGCGAGGCCCTGCGGGAGGTCTTCGACGACCGGCTCGACGACGCGGACATCCAGGCGCTGGAAACCGTATGGGCCAAGCTCAAGGGGCGTGCGGATCCGTCCGTGTGAAGGAGGAGCCGGCCCGCGCCCCCCGCCCGCGCACGCCGCTCCTGGCCGCATCGGGTCGTCGGCGTTCGTCTTACGATGGCAGGAGGCTCCGCCGGGCACCTGCCGGGAGCCTCGTCCCTCAGCAGGGAGGCACGTCCATGGCGCACGACCAGATCCCGGGTATCGATCCCACGGCGGTCCCGAGCGGCGACGGCTGCGTGGAGTGCCTGACGGGCGACGGGCCGGGGTGGTGGCTGCATCTGCGGCGGTGCGCCGAGTGCGGGCACATCGGCTGCTGCGACTCCTCACCCTCGCAGCACGGTACGAAGCACGCGCGGAAGGCCGGTCACCCCTTCCTGACCAGTTTCGAGCCGGGCGAGGACTGGTTCTGGAACATCGAGACCCAGGAGTACTACGAGGGGCTCCAGCTGCCCCCGCCCACCGAGCACCCGGCCTCCCAGCCGACCCCGGGCCCCCGGGGCAAGGTCCCCGCGGACTGGCAGGAGCACCTCCACTGACCGGGATCTGTCAGGTGGCACGCGGTACCGCCCGCCACGGGTCGGTGACGCCACCGGGACAGGCGAATCCGGCGGTGTCCCAGCCCGCCCGCCCGGCTCCGGCCCGGTACGCGCTCTCGTAGAAGTCGAGGACGGCGGCACGGGGATCGCTCTCGGCGCGGGCCGCGTCGTACGGCAGTACGGCCAGGTGGCCGGCGTTGTAGTCGGCCCAGCGCGCCGAAGCCGGCGTGAGCGGCTCATCGGTCAGCGCCGCGGGCTCGGGGGCGGTGTAGGAGTAGAACGCCGGCTCGCCCAAGGTGTCGTCGCCGAACCAGAACCCGAAGCTGATGAGTTCCCGCGAGTAGGCCTCCCTGGTCACCGGGTCGGCGTCGGACGGCGGGTCGACGTGACGCCCCGAGAACCGGGTGTGGGCGATGTCGAGGCTGTGCCAGAAGTGGTGTACCGGGCTGGCCTTTCCCGAGAATCCGGCCGCGAACTCCTCCAGCACCAGCGCGACCTGGCTGAGCACCTGCCAGTAGCGGTTGGCCTGGCCGGGATCGTAGGTCGCGTGCTCGGTGTCCTCGGCGAACGGCCGGGCGGAATCGGGCAGGTCGTACGGACGGGCGACGGGGATCTCCACCCGGACTCCCAGGGCGGCCAGCGCGGCGAAGACCTCGTGGTGGAAGGAGGCCACGGACTGTCCCGTGAGCGGGAAGGACATCGCCGTGCCGTCCAGCGTCGCGACGACGAGGCGGTGGTCGACGAAGTCGAAGTCGATGGTGAAGACCGGACCGCCGTCGGACCGCCCCGTCGGGCGCGTGGTCATACCGCGTCCGGTGAGATGGAACGGCACGTTCCACCAGTGGTTGCGCCGCACGCTCGTCGCGAGGCGGATCTTGCCGACGATCTGGGCGAAGCGGTGCAGGGTTTCCTTGGTGTCCCGCCACTCGGCGAGCGGGATCGGCGGGAACAGCTCCATCGTGTCCCCCTTCCTCGTGCGCCTGTCGGCACGCGCCCTTCCCATGATGGCCACCGCCCCCGCCCTCGGCACCTCGCCCGTGCCCGCGGTGGACGGCCGGGCCACCAGGGCACAGGCTGGAAGCCGACTGCGTCAGGAGGACACCCCATGCCCGACAAGGAACCCCGCACCGAGCTGGACGAGCGCTACAGCGACGAGCGGGCGACGGCCGTGCCGTGGTCGCAGGCCGTCACCCGGCTGGCCGAGGCGGAGCTGTACTGGCTGACGACCGTACGCCCGGACGCGCGGCCGCACGTCACCCCGCTGATCGGTGTCTGGGCGGACGGCGCGCTGCATTTCTGCACGGGCCCGGAGGAGCGCAAGGCCAAGAACCTCCGGGGCAACGCGCACGTCATCCTCACCACCGGCTGCAACGCCCTCCACGAGGGCTTCGACCTGGTCGTCGAGGGGGAGGCGGCCCGCGTGACGGACTCCGGCAGGCTGCGCGAGCTCGCCGCCGCCTGGGAGGCGAAGTACGGCGCCGAATGGCACTTCGACGTGGGCGACGGCGTGTTCGTCCATCCCGACGCGGGCGAGGCCCTGGTCTTCGCGGTTCCCCCGCGCACCGCCTTCGGCTTCGGCAAGGGCGGCTACAGCCAGACGCGCTGGCTCTTCTCCTGACACCCGACCCCGGGGCCGCCCGTCCGTCAGGCCAGGCGGCGGCGCGGCCACCTGGCGCTGCAGCCGGCCGGCAGCGGCCCGGAAACAAGGGGCGGCCCGGAAATGGCGTTGCCCCGGGCCCGGGACGCGCACTACGGTCACTCGCGTGACTGCCGGGTCGGCCATGGGCCATACACGAGTGGGACTCCCGGCCTCCGCGTGAGCGCGAGGCGGGCACGAGGCCCGCCGCTTCTCCGCGTCTTCGCTCCCGGCGCCCCGCGTGCGGCGCCCCCTCCCAGCGGATCCCAAAGACCCGGAGAAACATCACTGATGTCGTACGACCCGACGACGGCAACCGCCGTCCAGCTGAACCACATCGCCGTCTACGCCAGGGACCGGCGCCTGTCGGCCGAGTTCATCGCCGCGATCCTGGGGCTGGAGGTCGGCCGCCCGTTCGGGCCGTTCCTGCCCGTCGACCTCGGCAACGGCGTGACGATCGACTACTACGAGAAGCGCGACGAGCCGATCCAGTCGCAGCACTACGCGTTCCTCGTGCCCGTCGCGCAGTTCGACGCCATGATCGCCCGGCTGGAGGCGGTCGGCATCACCTATTACGCCGATCCGAGCCACACCGAACCCGGCCGGATCAACCGCCTCTTCGGCGGTCGCGGCGCTTACTTCGACGACCCGGACGGCCACAACATGGAGATCATGACGCGGCCCTACGCGCGCCCGTAGGGAGGCTGCTCACTCCCTGTGACCGCACGCCGATGCGGTCTCGGCGCTCGGCCCGCATGATGAAGCTGCGGGGCGGGCTGCCGAAGGGAGCGAAATGCACGCGGAGCGGTACGAGCTGGTGATCCCCGACGGCGTCGAGGACGGTCAGGACGTGGTGGTCGTGACCCGTACGGACCGCAGCGGCCCCGGCGGGCATCCCGTCTACTCCGACGAGACCGGCATCGTCCAGGCGGAGATCAGTGACCAGGGCGAGGTCCGCATGCTCCCGTCGAGCAGCCAGCAAGTACCCGCCCACGGGGTCCAGGCCCGCCCGCTGCCGGACTGACGGGGCACGACGCCCCGGGCCCGGACCGGTGTCCTCGCGGGCTCAGCCCGTGAGGACACCGGAGAGCGAGGTGACCGGGCCGCAGCAGCGCCCCCCCACCTGGTGAAACGGGGTAGGGGACGCCGGCTCCATGGCCGTCGGGCCGCGGCTCGGACCCGCCGTCCGATCCCTGTACGCTCGGTGGATGGCGAAGTACTTCGACGTGCACCCCGAAAATCCCCAGCCGCGCACCATCGGCAATGTCGCGGACAGCATCCGCTCCGGCGCGCTCGTCGCGTACCCCACGGACTCGTGCTTCGCACTCGGCTGCCAGGTGGGCAACCGCGACGGCATGGCCCGGATCCGGTCGATCCGGAATCTCGACGACCGGCACCACTTCACCCTCGTGTGCCAGAACTTCGCGCAGCTGGGTCAGTTCGTGCACCTCGACAACGACGTGTTCCGTGCGATCAAGGCGGCCACGCCGGGCCCGTACACCTTCATCCTCCGCGCGACGGGCGAGGTACCGCGCCAGCTGCTCCACCCGAAGAAGAAGACGGTCGGAGTCCGGATTCCCGACCACGTCGTCACTCAGGCCCTGCTCGCCGAACTCGGTGAGCCCCTGCTCTCCAGCACCCTGCTGCTGCCCGACGAGGACGAGCCCATGACGCAGGGCTGGGAGATCAAGGAACGGCTCGAGCACCTGGTGGACGCCGTTCTCGACTCGGGTGACTGCGGAACCAAGCCCACCACCGTCATCGACTACTCCAGCGGCGAGGCCGAGATCGTACGCCCGGGGGCGGGCGACACCTCGCGCTTCGAGTAGACCGGGTGACGGGATGACGACGATGAACGCTCCGGCCCACAGCGATTTCCTTGCGGCGAAGGCGCTCGTCTACGACCCCTGCGGGTTCAGCTGCTCGCCGCCGGTCCCCGAACCCGAGTCCGCCGCGTACGCCGCCTGCGAGTTCACCCTTGACGGCCGCTCCGTCCGGTTCCGCGCGGCCAGGACGACGCCCACCAAGGTCGGCCAGTTCGTCACCGTGTGGAAGAGGTCTCCGGGCGGTCCGATCCAGCCCTTCGACGCGGCGGATCCCATCGACCTCTTCGTCATCGGCACGCACGACCAGGATCATTCCGGCCAGTTCGTCTTCCCGCCGGAGGTGCTGCGCCGACGAGGCGTCGTCTCCACGGACGGCATCGGCGGGAAGCGGGCCTTCCGCGTCTACCCGCCCTGGGTGACCACCGCCAACCGCCAGGCCGGCGCCGCCCAGGCATGGCAGCTGGACCACTTCCTGAGTCTCGACGGGCCCGTGGAGACGGCCCGCGCCCGGGAGCTGTACCGGGCCCGTCACTGACCTCCGCGACCGGACGGCGGCTACGCCTGCGCGAGTTCGCGCACGGTCGCCATGTCGCTGAAGGGAATCAGCTCTTCGCCGACGATCTGGTGCGGCTCGCTCCCCTTGCCTGCGATCAGCACCGTGTCGTCGGGGCCCGCGACGGACAGCGCGAAGGCGATCGCCTGCCGGCGGTCGGGGAAGCGTTCGAAGGGCGTACCGGTCTCCACGAGGCCGGGGGTGATCTGGTCGAGGATCGCCTCGGGGTCCTCGTTGCGGGGATTGTCCGAGGTGAGGACGCACAGGTCGGACCTGGTCCCGGCGATGCTTCCCATTTCGGCGCGCTTGGTGGTGTCCCGGTCCCCGCCGCAGCCGAAGACGGTGATGACCCGGCCGCAGGCGAAGCCCCGGATCGTGGTCAGCACCTTGTTCAGGGAGTCCGGTGAGTGCGCGTAATCGACGATCACCGAGGTGCCGAGGGGGGTCCGGAAGCGCTCGAACCGGCCGGGGACGGGCGGCATCCGGTCCAGGGCGGCGACGAGGGGGCCCAGCTCGTGGCCCAGGCGGTGGCAGGCCGCCAGGGTGCCCAGCGCGTTGGCCACCGAGAACCGGCCCGGGACGGGGATCGAGGCCGGATACGCGCGCCCGCCGTGGTGCAGGGTGAACCGCGTGCCGGAGGCACTCACGACGAGGTCGGTGGCCCGGTAGTCCGCCGGGGCGTCCAGGGCGTACGTGGTCACCGCGCCCGGCATCATCGCGGGGATCCGGGCGCCCACCGGGTCGTCCACGTTCACCACCGCGTGCCGGCACAGGCCCTGGAACAGGCGCAGCTTGGCATCCCGGTAGTTCGCCATCGTGCCGTGGTCGTCCAGATGGTCCTGCGTCAGGTTGGTGAAGACTCCGACGTCGATGAAGGTCCGGTCCACGCGGTGGTTCAGCAGCGCCATCGACGTGGCCTCGAGCACCACGCTGCCGGTCCCGCGGTCGCGCATGTATCCCAAGAGGTATTGGAGGTCCGGCGATTCGGGCGTCGTCAGCACGGATCGCGGCATCGGGATGAGCTCGTCGCCGATCCGGCTGCCCGCCGTCCCGATCACCCCCACCTTGGCCCCCTCCGAGATCCGCAGGACGGACTCGACCATGTACGACACCGACGTCTTGCCGTTGGTACCGGTGATCGCCACCATGTCCATCTGCCGGCCCGGTTCGCCGAAGTAGCGGGAGGCCACGACCCCGGCGGCCGTCCGGGCGCTCGGCACCCGCACGGCGCACGCGTCGGCGGGCCACGTCGGCACGGGGCTGTCCGGTTCGCCGCCGTCGACGAGCACCGCGGCGGCGCCCCGTGCGAGGGCGGCGGGGACCGAGCCGGGACCACCCTCCTCGTGACCCGGCACGGCGATGAACACCGACCCCGGCATCACCCGTTCCACGTCGAAGGTGACTCCCGCGGTGATCGGTGTCTTCTCCGGGTCACCCCGGAGAACGTGGTGCTCCTGCCCGGCCAGCAACTCGCTCAGCTTCACAATGATCCCTTCGAGGCGGCTCGGCCCCGATCGTGCGGGCCGCGGCCGGGCGGCGGTCTCCGACGGCACGCCGGGGACCGCGGTGGTACATGAGCCGGAGCCGGAACCGGACGTGGCGGCTCGTCGCGGCGGGAAAAGGCCCTGCCGGACGTACGAGATACGAGAAGAGCGGCGGACCGGCAGCGGAGACCGGTACGGACCCGCGGGAAATCGCTAGCCGTGGCCGTGCAGAGCGATACGGCGCGTCTCGGGCGCCTCGACCTCGGCCGGGGCCGAGGTCGAGGGGCGCAGCGCGGAGGCGGCCCGCGGCGGGCACTGCCTCGACCTACGTGTGCGACCCATGGGCCGAGTGTACGGCTGGCAAGGCGGTCCGAAATCCACCCGGCGGTCGCGAGCCTCGGTGACGGCTGGACGGTCGGGGACCGGTCCCGGCCTGTGGTATCAGTGCTCGTAGTTCGTGAGGACGCAGCCCTCGACCTGGGACTTCTCCAGTCGGTAGCCCGCCGGGGCGCTGAAGCCGGGCTCACAGTTCAAGGAGAGGAACTGCAACTGGTAGAGGCCGTGCCGGATCTCCCGGCTGTTGGTCTCCACCGCGATGTTCTCGCCGACGAGGAGCCTGCTGGCGGTGGCCTTGAGCCGGCCGTCGTCCTTCAGATCGGCCTGCTGGGCGGCCTTCGCCTTGAGCTGGAGGGTCTTCATGTCACGGACGACATCCAGCCAGTTCAGGTTGTGGGCCCGCCGCTCCCCCGCCGCCTCGCCGCACACGGCGCGTTCCTTGACGCCCCATCCGAGCTGGTCCCCGACAACGACCGGCAGGTAGTCGATCGACTGGACGGCGACGGCATCGGGAGCGGTGGACATGTTCGTGCAGTCGACGGTGTGCGGGTGGACCAGCTTCTTCAGCTCGTCGAGGCTGCCGGCCCGGGGCAGGCCGAGGCTGCCCTGCGCCGGCTGGCCCGGCTTCTCGGACTCCCGGCCCGCGGCGGCCGGGTCGTCCTGCGGGGTTTCGAAGTTCGGGCTGCCGCTGCCGTCCGTGCTCCCGACGAAGTCGCTGAGCACGCAGCCGTCGACCAGTGCCTTCTCCTTTTTGTACCCCTTGGGCACGCCGAAGGTCGGGTTGCAGGTGAGGATGCGCAGGTCGGACCGGGCGAGGGCGAGGGCCGTCTTGGTCTCGGTCGGGGTGACGGCGTAGTTCTTGCCGACGAACACCCGGCTGTTCAGGCCGTACGTCGCCTTGCCGGCCGCGATCTGGTCCATGACCCGCTGCTTGTAGCCGGCCTGGAACTCCTTCATGTCCGAGGCCATGTAGAAGATGATCTCGCCGTGCTCGACGCGGTCGCTGCACACTCCCCGCTCGGTCACGGACCATTTCCCGACCGTCGTGAGGTCGGTCAGTGGCAGCCGGCTGTCGTCCGGCTGCGTGCCCATGTTCTCGCACGACGCGTACCGCTGGACGTACTTCTGCGCTTCGGCCAGCGATGCCGGCGGCGCTTCCGGGGCGCCGGCGATGCCTGTCGGTACGACATCCGCCGCGCCGGGCTCGGCGTCCTCGCACGCGGCGAGTGCGGGGAGGGAAGCGAGGAGGGCGGTCACGGCGAGTATCCGCTTGATGCGCATGTGCTGCTTTCGTGGCGATGGGCACGCAGAGGGCGTCTGGCGTGCACATGCTAGGCCGCGGCACCGAAGTCGATCAAAGCCGGCGGACCGGGCGACGGTCTCATGTCCCCTGGCGGTGAACGGCGTTCTCCGCTCAGCGGCGGAGCGCCGCCTCCGCTCCCGCGATGACGGTGCCGACCGAGCAGGTGAGCATGACGGCTCGCAACCTGCCGGCGTTACCGCAGGTGAGGGCGGACTGGAGCCGGTCCAGCAGCCCTTCCTGACCGGGCTCCGGCACGGCGTCCGGAGCGTCGGCGCCGAGCGGGCAGCGGGCGCAGTGGGCTCGGTCACCGTCGGTGTCGTCGAGCCAGTAGGCGCCGTCGAGCACCGCGTACGTCTCGTGGATGGCTTCCATGCCCCTGCAACTGCCGCGGGTACGCGTCGGGCACGACCCGGCCGACGGTCGCAACCGAATCGGTATCAGCCCACTGCCCGAGCGCCCCTGCTCGCCGGGAATCCGGTAGGTGTCGGCCGCGCCGTCGGCCACCGCCACGCGGCGGCCGCGAGTCGGCCCGGGCATGGTCAGGCGGCAGCGGTCAGGACCTTCAGGAGCTCGTCGGGGGCGTCCCGCATCACGTTGTGGCCGGAGGCCACGGCATGGGTGCGCCACGCCGGGTCGCCCTGCAGCCGTTCGTACAGCTGGGTGAAGGGGGACGGTCCGTCCCATCCGGTGGCGTAGACGTAGTCCCTGCTGCGGTAGCGGTCCAGACCTCCCTCCAGGCGGACCGACTGGAGAAGGGAGGCCAGGGGGTGCGGGGTGGCGCGGGGGTCGAAGAAGGGCAGCGGCGCGCTGGTGTAGCCCGTGGCGCCCACCCCGTCGAGGTACCAGGCGCGCTCGTGGTCGGTGACCAGGGACCAGCACGAGTCGCCGTCCTCGGGGACCACGGCGTCGATGTAGACCAGGCCGGACACCCGCTCGGGCACGCGGTCGGCGGCGCCGGTGATGACCATGCCGCCGTAGCTGTGTCCGACCAGCACGGCGTCGGTGATCTGCTGGTCCGTCAGGAGATTGACCACGTCGTCGATGTGGGTGTCGAGGTTGACCGAGGCGGTGAGCAGGTGCCTGCGGTCCCCCACTCCGGTGAGGGTCAGGGGGTAGGCCTGGTGGCCCTGGTCGCGCAGCTGCCGTGCCAGGGGTTCGAAGGTCCACGCGCCGTGCCAGGCGCCGGGTATGAGTACGAAGGTGGTCATCGTGATCCTCCGGTGTGTGTCCAGCCGTGACGGTGAGGACGGTCTTGCCGGAAGGCTATGCCCTGTCCGGTGCGGGCCGCCGACACCTGGTCGATGCGCAGGGCCAGTTGGAGTTCCAGTGCCCGCTCCGGGAGCTGCCAGTCCCGTCCGAGCAGGCGGCCGATGCGGTCCAGGCGCTGCACCACCGTGTTGACGTGTACGTGGAGTTCCGCGCTGGTCCTGGCCTGGCTCATGCCGAGCGCGAAGTAGGTCCGCAGGGTGCGGGTGAGGTCGGTGCCGCGCTTCGCGTCGTATTCGAGCAGCGGGCCCAGGGTCTGGTGTACGTAGCCGCCCAGGTCCGTCTGGTCGCCGAGCAGTATGCCGACGAAGCCCAGGTCGGCCAGGGCGGCTCCGGTCCCCCGGTTGCCGAGGGCGTGCAGGGCGGCCAGGCAGCGCCGCGCTTCCGCGTACGCGTCGGCGAAGTCGGGCGGACCGCTCACCGGGCGGCCCGCCGCCCCGACGGTGACCGGTACGGCCACGGCCTGGCCCAGCTCCGCGGCGAGCGAGGCCGCGCTCGTACTGGGGTCCTCCGAGGGGCAGATGAGGACCACGTCGTCGTGGTGCTGCCCGGCCAGCCCCTTGCGCGCCTGCGCGGTACGGGCGGCCGCGGCCAGCAGCCGCGGGCGGGGGACGGCGTCCGCGTGGAGGACGAACACCGCGTGCGGCTGGCCGAGGCTGACGCCGAGCCGGCGGGCGCGGGCCGACAGACCGGCGGGGTCGGCCGCTCGGTTGAGGAGGTCGCCCAGCAGTTCGCCGCGCACGCGGTCCTCCGTCTCGGCGACCGACCGGCGCAGGAGCAGGAGCAGGGCGGTGACGACGCTGGCCCGTTCGAAGAGCCGGCGGTCCTCGTCGGTGAGGTCTGGGCGGCCGGTGAGGGCGATGCTGCCGAGGATTTCGTGTCCGGCGAGGACCGCGCACACCCAGGTGCCCTGCACGGGAACGGCGCGGCCACCGGCCCGGGACGTGGCCACGGCCTGGGGTGGCGGGGGCTGCGGGTCCGCGCCCGCCCGGGCGAGTTCGGTTCCGTCCGCGTCGTGGATGAGCATGCCGCCCTGCAGGACGGCGCCGATGGCGGTGGCCACGTCGGTGATGCCCGCTCCGCGCAGGACCAGGTCGGTCAGCCGGTCGTGGGCGTCCTCGGCCCGCCTCATGGCCTGGTTGTGGGCTTCGATCGTCTGGGAGGCCGCGTTCAGGTCGACGAGTGCGGTACGCGTCTCCTCCAGGAGCCGGGCGCTGTCGATGGCGATGGCGGCGTGGTCGGCGAGGGAGGCGAGCAGGGCGACCTCGTCCGGTGTGAAGGTACGGGCGGTGCGGTCGGCCGCGTAGAGGACGCCGATCACCCGGGTGCCCAGGCGCAGCGGGACGCCGAGGATGGCCCGTAGTCCCTCTTCGGCGACGGCGCTGTCGATGGCTGCGGTGTGCTTGAAGCGCGGGTCGTCGCGGTAGTCCCCGGTGGTGTACGGGCGGGCCGTCTCGGCGACCAGCCCGCCCAGGCCCTCCCCCATGCCCAGTCGTACCTGCTGGAAGGCGGCGGAGACCGAGCCGTCGGTCACCCGCATGTAGGTGTCGCCGGCCTCGTCGTCGTTGAGGGACAGGTAGGTGACGTCCGTGCCGAGCAGGAGCTTGGCCCGGTGGACGATGGCCCGCAGGACGGCGTCCGGGTCGCGCAGCGCCGCGAGGTCGCCGGCGGTGTCGAAGAGGGCCGCCAGTTCGGCTTCCCGCCGGCGGTGCTGGCTGAGGGTGCGGCGGATGGCGAGCGCCACCCGGGTGGCCTCGGTGATCGCCTGCGTCCGCGACGCGGAGAGGCCCGCCTGCCGGGCCGCTTCGGCCGGCTGCGCGAAGTCCTCGGCCGGTGCGCCCCGCGCCAGCAGGTCCAGCAGCTGGCGCAGGGCGGTCCATGCCTCGCCGTCGCCGGGGCTCTTCGCGGTGGTCGGCATGTCGGGCTTCTCCGTGCTGCTGGACGCGGGGCGGTACGGCTAGATCCTGTCGGCGGGCACCGAATCGGCGCCGGCCTGGCGGTGGCCGGGAACCCCAACGGGGGTCGGGCTGTACGACCGGGCCAGGCTACGCCCGCGGGTCTCCTTTGCCGCGAGGACGGTCGCGCTCGTGATCACCGCCGCCGCGGCGAGGTAGACCGAGATCGGCAGGGAGGAGTCGTAGTCGTCGAGCAGGGCCACCGCGATGATCGGGGCGAGGGCGCCACCGATGATCGAGGCGAGCTGGGAGCCCATCGAGGCACCGGAGTAGCGGACCTCGGTGTCGAACATCTCGGAGATGAAGGCCGCCTGCGGTCCGTACATCGCGCCGTGGAAGAGCAGCCCGATGGTGACGGCGGCGGCGATGACCGGGAAGGACCTGGAGTCGAGCATCGCGAAGAACGCGAACGCCCAGCCGGTCATGCCGATGGACCCGATGAGTGTCACCGGCCGGCGGCCGATCCGGTCGGACAGGGCTCCCCATGCCGGGATGGTGACGAAGTGGACGGCGGAGCCGATCAGCACGGCGTTCAGGCCGTCGCTCTTGGACAGTCCCAGGTGGGTGGTGACGTAGACGAGCAGGAAGGCCGTGAGGATGTAGTAGGAGATGTTCTCGCCGAGGCGGGTGCCGACCGCGGTGAGGACTCCTCGCCAGTTCGTACGGAACACCTCCACCACGGGCGGCTTCTCCCTGGCGCCGGCGGCGGCCTGTTCGGCGGCTTTGGCCTGGGCTTCGAGGAAGAGCGGGGATTCGGAGACCGACACCCGGATCCACAGGCCGATCACCACCAGCACACCGGAGAGCAGGAACGGGATCCGCCAGCCCCAGGCGAGGAAGGCCTCGTCGGACTGGACGGCGGCCAGCAGGGCGAGGACGCCGGTGGCGAGGAGGTTGCCGCCGGGGGCGCCGGCCTGGGGCCAGGAGGCCCAGAAGCCGCGGTTCTTGTCGTCGCCGTGCTCGGAGACCAGCAGGACCGCGCCGCCCCACTCGCCGCCGAGGGCGAATCCCTGGACCAGGCGCAGCAGGGTGAGCAGGACCGGTGCGCCGACGCCGATGCTCGCGTGGGTCGGGAGCAGGCCCATGGCGAAGGTGGCGCCGCCCATCATGAGGAGGCTGAGTACCAGGAGCTTCTTCCGGCCGATCTTGTCCCCGTAGTGGCCGAAGACCAGGCCGCCGAGCGGGCGGGCCGCGAAGCCGATCGCGTACGTGAGGAAGGCGAGGAGCGTGCCGACCAGCGGCTCGCTGCTGGGGAAGAACAGCTTGTTGAAGACGAGCGCGGCGGCGGAGCCGTAGAGGAAGAAGTCGTACCACTCGATGGTGGTGCCGATGAGGCTGGCGCTGATGATTCGCGCGATGCCCGACCGGGCCGGCGCAGCCGTTGCGGGGGAGACCATGTGCACCACTTCCAGGTGGTCGCGGGGGACGTTCCGTGTCGGCACAACGTAGAAGTCCGCTGGTCAGCGGCATATGTGGTCGACCATCACAATCAGGCAACCACTCATGTGCCGGGCGACCACACCGCGGGAGCGAAGCCGCCCGGCGTCCTTGACGGAGGGCCGACAGGCCCTGCCGGAATTGCAGAGTTGCGCCTGATTTGGATGTGTGGTGCTGGTTCGGTGCTGACCCGAAATCCCACGTCAGCACCCCTCATCACCGATCCCGTGCTGGTTCGGTGCTGACTACGGAGCGTTGAGTGCGGCCCGATTGTGGGCGAGGGGCGCAAAACGGGTGGGCAGAGAAGCCGAGAACCACTCTTGCCTCACAGGCCTGCTTCCTGAACAAGCCTCAGCCCTGACCCGTGTCCGGCTCGAGCGAGACGGTCGCCTGGGCACCTTGGACATGGCGACCTTGCCCGGACGAGGGGCCGGCCACGCTCGGCGCGGACGAGACTGCCTGCGACGGGGCCGCCTTGCCGGGCCGACGCGACCGGACCTCCTATTCCATCCGCCGGGGAAGTCCTTGACCTCCAGGCCGCGCTCACCGCGTGGCTCCGACTGCAGCCCCGGGGCTCAGTTGGCTGATCCCCAACGACCGCCGGTCCGTCCGCCTGCTCGGCCTGCAAGGTGTGTCGCGTCCGCACCCTGGCCGAACTCGCCCGCGTGCTGCGCCCTGACGGCCGGATCATCATCTCCACCAGCCACCCCACCGCCGACTGGCTCGCCGACGGCGGCAGCTTCGACGCCCGGCGAGCAGAGGAAAACTGGTCCAATGGCATGACTCACCGCTACTGGCGCCAGCTCCTCCAGGCATGGGTGCGAGTTCTCCGCAGCCGGACTCGCTATCGACCGCCTCGTCGAACACCGACCCGCCGCCTCAATGCCCCACCAGCACCCGGCCGATTACGAGAACCTGAGCCGACAGCCCGGGTTCATCGCCTGCCAGCTCATCAAGACCCCGGCCCGGTCCCTCGCCTGACCAGGCGCCGACGTACCGGCTCACCCCTCGGGAGCTCAGCAAATGCCAACACGGCCGACCCTCGTGGTGGTCAGCGGTCCACCCGCCAGCGGAAAGACCACCCTCGCGCACAGCCTCGCCCACGAACTCGGCTGCCCCGCGATCATCCGTGACGAGATCAAGCAGGGGATGGTCCTAAGTACCGCGGCGGCCTACCAGCCCGGCACGGACGACCCCCTCAACATCCCTGCCATGCACGCCTTCTTCGGCACCCTCAGCGTGCTCCTCGAGGCCGGCGTCACCGTCGTCGCCGAGGCCGCCTACCAGGACCGGCTCTGGCGCCCCGGCCTCGTACCCCTAACAAAGATCGCCGACCTCCGAATCATCCGGTGCACCACGCCAACACCAACCATCATCGAGCGCATGACCGAACGCGCTGACTCGGACAGGCATCGCGCCGCCCACGGCGACCGCCAGCTCCTCACCGACATCGCCGTCGGTGCCTACAGCCCCGAAGGGTTCGTCGACATCTCCCTCGACGCGCCTACCCTGCTCGTGAACACGTCCGACGGCTACGAGCCAGCGATCTCACAGCTCATGGAGTTCATTCGAACTCCATGAGCTCGCGGGCTTCCAAGCTCTCCAGCGCAGGAGGTCCAGACGATCAGGGGCGACCGGCTCGCGTCAGTCGCCCCTTGAGTCCGCCAGCGAACCGCCGCGACCTGCACTGACGGCATCCCAGCCGCTGAGAGGGAGACTCGTGGCGCCGCCGGTACGCGGGGCGTAGACCTGTGGCGAACTGGAGGTAGTTCGAGGCGGTGTCGAGGCTCGCTACGCCAAGGCCGACGTCCGCTCCGAGTACGTCACGGGCATGACCATCGTCCTCGAGCCTGTCTCTTGGAAGTGCGGTGCGCATGGTGCTGCATGCCGGATCGAAATCCTGTGGCAGCAGCGCTCGCCCCGCAGCGCCTGATCGAGCGGGTCGTGGGCCTCGACGAGGCGGCAGCGCTGCTGCCTGGCTTCGACCGGGCCTCTCCCGCCGGGATGACGATGATCGATCCGCTCCACGGCTGAATCCACGGCGGACGCGGCCGGGGCGGCGGGCGTGGCGTCGGGATTTGTACGGGTTGTCGGGTGATGATGGCGCAGTGCGACTTGATCACGTGTCCTATGCGGTGGCCCGCGACAGCTTCGTCTCGACCGTTCAGTGGATCGGATCGGCCCTCGGCGCCGGGTTCGTCGACGGGGGCGTGCACCCGCGATTCGGCACCCGCAATTTCATTCTCCCGCTGAGCGGCGGCACCTACGTCGAGGTCGTCACCACACTCGACCACCCCGCCGCCGACCGCGCACCCTTCGGCCAGGCGGTCGCGCGCCGCGCCGCCGAGGGCGGCGGCTGGCTCGGTTGGGTGGTCTCCGTCAACGACATCGCCCCGGTCGAGGCCCGCCTCGGCCGCACCTCGGCCGAGGGCCACCGTGTCCGCCCCGACGGGTTCGACCTGAGGTGGAAGCAGATCGGCCTGCTGGAACTGCTGGAGGACCCGCAACTGCCCTACTTCCTTCAGTGGTTGGTCCCCATCGAGGAGCGCCCGAGCGCCGGCCCGCGCACCTCCACCACCATCCACGGGGTCTCCATCGCCGGCGACGCCGCCTCCATCGCCGAATTCCTCGGCGAACCGGCCGACCACCCCCTCGACCAGATCGACGTCACCTGGGTCGAGGATGAGGAACCGGGCCTGGTCTCGGTCGAGTTCGCCACCGCCCACGGCCCGGTCACGATCTGACCAGGGCCCGACTGCCCCGCGGGAGCAGCCGGCTGGGGTCTCCTGGCTAGCGCGTGTCTCTTTGATGGGTTGGTCAGTTGATCGGATGTGTCTGCCCGATTAGTGATCACTGATGCGATGTGGTGCCGGATCGAGCCGCTGATGCCGGCCGATCCGGTCCGTGAACATCCTGACCGCCGTGCTGGCGGCCGCGGACGCCGGTGACGACATCGGCTGGACCGTCTCGGTCGACTCCACCGTCGTCCGCGCCCACCAGCATTCCGCCGGAGCACGCAAAATGGGGCCGAAGGCCGCAGCTAGCCCGCCGACCACGCCCTCGGACGCTCACGCGGCGGCCTGAGCACCAAGGTCCACCTGGCCGCCGACGACCGTGCACGGCCCCTGGCCCTGACCGTCACCGCGGGCCACGCCGGCGACGCACCCGCCTTCGAAGCGGTCATGGCCCGCATCCGCGTGCCACGAAGCGGGCCCGGCAGGCCCCGAACCCGGCCGTTGGCCGTGCTCGCGGACCGGGCCTACTCCTCCCGTGCCATCCGGTCCCACCTGCGACGACGCGGGATCCGCGCGGTCATCCCGCAGCCGTCCGACCAGATCGGCCACCGCCTGCGGCGAGGACGCCGAGGCGGCCGCCCGCCCGGCTTCGACGCCGAGATCTACAAGCAGCGGAACAGCGTCGAACGCTGCATCAACCGCGAACACGGAGGGGTGAACACCGTCGGCCGACCGGTCGAGACCCCCAACGGCGTGCGCACGGAACCCGTCCGCTACCTGGAGATCGACGGTGCGCCGGAAGGCCGGGTCGGCGTCGTTGCCGACTTGGACCCGGAATGCCAGCACACCCGTCACCTCGACCATCCCAACGGCGCCCAGGACCTCGTCGAGGCGGTGCTGTGCGTACCTGACGGACAACTCCCCCTGGTTCATGAGCGGTACGAGCGGTATATGAGCCGGCCGATCTCCGCAGAGGGGCCGGTTACCCTCGTGACCGAGGCCGACCTCCCGGATCTGCTGCCGGGTGAGCTCGCGCCCGCGCTCCCGGCGTTTGTCGCCTGCACAGTTGCCGTCCCTGACATCGCTCGGGTGCGTGCGCTGCTTGCAGAGAACGGGCTGCCCGTACGCGAGACGGCCCGAGGGGAGATTTTCGTTCCGGCCAGCAGCCCTGGGCGCAGCTCTGATCTTCCGGGAGATCTGAGAGGGGGCATGGGGGCATTGGGTTCCCGAAGGTACGCCTCGTGGTCAGGGGACGTCAGAGCTGCATGGTTCCGCCTCGCCTCGGCCTGGTGCGGCTGAGGAATCAGCATGAGCAGGTCTGTCCACCCCCTGAGCAGGGGGTGGGGAGTTTCAAGGTTCTGGCCGTTCTTCCGTGACGGCTACGCCAGAGACGGCCCTGCATCCAGGCCAGGCATTCGGGGGCGCCAGGCGGGGTGAAGACGGAGGTGTTCGGCGTATGTCTAACTCAGAAGCTCGCGGACCAGCGCCTGGCCCCACCACTCCTCGATACGACCGGGTAGCCAGCCACGTTCGGTGGTGAGTGTGGTGTAGACGTCGATGTTGCAGATGGCTGCGTAGATGTCGACGGCAGACCCCAGGTCCAGGTCGCGTCGAAGGGTGCCGTCCGGCCAGGACGAGAAGACCTGAACCCGGGTTTCGTCGCCCCGTTCGCGGCCGTCACGGTAAGCCGTGGCGAGCTTGGGTTCGCTGCGGCCCGCTTCGCGGATCAGCATGATGACGTCGCCCGCGCGCTCGAACAGCCGCCGGTCGTAGGCGGCCATCGCCGCTAGCTGACGCCCAGGGTCCGCCGCTGCGGCCTCCAACTCCGCGAGCATCTGCGGCGCGTCGGCGGACAGGTCGGCCGAATCGGCCACGGCCCGGGTCAGCCCGGTCTTGTTTCCGTACGTCGCGTAGACCGTGGGCACGGAGACTCCCGCCTCGCGCGCCACGTCGCGCACGGTCGTGCCCGCCCAGCCCTGGGTGTCGAAGAGCCGGCGTGCAGCGCGGGCGATCTCGGCCCGGGTCTCCAGCGCCTGCGTCGTCCGACGCAGTGAGTCATAGCGACGTCGGTCCTGCTCCGCACTCATGCCTTGCCCTCTCCAGGTTTACGCTGCTTATAATCAATATATGACACGTCAATCCAAGTTGGCCAACATCGGCTTCTCCTGGATCGGTGGCATGGCCGCCTTAGGCTTCGCCGCCATGATCACCCTCAGCAACGTGATGATGGTGCCCGCCGGGCTGCCCCTCACCGGCGCAGAGATCGGAAAGGTCACCGAGTTCTTCGCTGAGGAAGGCACCGCTGTCGGCATCGGCTCCGCACTCGCCCCCGCCGCCTGGATCCTGGCCACCTTGTTCGGCGCCAGTGCGCTCGTCGCGCTGCGGAGGTCCGAGCGCGACCGCGGCGAAGCGTGGTCGCTGCTCGGACTCGCCGGACTGGCCCTGCAGAACGTCACCTTCGCCGGGGTCATCGCGACCCGCCTCGCCCTGACCTCGACAGCCCCGCACGACCCCTCCGCGACCACGGCACTCTGGGCCTTGCACGATGCGGTGTTCACCCTCAACGGAACCTTTCTGGCGCTCGCCCTCCTCGGCCTGTCCGTCGGCGGCCTGCGCACCGGCGTGATCCGGCCGTGGCACGGCACCTTGGGGCTGCTCGCCGCCGCACTGCAGTTCAGTTCCGCCACCCTCGCCCACTGGGTGATCGGCAACGGCGGGGCCTTGGGCCTCCTCGGCCTCGCCGGCTGGCTGTTGTGGGTCGTCTGGATCGTCGCGTACGGCATCACCCTGATCCGGCACAGTCCGGGCACCCCGGTCCGGAGGTCCCCCAGTGGCCAAACCAGTGCGGCCCCTGCCTGACCGCACGAGCGAGCAGTTGCCGGACAACGCAGGAAGGCACGGACCCACAGGCCCCGCTCTCCCTCTCGGAGGATCCATGAAGAGGCGTCACATCACCACTGCCCTTGCCGCACTGACCGGCGTCGCAGTTCTGTTCCTCGGGCTCAATTTCCTGCTCAACCCTGACGGTGCACCCGCCGGATTCGGCATCACCCCCTGGCCACAGGGGAACGCCGACGGCTACTTCGTCGTGAAGGGCGTACGCGATATCGCCGTGGCATCCACCGTGTTCCTGCTGCTCACGCTCGGGCAGCGGCGAATCCTCGGCTGGGTGGTCCTCATCGACGCCATCATTCCGCTCGGTGACGCGCTTGCGGTCGTCACCCATGGCGGCACGTTCACCACAGCGCTGAGTGTTCACGTATCGGCGGCCGCCATCGTCGTACTCACCGCCATCATGCTTGTTGTGGCCCATCCACTCGGCGACGTCGGTGATGGGGATGTTGTGCCTGAGGCAGTTCGAGGCGAAGAAGTGACGGAGGCTGTAGATGACCATCCTTTCGGGTATGTCGAGTTCGCCGCGTCTCTTGAGCCGCTGCCACTGGCTGGAGGAGATACGGCTGGAAGGGACGGCCGGAGTCCTGGGGATGGCGCAGTAGGTAGCCGTCGGTGGTGCCGTGCTTTTCGGCGTACCACTCGATGGCGCTCTTCGTCCGTTGGGGAAGCGGGACGTCGCGGTACTCGCCGAGCTTGCGGTGCTTGAGGCGGTCGTACGTCTTGGTCGACTGGTTGACCTGCTCGGTGACGCGGTAGACGCCGTCGGCAACGATGCTGTTGACGTTGACCGCGGCGGCCTCGCCATTGCGTAGGCCGCAGCCGCTCATGAGATCCACCACGAGTCGGAAGGTGTCGTCCCCGGCCCTGCGCAGGGCCTGGAGCTGGGCAGGGGAGGGGATGACGGCACGCTTGGGGTCGTACTGGGGTGGCTTGACGCCCAGGAGGGGATTGTCGTCGAAGAGCCCCAGACGATGTGCGTCGAGGAGTGTCGACTTCAGTTTGTCGTAGGCATTCGACTGGGCGATGATGTGGCGTCGTTCGACGCGGGGTACTTCGGGATCTCTCCGAAGGAGGCCTCGCGGATCGATCCCCAGCAGCGACTGCTGCTTGAGTGCGCGGTCGAGGTACGGCGTGGAGCTGGGGCTGCCGAAGGGGCTGGCCGTGCGCGAGTTCGAAGGTGATGTCCTGGATGAGCGACGCGGGGGCATGTGTCGAGAGATGAATGGCCCAGGTGGGTCTGTCGGCACTGTCACCGCCCCAGAGGGTCCAGGCGGGCAGGACGCTCCCCTGCTTCACGAATCTGTCGAAGCGGAGGCCTGCCCCGCTGGCGGTGGGCGCCGTCCAGTCGACCAGCCGGGTTCCGACCGTCAGGGGCCAGCCGACGTCTTCCAGAGGCCTGGCGGCCTCGGCTAGGTCTTCGTCCTTGACAGGGGCGGTGGTACCCGGCCCCCAGGCGTGTTCGGAGGTGAGGCTGTAGAGGAGTGCGCGTAGGACATAGACGGGGGTGGTGGGGGTGGCGGTGGCGTACCAGAGGCGTTCCCCCACGGGCGACTCGTAGGCGGCGACCGTCCAGGTGTTGTCTCCGTGAACGGCTTCGTGGAGGAACTCGACGCGCAGGGTGAGGGATTCGTGGCTGGCGATGGTGGTCTCGTCGTGGGGCCGGTACTTCGCCCATTCCCCGTTGGCGGCGAGGAAGTCCTTCAACAGGGCTTCGTGGTCGCCAGGACCGGCGCCATGCACGGGCACCATCTTCGACAGCACCTCGGCGGGTGTCGCTGCCTGGGTCGTCGCGGGCACCGGCGTTTCGGCGTGGGGCGAGGCGAGGGCCTCGGCGGCGGCACGCTCGATGCGGGTCAGGGGGGCCGGTCCTGGACGTACGGCCACGGTGTACTGGTGGTGGAAGTCGGCTACAGCCTCGGACTCGGAGTTGTAGTCCATCGTTTCCTGGCGAACGTAGTCCTCGCCGTGGAGGTGGACGCTCTTGCCGTCCTGGTAGGTGCCGACCGCGACGGTCGTCCAGCCGTCGTGGGCGTGGAGGTGTTCCTCGCGGTTCGCATGTCTCACGAGACGTGGACTTCCGGTCGTGGGGTGGGGTGTGGTTCACCCGTTTCGGGGCACCGAGGGAAGTCGTCAGCCTGCGTCTGAGCAGCCCGCCGGGAGAGGGGTTTCCCGCGCTGTCTGTGATCGTTTCCCAGTCATCTGTCGGCGCCGGGCAGTCTGTCGGGTGAGGAGGCGGGTGGCTGCTGCCCCAGCAGGCGCAGCGCGAGGAGCCCTCCGATGCCGGGAATGAAGGCACACCCCTTGGTTCCCGGCCGCGCGAGGGCGGGAGTGAGGAAGACGGCGACGATAGTGGCCAGATAGGCCGTGCCGTGGAGCGGACCGCCCAGCGACGTGATCACCCCGGTGTGCACGGTGAACAGGTTGAGCAGCAAGAGCGTGAGGGATCCGGCTTCAACTGCGGCCGCGATGCGTAGGGTTCGCATGCTGATCAGGCTCCCGTCGTGGAGCCGGGGCGGACGATCATCAGGACGACGACGGCTGCCCACAGCAAGTTGAACATCCCCGTGGTCATGGAGAGGCGCGCCGCCGCCGACCGCAGCTCCGGCATGGCGTGCGTGGCCACGCCGGTGCCTGTCCCTCCTGCGCCGGATGCGTCCGCGGGTTGGGCGAGCAGTCGGGCCTGCCCGGGCAGGACCACCGTGAGCAGCAGGGCCGCGGCGGCAGCCGTGAGCGCGATCGACGTCAGCAGCCAGGCGTCGGTCAGGACGCCCATCCGGGCGCCGGTGGCGACGCCGAGGACCGGGACGGCGGTGCCGACGACCGTGTACCCGCGGCAGATCTTGTGCAGGAACGCGGTGATCTGGCCGTTGGCCTCCTGTGCGTCGCTGCTGGCCGGCAGCCTGGCGTAGCGGGGGAACATCGAAGCTGCGATGGTGATCGGCCCGATCGCCAGGATCGCGGCCAGGACGTGCAGCGAGAGCAGCAGCTTGGTCACAGGGGTCCTTTCATGGATTGGCTGCCAATAGATTGGCTATCGATCTATAAGTAGCACAGGGAGAGTCACTTAGGTAGGCTGCCTGACTATGAAGACGGATGCGGTACGCGGCCACCTGGACGGACTGCTGCTGTCCGTACTGGAATCCGGCCCCCTGCACGGCTACGCGATCATCACTGCGGTCGAGGAGCGCAGCGGGGGCGTACTAGAGCTGCGCAAGGGCACCATTTACCCCGCCCTCAACCGGCTCGAGCGGATCGGACTGCTGAGCAGCGCATGGGAGTCGGTGGGCGAACGACGTCGGCGCTGCTACGAACTCACCGACGCCGGACGGCGCAGCCTGGCCGCCGAGCGGACCCACTGGCGGGAGTTCATCGCAGCGATCGGCTCGGTGCTGGAACCCGCGCCGGCCCCCGGACACGCCACGTGAAGGCGCCCGAGACCCGTGCCGGCGACCCCATCGAAGCCCACCTCGCGGACCTGACGGCCACCCTGCACGGCCCGGCCCGACTCAAGACCCAGATGGTGGACGAACTGCGCGAAGGCCTCCTGGACACCGCGCGGGAACTGTCGCCCGATGCCGAACCCGACCGGGACGCCGCCCGCCAAGCCATCCGCCAGTTCGGCACCGTGGCCGAGCTCGCGCCCAGCTTCCAGCATGAACTGACCATCACCCAGGCCCGTCACACCGCGCGCACCGTCATGTTGATCATCCCGTGCGTGCTGGTGTGCTGGTACCTGGTCGAGCTCGCCACCCGCGCGGCGGACCGCCGGCTGCCGGACCCGCTCCAGGTGGCCGCAGCCCACCTCGGCGGCCTCGCAGCGCTCACCGCGTTGCTCGCGGCCGTGTGCCTCTCCGTCACCGGCACACTGGCCCGCCGACTGCCCCTCCCGCAACGACTGCCGCTCGTGGTCGCCTGGACGGGAACCACCGCGGCAGTCGCCCTCGGGCTGAGCGCGCTGACCCTCATCACTGCCGCGGTACTGGCCACCAACTGGCCACTGACCGCGGCCGCCTGTCTGATCACCATCGCCCTCCACGCGCGCATCGCCGCCTCTGCACGCGCGTGCCGCCACTGCGCCCGCCTGCCTGTCACCGCCCCCTGACGAACGGGAGGCCGCGGAGCCCGCGACCTGAGCGACGTATGTGTCGACCGAGCCGACCGCGTCCTCGGGGATGTAGAGGGTGCGGGCCTTGCCGTATTTAGCGCAGGCTTGAACCGTGAACTGGGCCGCCTGGCCAGGGGGATTGACCCCGATGCCGAGCTCAGGCAGCAGCACCGTTGCCCACTCCTGCCAGCGGGCCCCCGAGCCCAGGGCCACGTCGGAGCCCGCGCGGTTGCGGCGTGGTGCCCAGCCGCGAAAGGTCCGGTCGACCTGGGAGTCCGGCCGTTGCCCGCCCAGGCCGACGTCGCGGAAGTAGCGGTACTGATCCAGCAGCCCAGACTCCTTGCCCCAGGCCGACGAGCCGATGGGCCGTTCCTGCAACAGGGTCCGGACCCTCTTGAACGCCACCAGATCCGACTCGGTGGCCGCCAGAACATCGCGGCCGCGGCCCTCCTGGTGCCCAGCGAATCGGGCCACAAGTTCGGCACAAGCCGCAACGCGAAGATCCAATTCAATGTGTCCGAGGTTCAGACGTGGATCGGGCAGCAGAAGTTGCCCAGTGCCGCGTTCCGCGAGCAGCACTCGGACGTCGAGGTCGACGAACACCTGGTCCCCGACGAAGCCATCCCGGCCCTGACCAGGGCCTCCGACCGGGCCGACCTGCTCGTCCTGGGCTCCCGCGGACGTGGCGGCTTCCACGGCCCCGCGTGACGAACCCCACCGGGACGGAGCCACACGGTCACCGGCATCCCGCCCGTGCCATCAACCGGTGAAGCTTCCCACACGATCCTCCGATCGGCGGAGGTCCAGTCGCCGACGGCCCCGTCGGCGGCGTTGCTCGGCCCGTCGGCCCCATGCTCGGGTCGGCGGCCGCTCGTCGCACGACGCAGCGGGGAACGGATCACCCCCACACGAGGAGAAGACTCGCCATGGAAATGCCCCTTGTGAAGCAATGCTCGATCGAGGCCTGCGCGTACAACCGGGACAGCACCTGCCACGCCCTGGCCATCACCGTAGGCGACACCGTCAAGGCACACTGCGACACCTTCTTCAGCTCCACCGCCAAGGGCGGAGACCCCTCCAGCACCGGCCGCGTCGGCGCATGCAAGGTGGCCAATTGTCGCCACAACGTCCAGTTCGAATGCCGCGCCCCCGGCATCACCGTCGGCTACCAGCAGAGCGAGGTCGACTGCCTCACCTTCGCACCCGCCTGAGACATGTCAGGTCGATCAGGTTCACAGCCAGATGGCGATGGCGTATTTCTGGCCGTAGCTGCACGCTCATGGCGGGTATGAGCGTGCAGCGGCCTGCGGCTGGAGTCCTGATTGGTCCGCCATCGTTCTGTTCGCCGGCTTCCTGTTGGTGGTGATGTTCGACTACACGACCGGACGCACGTTGGAATGTGGCAGCGGGCCGCGGCCGTTTGTGCGGTAGCGACGCGCGTGCTTGTGGCCAGAAGAGCCCAGGGCTCTGAGATTGTTGACGTGGGCTGGCGCAAGACCGCGACCGTGTACCGCGTACCGCCTTCGTTGACCGGGAGAGAAGTATGACCATCAAGGACATCGGGCCGGAACCTCAATGCTTCGACCTTGAGAAGGCGACACTCGAGAACACGGACTATCGCGCGGTCGCCTGGTCTGGGAAGTACCTTCAGTTGACCCTCATGTCGATCCCGGTGGGTGAGGACATCGGCTTGGAGGCGCACCCGGAGACTGACCAGTTCCTACGACTCGACGCAGGCCGGGGCCGCGTCCAGATGGGCCGCACGAAGGATCGACTCGACTTCGACCGGGAGGTCGAGGATGGCTGGGCGATCTTCGTGCCCGCCGGCACTTGGCACAACGTCACCAACATCGGTGACGAGACCCTGCAGCTCTACGCCGTATACGCGCCGGTCCACCACGCGTCGGGCAAGATCCATGCGACAGCCGCCGACGCGGAGCGCGACGAGGACTCAGGCAAGGACGAGCCGCCAAGCTGGTCGGTCCAGCCTGCCCAGCAGCCATCGGACGAGCACGCCTGACCAGCGAGGGCTTATCGCGACAGTAGATATGGCCTCTGACCTGGCCTTTCGGGCTGCTGGAGTGACCGTTGTGCGAGTCCTGCTGCACCCGTATTGACCGCTGATGACCGCTCGTTGGGGCACGGGCCCCGTCGGTGGAGCTGACCGAGGGCGCATTTTCCCGCTCGGCGGGCTGGACAGCAGGCAGGGACGGTGCGCCACTGAGGGCCCTTCACACACGCAAGGGATTCGTCAGGGCCGGAGGCGGGCAACGGTGTCGCGGGCCGCGTCGATGGCCCCGGCGCGGGCGGCCTGTCGGTCGTCGTCGCTGCGGGTGTACGCGAGCGAGACGACCAGGTTGCTGCGGCGGAAGGTGACCTGCGCGGTGATGCTCGTGCCGGGCGTCGGGGGCCGGAAGCGGAGGAACGCCACGTCGCCGAGGCCGGGCAGATCTTCCACCGTGTCCTTCTCCCAGCCCAGTTCGTCGTTGGCGCGCATTTCCCGCATGTCCTCGCGAGCCAGGTCGACGGTGAGGCGGGACGCGGAGAGGTGGACGCCGGCCCGGTACTTGGGCCGGGCGTTCGGGATGTTCGGGCCCGTGCTGGGCCTGGCGACCGTCCGCGGCCCCGTACTGGCCGGGGTGCTGATCGACGCCGACCTCTTCGGCGCCGGCTGGCGCATGATCTTCGCCGTCAACCTGCCGCTGGGGCTCCTCGCCCTGATCGGCGGCTGGAAGTTCCTCCCCGAGTCGCGTTACGCGGTCCCGCCCCGCCTCGACCTCGTGGGTGTCGCACTGGCCTCCGCAGCCGCACTGCTGGTGATCTTCCCGCTGGTCCAGGGCCGTGAACTGGGCTGGCTCGCCTGGACGTTCGCCTCCATGACGGCCAGCATCGCCGCCCCGGCGGGCGATAGAGCGGACTGCTCCAACCTTGCGGGGCGACCGCGCCCTGGTCGCGGAGATGGAGCGTGGCGCGCCGCGGGGTCAGTGCCGTCCGGGGCATGGCGGGTCGAAGGGCAATTGCGGAATGTACCTGTGCCAGACCTCGGGTGTCAGCACGTTCCCGGTCGCCCGGCACACATAGTCGGCGGCGGTCTGGGTCGACAACGGCAGGATGCGCACCGTGCGCTCCCCGACGCCGAGGAAAAGGAAGTCGCCGTCCGGAGAGAACGCCACCGCGTTGACCCAATTGAGGATGCCAGTCACCGGCAGTCCGTGAGCCCGCGCGCGGCCCCGGTCGCGAACATCCCACAGACGGAGAGTCGCGTCGAAACTTCCGCTGGCCAAGGTGTGCCCGTCCGGGCTGAAAGCCAGGGTGTAGACGGTGTCCGCGTGGCCGGTCAGGGGCGGGCCCGCGGGCGTCGGGTGGGTGCGGCGGGTGAGGTCCCACAGTCTGATCTTGCCGTCATTACCGGTGGCGGCGAGGGTAAGACCGTCCGGGCTGAAAGCAACTGATGTGAGCGGGTCCGCACTGGCGCGCAGTGGTGCACCCAGCGCACTGGGGTGCGCAGGCTTCGAGATGTCCCACAGACGGAGTGTGCCGTTCTCCGCCGCAGCGGCGAGCGTGCGGCCGTCCGCACTGATGGCCAGGCGGGTGATCGAGCCTGCGTGGCTGTCCAACGGCACTCCGAGGGATGCGGGCTGTGACGGATCGGAGACGTCCCACAGCCGGACCGTGCCGTCGCCGTTGCCGCCTGCCAGGGTGCGCCCGTCCGGAGTGAACGCGACGACCAGGAAGTTCCCCTCTGAGACCTGGAGCGGCCCGCTCAGCGGCTCGGGCCTGGCCGGCACGGTGACGTTCCACAGCCGGATGTCCTGTCCGGCCGCGACGGCCAGTGCCTTCCCGTCGGGGCCTCTGAAGGCGACCCAGTTGACGTATCCTGTGCGGCCACGGATCAACGCGCTGACCGGGCGGGGATCAGCCGGATCCTTGACATCCCAAAGACGGACGGTGTTGTCCTCGGAGCCTGAGGCCAGCAGATGTCCGTCGCTGCTCACGGCCACGGTGTCGACATAACCGGTGTGTCCGTTGAGGATCGTGCGCGGGATCGTCCAGAGCCGGACGGTGTGATCTGCGCCCGCACTGGCCAGCATGGTGCCCTTCGGGTCGAAGTCCAGCGCCAGCACGTGTCCGGTGTGGCCCTTCAGCGGCGGTGTGAGATCCCAGACGGCGTCCGGAGCCGTCACGTTCTCGAGCTGGATGCTGTTGTCGTCCCCGCCGTAGGCCATGAGGTGCCCGCTGCCGGAGAAGGCAACGGTGTTGACGATGTTGTTGCTGTACCGGCCGTCGAGCGGGGTTGGCTTGGTGGGTTGCCTGACGTCCCACAGGTGGGCTTGCTGGTCGCTCCCGGCCGCGGCCAGTGTGCGACCGTCCGGACTGAAGGCGACCGCCTGGGCGTGACCAGGGACCCCGGCCTGGTAGGAAATACTGCCGGGCGCCTGGCCGAGGGCTGGATGCCGCCGGTCCGCCACCTGCCACAACCGCACCGCCGCATCGCTCCCGCCGGCCGCCAGCCGCTTGCCGTCCGGGCTGAAGGCAACCCCGTTCACGTCATCCGCGGAGCCGGCGAGCGGCTTGGTGAAGGGCTGGGGGTGCTCGGGGTCGGTGGTGTCCCACAGGTGGATGCGGCCGGCGTGGCCCGCCGCGGCCAGGGTGTGTCCGTCCGGGCTGAAGGCGAGCGTCTTCAGAGCGCCGGTACCGCCACGAGCGATGACACCGCGGCCAGCCGGGTGGAGGGGATCGCGTACGTCCCAGAGGCGGACTGCGCCGTCGTCGCCGGTGCCGGCGAGGAGGTGTCCACCGGGGCTGAAGGCGAGCGCCCGTATCGCGTCCCGGGGGCCGCGCAGCGGGGCGCCCAGCGGGCCCGGGGGGATCCTGGTGCTCCACAGGCGGATCGTGCCGTCGCTGCCCGCGCTGGCCAGAAGGCGTCCGTCCGGGCTGAAGTCCACGGCGTTCACCCGATCCGTGTGACCGGTCAGCACGGTGGCCAGCGGCATGTTCTGGGCGCTGAGCAGGTTGGTTTCCGTCGACGGGGCCGGCGACATCCGGTGCGCCACCAGATCCAGCTGGACGGCCAGCGACGCGTCAGTCGCGCGCAGCTGGTTGGCCTCGGCCCGGATCTGGCCGAGGATCGCGGTGTTGCGCTGCTGGATCGCGAAGACTGCGGAGACCGCGGCGAGTACGGCCAGCGCGGTCAGTCCGGCGATGACCACCTGGCGGATCCGGCGCGCGTGGAGCCGCTGCCGTACCGAGGCGGCCAAGAACTCGGACACGACCGGTTCCAGTGCATCCGTGACCTCGTCCTCGGCCAGAGCGCAGGCCTCGTCCAGTCTGCCGCTTCGGTACAGCAGCCCCGGGTCACGGCCGGCCCCCTGCCAGGCGGTGGCCGCCTCCTCCAGCCGCTGGCGGACCATGTACCGGGCGCGGTGGGCCTCGATCCACTGGCGCAGGCGCGGCCAGGCCCGCAGCAGCACCTCGTGGGTGATGGTGACCGTGTCCTTGTCGCGGGTTAGCAGCCGTCCCTGGGTGAACGTCTCGATGACTTCGGCGGCTTCGTCGGAGCGTGCCCCGTGGCTCAGCAGTTCGGCGTACCGCACTGGGCGACGCGTATCCTCGGTGCCGTCGCCGAATTTGACCAGCCGCAGGAACACGGACTGCGCCGTCTCCTGGGCCTGCGGATGCAGCCGGTCGAAGCAGCGATCTGCTTCGTCGGTCACGCTGTGCGCGATGCCGCCGGTGGACTCGTAGCCATCCACGGTGAGGACGTGTCCCGCCCGGCGCAGCCAGGTGGCCCTCAGCGCATGGGCGAGCAGGGGAAGACGCCCGATCTCGTACGCACCGGGTTCATCCGTTCCCGCGTGCCCGTCACCCGGCCCGGGTGGGCCAAGGTCACGCAACAGGACCTGTACGAGGCCCGGTTCGATGTCCAGCCCGACCGAGCGGGCGGGGTGGAGGATCGCCTCGCGCACCCCGGCCCGGGACAGCGGTCCCACCATCACCTGGTTGCGTTCCACGGCGTCGAGGAGCCCCTGATGGGCGGCACACTGGGTGTAGAAGTCCGAGCGCAGGCCCAAGACGACCGAGCCGACAGCCGGTTCGCCGTCAGTGCCCATGTCCGCGATGCCCAGGACCGCGTCCAGGAACTGTCGCCGCTCCCCCTCGTCGGTACACAGTGTGAACAGTTCCTCCAACTGGTCTACGACCAGCACCAAATGGCGTTCCGCGCCGGTCCTGCCGCCATCTGCTGCAAGCGCGCGGCGCAGTACGGCGGGCCGCCACACCGGACCGTCCGGCTTATTGCCGGGTACACCCCTGCTCCCGCACGTCACCTCCGGCAGGCGGGCGTTGAGCACCGCCATCGGATGCGCAGTGGGGGTCAGGCACAAGCGGGGCCAGCGCCTCGAACCCGGCAGGGCACCACGCGCAACCTCGGACAGAAGTCCCGCTCGGAGCAGGGAGGACTTCCCGGCCCCGGAGGGCGCGACGACGACCAGAGCCCCGCCCACCGCGAGGCTGGCATCCAACCGGACCAGCAGCTTGGCCACCAGTGCATCCCGGCCGAAGAACCACTGGGCCTGCTCGGCGCTGAAGGCGGCCAGGCCGGGATACGGGCACTCCTGGGAAGCCGCATCGGTGAGCACTCGACGGGCCGTGCGTACCCCGTCCTCGTAGTG
Source organism: Streptomyces sp. NPDC048258 (assembly GCF_043201995.1). Classification (NCBI taxonomy): domain Bacteria; kingdom Bacillati; phylum Actinomycetota; class Actinomycetes; order Kitasatosporales; family Streptomycetaceae; genus Streptomyces; species Streptomyces sp. NPDC048258. The sequence goes on from NZ_JBICZH010000022.1 coordinate 80,531, forward strand.
CAGGTGCAGGTCCCGTTCCGACAGATACAGATCCCGGCGCGCCTGGTAGATCCTTGCCCGGTCCGAGGCGTGGGCCTCAAGGCGGATCTCCTCTCCATGCCCGGGCTGTCTGTCAGTGGGGTTCATGGCCCGGAGATGTTCTGGTCGCGCCCGGCCTGGTACACCCGACCGCGTCCGGATGCCTTGGCCCGGAACTCCTGCCTTCCGGTTCGGATGCCGTTCTCGTGGCCCAAGAGCGGGGCGATCTCCTCGTCGACCAGCCGCCGCAGGTCGTCCACCAACGCGGCGTCCTCCCACAGCAGTGCGGTCAAGCGGGCCTCCCAGGCCGCGATGAGGGGCGATTCCACGTCCTCCTCACGGCGGGCCGTCAGTAGGCGGTCTCGGGACTCTGCGAGCGCCGCGTCCACCCGGTCTGCCTGATTCGGACGTATACGACGCCACCAGGAAACGATGGCCGCCCGTGCCTGCTGCCATGCCTCGGTGGTCATCGCCCCCACCATGGCAGTGGCCGCAGACGCTACGATCGCATCCATCGCCATAAATCCCATTATGCCCTTTTGCGTCAACATGCTCAGCTTGGGCATGCCGGGGATTCTGTTGATACCTAAAAGGCCACCATCCCGCTCTGCCAGCCCCAAGCCAAAGACCGGCGTCATCACCGTCTTTCCGCACCAAGATCCGGACCATCTGCGGACCATTCGACAGGCCGAAACGCCCGTCACCACCATTGCCGCAGGTCGAAACCGCTGAGAAACCTGTACCGCCAGCAGACGAAAAACGTTCTCGTCAGTCACTCACCCAAGAAGCTCGGCTTGGAGCCCAACGTGTCGCCTGATGTGGGGAAAGGCCCCGTCAGGCGCACCTTGTGGGGCCACGAGAGCAGCGATTAAGACGAGCGATGTCACGGCCACGCCCAGATGAAGCACACCTCATGGACACTTCGGGCCATGGTGCTCAGTTCGTCGGGGGTGCACATCGCCCCGATGACCGGGGCTTCCGTGGCGAGGGTTCTGAGCATGTCCGACCGACCTCGGCCGGCGAGCCTGCGCAACCGCTTTGACAGCGCGGCTCGGATCGCGGTGCCGTGCCGACCTGCCAGCCCGTCTAGATCGATGCGGTGCCGGGCGAGAACGAGAAGGCCCTCGCAGACGATGTCGGCACCGGATCGAGAACAGACGGCGCCGATGAGCTCCTCGCTTGTGTCGCGGTTGCCCCGCAGGGTCGCCGCGATCGCGGCGACCATTCGCATGGCGTCCTTGTCGTCAAGTTGCCCAAGGCGGTCAATTGCCCACTTGTGCCACTCACGGAGCGTCTCCGCGTCCGCGTATCCGGCAAGCAGGCACAGACTCGCTCCGGCAGCCATGGGGTCACGGAACCCTGTGGCGGTGTGCCAGGCGAAGGCCGCCCACGACGGGTCGGCAGAGTTGTCCAGGTGGTCCTGGCTACCGAACAGGGCCCAGAAGCGAGCGAACGGAACCTTCAGCGTGCGCACAGCACCCAGCAGTTCGTCTCTGAGGTCACCAGTCAGCAGGGGCAGCAGCTCCGTAATCGCGTCGGCCCTTTCGATCTCCGGGAGTTCCAGAACCCGCTCTACGAGCCGCCGCTTGGCCTCCGGGGTGAGCTTCGGCGCAAGGGCGGCAAGGAAGTGCACACGATCACCGCGCACCACTCTGACTACATCCCTGAGCTGCTTGTCCCGTACGGTGTCGGCCATCTGGTTACTGAACACGTTGTGCCGGGTCCTTGAGTACCGCCCATCGGACCCGACAGGTGCTCTCAGATCGTCCAGACAGAGCTCGAAGACCCTTCGGCCCACGGTTTCGTCGAGCAGGAGTTCAGGCCCGTCGAGCAATGCGATGTGCTCCAGGTGCCCGTCCTGTCGGTCCTGCTCCAGAAGCGGGAGGATCTCCATGAGACCCTCGAGCCGCTCCGCGGAAGGCATCGGCTCGCGAAGGAGCTGGACCAATGTGTGGTCGACGATCGCGCGGTGGTTCTCCGGCTCCAGCATCTGTGCCATGGCTTCGAGCGCGTGCGTACGCGCCAGGACCGGCGCCTTCATCAGCAATTGCGCCAGAATGCGTCCGAGGTTGACCGAGAAGAGCGGGCGCAGGATGATGCGGACGAGGAACCGGCGCCGTTCGTCGTCGTCACCACGGGTCAGACCGGTCTCGATCTCGTCCCGGTCTCCGATTCCCAAGAGGCTCCGGTACTGGTGGAGTTCTTCCGGGCTCAGGGCTGCGAGCTCATCGGGGTCGAGCAGAAATCCGCCGGTGTGCCGGGGAAACCGGTGTGCGACGAACTCTGTTGCCGGGGCCGCCCGGCTCGACGTCGACTCACGAACATAGGGCAGCAGATCCACGAGGATGTCGAGGCGGCTGGTATCCACCGCGATGAACTCCACGGCCGAGACCGTAGCGGAAGCGAGGAGCGGTTCGCGGCGTTCCGGTGGTAGAAGCGGTAGCAGCCGGGCCGGCAGCCATGAGCGTGGCCCGGAGTTGGAGAAGTCGCAGGCCAACCTGACTGCCTCTGCCATCCGGTCGTCGTCGAGTTTCGGCCCGACCACCGCGATCAGCTCGGAAAGCTTGACCTCCCGCAGCACTTTGAACTCCGGAATCGGCTGGGTGATCACGGTCCCTTCCAGGGGGACGGGCGGCTGCTCGTCATCGGACAGGTCCTGGTACGAGCGGTAGAGCGCCGAGGCGTGATCGAACAGGTCTCGGGCCAGCGAGTCGTCCCCGTGCTCCGCCAGCAGCTGGAAGATGCTTTCGCGGGGCTCCCACGGCATATCCTTCGCCGCTTCGAAGGCCTGCCGCGCCAAGGGTCCGCGCAGCCTGGACGCGAGTACCTCCACGGCTGCGGCGTGGGGGTACTCGAAGCGCCAGTCCCAGCCCCAGATCTCCGCATCGCCCACCGACAGGCGGCGCGGCAGTTCCTGCGTCGCATACCAGGCGGCCGGCACCCAGTCGTCGGTGAACCGCGTCCCGACGGCCATAAGAGCGAAGGCTCGCCAGCTGTAGGTGGCGTCATCGTTGACGACCGGCAGGTCGATGATCTCCGCGGCGACCTCCGCCGGGATCGGACCCTCCGTTCCGCCCAGCAGGACCAGTAGCAGGTCGAGCCGATTATTGGCGTTCATACGGTGGATGTGGGACATCTCGCCGCCGTCGAGCGACGCCGTGTCGAATGGCCGCCCGGCCCTGCGCAGCCCGAGGAGGATCGCTTCGGCCAGGTCTGCCCCGGTGTCCATGCGGAACATCGCCGTGCGCGTCCACTCTTCAACTTGGTGTCGCGCCTCGCTCCCCGGCGGCAGCATGTCCGCGAACTCGCCGAGCAGCCAGGTGATCTCGCGAGCATCTGACGCCGCGCCCAGCGAGGCCACCGCCTGCGCAGCCTGTTCAGCGCACAAGTGGGGACCGAGCAGACGCAGACCGATCCGGCGCACCTCCGAGTCGTCGATTGCAAGGATGTTCTCAAACGCCTGCCGGACCTGCGTGGCGGTCAGATGGGGCAGCACCGTGGCCAATGCGTCCAGCCGCGGGATCGTGCGTATGTCTTGGGGTATGCCCCGCCCCATCGTGGTGTACCAATAGGCGCTGCGCCGCTGCTCCGCCGGGAGGGTGAGCGCCAAATCGAGTGTGGGTTGGAAGTCCGCGTCCCGCAGTTGTTCTGCCGGGACTCCGTCCCACGCTGCACTTGGATGGACCCGTTCATGCAACAGCGCACATCGGAGCAGCAGGCCCTTCACCTTTCGGACCGCTGCTGTAGCGTCAAACAGATCCGGGTGTTCCGTGAGGAGTTCGAGCAGGGCCATCTGCCCGGGGAGCTCGTTCGGGAGGTAGACGGCTTCGACCAAGGCGCGCACCGCTTCGTCGGACAGCTGCTGGGCAGAAAGCAGGCAGGCAACGACCGCCGGAGCTCCAGCCCGCTGCGCGAACGCAGCGAAGGCCTGACGGCTGCCGTCATCCTCTGATTCCATGGCCCTGTCGGCGGCAGGTTGACCCTCCTGCCGCTCGCGATGGTGCCGGTCTCGTGTTGCAGAATCGCTCCCTGAAAGCCAAGCCTGATCGAACCACCGCAACATCAGTGTGTGCAGGGTCTCGCTCCGCACGTGATCGCCGACCGCGTCCGCCTCATCGCTGCTGGCCGGATGTGTGGGAATGCGCGGATCGGGCGTCCCGACCGCCAGCCTCCGATAGAAGCGGCGCAAGAGGCCGTGTCGGCCCGCTGCGCGGATGGATGCGCCTGAAGGCGCCGGGCTGGGGGCCGAGTTCGCCGCGTCACGCGGATGCTTCAGCCCGTACGTGGAGGCAAGGAGCGAGCGCGTGACAGCGTCGTCGATATCTGCAAGCAGGGCGCTTAGTCGCTTCAGGACCTGTCCGCGGCCCGGGTGGTCGGTCAGCAGGGGCGCGAGCTTCGCCAGGGCTTGACTCGTCCGGCCCAGGCGCTGGTCGGGGGCGATCAGCGAGCTGGCCATATCTCTGCGGAGCTGATCGACAAGCGGCTCGGGCGTGTCCTGCGGTGGCCGCTGCTCCTCCGGATGCTCTGCCTCGTCCCGAACCAGCTGGGTCAGGTCGTCCAGCAGGGCGTCGGCCACTCGCGCCACCAGCCGTGGGCGGCGTATTTCGGGGACGTCACACAGAAGGCCAGCCGTCTCGGCGGCCTCGATGTACTCCGGTTCCATGCCGGGCGGTGGTGTGAAGGCCCTGGGCATGCGCCAGCCCACGATGCGTGCCGTGTCCTCGATGCGCGCCGCGATCGCCGTCCGGCCCTCGGCGTCGAGCAGATGAATCCCGCGCAGGAGCGAATGAGCCGGGAGGTCATCGACAGGCCGGGTCGCCAGTTCGATCAGCCTTTCCCGAATAGCCTTGCATGTGGGTTCGTCGAACTGTGCGGCGGCGAGCAGCCCGTAGTACGCCTCGGCCTGGCCGCCGGGTGAGGAACCCCTGGCGATGGTGGACAGAGCCCTTTCCACCGACCAGTGCCCAGTGGTCACGGCGGCGACGAGCAGCCCCGCCGGAATCTCGTCGGCCGCCGTGAGCGTTGCGCGCACCAGCGCGAGACGCACGAGTTCGGCGATCGGTTGTGGGACTGCCTCCGGCTTGTCCGCCGGCGTCTCGTCGACGGCATCCCAGGCGATGCCAATGTCGCTCTGGTAACCGTCCCATCGTGGGTCGGCCAAGCTGACGCGGCGCCGTAGTCGCCGGTCGTCGTGGAACAGCCGCAGGAGGCGGTCCACTCTGCCCGCGGCGCGGAGATGGGTGGGCAGTGCGTCGAGGGCCAGCCGCTCCATCTCGGCCCGGACCGCCGTGTGGTCGGTATTCATCTGGCTCCCCCGAATTATGCGCTGGGCTGCTCGGCGGCGCGGACGGACCGCTCCAGAGTCTGCAGATCGCCGTCGAGCACGAGTAAGGGGCGTCCGGCTCCGGTTCGTAGCCACCGGCGGCCGTTGGCATCGGTGAACGCGACCGCGCAGCGGACCAGGGACGGGTGGGGCGGCTGCGCAGCGCCGTCTCCGAGCGAGACGATCAGTTCGGCCTTCTGCCGCGGACCCAGCAGCACGACGGCCGGCTCGGCCTCGACCCTGGGAATGTAGAGTGCGTCGCCTTGGTCGGCCCAGAACAGCAGCGGAGCCGGGTCTCGGAGGGGCTCGTCGCTGTCGTTCCGGATGACGAATTCCACCCGCGTGCCGCTCCCTCGGACCCGGAACACCATGCCGATGAGCCGGGCTTGATTGGCTTCCGCGGCACGTCGTTCGGTAGCTGCTCGTTCCCCGTCGATGCGCCGCAGCCTGATCTCGCGCAGCAGGCCCACCGCAAGCAATACGGTGGCGACGGCGGATCCGACTCCGGCGATCCAGTCGGGAACGGTTCCGTAGTCCACGGCTGTGGCCAAAGCCGGAATCGGGGCGGCGACGCCATTGACTTCGAGCATCCCGCTCAGTCCTCTTCTCCGTATTCTTCCTCCCACAGCACGTCGGAAATGACCCCGTTGACTCCGGTGAGGGTCAGACCGGCGCTGGCGATGGTGTCCCGCTTGTGCAGGAAGTCACGAAAGCTGGTGTGGTAGATGCTGAAGCGTGGGCCGTCGGGATCCGCGTCCCTGCGCAAAAACTGCTGCCATTCGGTCAGCACTTCCTGGATGGCGATCGCGTCCACACCCGCTTGGACCTCGCGCATCACACGAGCCAGCAGGGCTATCGACACCGGACGGGTCAGCTCGCACAGGACGTAGACGATCCAGACCTTCGTCCGCGGGGACGACTTTGTCGCCATGCCCATCAGCCGCCAGTGGCTCTCGTAGTAGTTCTTCAGGCCGTGGGGCAGCTGCTGGATGTCGAGGCTCTGGTAGAGGCCGTTGCTCAACTCGGGCAGCACGTGCCGCAGGTACATGAAGTTGCCCTCGCTCTTCTCGGCGAGGACGCCCACGAACCGGGGTAGGGGGATGTTCCGTTCGGCCAGCCAGGACCGCAGTGCGGGGCGGGAACTCATACGCGTCAGGTACTCGCCGATGTCGACCATCGTGGAGTCCAGGTGGTGGGCGAGGTCGTACGGGCGGCTCGCCGTCTCGATCCGGAGCGACACCTCCGCCCGACGGCTGCTGACAACGAAGTAGACGCCCTTGGGGAGCCGCGGTGGCAGGAACAGTACGTTCCCGGCTGTGTCATCCGTGGGACGTTCAGCCTCATCCAGGGCATCCACCGCAATGACCAGAGGCACGTCGTCGGGGAGCGCGGCACGGGCCTCCTTGAGCATGCGGCCGATGGTCTCTCCGTAGCGACTGGAGTCTCCCGTGTCGACCGGACCCGCGATGCCGTACCTGGCCGTCAGTTGGACACCAAGGTTGTCGACGAACTGACGAGGGGTGTTGACGCCCTGGCTCCGCACATTGAAGTGGGCGACGCATCCCGTGCGACGCACGTACTCGGCCATGATCGTCGTCTTGCCGTCGCCGGGATCGCCTAGGAGTTGAAAGTAGCCGCAGCTGTTGGCCTCGATGAAGGAGTTGATGGCGTCGAAGACGCGATCACGCCCGACGAAGTCCGTTGTCTTTTCCTCGACCAGGTCTGCGTGCTGGCTGCAGACGCCCATCGGGATGGCCAATGTGCGTAGGATCTCCGCGAGTTGGGTGCCAAACTCCTCGTATCGCCGCACCGGGAGGAAGCCGGTCGTGACGTCGCCGAGCCCGCCTGCGTCGAACTCGCTGGGAGCCAGGAGCAGCGGCTGGGCTGAGGCAGCCCCTAGCCGATGCCGCTCGCCGGCCCGTCGGATGGCATCCAACAGCTGCGGTTCCTGTAAGGCCTCAGCTGAGAGGACAGCGAGGAAGTGCGTGGCGGAATCATGGTCCGGCCGGGGCGCCATCGAGACTCCCCGTACCCGGAGCGCCGCTGTCAGCCGGTCCGCGAGCACGCAGTCCTCGCGGGAACGGGGCGAGTACGCGATGAAAACGTGAGGTTGTGCTGTCACGGCCCTCCGCTCGACATGACGTTGCCAGATTCTATTCGTTCTGGCCCTGCCTGTAGGGGACTTCAGACATTGCGCCCCACCCTTACGAGCGCACCGGGGAGTGGGTCCGCAACGCGATGTGAGGGGACTGAGGGTCCCTCCTGAGCTGTATGTCGAGCTCAGCCATGTACTTCGCGGCAGCGCTCGCCTACGGGAGCCCAGCGTGCAGCAAGAGCCTTGGTCCAGAGCTCCCGTGGCGTACCACCTCAGGTGGACGTGACCGGTTGTGGCACGGCGGCCGGTCGCTCGTGCGGTCGCGAAGGACTGGGAGCGGTAGGAGCCCGCCGTTTTCGAGATCTGCAGGGAACCTGCGCCCCGAGGGCTGAACCGATGGCACGCCCGGCCAACACCCCGCTCCCGGTCACCGTCCTGTCCGGATTCCTCGGAGCCGGCAAGACCACCCTGCTCAACCACGTACTGGGCAACCGCGAGGGCCTGCGCGTCGCGGTCATCGTCAACGACATGAGCGAGGTCAACATCGACGCCGCGCTCGTCCGCGGCGGAGAGGCCGCACTGTCGCGCACCGAGGAGCGGCTGGTCGAAATGACCAACGGGTGCATGGAGGAGGTCGACCGGCTGGCCCGCGAGGGACGCTTCGACTACCTGCTCATCGAGTCCAGCGGGATTTCCGAGCCGATGCCCGTGGCGGCCACGTTCTCGTTCCCGCGCGACGACGGCGCCACCCTGGGCGACCTCGCCCGCCGGATGACCCTGCGCACGCACGACCCGGTCGCCCATCGGCACGTCGACTTCCGCGAAGAGCGCCGACCCCTCCTCCCGTCGAACACCTGCTGCGCGCCGTGCCGGGCAGTGTCGCCCAGCACCACGATCTGTCCTCGGCTGCCGGCGGCAACGTGCTTCGCACGCTGCGCGATTCCGGGGGCGAGATGTCCGCCGACGAGACTCCGCTGGTCAACGACTGCGCCTGCTGCGCGCTGCGCGAGGACCTCGTCCCCGAGCTGGAGCGGCCGGCCGCCGACGGCTTGACCCGCCTGGCCGTGGTGGAACTCTGGGACTCGGTCGAGCCCGGGGTGATGGCCGAGGTCGTGGCCGCCCATACCGGTGACGTGCTGGAACTCACCAACGTGATCAACGCCGTCGACCCCGCGCTCGTCCTGCCCTGCCTCGGCAACGGGGACGACCTCGCCGAGGCCGGACTCGCCGCCGCGGCCACCGACCAGCGGACCGTCGGGGACACCTGGGCCCGCCAGCTCGAATACGCGCCGGTCCTCGCGATCGCCGACAGCGGGGAGGCCGACGACGAGGACCGCGCCCTGCTCGCCCAGCTGCACCCGACGGCCCTCCAGGTGCCCACCGGCTCCAGTGAACTCACCCGCTTGGCGTTCGCCGGCTTCGACGTGGAAACGGCCGCCGCCCAGCACCCCGCCTGCGCGCTCCTCCCCCAGGAGGCCGACGAGGCCGGAGTCGCCACCCTTGTGTGGCAGCGCCGCCCGGCCGTTCCACCCCGAGCGGCTCTACCAGGCCCTGGAGGACGCCTCGACCGCGACGGGCTCGAACAGCTCCTGGAGTCCTGCCTCCTGACCCAAGCCGAGTACACGGCCGGGCGTGAAGCGTGGAAGCAGCTCCCCGCCGCCTTCGGTCCGTTGCTCGACTCCGTTTCCTGACCCCTCCGTCCCCTTCACCGACACCCCGTAGCCCCGTACCCGGAGGAACACCCATGGCCCGTGCGCCCCTCCGCCGCCGCCCCCGGTCGTCTGGCAGGCTGATCAGCATGGCGATCCCCGAGTCCCCCGGTTCCTCCAGGCGGCCGGGCCCGACGTGCTGACCGCCGGTTTGAGGCGGCAACTGACCCGACTGCCGGGTGGCCGTGGCCAACACGGGCGGTGCGGTGATCGCGGCCGATTTCCCGATGCCACCGGTCAGCGCACGCGAGGTGGCCCCGGTCGCGGAACGGCTCATCGGCGCCGTATCTCCCCGTGGGGTCCCGCCCTCCACTTGGTGACCAAGCGCCGTCCGGCGCCTTCAGCATCTGGGCGCGCGGTCCGGCAGCGCCGTCAGCGAGGCGGACAGCAGCTCCTTGGTGATCGTGTGCCGCGGCATCTCGATCAGGTGATCGGCCGGGCCGGCCTCGACGATCCGCCCTGCGTCGAGGACCGCGATCCGGTCCGCGAGGACTCCGGCGGCGGCGAGGTCGTGGGTGATGAACACCAGGCTGAGTTCGTTGTTTTCCCCGAGCCGGGCGAGGGAGTCGAGGATGGTGGTCCGGGTGGTCGCGTCGAGGCCGGAGGTGATCTCGTCGCAGATGAGGACGTGTGGCCCGGCCAGCAGGGCCCGGGCCAGCGCTGCTCGCTGGAGTTCGCCGCCGGAGAGCTCTCCGGGGCGGCGTCCGGCAAGGCTCTCGGTGAGGCCGAACTCACCGAGGGTGTTCAGGGCCGTACGCCGCGCGTCCCTCGGTACGGCTCCGCGGAGCCGTACCGCGCTGCGGGCGACCTGGTCCAGGACCGGCCGGTGCTCGTCGAAGGCCGCCTTCGCGTCCTGGAACACGTACTGGACGGCGGCCAGTTCGGCGCGAGTGCGGGAACGGAGACTTCGCGGCAGCGGCGTCCTGTCGAGCAGGACCGTGCCCTCGTACGCGCGATGCAGCCCGGCCAGGCAGCGTCCGAGGGTGGTCTTGCCGCTGCCGGAACGGCCGACGAGCGCCAGGCACTCCCCTGCCGCGAGCGAGACCTCGATGTCGCTCAGCACCTCGGCGGCTCCCTGAGTGGCGCGGTGCCGTGCGGTCAGATTCCGCGTCTCCAGACGCTTCGGACCGCGCGGGCGGGGTGTTCGCGCAACCCGCGGCTTCTCCGGTACGAGACCCTCCAGGACGGATGACGCGGGTCCGCGGTCCACGACCTTCCCGGCCCGCATCACCACGACCTCGTCGGCCAGCTCCCGTACGACGTCCAGGTCGTGGCTGAGCAGGATGACGGCGATGCCCTGTGCGGCGACGGCGGCCAGCTCCGCCACGATGCCCTGTTTGGTGAGGACGTCCTGGCCGGTGGTGGGTTCGTCGGCGACGATGACCCGGGCGCCCAGCAGCAGTGCCTGGGCCAGGACGACTCTCTGCTGCTGTCCGCCGGAGAGTTGGTGCGGGAAGCGGCGCAGCACGGCCTCTGGATCCGGGAGTTGAGCGAGCCGCAAGGCCTCTTCGGCACGGCGCCGGCGTTCGAGCCGGTCTCCTCCGTGGCGGGCGGCGATGTCGGTGAGGAGCGCGCCCACTCGACGGGCGGGGTTGAGGACCGAAGCCGGGTGCTGGGGGATGTATCCGACCGGGCCGGCGGGTGTGTGGACCTCGCCGTCGACGACGGCGTCTGCCGGGTACTCGCCCAGGAGGGCGAGCCCCGTGGTGGTCTTGCCGCTGCCGGACGGGCCGATGACGGCGGTGATCCTGCCCGCGTGCGCGGCGAGGCTCACGCCGTCCACGATCGCCCGCCCGCCGATCTCCACGCGCAGGTCCCGTACCTCTGCGACGAGGGTCATCGCCTCGCTCCCTTCCGGGGGGTGTGCCGTTGGAGGGCGGCATCGAACAGGAGGTTGGTGCCCATCGACAGGGCCGCGATGAGCAGGGCGGGCACGACCACGGCCCACGGCTGGAGGAAGAGTCCGGTGCGGTTGCGGTCGACCATCACCGCCCAGTCGGCGGCGTCCGGCTGAACGCCCACGCCGAGGAAGGCGGCGGTCGCGACCAGGTAGAGGGCTCCGGTAAGCCGGATCCCGGCGTCGGCGGCGAGGGTGCGGCGCATGGAACGGGCCACGTAGCCAATGGCCGTCCGCCACCAGGACTCGCCCTGCATGCGCAGCGCTTCGACGGCCGGCCGGGAGGAGATCTCGACGCCCGCCGCGTGCACGACGCGGGCTGCGTCGGGTACGGCTGCCAGGCCGACCAGGACGGTCAGTCCGGCGGGTCCTGGCGTGAGGGTGGCCGCAACGAGCAACACCAGCAGGAGCGAGGGGACTGCGATGACCACGTCCAGGGGCCGCATCAGTGCCTCCTCCAGCCAGGTGCGGCGGGTGAGAGCCGCGGTGAGGCCCAGGGGGACGGCGACGAGGTAGGCGAGGGCGGTGGCCGCGATCGCCACGAGAACGACGGAGCGACCACCGAGGAGCACCTGTTGCCAGACGTCTCTGCCGCTGAAGTCGGTGCCGAGCCAGTGCCCGTCGCCGGAGGCGAAGGAGACCGAGCGGGGGCCGGCCGGGCCTGCCACGAACGGGCCGACCAGTGCGAGGAGGACGGGCAGGACGATCAGTCCGAGTGCGACGAGGGACCTCGTCGGCTTGTGTTTCACGCCGCCACCTCGGACCGGGGTGCGAAACGGCGGGCGGCCAGGTCCGCGGCAAGGTTGACCAGGACGGTGACGATGCCGAAGATCACGGCCATGCCCTGCACGACCGGGAGGTCACGGGCGGCGACGGCCTCGATGAGTACGGTGCCGAGGCCCGGGATCACGAACAGGGCCTCCACGACGATCACTCCGCTGAGGAGCCAGTCGCAGGTGCGGGCCAGTTGCTGGGCGGCGGGAGCGAGCGCGTTCGGCAGGGCATGGGTCCAGGTGATCCGGCCGCCGGAAACCCCGTAGCGGCGGGCCTGGGCGACGTACGGCGAGGCCATCGCGTCGATCATCCCGGCGCGCACGAGGCGGCTGATGGTGCACACGGGCCGCGACAGCAGGACGACGACGGGCAGGATCAGGACGGCGGGCTCCGTAAAGGGATCGGCGCCGACGGCGGTGGGCGGCAGCCAGCCCAGCCACAGCCCGAAGAGCGTGGCGAGCAGGATCCCGACGGCGAATTCCGGTACGGCGTGCACGGCGAGGGTCAGGGCGCTGACGGTCCGGTCCAGCGGGCCGCCCTCGCGGCGGGCGGCCAGGACGCCGAGCCCCACGGAGAGCGGAATGAGCAGGGCCACGGTGGTCACGGCGAGGAGGAGAGTGGGGCCGAGTCCGGCGGCCAGGTAGCCGGTGACGGGCCGTCCGCTGACCAGGGAGGTGCCGAGGTCGCCGTGCAGGAGGCCGGCGACCCAGTCGGCGAGGCGTTCCGCGGCGGGCCGGTGCAGGCCCATCGTCTCGCGCATGCGTGCGATGCGGGCGGGATCGGGCTGGTCCCCGGCGAGGGCGACGGCCGCGTCGCCGGGCAGCGCCTCGGTGAGGGCGAAGATGAACAGGACGACGGCCGCCGTCTGCCCCAGGCCGAGGAGCAGGCGGCGGCCGATCCATGAGAGGTGCGGTGTCACGCGAGCCAGATCTTGTCGAAGCGGGCCCAGTCGAGGGTGTTGGCGGGGGCCTGCTTCGACACTCCGTGCACCGTGGGCGCGGTGGCGATGATCCAGTCGGCGAAGCCCCAGATCAGGAAGCCGCCCTCGTCGTACAGCCGGCGCTGCATCCGCTCGTAGAGGGCGCCGCGCTGCGTGACGTCGCGGGTGGACTGGGCCTGCTGGTAGAGGTCGTCGAAGTCCTTCTGCTGCCACTTGGTGGCGTTGGTGGTGGAGCCGGTCAGCAGCCGCTGCGAGATGTGGGACTCGATGGGCATGGCGCCCGAGCGGTAGGAGGCGAAGGTGCCGTTGTTCAGGATGTCCTTCCAGTAGGTGTCCTTGTTGCCGACCTTGATCTCGACGGTGACTCCGGCCTTGGCGGCCTGCTCCTTGAAGATGCCGGCGGCCTCGACGAAGCCGGTGGCGGCGGGGGCGGTGTCGAGGGTGACCTTGAGGCCCTCGGCCCCGGCCTCCTTGAGCAGGGCACGGGCCTTGTCGAGGTCCTGGGTGCGCTGCGGGAGGCCGGCGGGGTAGTACTGGTAGCCCTTGCCGAACAGGTCGTTGCCGATCTCGCCGGCGCCGGAGAGGGCGCCGTCGACGAGTTCCCTGCGGTCGGCGATGAGGAAGAAGGCCTGGCGGACCCGGGGATCGTTGAACGGCGGTCGGTCCGTCTTCATGACGAAGCCCTGCATGGCACTGCCCGGGAGGCGGACGATCTCGATCTTCCCCTTGCCCTCGTGGGTGCGGGCGGTGGCCGGGTTCAGCTCGTGGGCGTACTCGACCTGACCGCCGAGCAGGGCGCTGACGCGTGCCGACTCCTCGCCGGCGACGACGAATTCGAGCTCGTCCAGGTGGGGGGCTCCCTCCCAGTAGGCGTCGTTGCGCTTGACGACGAGGGAGCTGCCCGGCGTGAAGGAGACGAAGCCGAACGGTCCGGAGCCGATGGGCTTGTCGAAGGCGGAGGCGTCCTTGGGCACGATGTACGCGCCGAACGCGGCGAGGACGTTGGGGAATTCGGCGTACGGGCGCTTGAGCTTGAACTCGACGGTGGAGGCGTCCACCGCCCGGCTCGCGTCGAGGTCGATCGGCTCCAGGGACGCCTTGGCCCGGAAGGTGCCCTTGGGGTCCGCGATCCTGCGGTAGCTGTAGAGGACGTCTTCCGCGGTGACCGGCCTGCCGTCGTGGAAGGCGGCCTTGCGCAGGGTGATGCGCCAGGTGTCGAGGGCCTCGTTGGGCTCCCAGCGCTCGGCGAGCCTGGGGACGGCGGCGAGGTCGGCGCCGAAGTCGGCGAGCTTGTCGAACAGGGCCTTGGCGCGGGCGGCGTCCACGAACAGGTTGGCGGCGTGCGGGTCGAGGGTCTCGTTGGCGCCACCACCGGCGAAGGCGGCACGCAGCCGGCCGCCCGCCTTGGGAGCTCCCTCGGCGGCGTTCTTGGCGTCCGGGGTGGCGGCGCCGGTGCCGCAGGCGGCGGTGAAGGCGAGGGCGGTGGCGCCCGTGGCGATGAGGAAGCCTCTGCGGGCGAGGCTGGAGCGGGCGTCGTTCATGCGGTGGTGTCTCCGTTGCTGGGGTGGGGTGTTAGGGGGTGCGTCCCGGATCTCCGTGGGAGAAGGAGCGGGCTCTGGCGCGTGCGATCGCAAGGCGCCGGAGGGTCCTGGTGGCGGAGCTACCCGGACGTTCCGGCAACGCGGCGAGCGTGCGTGCCAGAGCCCGCGACGCCGCGGAGATCCGGGACGCACCCCCCTAGCCGGGCGATGAGGTGGAGGCGGTCGGAACTCGTGGTCCCGTGCGGCGCCTCGCCCTCGCTCCACGGCGGTTCGGTGCGCGGGCCGGGTCCGTCGTGCAGCGCGAGGACCTCGAACCCGGCGGTGGCGAGGAAGTACCGCAGCTCCTGCGGGAAGAGGAGCCTCCAGGCGGAGAGCTGCTCGTCCGGAAGGGAGCCGTCGTCGGCGGTCCAGGTCCTCCGGCGGCGCAGGAGTTGTGCGCCGTGATCGATCCACAGGGTGGTGTGGGAGGTGTACGTGGTGCCGCGCCAGGCGAAGGAGGCGGTGCGCGGGCCGTCGAGGAGTTCGGTGTTGCCGAGGAAGAAGGCTCCGTTGCGCATTTCGGCGACGAGGAGCCCACCGGGGGTGAGGTGGGCGCGGCAGCGGGCCAGGAAGGCGGTGAGGTCCTGGTTGGTGTGGCAGTAGAGCAGGGCGCTGTCCAGGCAGACGATCGCGTCGAAGGTGACTCCGAGGTCGAAGTCGCGCATGTCGGCCAGGTGGTAGCCGGGCCCGGGGTGGTGCGTGCCCGCGTGGGCCAGCATGGCTTGCGAGGTGTCGATGCCGGTGACTTCGCGCCCGGCCCGGTGGTGCAGCCAGGCGGCGTCGCGGCCGGTGCCGCACCCGACGTCGAGCACGCGGGGTCCGGCTCCGTGGCGGGCCAGTACCTCCTCGGTCCACCGGGCGGCGAGCCGTTCGGGGTCGGGGAAGCGTTCCTCGTAGAGCGCGGGGTGGTCGGTGAGCAGGTTGCCGCTGGTCATCGGGACTCGCTTCGGGGGCGTGCGGGGGCACGAGGGGGCAGGGGGTCCGGGGCCCGGTCGGCGGGCAGGGCCTGTCTTCGGTGCAGGTGCACCACGGCCGCGGCCGAGGTCAGACCGAGGGCGAGGCAGCAGCCGTAGGGCAGCCAGGTCAGGCCGGTGTGGCCGGCGGTGTCCATGGACCAGCCGATGGCCGCGCTGCCGGCAGCCGCCGCGACGCCGGAGACCGCGTAGAAGAGGCCGTAGAACGTGCCGGTCAGGCTCCCGCGCCCGAAGGCCGGTATCAGCTCCATCACGAAGGGCTGGGCGACCATCACACCGAGGTGCAGCAGCAGGGCCCCGGCGAGCACCGGCAGGAGGCGCAGTGGGTGCGCGGTGGCGGTGCCCGCGACGAGCATCGGGGGCAGGAATCCGAGGCCCATGACGCCCACGCCGGTGGCGATCCAGCGCCCCCTGCTCCCCCGAGCCTTCAGGGCGCGGGTGATACGCAGCTGGAACAGCAGGTTGGCAACGGTCCCGGCGAGGAACAGCAGGCCGACCGAGCCGCCCCAGCCGGAGGCATCGGTCGCCGCACGGGGCAGCAGCAGGTACAGCTGGTTCTCCAGGCCGTACATGCCGACCATGGCGAGGGAGAACGCCAGGAATCGACGGTTGCCCGCGGCCTCGCGCCAGTCGGCGAGGACACCGGTGTCGGGGGCCGGTACCTCACGGGCCGGCAGGACCAGCAGCTGAGCGAGGGTCAGGGCGGCGAACACCCCGGCCCCGGTGACGGCGGCCGCCCGGAAGTCCACGAGCAGCAGCAGGGTTCCGAGCAGCGGGCCGAGCAGCGCCCCGGTGGTGGCGAAGACGTTGAACAGCGCGAACGCTTCCGCCTTGCGCTCCCCGGCCTCCTGGGCGACGTACGTCCGCACGGCGGGGTTGAACAGGGCCCCCGCCAGCCCGCTGAGTATGGACGCGGCGATCAGCAACGGCAGGCTGTCGCCGAGGGCGAACAAGCCGAATCCCACCGTGCGCAGGGCGCAGCCCGCGATGATCACCCCGCGTGCACCGAGCCGGTCGGCGGCCGAGCCGCCGATCAGGAACATTCCCTGCTGGCTGAGGTTGCGCAGGCCGAGGACGACACCGACGACGGCGGCCGAGAGCCCCAGGTCGTCGGAGAGATGGGTGGCGAGGTACGGGATGAGCAGGTAGAAGCCGGTGTTGACGCCGAGCTGGTTGACCAGGAGGAGGCGTACGGCGAGCGGGAAGTCTCGCATCGAACTGAGGATCTTCACCGTACGACCGCCATGTGAGTACGGCGGACGCCGAGTCCGGCCCGGTCGGCGGCCCGTACGGTGCCGTCCGTGCCGCCGATGCCGGTCCAGGGGTCGTCGGCGAGCAGCAGGTGTCCGTCGAGGTCGACCCAGCGGGCCCGGTCGGCGAGGTGCACGGCGGGGGCGATGCCGAGGGAGCTGGCGGTGAGGCAGCCGAGCATGAGGTCGGTACCGCTGCCTCGCAGAGCGTCGTGGATGCGCAGGGCGGCCCGCACCCCACCGCACTTGGCGAGCTTGACGTTGACGCCGTGGACCAGTCCGGCGAGCGCGACGGCGTCCTCGTGGGAGACGGCGTCCTCGTCGGCGATGACGGGCACCGGTGACTCCTTGGCCACGCGGGCGAGCGCGTCGTGGTTACCGGGCGGGATGGGCTGCTCCACGGCGGTGACGCCGAGGTCGGCGAAGCGTGGGAGCAGGTCGAGGGCTTGGCGTTCGGTCCACGCTCCGTTGGCGTCGAGCAGCAGGCTCGCCTCGGGGGCGCCGGTGCGTACGGCTTCCACGCGCGCAAGGTCCTCGGCCGGATCGGGGGATCCCGCTTTGACCTTGAGGGCGGTGAAGCCGCTCATGGCGAGCCGGGCTGCCTGTGCGGCGGCCGGTACGGGCGTGGTGATGCCGATCGTACGGGTGGTCTGCGCGGCCGGTGCGGTGTGTGTACCCAGTAGCTGGTGGGCGGGCCGGCCGGCCCTCTTGCCGACCAGGTCGAGCAGGGCCGCCTCCAGTCCGGCGAGCACACCGGCCGGCAGCTCCGGCAAGCCGGGCAGCGAGTCGGCCACGTGTTCGCCCCACGCGGTCTCCGGGTCGGGGAGACGTTCGACGGCGGGGCGCGCCGTGGTGAGGTGCCGGACGATGCGAGCGGTGGGCAGGCCGAGGTAGTCGCTGCTGACCACCTCGCCCCAGCCGGTCAGGCCGCCGTGTTCGATCGCGACCCAGACCGCGTCGCGGCGGGCCATCACCGAGCGGGAGATGCGCAGCGGCTCGGCCAGTTCGAGCTCGGTGGTGTGCCAGGTGAGTCTCATGCGGCACCTCCCCGCGTCGGTGCGGGCAGGTGCGGCCGGGTGGCCGCGAGCGGGTCGACGACGGTGCGGCAGCGGGTCCAGCCGACGGCCTCGGTCGCGTGCGGATGTGCGATCTCCAGCGGGCGAAGGGCGAGTTCGGCCCGGTCGAGGCCGTGGGCGTGGCAGAACTCGTCGTCGTAGACGGTGCCGAGGTAGCGGTGCGGCCCGTCGGGGAAGACCGTTGCGACGACCGCGCCCGCTTCCACGCGGGCGGCCCAGGCGGAGACGAGGGCGACGGCGCCGGTGCTCCAGCCGCCGCTGACGAAGCTGGTACGGGCGAGCCTGCGGCAGGCGTCGACCGCTTCGGCCGGGCCCACCCAGTGGACCTCGTCGAAGGCGTGGTGAGCGACGTTGCGCGGGTGGATGCTGCTGCCGAGCCCCCGCATGAGGCGGGGGCGAGCGGGCTGGCCGAAGATGGCGGAGCCGACCGAGTCGACGCCGATCACCCTCAGGCGCGGCCAGCGGCGACGCAGCGGGCCGATGAGCCCGGCACTGTGGCCGCCGGTGCCGACGCTGCACACCAGGACGTCCAGGTGGTCGAGCTGCCCGCAGAGTTCGCCGGCCATGGAGAGGTATCCGGCCGCGTTGTCGGGGTTGTTGTACTGGTCGGGCCAGTAGGCATCCGGGATCCGGGCCAGGACCTCGCGGAGCCGGGCGATCCGGGCGGCCTGCCAGCCGCCCTCGGGGGCGGGCCGCTCCACCAGCTCCAGCTGTGCGCCGTACGCGCATAGCAACTGCCGCATGGACGGTTCGAGTTCGCGGTCTCCGACGAGGACAACGGGATGACCGAGGGCCTGTCCGGCGAAGGCGAGACCGATACCCAGGGTTCCGGAGGTGGATTCGACCACGGTGGCGCCCGGGCGGAGTTCGCCGCGCTGTCGCGCGCCGCGCAGCATGGACACGGCGGACCGCGCCTTCATCCCGCCGGCGCCGAGGCATTCGAGCTTGGCCCAGAAGCCAGGGTGGGCGTAGGGCAGTTCCGTACGGATCCGCGCGAGCGGGGTGCGGCCGACGAGCGTCAGCAGCTCCGGGTTCGTGCTGTGGACCGGCGGGCGGTAGAGCGGGGGTGCGAGGGTCACCGGATGCCTCCGTAGCGGTGGATGACTCCCGGGCCGCCGTCGAGCCAGAAGAAGGGGTAGGGCTCGGCGGACACGGCGCTGACCCCGGCGCCCACGAAGCGTGGAAGGACCGCGCTGCCGGTCTGCGCGAACATGACCAGGGGCTTGCCGGTGGCTGTGGCATGGTCGAGCAGCGGCTGGAAGCTTCCGTTCCCGAGGGTCATTCCGGAGGCGAGGATCGCATCGCAGTGCTCCAGTTCCGCGAGGGCATCGGCCTGTACGGGCTCGCCCCACTCGGTGGTGCCGCCCTTGAGGTCGCAGGGCACGTAACCGGCGCCGCGCTTGCGCAGCTGTTCCAGCAGGGAGTTGACCACGCCGATGACGAGGACCCGGCGGATCCCGGTCACCGGCAGCAGATCGACCACGGCGCGAGCACGGGCTCTGGACCGGTGCAGGGAGCTGCCGGCCGGCAGGGCGTAAGGGCGGGCGCCGTGGTCGGGAGTGTGGGGGCGTACACGGCTCAGGTACGCGTCGAGCGCGGCGACCCGCACGGGAAGAATCGGGTGATCGAGGAGTTCGGCCACCGACGCTCCGACACAGTCTTCGAGTGCCGCCGCCGGCAGCGCTCCCGGCTCCACGGCGCAGGAACCGACAGCCGCGTCCAGGCGCAGGCTGAGCACCTCGTTGCGGTATCCGCTGCTGCGGCCTGCGTGCCGGACCGCCTGGGCTGTGGTGAAGGCGAGCGCGATGCGTTCCCGGGCGGGGTCGGGTCCGTAACTCCCGGTGCGGACCGCCTCGATGAGCTGGTCGACCGTGCGTACGGCGGGCTCGTGCAGGGCGGGCGCGGTCATGCGGGCACCGCCGACGGCAGCTCGGCACCCTGCTCCTCGAAAGTGGGGTGCAGGTACGCGATGAGCCGCTCGGCGGCCTCGCGGGCCCCGCTGCCCCGGGTGTCGGCCGTCATGACGTGGCCGAGGTACTCGTTGTTGCTGGTCGCGGCACGTACGGCACGGCCCGGCTCGGCGAGGGAGAGTTCCAGCACCCCGGGCTGCGCCCGGACCTCGTCGGCGCCCTGGATGCCGGTGAGGGTGCCGGTGGTGTCGGGGAGCAGGAAGGCGATGGCGGCGCTGTGCACGCCGGTCGGGCGCGGCGTGAGCTCAGGCATGCGGCCGAGGGCGACGTCCACGCAGGCGGCGGCGAGGTCGATGCCCGTCACGTGCCGGACGAGTTCGGTGATCCGGTTGCCGGCGGGCCGGGGGTTGACCTCGACCACCTTGGGACCCTCGGGCGTCAGTTTGATCTCGGTGTGGCAGACCACGTGGTCCAAGCCGAGGGCTTTCACCGCGGCCAGAGCCGTGTCGACCGCTTCCCGCTCCGACTCCGGCGCGATGCCCGCCGGGAACATGTGACCGGTCTCGATGAAGGCGGGCGCCCCGCCGATGCTCTTGTCCGTGACACCGACCACGCCCGTGACACCACCGAAGGAGACGGTCTCGACGCTGACCTCGGGGCCGGTGAGCAGTTCTTCGAGGAGGACGGAGGGCGTACGGTCCTGCCCGCGCGCGTTGACCGGGAACTCGGCCAGCGCACGGCAGGCGAGTTCCAACTCCCGCTCGTCGCGGACCTCACGGACCAGCATGCCGGCGCACAGGTCCACGGGCTTGACCACCAGGGGATAGCCGATCTCCCGGGCGGCGGCCGCGGCCCGCGCCGTGTCGGCACAGAGTGCGAAACGGGGGCCCGGCACCCCGGCCCCGACCAGTACCCGGCGGGTCAGGTCTTTGCGGCAGGCTCCCTCGACGGCTTCGACGGTCGGGCCGGGCAGTCCCAGCCGGTCGGCGATCCGGGCCACGGCCGGCAGGTAGTAGTCGCAGGAGGAGACGACCCCGTCGAAGGCGAGCACCGCGTGCAGGCGTTCCAGGTGGGGCAGGAGCTCATCCATGTCGTTGGTGTCCGCGGTGATGATGTTGCGCGCGGCCAGCAGCGGGTGCGGGCCGTCGGATCCGGCGCCGCGCAGGTAGTGGTGAAGGTCCCGGGTGACGAAGGTGAACTCGTGCCCGCCTTCTCCGATCGCCCTGGGCAGCAGCCTGCTCATCGACCCCACCCAGCTCTCGACAACCAGCAGATGTGCCAAGGGACTTCCTCTCACCATGCCGCCACGACCGTGGGGCATACCTGCGAAGCGGGCCGCCTGACGGGAGGCGTCCGCACCGAACCGAGGAGGAAGCTACCTGAAATCGTTTTCATTTCCAATAGGGCGGATTTCCGGTAGCCTGCCGCTCACGAGACCGGAGCGCCGGAAGGGAACCACCGAGCCATGAGAGACCTGACGCAGAGGCAAGAGATCGGGCCGTACGTGGTTCGGCACGCCAGGCCCGAGGACGTACCCGGCGCACGGAGCGTCATGCTCGACACGTTCTACCGGGAGTTCGACTACGGGTACGTACCTCAGTGGCACGACGACGTCGTCGACATCGCCGGCACCTACCTCACGCACTCACGCCACGCCCTCGTCGTGGCGGTCCTGGGCGAAGAGGTGGTCGGCACCACCGCACTGAACTCCCGCGGCCCCGCACACCCGCCGCACCCGCGCCGGCTCACCGAGCGCTACCCCTCCGGGCGCACGGCGCAGCTCCTGCGGGTGTACGTACGCCCGGACCACCGCAGGCACGGACTGGCGCGCGCCATGGTCAGGACAGCCTGCGAGTTCGCCGCCGGCGTCCCCGGCTACGACACTATCTACCTGCACACCAACGTCGACATCCCGGGCGCGGAAGCCTTCTGGCGCAGCATGGCCGACGAGGTCTGCGACGCCCGTACGACCGGCGAGCACGGCGGCTACGGGACCGTCCACTTCGAGATCCCGATCCCCGTGGCGGCCACCGCCGGCCAGCTCGACGGCTGACCAGGCCGAGCAGATGGACGCCGCCCGGGCCACCGGTTGACCTTCTTCCCCGTCGCCCCGGCTCGCACCCTGACGGCCGGGGCGATGCCCGTCCGCCACCGCGGAGACCCGTACGCGTACTCGGTCGGCCTGTGGGATCAGGGTGCGTCGTGCCTCGTCCAGGAGTGCCGCACCTGCCGGCCGGGCGTGGTGTTTCGTTCGGGGGAACGGAGCGCGCTGACGGAGGCGCCGTTCCAGCTCGCGAGTATGGAAAGGGCTTCGGCGGAGGGGGAGGCGGGCTCGGGGGTCAGGATGACGAGGGACTGGTCCGGGTCGCCCTCGACGGCCAGGGTCACGTAGTCGAGGGTGAGCTCCCCGACCAGCGGGTGGACCAGGTGTTTGGTGCCGGTGGTGTGAGCGAGGACGTCGTGGTCGGCCCACATGCGGCGGAAGATGTCACTGTGCACAGACAACTCGCCGACCAATTCGGTGAGTTGGGGGTCATCAGCGTGGCGTCCGGCGTACAGGTGCAGCGTGGCCACGCACTCGCCGGCGGCCTTCTCCCAGTTGGCGTACAGCGCGTGGGCGGCCTCGTCGAGGAAGACGAAGCGGGCGAAGTTTCGCTCGTGGCGGGGCCGCGCCTCGAAGTCGGCGAAGAGGGCGTAGCCGAGCCGGTTGGCGGCCAGGACGTCCATGCGCCGGCCCATGACCATCGCGGGGACGGCGAGCGCGTCCAGGGCCCGGTACACGGTGGGGTTGACCCTTTGCGGGGCGAGCGGCCGCTTGCGGCGGGGGCGGGCAGTGCCGGGCTGGGCGAGATCGAAGAGGTGAGCGCGTTCGGTGTCGTCCAGGTGCAGGGCTCGGGCAACGGCGTCCAGGACGGTCTCGGAGACACCTTGGGTGCGGCCGCGTTCCAGGCGGATGTAGTAGTCGACGCTGACCCCGGCGAGCTGGGCGACTTCCTCGCGGCGCAGCCCCGGTACCCGGCGGGCGCCCGGGTGCGGGGGGAGCCCGGCCTGTTCGGGGGTGATCCGGGCCCGGCGGGTGCGCAGGAACTCGCGGATCTCGGTGCTGCGGTCCATGACTCCACCGTACGGCCGCCCCGGGCCGGTCGGGTCCTGGAAAGGGGTACTGCCAGACCCCCGGATGAGTGGTGCCTTTTACGGGCGCCCGGACGGGGCCTGCGGGTGGTTGTCTGGATAGCGGGTCGATTGAAGCCCTTTCGAGAAGAACGCGCAGTACGGGCGGGGCAACGCCGCCACCACCGGGATCACCTGGCATTGCCGACTCGTCGGGCCTCATCCGGCCTCGTCCGGCATGCGATGTGACACCTCTTGCCGCCTGCGCAGTACGTCCACAGAAGAGGACCACCGTCATGGCATCGAAACTCACCGGCACCGTCGCGCTCGTCACGGGCGCGAGCAGCGGTATCGGCGCCGCCACCGCCCGTCGGCTCGCCGAGCAGGGGGCGAGCGTCGCGCTCGTGGCCCGCCGCAAGGACCGGCTGGCCGACCTGGCTGCCGAGATCGAGCGGGCGGGCGGCACCACGCTGGCGGTGGAGGCGGACATCACCGACCGCGCGCAGGCCGAGGCCGCCGTCCAGCAGGCCGTCGAGCGGTTCGGGCGCCTGGACACGCTGGTCAACAACGCCGGTCTGATGCTGCTCGGCCCCGTCGTCGGCGCCGACCCCGACGAGTGGGAGCGCATGATCGCCGTCAACGTGCGGGGGCTGCTCTACACCACCCGCGCTGCCCTCCCGCACCTGCTCAAGGCCGCCGAGGGAGGGCCCCGTCGGGTCGCCGACATCGTCAACATCAGCTCGATCGCGGGCCGCGTGGCCTGGAGCGGCTACGGCGTCTACAACCTGACCAAGTTCGGCGTGAACGGCTTCACCGAGTCGCTGCGCCAGGAGGTCACCCGGCGGCACGTGCGGGTCGGCGTCCTGGAACCGGGCGGCGTGGACACCGAGCTGGGCTCGCACAACGACCACAAGCCCGA
Organism: Streptomyces sp. NPDC048258; assembly: GCF_043201995.1. Lineage (NCBI taxonomy): Bacteria > Bacillati > Actinomycetota > Actinomycetes > Kitasatosporales > Streptomycetaceae > Streptomyces > Streptomyces sp. NPDC048258. The sequence goes on from NZ_JBICZH010000022.1 coordinate 104,107, forward strand.
GGTCCGCGAAGCGATCGGCACCTTCTACGAGCAGACCGAGGTCCTGGCCCCCGAGGACATCGCCGACGGCGTCGCCTACATGGTCACCCGGCCCCGGCACGCCGCCGTCGGCGAGCTGTGGATCATGCCCACCGACCAGGCCTGACACCCGCCACACACCATCCCCCTCCATCCCGCGAGGTGCCGGACCGCGGCGCCCGGAAGGAACCCCCTCATGAGCAAGGTCATCTTCGTCACCGGTGCCGGACGCGGTCTGGGTACGGACATCGCCCGCGAAGCACTCAAGGCGGGCCACCAGGTCGTCGCCACCGGCCGCCGCCCCGAACAGGTCGAGAAGACCCTCGGCGGCCCGCGAGACAACCTGCTGGTCACCAAGCTGGACATCACCAGCCCGGACGACGCTCAGGCGGCGGTAAAGGCGGCCGTCGACCGCTTCGGCCGCATCGACGTCCTGATCAACAACGCCGGGAACTTCTTCGCCGGCTACTTCGAAGAGATCACCCCCGACCACATGCGCCAGCAGATCGAGACCAACCTCTTCGGTCCGATGAACGTCACCCGCGCCATCCTGCCCGTCATGCGGGGGCAGCGCGCCGGCCACGTCATCACCCTCTCCTCCTCCGCCGGGCTGATCGGCCAGGAGTTCTGCGTCGCGTACGCCGCCTCCAAGTTCGGCGTCGAGGGCTGGATGGAATCGCTGCGCTACGACGTCGAGCCGTACAACATCCACACCACGGTCGTGGAGCCCGGGTTCTTCCGCACCGAGCTGCTCGTCGACGGCTCCACCATCTGGCCCGAGCCGACCATCGACGACTACGCCGAGCGCACCACCGCCACCATCGCGGCCTGGAAGAGCATGAACGGCCGGCAGACCGGCGACCCCGCCAAGCTCGCCCAGGCCCTGCTGACCATCGCCGACCAGGAGAAGCCGCTGCAGCGCTTCGTCGCCGGCGCCGACGCCATCGACGCCGTCAAGACCAAGGCCCAGGAACTCCTCGCCCAGGCCGAAGCCTCCCGCGAGCTGGGCGGCAACCTCGGCCACGACGACACCGCCCCCACGGCCTGATCCTCATGCGGCGGGGCCCAGGGGCCGGCAAGGAGCAGGATCATGCGTGCAGTCTGCTTCGCCCCGGCGGGCCCCGGCGGGGTGCGCCTTGGCGAAGCCAGACGGGACTTTGACGACACGACCCAGGGGGCGGGAGCGGCCGGTACTTCGGCCGTGCGCGGATCGTGCAGGGCGCCGTGGTTCTTCCGGAACGTGCCCGGCCCGGTGCCGAACTCCCGCTAGCCGGGGAACCGGCCCACCCTGGCGACCAAGCCCCCTGTCGGCACACCCTCGACGGTCCTGACCCGGCCTGATCTGCAAGACGCCCCTGTTCCTCCAGTGCGACTTCGTGCGCCGCTCCGTCCAGGCCCCCGAACCCGACAACCGGACCTGGCTCGAAAGAGGCGCTCCGGCTCAGAGCACTGTTACCCGGGCAAGGGCCCAGGAGGTGTGGTCGAACGCCGTATTGGCGTTGGCGTCCTCGACGACCAGGTGCAGCAGCTTCACCCCGCGCACGTCGAGATCAACCGGCACGGGACCGCCCGCGCCGGTCAGCTTGCCGCTGGTGAACAGCACCTTGCCGTCGCCCCGCACCGAGGCCTTCGTCGCGCCGGTGGCGGCCTGGTTCGTCGAGAAGTCGTCGATGCCGACGAGCGCGGTGAAGCGGTCCGCCGTTCCGCCGAGGTGGTAGACGATCTCGGAGGGTGCATGGACGCCGAGGCCCTTCGCGTACGTCACTCCGCCGAAGGAGATCGGCGTGCCGTCCCCGGCCGCCTTTCGCCCGTTGGACCGGTCGCGTTCCACCGGGCCCCAGCCGTTGGTGGCCGACACCCACTCGAGATCGCTCAGATAGGCGTCGGCGACCGGCGCGGGCGGCACCGTGGAGACCCGTTCCGTGGCGGAGTAGCGCAGCGGCCCGGTCGGTGACTCCGCGGTTCCGTCGACGGTCAGTGGCCACTGCGTGCCGGCGGCGGCCGTCGCGGGCGGGGTGACGCGCCAGGTCGTGGTCAGCGTGGCGCCGGTGGCCAGCAGGTCCTGGCCGGTCGCGGTGGTCGCCCGGACCTGCCAGCCTGCCGGGGCGTGCAGCGCGAGGAGTGCGCGGGTCCAGGGCTTGCCCGACCCGTTGCCCAGGGTCGCGGTGACCGTGAAGTCCTGACCGGGCACGGCCGGCCCCTGGATCTGCGCGCGGACTCCGAAGGGCTTGCGGACGCACGTGTCCACCCACGAGGAACGCATGAGGGCGACCAGGCCGGTCACCACGGACGGGTTGACGTCGGCGACGTTGCGCTGCTCACCGAGGTCGGAGGCGAGGTCGTACAGCTCGACCTGCCACTCCGCATCGGGCAGTGCGTGGTCCCTGACGGGCGCGAACCGCACGGCCTTCCAGTTGTCCTTGCGTACCGCCTCGGCGAGCCAGGTGGCGCGGCCGTCGTCCTGGGTGTTGGCGCGGCTGGTGACGCCGCGTTCGTCCCGGTACCAGTACAGGTGGTTGTGGCGTGCGGCGTCCGGGCTTCCGGCGAGCAGCGGGGCGGCCGACAGTCCGTCGATGTCCGTGGGGGCGGGTGCGCCGCCTAGTTCCGCCAGGGTGGGCAGCACATCGGTGAGCGAGGTCGGACGGTCGCTGGTACCCGCGCCGATCCGGCCCGGGGACCAGGCGATCAGCGGGACGCGGATGCCGCCCTCGTAGAGGTTGCGCTTGTAGCCGCGCAGCGGGCCGTTCGCGTCGAACAGGTCGGGGTTGACCCCGCCTTCCTCGTGCGGGCCGTTGTCGCTGGTGACGAGGACGACGGTGTTCTCGGCGATGCCGAGCGCGCGGAGCCGATCGGTGACCTTCCCGACGAGCGTGTCGAAGTAGGTGATCTGGGCGGCGTGGCCCTTGTTCTGCTGGGTCCAGGTACGGGAGGCGTACGCGCCGACGTCGGGGATGTCGCTCGGTGCGTGCGGCACGGTCGGCGTGAGGAAGAGCAGGAAGGGTTCGGCGGCGTGGTCGTCGATGAAGTCCAGCGCGCGCTGCTCGATGAGGTCGGGTGCGTAGGCGCCCTTCGCGCCGTCCGCGTTGGCGGCGATCGTCTCCTTCGCGGCGTTGTGCCACAGGTACTGCGGGTAGTACTCGTGCGCGTGCCCGTGGTCGATGTATCCGTAGAACTCCTCGAAACCACGGGAGTTGGGGTGGCTGGGCTGGTCACCTTCCTCCGGTCCGAAGCCCCATTTTCCGATCACCGCGGTCCGGTAGCCGCGGGCGCGCAGCACTTCGGCGAAGGTGGTGTCACCGGCCTTCAGCGCACCGGGGGCGCCGTTCGGATTGGCCCGGACGGCGGAGTGGCCGGTGTGCAGGCCGGTCAGCAGCGAGCAGCGGGACGGGGCGCAGACCGCGGCCGTCGAGTACGCGTCGGTGAACCTCAGGCCCTCGGCGGCGAGCCGGTCGATCCGCGGCGTGGTGATCAGCTTCTGGCCGTACGCGCCGAGGTCGCCGTAGCCGAGGTCGTCGGCAAGGATCACAACGAGGTTCGGAGTCGCCGTGCCGGCGGTCGTTGCGGCCTGGGCTGCCTGGGCCTCCGGTGCGGCGGGGAGGGAGGCGAGGCCGAGGGCGGCCGCGGATCCGGCGAGGAAGTGGCGGCGGGTGGGCATGGGGGCTCCTTGGCTCTCGCGGATTGGAATTCGATCATGCGGAGAGCACCGCTTGTTGGCCATGCACATGGCATTAAGAGCGTGTGACAGCTCGGCCGGCGCCTGGCCGGCGCTGCCACTCCTCGGCCAGCAGACGGTAGGAGCGGACCCGGTCCGCGTGGTTGTGCGTGATGGTGGTGATCAGCAACTCGTCGGCCCCAGTGGCCTCTTGGAGCCGCTCCAGGTGGTCCGCCACGGTCCGCGCGGAGCCGACGAACTGGGTGTCCACCCGGTCGGCGACGAGTTCCCGGTCCGCGTCCGTCCAGGGCAGGGCACGCGCCTCGGCAGGCGTGGGGAAGGGGATGGCACCTTCGGCGGTACGGATGCTGCGCACCCAGGGCGCGTATCCGGTGGCCAGTTCGCGGGCGGTCGCGTCGTCCTCGGCGACGACGACGTCGGCGGACACCGTCACGTACGGCCGGTCCAACTCGGCGGACGGCTTGAAGGCGGCCCGGTAGCCCTCGGCCGCCTCCAGCACCGAAGCAGGGCTGACGTGGTAATTGGCCGCGAACCGGAGCCCGTTGCGGCCCGCGGTCTCCGCGCTGACTCCGCCGCTGCTGCCCAGGATCCACACCTGTACGTCGGCCCCCTCGCCCGGGACGGCATGTGCCTCCACGCCCTCCGGGGAGCGGTAGTCCCCCCGCAGCAGCGCGAGGACGTCGTCGACCTGCTCGGCGTAGTCCTGCGGCTGGGCGCCGGGCAGGTTCAGCAACCTCTGCTGGAGGGCGATCCGCGGATGGCCCAGCAGGTGCGTGAAGGAGAACCGGGCCGGGATGCGCAGCCCGTTCGGGGTGTACCCCTCGAACGGAGGGACCTGCGAAGTCCGCTGCTGCGGACGGCCCGCCGAGCGGCCCAGGCCCAGGTCCAGGCGCCCGGGGTGCAGCGCGTCGATGAGGCCGAACTCCTCGACCGTGGACAGCGCGGTGCGGTGTCCGAGCTGGACGGCGCCGGAGCCGAGCCGGATGGTCGAGGTCGCGGAGGCGGTCAGGGCCAGCACGACCGCCGGCGAGGTCCCGGCGACCCCCGGATTGAGGTGGTGCTCGGCGAACCAGTAGCGGGCGTAGCCGAACGCCTCCGTCTGCCGTGCGAGGTCGATACTGTGGTGCAGGGCCTCGGCGGCGGTGGAACCGGACGAGACCGGGACGAGGTCGAGGACCCCGAGGGGGATGCCGGACATGGCCGGGCTCCTTACAGGTCGGGGAAGGAAGGGGCGGGGATCTCGCGGCGCAACACCGGCGCGATCTGGGACTGGAAGAGTTCGAGGGAGGCGCGGTGCTCCGCGGGCGTGAGCCCGCCCGGCTCCGCCTGCAGGTGCAGGACCGTGTGGCCGAACGCCTCGTGGTAGCGGTGGACCTTCTCGATCACCTGCTGGGGGCTGCCGACCAGTGCCGAACTCCGCTCGACGAAGTCCTCCAGGGTCGGGAAGACGGGATCCAGACCCTGCTGCTTGTGGAAGGCGAGATACCGCGCGAACGCCGGCCGGTACGCCGCCACCGCCTGCTGCGAGGTGGGGGCCGCGTGGTAGCCGGCCGTGCCCGCCCCCACGACCGCGTGCGCCGGATCGTGTCCGTAGTGCTCCCAGCGCTCCCGGTAGTGGCGGATCAGTTCGGCGTACGGGCCGATCGGGTGGGTGACGTTCGCAGAGAACAGCGGGTCTCCGTAGCGCGCCGCGAGGTCGACGGACTCCCGGCTGGTCGCACTGCCGTGCCAGACCCGCAGGGCCGGCTGGAGGGGCCTCGGCAGCACCTCGGCGCCGGCCAGCGCGGGGCGGAAGCGCGGCTCGGCGCTCACCTTGTCCTCGCGCCAGATCCGCCGGAACAGCTCGTAGCCCTCGGCGTTGCGCTCCCACTGGTCCTCGGGGGTCACGTGGAACAGCTCGCGCTGGGCCGTGCCGTTGCCCTTGCCGATCATCAGCTCCAGGCGGCCGTCGGAGAGGTGGTCGAGCGTCGCGTAGTCCTCGTACGCCCGCACCGGGTCCAGCAGGCTCAGCGTGGTCACGGCGGTGAACAGCCGGATCCGGCGGGTCAGCGCGGCGATGTGGCTGAGCACCACGGGCGGCGAGGACGACAGGAACGGCCGCTCGTGGCGCTCGCCGACCCCGAAGCCGTCGAAGCCGAGCTCCTCCGCGAGCAGCGCGGCGGCGACCACCTCGCGGAAGCGCTCACGGGTGGGTGTGGGGGCGCCCGTCACCGGATCCGCGGAGTCCGTGATCAGGGTGATGGCCAGGAACTTCACGAGGCCGCGACCTGCCGGGCCGCCGCTTCGGCGCCGGGCACGGCGAGACCGAGGTGGTCGCGCAGGGTGGCGCCCTCGTACTCGGCGCGGAAGACACCACGCTCCTGGAGCAGCGGGACGACGGTGTCCGCGAATCCGTCCAGCCCGCCCGGCGTGATGTGGGGGACCAGGATGAACCCGTCGGCCGCGTCCGCCTGCACCAGATCGTTGATCGCCTCGGCGACCGTGGCGGCGGAGCCGACGAAGGTCTGGCGGGACGTGGTCGCGATGACGAGCTCGCGGATCGACAGCTTCTTGGCCTCGGCGAGCTCGCGCCACTGAAGGGCGGTGTCGAGCGGGTCGCGGAACTGGCGCACGCTCGCCCGGCCGAGGGCGATCGTGTTCTCGCCGACCACCGGGTCGACGTCGGGCAGCGGGCCGTCCGGGTCGTAGGCGGACAGGTCGCGGTTCCACACGTGCTCCAGGTACTTGATCGCGGTCTGCCCGCTGACCTGGAGGCGGCGAACCTCGTGGGCGATCTCCTGCGCCTCGGCGTCGGTGTCGCCGAGGACGAAGGTGGCCGCGGGCAGGATCTTCAACTGGTCCGGGGAACGTCCGTACTTGGGAAGGCGGCCCTTGACGTCGGCGTAGAACTCCCGGCCCTCGTCGAGCGTCCCGTACCGGCCGAAGATCGCGTCGGCGCTGGAGGCGGCGAACTCGCGGCCCTCGGCGGAGTCGCCCGCCTGGAAGATCACCGGCCGGCCCTGCGGGCTGCGCGGCACGTTGAACCGGCCCTCGATGTCGAAGTGCCGCCCGTGGTGGGTGAAGGCCCCGGCGCGGGCGTCGCGCAGGAAGGTGCCCGAAGCGGGGTCGGCCACGATCTCCGTGCCGTCCCAGGAGTCGAACAGCTCGGTGGCGGTTGTCAGGAACTCCTTCGCGCGGGAGTAGCGCTCCTCGCGCGGCAGGAACCCGCCGCGCCGGAAGTTCTCGCCGGTGAAGGCGTCCCAGGAGGTGACGACGTTCCACGCGGCCCTGCCCTCGGAAAGGTGGTCCAGCGAGGCGAACTGGCGGGCCACCTCGTAGGGCTCGTTGAAGGTGGAGTTGATGGTGCCGGTCAGCCCGAGACGCTCGGTGACGCCCGCCAGGGCGGCGAGCACCGTGAAGGTGTCGGGACGTCCGACCACGTCCAAGTCGCATATCTCTCCCCCCTGTTCGCGCAGCCGCAGCCCCTCGGCGAGGAAGAGGAAGTCGAACTTGGCGCGTTCGGCGGTCCGCGCGAAGTGGACGAACGAGTCGAAGTCGATGTGGCTGCCGGCCGCCGGGTCGCTCCACACGGTGGTGTTGTTGACGCCGGGGAAGTGGGCCGCGAGATGGATCTGCTTGAGCGGCTTGCTGCTCATGATGGGTCCTTCCGGGTCCGGAATCAGGCGGCGGTGTGGGCGGCATAGCGGCCCACCGGGCGCTCCAGGCCCAGCAGTCCGCGCAGGGTGTCCGCCTCGTACGCGCGGCGGAAGACCCCGCGCCGCTGGAGCTCCGGTACCAGCCCCCGGGTGATCGCGGGCAGGTCGTGGGCGAGCACGCCCGGCCGCAGCCGGAATCCCGCCAGGCCGGCCGGCCGCCAGTCCTGGAGCAGGTCCGCCAGCTGCGCGGACGTCCCGGTGAAGATCGCCGTGTCACTGCTGTAGGGGGCGCCCGCGAGTGCGTCGAGGCGGCTTCGGCGGGCGTCGGCCGCCGGGGCGTCCTCGTCCAGGAACACGGTGAGGTCCGCGAAGAGGTGCAGCGGCTGCGCCGAGAGCCCGGCGGATTCCCGGGCCTGCCGGATCTCCGCGACCGCGGCGCGGGCCCCGGCGGCGTCGCGCACGGCGATGTACCCGACATCCGTGGACCGGGCGACGAGGCCGTACGCCGCGGCGCCGTCGCCGAGGGCGCCGGCAGCACTCAGCGCGCTTACGATGGGCTGCCCCTGCGGTGGGCGGGGGGTGATCGACGGCCCCCTGACGCTGAAGTGGCGGCCCTCGAAGTCGATGTAGTGCAGCTTGTCGCGGTCGACGAACCGGCCGGTGGCCACGTCCCGGATCTCGGCGTCGTCGTCCCAGCTGTCCCACAGCCGCCGGATCACCTCGATGTGGTCGGCCGCCTCCTCATAGGACTCCGCATCGGGGAGCGGGACCGCCCGGCGTCCGAAGTGCCGGGCTTCGTAGTCCAGTTGTGACACCTGTATGCGCACGCCCGCACGTCCACGGCTGACGTGGTCCAGGGTGGCGATCGCCTTGGATATGTGGAAGGGCTCGGTGTGGGTGGCCGTCACGCTCGGGACCAATCCGATGTGCCGGGTCAAAGGTGCGACGCGGGCGGCGGTGAGTACCGCGTCCAGCCGCCCGCGGACCTGGTCCGCGCGCCCGTCGGGCCCGTCCGTCGAGGACGACTGGAGGGTGAGGGCGTCCTCGAAGGTGACGAAGTCGAGCAGACCGGCTTCGGCCTCGGCCACGGCCACGGACCAGTAGCGGGCCGTGAAGAGTTCGCCGGGCCGGGCACCCGGCTCGCGCCAGGCGGCAGGGTGCCAGCCCGCGCCGTCGAGCGCGACGGCGAGGTGCAACGGTTCGGAAGATGCTGATGTGAATGCGGATGCGGATGCGGGCGGGGATGCGGACACGTCGAATTACGCCTTCCTGATCGGCCGTGCGAAAAGGAGGCCGAAGCGCGTCGCGAATGTGAGGGCGTACGAGAGGGCGGGGAAGAGCCCTTCACCAATATCTCCTCGAAACGCTACGCCCGATAGCGGTGCCATACAATGACCGGAATATTAAGAGGAGTTGACAGCGGTGTTGCAACGCGCGCGGACCGCCATGAAGGACGGGCGACGGCGCGGACCAGTCGCGTCGCCAGCCCCCTGCCCCGGCGGTCGGGATGGGTGCACACCGCGCTGATCTCGGTCCAGCCGGGCGGCCGCAGCCGCTCCCAGGCTCGTACTCGTACTCGCACTCGCACTCGGACCTGCGCGCGTGGTCATGCGGCGGGGCTCTCCGTCCGTGGCGCGGCCCGGGGCCGGGGATTTCAGGAGTTGGTCACCGGCAGGCCCGGCGGGTCGACCTCCGAGGTGGTCACGGCCTCGTTGGACAGGTTCCAGGCGGCGAGCAGCTGCGCGTACTGTCCGTTCTTGATCAGATGGTTGATCGCCTCTGCCACCGGCTCGGCGAGCCCGCTGTCCTTCTTCGCGGTCGCGGCGATCAGGCCCTGGAGCGACTCGCCGGCCCCCGAGAAGGAACCCGCGCTGCGGGTCGGAGCGTTGCCGCTCGCCGTCTGAGTGGTGTGGTACGCGATGGACGGGTTCGGGCCGAAGCTGAGGTCGATCTTCTTGCCGCTCAGGGCCAGGTAGGTGCTGTTGGCGTCGGGGAAGTACTTGACGGAGATGTCCTTGCCCTCCGCCTGGAGCTTCTTCTGCCACTCCAGCAGGATCTTCTCCTGGTTGGTGCCCGAGCTGACCGCGACCGCCTTCCCCGCGAGATTGCGGTAGTCGCCACCGAAGTTCCAGGGGTTGTCCTTCAACGTCTCGAAGGCCAGGTTGTCCTGCCGGTAGGAGGCGAACTCGTACTTCTTCTTGCGCTCCTCCGTGACCGTGACGTTCGTGAAGGCCACGTCCACCCTGCCGCTGTCGATGCCGACGAAGAGGTTCTCCCAGGTGGAGTTCTTCACCACCGGCTTGAGCCCGAGCACGGCGGCCACCAGCCGGCCGAGGTCCGGTTCCGCCCCGGTCAGGGTCTTCTGGTCGGTGCCGACGTACGCCAGCGGTGGGAAGCCGGCGGGCAGCGCGCCCACGCCGATCACGAGCTCACCGCGTTCGCGGACGGCCGCCGGCAGCTGCGCCCGCAGGGCCTCCACGGCGGGGACGGTCAGCTCGGTCTGCCGGGCGGCGCCGTTGGACACGGCGCCGACGGTGACCACGTCCCCGCCCGCCCCGGTGGCCTTGGCATCGCCCCCGCACGCGGTGAGGCCGGAGGCGAGTGCCACGGTGGCGGTGGCGGCGCCGAGGCCGCGGACGAATCTGGTGCGCAGGGAGCGTCGGCGTTGCGGCATGGTGTTCCCTTTCGGTTCGGGAAGGGCTGGTGGGGCGGGATGGGGCGGGGGTGGAACGCGGCGCGGTCAGAGCACCTTGCTCAGGAACTCCCGCGTACGGGCATGGGCGGGCCGGTCCAGCACGTGCTCGGGCGGGCCCTGTTCGACGATGCGGCCGCCGTCGAGGAAGACGACCTCGTCGGCGACCTCGCGGGCGAAGCCGATCTCGTGCGTGACGATGACCAGCGTGGTGCCGCCGGTGGCCAGGTCCTTGATCACGGACAGCACCTCGCCGACGAGTTCGGGGTCGAGCGCGGAGGTGGGTTCGTCGAAGAGGATGACTCCGGGCCGCAGCGCGAGGGCGCGGGCGATGGCCACGCGCTGCTGCTGGCCGCCTGACAGCTGCCGCGGATAGGCGCCGGTCCGGTCGCCGAGCCCGACGCGCTCCAGGAGTTCGCGCGCCAGGGCCCGGGCCTGCGGCCGCGGCAGCCTGCCGGTGGCCACCGGGGCCGCGGCGACGTTGTCCAGCACGGTCAGGTGCGGGAAGAGGTTGAAGTTCTGGAAGACGAAGCCGATCCGCCCGCGCTGGGCGAGGATCGCCCGCTCGCTCAGCTCCTTCAGCCGCCCCCCGTGCCGCTGTACGCCGATCAGCTCGCCGCCCACGCTGACGTATCCGGCCTCGGGCTTCTCCAGGTGGTTGATGACCCGCAGCAGGGTGGACTTGCCGGAGCCGGAGCGGCCCAGGATCGCGGTGACCGTGCCCGGCCGCAGCGTCAGGCTCACCCCGTCCAGGACCTGTCGGCCGCCGTACCACTTGTGCACGTCGTGGACCTCGATCGCGGCGGGCCGCGTGGCAGTGGCCGTGGTCATCGCGCCGTCTCCTTCCGGAAGCGGTCCCGGAGATCGCGCAGGCCCGTCCGGGCCCGCTGCAGGGGGGTGGGCGGTACGGTGCGCAGCGCGCCGCGCGCGTAGTACCGCTCGACGTAGAACTGGACGACCGAGAGGACGCTGGTCAGGACCACGTACCAGAAGGTGGCCACCAGCAGCAGCGGCACCACGTCGCCCGGGTAGGTGCTGCCCAGGCTCTGCACCGAGCCGAACAGGTCGAGCAGCGATACGTAGAAGACCAGCGAGGTGGCCTTGACCAGCCCGATCAGCTGGTTGACGTAGGCGGGGACGATGGAGCGCAGCGCCTGGGGGAAGACGATCCGGGCGAACTGGTACCGCTTGGGCAGTCCCAGCGCGGCCGCCGCCTCGTGCTGGCCCTGGTCGACGGAGAGCACACCGGCCCGTACCACCTCGGCCGCGTACGCCGCTTCGCTCAGGCTCAGTCCCACGACCGCCACGACGATGTCGGTGGCCAGCCGCGACTCGTCGAAGGTGAAGAAGGCGGGTCCGAAGGGCACCCCGATGCTCAGGGTGGGGTAGAGGGCGCTGAGGTTGTAGAGGAAGAGCAGGACCACGATCAGCGGCACCGATCGCAGCAGCCAGATGTACGTCCAGCTCACCGATCGCAGTACGGGGTTCGTGGAAAGCCTGCCGAGGGCGAGCAGGATGCCGCCCGCGAGGCCCAGGACCGCGCTGTACGCGGCCACCTGGAGGGTGATGGACAGGCCCTCCAGGATGACCGGCCGGGCGAACCAGTACGCGAACCGGTCCCACTGGTAGAAGGGATTGGTCAGCAGCCCGTGGGCGGCCTGGGAGACCAGGACCAGCACGACGACGGTGGCGATCCACCGCCCGGGCCGGCGGAGCGGGAGGACCCGCTCCGCCGGCGCCGGCGGTCCCGGGGGCGCGGTGAGGACGAGCGATTCGGTCAAGGACACTCCAGCAGCATTCGATAAATCGAAGAATCGAAAAGCAGCCGTCATGCCGGACAGAAGAGGCCGCTGATGTCGTTGTCTGCGGCGTAAGCTAGGCAGCCCGGAGAAGGGCTGTCAACGGTCCCGATATCGGTATCCGCGGAAGCGTGCGGCAATTTCATCCGCCGTACACACAACGCCTTCCGGTGAAATGAACCGGGCTGTCGTTCACAGCCAGGGGAGCTGGTCGGCGGAGTAGCGGTAGGCGCGGAAGACGGAGTTCTGGGCGCCGGCCGAGGACTCCAGGCCCACGCCCTCGCCGAAGGACCGGAACTGCGGGACCACGAACTCCCACACCACGTCACCGGCGGGGGTCACCTCGAAGAGCCGTCCGAAGGAGCCCTCCGCGATGAAGGTGTTGCCGTTCGGCAGGCGCTGCGCGCTGGACATGTACGGGCTGTAGAAGTTCTGCGGCGGGTTGTCCTCGTACGACCACACCTTCTTGCCCGTGCGCGGGTCCAGCTCCAGCACCCGCGAGTACGGCACGGAGGTCGTGTCGCGGTAAGTGCCGTTGTCGAAGACCAGGATGTTGCCGCCCGCCAGCTCGTGCGGATGGTGCTGCTGTGCCAGGACGTCGGGGCCGATGTGCCACAGCACGGACCCGTCGGCGCGGTCGACGGCCACGGTGGAGGACGCGCTGCGGAAGCCCACGACGATCGAGCCGTCGGCGCGTTCGTTGACGGTGTTGGCCATGGGCCAGTGCTCGCGGGCGAAATGCGGGTTGAGCGGGAACTCCTCGGGGTCGAGGTGCTCGATGGCGGCCCAGCGCCACACCTCCTCCCCGTCCCAGGTCAGTTCGTACACCACATCCCCGTAGATCACCCCGCCCGGGGCCTCGGAGCCGGGGATGCCGCCCCGGATGCGGGCCGCATCGGCCGGGGCCAGCGGTTCGACGACGGTGACGATGAGGTTGCCGTTGCGCAGGACCGAGGCGTCGTGGTGGTGGAAGGGGTGCCTGAGCTCGCGCAGGACCGTGGAGTCGGGGGCCAGTTCCTGGAAGATGCCGCCGTGGTAGACGTCCCAGATGGGGAAGAGGGTCGGGCTGCTGGTGTCCTTGGCCGCGTAGAAGAGGTTCCCGCCGGGGAGGAGCTGCGCCTGGCGGCCGGGCGGGTGCGGGGAGTTCCAGGTGTGGACCGGCCGGCCCTCGATGTCGACGAGGTGGATCTCGCCGGCGCTGGTGATCGGCGTGTAGAGGGTGTAGCCGCCGTAACTGCGGGCGGGGTCATGGGCGATCAGGCCGACGCCGCGGCGGCGCAGGGTGTTCTGGTCGACGGTCATGAGGATCTCCTGGGTGGGGTGGGGGTCAGCGAACGCTGACGGCGGCCGGGTCGACGGCCGTCAGGGGCGCGGGGTGCAGGTGCCGCAGCAGCGCGGCGCGGTCGGCGGAGCCCGGCAGGCTCTGGGCGGCCTTCGCCCAGGCGGCCTCCTGCTCCAACTCGGCCAGCAGCTCGGGCGAGAGGGTCGCGCCGTAGCCGTAGCGGGGCTGGAAGGCGTCCACGTAACCGGCCTGGAGCGCGCCCTTCGACTGGGCGAGTACGGCCTTCCGCGCGGCGGGCGGGTCGGCGGCGATCTCGCGCTGGGCCTTCAGCAGCGCCCGGAGCACGGCCGTGGTGGTCGCCTCGGTCGCCTCCGGTCCGGCGACGAGCAGGGTCCGGGCCGTGTAGCCGGTGAAGGGGAGCTCGGCGTAGCGGTCACCGAGGGTGGTGCGGGCGGAGTCGTAGAAGCTGGGGAAGGTGACCCCGGCGTCGACGTCCCCTCGGGCCAGCGCCGGAGTCACCTGGTTCGGGGCGAGGTTGACCACGGTCACGTCCGTGGCCGTCAGCTGCACGGAGGCGAGCATCCGCGAGAGCGCGTACTCGACGTTCGTACCCTGCGGGACTCCGACCTTGCGGCCCTTCAGCGCGGCGAAGCCGGTGATCTGCCGGTCGGTCCGGGTGAGCAGGCGCCAGTCGTCGAACCGGGACAGGTCGGCGACGATCCGCAGCTCGCGCCCGCCCAGCGCGGCCGTGACCGCGGGCAGGTCACCCACGACGCCGAGCTGCGCCTGGCCGCCGAGCACGGCGTTCAGCGCGTCCCGCCCGGTGGGCTGGGTGGTCACGGTGGCGTCGATCCCCTCGGCGGACCACAGCCCGCGCTCCTGGGCCACGTGGACGGGCGCCCCGCCGAGGTAGTCGCTGGCGGCGAGGGAAACGGCAGGGCGGCCGCCGCCCGCGGGGCCGGAGCCGACGGCACAGGCCGAGGTGAGCGCGCAGAGCAGGGCGGCCGTCAGTAGGGCGGCCACTGCGCGGGGTCTGAGCATGGGGGAGGTCCTTCCGGGGACGGAGGTGGGGACAGGGGAGGAGTCGAGGGGACTTCAGTGGGACTTCAGTGGGACTTCAGTCGAAGCCGAGGTGACGTGCGATCAGCGAGCGCAGGTCCGGGTCGGGCGGCCCGGCGGGCACGGCGTGGTCGGCCACCACCCGTCCGGGAGTGCCGCCGAGGACGACGACCCGCTCGGCGAGGGCAAGTGCCTCGTCGATGTCGTGCGTGACGAACAGGACAGTGGTGCCGCGGCGCTGCCACAGCTCCCGCAGCAAGGTCTGCATCCGGGTCCGGGTCAGTGCGTCCAGCGCTCCGAACGGCTCGTCCATCAGGAGCACTTCGGGCTCCGCGGCCAGCGCGCGGGCCAGCGCCACGCGTTGCTGCATGCCGCCGGACAGCTGCGCCGGGTACTTCTCGGCCCCGTCCGCGAGCCCCACCTCGGCCAGCGCCGCGAGGGCGCGCCGACGGCGCTCCGGACGCGGCAGGCCGAGCCGCTTGAGGGCGAATTCGACGTTGCCGCGCGCCGTGCGCCACGGGAAGAGGGCGTAGTGCTGGAAGACCAGGCCCCGCTCGGGGCCGGGTCCGCGCACCGGCTCGGATCCCGCCGTCACACGCCCGGCGGTGGGCGACACGAACCCGGCCACCGCGTTCAGCACCGTGGACTTCCCGCACCCGCTCGGCCCCAGCAGGGCCGTGAACGACCCGGCCGGGAGGTCCAGGTCGGTGCGCTCCAGCACCGCCGTGCCCCCGTACCCGACGGTCAGCCCCTCCAGTCGCACCCGTCGGCTCATGACGCGCTCCAGTGCACGAACCGGCGGCCGATCGCGGCCAGGACGAGGTCGACGGCCACGCCGAGCAGCCCGAGCACGAGCAGCCCAGCGAACATCCGGTCCACGCGCAGGAACTGGCCGTCGACCTGGAGCCGGTACGCCAACCCGCTGTCCGCGCCGCCCAGTTCCGCCGCCACCAGGGCGAGCAGCGCCACCGAGGCCCCGTACCGCAGTGCCGCGAGCAGCGCGGGTGCGGCGGCGGGCAGCAGCACCTCGGTGAACCGCCGGTGCAGCGGCGCTCCCAGGGAGCGGGCCGCCCGTAGGTGGGACACCGGTACCCGGGACACCCCGTCGTGGACGTACAGCCAGACGGCGAGCAGCACGGCGTACGCGATGAGCAGACGCTTGGCGGTCTCCCCGATGCCGAACCAGGCGGTCGCGAGCGGCACCAGCGCGATGGCCGGGATCGGGCGCAGGAAGGAGATCACCGGGGTGACGGCGGCGGACAGCCTCGGCAGATAGCCGGTGGCGAAGCCCAGCGCGCTGCCGACGAGGGCGCCCAGCGCGAAACCCTGTCCGGCACGGGCCAGGCTGGCGCCGAGATCAGCGGCCAGGATGCCGCTGCGGGCGCTGTCCGCGAGTGCGGCCACGGTCTCACCGGGCGTGGGCAGCAGCCCCGGGGCCACCACACCGGACCAGGCGAGCAGGTACCACAGCGCGAGCACGGCACCTGCCGCGCCCAGGGCCGGGCCGAGCCGGCTGAGGGCCCGGCCGGGCGGTGAGGGGGTGGCGTGCACGGGGCAGCTCCTCGTTCGGTTCCTCGATTTGATAAGTGAGGTCAATAATTGACCACGCTTATGACGGCAGTGTTGCGGCAGTGCGAAACCTCGCCGGGGCCTCCGGCCCTTGATCGGTGATGCGGTACGTTCACCTGCGTGTCTCGACCCGAACCCACGCCCGAGGCCATCGAGGTCGGACGGGTGATCCGGAGCTGCCGCAAACAGCGCGGCGTCTCCATGGCCGTCCTCGCCACCCGCTCAGGCCTCTCCCAGCCCTTCCTCAGCCAGCTCGAACGCGGCCTCGCCACGCCCAGCCTCAGCTCGATCTACCGGATCGCGGAAGCACTGGACGTCAGCCCGGGCACCTTCCTCCGACCGCCCGCGCGACCGGGTGCGGTCAGCCACGAGAGCGACCCGCAGGTGATCCGCGTGAACGAGGCCGCAGGGCAGGTCGCCCAGGTGCTCATCCCCGGCGGGCGCAGCGCGCTGATGGAGGCCTACGAGCACCACTTCGAGCCCGGCCGGGGCGAGCGCGGCTGGTTCGAGCACCCCGGCGAGGACTTCCTCTACGTCCTGGAGGGCGTGATCGTCCTCGAGGTCGAGGGCGAGGAACCACTGACCCTGCGCGCCGGCCAGAGCGCCCACCACCGGGGCGAAGTCCCGCACCGCTGTCGCCTGACGGGGCCGGCCGCCGCCCGTACTCTGCTGGTCATCGCGAATGCCTAGGCTGCGGGCGTGCCCTCATACCCGATGGGACAGGCCGCGAACCTGCTGCGCGTACCTCCCGCGCCCGTCCGCCGTTGGGCGCGAGCGGGACGGCAACAGGCCCACCGCGCCGCGAACGGGTCTCGGACCGTCGACGGCGCCGTCCTCGCCATGTTCGCCATGTTCGCCATGTTCGCCGAAGTAGCCGAAGAACAGGCCGCATACACACCCGGCACGGCTCTCACGTCGCGTGCTGTCCCGCGCGGGAAGTGGCGCGCCGCTCGCCAGAGCCGACGCACAGCGGCCACCCCTGTCGCCGCAGCGGATCTCCGCCTCGGCGAACGGCTCGCCGGGCAGGCACCACATCGGACGAACTCCCCGACCTCACGCACTCCCTGACAGAGGATCCGACTGCGACGCCCCCACAAGCCGGCCGCCGACCTGCATCGTCTTTCATCCCGAGATCGAACTGTCCACCATTCGGTCGCTCTCTTGCCGAGACGGCCGCTTCGGGCGACTATCCCTATCAATCCGATGGGAAAGGTGGGGATTCGGTGAAGTGCGGCCGGCCAAGACTCTGATGCCGCCGGCACTCGTCAGGCCCGGTGCCCGGCGCATGAGCGTGCCCGCGGAACTCACCCCCGAGCCCACCGCCATCATCTGAGCGGCATGTGGACCAGGGCGCGGCGGAACGACCAGGTGTGCCGCCCCGCCGGGACGCGGCCGGTCCCCACGCCCACCGCCCTCCACCCCTTCGCGCGCCTCCCCCACCTCCCAGCAACCGGCCGACGCCGCCCGACAACGTTCCGGAGTAGCCGACATGACCACCGCCATCCCCCATGGCACCGCTGTCCACCCAGCCCCCGCGCCACACAGCGGCACCCGGGCCTGTCGGTGACGCCCATGCCGACGACACCGAGCACCGCCGGCCACCGATCCGCCGACGCACAGCGCCGCGCGCTCCTGCGTACCGCCCGCGATGTGGCGGACGACCTCGCCGCGGACGCCATCGCCCGCGACCAGGCGGGCAAGCCGCCGACCGACGAGACGGCCAGGCTGCGCGAGGCCGGCCTGTTGGCAGCCCTCACCCCACCCGGGTCGGATCGCGGGGCGGACTGGCGTACCGGATGCGTCGTCATACGGGAGATCGCCGCGGCGGACAGCGCTGTCGGCGACGTACTCGCCCGCCACTACGTACACGCGTGGAGCGGACGCTTCTACGCGACTCACCACCAGGCGACCACCCTGGAAGAGCAGTCGGTGCGCGAGCAGTGGCTGTGGACCGGCGCGGTCCGCACTCTCGCACCCGATGACGACACCGAGGGACCGGACCTCACGCTGAGGCCGCGCAACACCGGCTACGTGCTGAACGGGTACCGGTCGGTGGACACGGCAGTGGCCGTCGCCGACCAGATCGTGGTGGACGCCGTCTGCGCCGTGACCGGTGACGTCCTGGTCGTACGGATCCCACCCAGCGCGCGGGGCGTGACCATCGAACCCGCCCGCGACCGCCTCGGGCAGCGCGTCGCCGGCGCGGGCGAGGTCGTCCTCGACCGGGTCACCGTCACGCCCGGGCAGGTGCTGGGCCGCCGGCCGCACGACGAGGAGTCGACCGCGCCCTTCACCGCGCTCGCCGAGCCGGCGCTCCGGCTCGCCCTGTGCCACGTCGTCCTCGGCATCGCCGAGGGCGCCCTCACCGAAGCGCGCGACCTCAGCAGGGGCGGCCGCGCATACCGGCTGCCCGGTGCGGACCCGGACCTCTTCCTGACGTACGGGGAACTCGCCTCTGCCGCTCAGACGGCCACCGCCGTGGTCGACCGGGCGACGGAGGTGATGGCGCAGGCCCTCGACACAGGTGCGCTGCTCGATGCCGAGGAACCCGCGGGCGTCGCCGCCCTGGTCGCCACGGCCGAGACCGTGACGTCGAAAGCCGCCCTGCACATCACCGCCCGGGTGCTGGAACTCGCCGATGCCCCCGGCCTGGACCGGTTCTGGCGCAACGCCCGCGTCCTGACAGCCCACCGCCCGGTCGCGCACCGCCTGCGCTCCATCGGCGAGCACTACCTCAACGGCTCCCACCGCGCGGTGGCGGCGGCCATCCACTGACGCGAGGCACCCCATGGGATGCGGATCTGGGACCTGAGCCCCTCGGCTGCCGGGCACGATCTCCTGTCCGGCAGCCGGCGGCCCACCCGCGACGGACGCCGACCGAAGCCGTACGGGATAATGTCCGTATGCGGATCTCAGCCAGGGCGGACTACGCGGTACGTGCCGCACTGCAGCTTGCCGCGTCACAGGATGACGGGCCGCTGAAGGCCGAAGCCATCGCCGACGCCCAGGACATCCCGCACAAGTTCCTCGAAGGCATCCTGAACGACATGCGCCGAGGCGGTCTCGTGCTCAGCCAGCGGGGCGGCAACGGCGGCTACCGGCTGGCCAAGCCCGCACAGTCCATCAGCATCGCGGATGTCATCCGCGTCGTGGACGGACCGCTCGTCTCGGTGCGCGGGGTCCGCCCACCGGACCTCTCCTACACCGGCCCCGCCCAGTCGCTGCTCCCCCTGTGGATCGCGCTGCGGGCCAACGTGCGCGAGATCCTCGACGGTGTGACGCTCGCCGACGTCGCGTCGTCCGACCTGCCCGCTGACGTATCCGCGCTGGCCCACACCCCTGACGCCTGGACCAATCCCTGATCCCCTGGCCCACCTGCGCTTTCTCGCATCGCGAGACATCTGCGTCCACCATATGGTCAACCTCTTGGGGCGGGTGTCCCCGTCTGCCAATATGCCTACCAACCAGGTGGGAAAACTAGGAATTCCGTGAGGTGGCCGTGCGAACACTGCATTGTGCAGGCCGGATGCTGCCCCTGACCTCCCGCCGACACATCGACCTGGTCCGTACGTCGAGCGCCATCTGTCAGCTTGCCTGACACCATTTACAGGGCCTGACTCCCCGCGCAGAGCACCGCTGGGCGCTGTGCCGCCCCGCTCGCCGTCGGCCGGGCAGGCCCCTCGGCCGACCTCACCACCCGTGTGCCTTCAAGCGCGGGTGCGCGATGTACGGACCCATCCACCCCCAGGGCGCCCGACACCCATCCGTTCCTCAGCCTGCGACCGCGATCCCGCCGCCGACGGCCGGGAGTGGGTGCCGTGTGCGCCGATGGCTTTGCGTCGCCCATCTCCGTTCACCTCCCTGAACACCATCCCGTGAAAGGACACCTCCGTGTCTGCCGCAAGATCGCTCACCACCCTGCGCGCCATCGCCGCCACAGCGGCGCTTCCCCTGCTGCTCACCGCCTGCGGCTACGGATCCGAGGCGAAGAAGGACGCCGACAAGGCCAACGTCGCCGCCACCGACGGCAAGAAGCTGTCGGCCTCCGAGGTCCGTATCGGGTACTTCCCGAACCTGACGCACGC
>NZ_JBICZH010000023.1:0-115424 GCF_043201995.1 Streptomyces sp. NPDC048258
CACGAGAGATCTACCGACTTCTCGTCCCAGCGAACACTCCGGCTGACCAGTCAGGACCCGCCTGCGTCGCTGCTTGACATCCATAGGGGCATCAAACGAGCCCGCCACTAAAAAGCCCTGGTCACCCTCGCCCGCCTGCGACTATGGCTCCCCACCTGCCTTTGCGAACGCCCCCTAGAGCAGCAGCCGTAGCGGTCCATACGCCGCGTCCCCACCCCACCTGAAGGGGACGGCCAGCGGCTGCTTCCGCTCCGGCCCTGACTCGATCCTCCTCAAAGACCGGCACACGGGCCAAAACCTCCATCGCGCCATGCCGTCCGCCCCCGCCCGTCCTCGCCGTTCACCGATAGACCCGACATGGGCCCCGGCTACGACACGGACGGGCGGGGGCAGCCCGGACAAGTCCTAGTTGAACGGTTCCAGCGTCATGAAAGCTTCTTGCGGGTTACCGTCGTGCACCAGTGACTCGTGGGCACCCACGTCGTCGAAGGCGAAGCCGTACGCCTTACCGTCGGCCATCTGCTCGTGGATGATGCGGGAGTAGTGGTTGGAGACGGCGTCGCGGTAGAAGTTGGTGCCGTTCGCGTCGGGTTGGCTTGGGTTCGTCAGGAGCGTCGACCGGTTGAGGCCTGCGCACAAGGTGCGGGAGATCGGCCCGCGGACAGTATCGTTGGGTGCGTCCAGGAGTTTGTAGCAGCCGAAGACGCTGTCGGAGTCCGGCTTCTGGAAGCTGGTGACCACGGCTCCCGAGCCGTTGGTGAAGTTCATGACGTTGCCCGAGACCCGGCCGTAGTACTTGGTGTTCGGTTCGTTCACGAAGGGCGTCACGGTGAGCGTGGAAGTGCTGTACTTGCTCCAGACCCGGTTGATGTAGTCGTTCATGACGCCGGCCGGGATTCCGCCCGCCTCGATGCCGTGACCGGGCGAGAGCGCTCGCACCGGCGTGCCGTCGGGGCGGCTCTGGATCAATCCGCCCCAGCCAGCCGAACGCAGCTGGCTGAAGACGGCGTTGTATCCGCCCGGCTTGAGCCGACCCGTGTTTCTGACCGTGCCGTTGGCCGCCTTCACGCCCACCGCATAGGGAGCGGAGAACATATCGACCTGGGTGCTGTTGATCCACAGTCCGGCGTCATTGAGCGTGTACTCGGACCAGTTGAACAGGATGCCCCGGTTGGGGTCGGAGGGATTCTGTACGGCAGGCTGCACCAGGCCGCCGGTGCTGACCTTGAAGACGATCTTCTGGCCGATGGAGAAGTAGACGCGTCCGGAGAACTTGGGCATCCGTATCGTCTTGGTCTGCCCGTTGGCCGGACCCGCGATCGACGCGTCGGGCGCGGGGGCCGGCGGGTTGCCCCCCACGGGCCAGGGGTGGAACGTGCCGTTGGCGTCGGCCCAGCCCTGCTGGCCCGTCGCGAGCAGGGTGCCCAGGTTGTAGATGTAGACCGGCTCGCTGCGGCCCGAGGTGTTCTTGATCGTGAGCGGGATGGTCGCCGGTACGGCCTCTGCGGACGGTGACGGCCCGATGAACATCAGACCGGCGGCGGCCACCGTCGCCGAGACCCCGAATACGAGCACTTTCGATAAGCGGAACATTCTCTTCCTCCTTGCGTGGGGGGAACCTGCCGAGGGAGGTGGCGGGAAAGGGATAGATGTATTGAAGCCTGAGAGCGCTCCCAGCGTCCGGTGGTGTTCATCTTCTGTCAATGCTCTTGACACGGCCGGGTCCCGATCCGAGCCGTGGCCAGAAGGCGTACCGGCGAAGGCCATGGCGGACGGCAAAGCCGTGTTTGGGAACTGGGGTCCGTGTCTCGCCTCGTGCCGTGATGATCTCGATCGTTCCGACAACGCAGCGAGGTGCCGTAGCTGGCGTCGTGCGCCCGCCGGGGATTACGGGACAGCCCTTAGGTCTGGGCGGACCAGGGTCACGTCCAGGACGTCTCGGCTGCCACAGGCCGAGGCGAACCGCAGGCCCGTCCACATTCCGCGGTCGGTGAAGCAGAACGTGAGGGTGCTACGTACCTCCTCACGTGATCCGGACCGATATCCCCGGCCCGCAGGGCGCGGCAGGGCCGGCTCGTTCACACTGGCAGGACGACTAGCGCAGCTGGGAGGCGGGATGAGCTGGGCATCATGGACCACCCGCGGGGTTTTCGCAGGACGGGACGGAGTACAGACCGGTGAGGCAGGCCCCGTCCTCACGGGTGAGCTCGATATTCACACCACGTGGACCGAGGCCGATGGCCTGGCGCACGTCACGGTGCAGTACAGCGGGGGGTCCGACTGGCTCCCCCTCGCCGGAAGCCCCGTCCCGTGCCCCAGCGAGGAGGCGAGCCGCGCCCTGCATGACGCGGTCATCCATTCCGTACGCGCCGGAGTGAGCCTCCCCCTGAGCACCGGCCGCCCCTGATCCTGCCCGGCCACAAAGGGTCCGAGCCGATCGACGGCACGCGAGTTCGGACGCCGGACCGGACTCCCACGACGGGTCCTTGTCCAGCCGCGCCATACGGACCGCCAGCAGGAGCCCTGGCGGGAACTCAAAAGCAGAGACGCCGGCTCGTCGGCCAAGGCGTCCTTGACGACACCGACGATCCGGGGATGAGCAGCCGGGCTGACCCCGAACTGTTCCAGGGCCCGGGACCGGTCCGCGAGGTCGAGGTCCTTCGGCACGTCCAGGCCCTCGGTCACTTCGTCGGGGCGGGACTGCCCGACGTCCTGGCGCTGGCCGATGTCGTGGTGTCCCGGAGCGGAGGAGGCACGCCGGACGAGCTGACCGCGCTGGGCAAGCCCGCCGTGTTCGTGCCGCTCGCCACCTCGGCCGGGAACGAGCAGGCGCACAACGCCCAGTACCTGGCCGACGCGGGGCCGCGGTCGCGCCGCTCGGCGAGGTCACCCCGCAGACCCTGCAGAACGCCGTCGGCCCGCTCCTGACCGATCCCGCCCGGCGGGCGGCGATGGCGGACCGGGCTCGTGCGTATGGGCGGCCGGACGCCGCGGACAGGCTCGTGGACGTGCTCCTGGCCGCGGCGGCCGGCTGCCCCTTCCCTCGCAGGGGCTGACGGAGGGGCGCGGCGGCTGCGCGCTCGACCAGTCCGGCCAAGTACACGCTCAGGGCCGGCCCAGATCGCGTCCCCAGGGGACTCAAAGCCACGGCTGCCCCTGGGGAGACTCCGCCCAGGCCGTGGAGCAGCCGCATCCGCCCCGGGCCGCCCTGTGCGGGGGCGCGCCCGATGCGCCGGCTGACGCCCATGGCACTTCAGCCGGGACTCCAGGGCACTTCACAGCCGGGACTCCAGAGACACGGCCCGCTGTGCCCTGCGGCTGGTCCGGGTCAGGGCATCTCGTCGGGGTCGCAGCTGGCCCGGCGCAGCCCGATCGTGCGCAGGGCCCGCATCAGGGCTTCGGAGTCTCCCTCGCGTACGACGTGGACGGCTCCCTCGACCGCGAGGTCCGACAGCGCACGGGGCACGCGGGCCGCGGCAGTCCGCAGCACCACCCCGCTCGGGGGATCCAGGGCCCGCACCCCGTGGAACACGCGGAAGAGTTCCGGGTCCGCGTCGAGGCTGTCCAGCCCGGCACGCAGGGACAGGACAGTGATATCGGGCAGAAGGACGCGGGCGTGCGCCAGAGCGACGGCGGAATCGTGAGCATGCGAGACAACCCGGAAATGTGGGTTGCGCTGAATACCCGAGCGCAGCAGCTCCAACTGCTCGTCATCGGGCACGCCAACCACCAAAACCGTCATCACCTGCTCCATCCTGCGTTCCGGCACACCGCGAGGCGACCCGGGACGCAACCTGGCAAACGCCTAGGCAAGATCCGGCAGAGACTGCCTGGCCCTCTCGCCGGGAGGCCGCGGTGCGTCTCGACGCCGCGAGGACCATCGCCCAGCATGCAGACGCCGGAGAGACTGTGGGCCTCTCCGGCGTCTGCTGTGTGGTGGGGCGGGCTCGCCGGGATCTACTCCCGGGGCTGTGGGGCTGTGGGGCTGTGGGGCTGTCGGCCCTCACTTGCCGAGCTTCGCCTTCAGGTCGTTCTTGACCTGGTTCTTGATCACCTGCTTGTCGACCTTGCTCACGGTGCCGCCCTTACCCGTGCCGTCACCGCCCACAGACGTGGCGTCGCCGGTGTTGACGGCGTCGGCACTGGCGTTGCCGCCGGTGGCCGCACCGGTCGTGATCGTGCACTTGCCCTTGCAGATACCGACACCGGAGTTGGCGTCGCCACCGGTGGCCTCACCACCGACCGTGGTGTTCTCGGCGTTGGCGTCACCGCCGGTACCGATGCCGTCGGCGCTGTCGGTGGGGGCGAGGGTGACGGCGTGCTGCGGGACGGCGGCCGGCGCGGCCATCGCGGTCGCCGGCAGTGCGATACCGCCACCCACCAGCGCCAGGGAAGCTCCGGCCAGAACAACACGACGAGTCGAGAAACGCTCGAACATGGGAATTCTCCATTCGGAATTTAAGAGGTTTGAAAGCTGTCCAGCAAAACAGGCCTGGGACAATTTTTCGGCCTCATATTCTCCGGGAATTCCCCGGTGAGGACGTGCTTCAAATAAACCCCGCCGGAGGACGAGCGTCACGCCACTCGAATACGTGGCTGGACATCCAGAACCGATCTTGGTAAAAGCTGCCGCCGTATCGGCGTGAGCGGTGCAAGCCGTCCGAGCCTGCAGCATCCGGCCCCGGACCCGGCCTTCGACTGCATACAAGAAGGTCCGAGGAGTCGAGAGTGAGCCGCCCCCTCCCGGCACGGGGTTCACGGCAGGAGGGGCCCAGGCCGCCGGGACACACTCGATACCTGGAGTGACCGGGCACGGCGGCGGGCACGGCGGCGGGCACCGCGCGCGACGCCGCCGATCTACTCCTGCCGATCCTTCCGCCACGGCCAGGACGACATGCCCTCACGGGGCGCAGTCAGACGGTTACCAACCGCACCGTCTCGCGCGTACAGACGTGCCCTGTCACACGCCTGTGACAGTCGGCGGACACTCTCGCGAAGGTGCTCGGCCAGTCTCTTAACAAGAGACAAAACGGGCATTTAGCCCGCTGCTTCCGCGGACGTGAGCAGTGATGACCGAGCCGATCCGGCGGAGGAAATCCCATGAGCCTCACCCTCACCAAGCCGCACACCCAGGCCCCCGCAGCCACACTGGCCCCGCGCGAGCAGGAAGCACTGCGCCACATCGCCGCAGGCCGCACCTACCTGCAGACCGCCCGCCACATGGGACTCTCCAAGCACACCGTCGACGTCTACCTCCGCCGCATCCGCGCCAAGCTCAACGTCCACACCACCGCCGAGATGACCCGCATCGCCATCTCCCTGGGACTGTGACACCCCACCACCCAGCCGATACACCCTGCCATCCCCGCCCGCCCTTGGCTGTTGCCGCATGAGGATGCACCGGGCAGTACAGCTTCGTCATGGTTGACGTGTCGGCGTACCGATGGCGCGATACGCATCGCTCGGCAGCCTCACCGAGGTTGCGCCAGAGGTGGAAACGGTCTGCGACCTGCACCGCAGTGGGTGCTCCGGTGCTGACTCCTTCGGCGAAGAACGGGGCACGGTCGCGGCAGACGACCTCGGTCCCGGGACACTCAGCACGCCAGGAGGCGACGGTGGCCGCCTCGCGGTCGGGCAGCAGGTCCACGGGCCCGCGGGTTTCGACATCGACCAGCGCGGTCCCTTAGACACGGCCCTTGCGCATCGCGTACTCGTCGATGCCCACCACCCGCGGAGCCGACGGTTGAGGGCCAGGTATCGCATCGACCAGCCGCAGCACCGTGCTGCGGCTGACCGAGATGCCGAAGACGTCAGCAAGGCGGGCTCCGGCGCGGCCGGCCAAAGCGAGGCCCACCTCGGTCAAGGCCGAACGCAGCCGGTCAGCCGCTGAGCGTGACGGCGGGTCAGTCCGGGGATCTGCTCAACGAAAGTCCGCCGTCGGCACGAGGTGTCATCACAGGTGCACCGGTGGACCTGCAGACGCAGTACCACCGCCGCCCTGCGCTGGGCAGGTCAGCAGGAAACCGCAGGTAGGAACCCATGAATCCGGTTCGACCACCTTCCGCAGCCCGGGCACTCGGCACCAGCAGTCCTGCGCGTGACACCGATCCAGATTGCCTCGCGTCGTCCTCCGCCGACATCACCACGAGCTCGGGTTCCGACAAGAACAGAGTTCCTCCAGCCGCAACAACACTTCGTTCACGGCCCCGAACTCTCGAGCACAGCACGGCAGCCCCAGGCGGATTCAAGACGATCTCGCGAGCGACGCGACGAAGATCAACAGTCACGGAGCGTGGATGCACCTCAGAAGTTGAGCCAGAACCCGAGTTTTGACGTCGCTGGGGGTACGCACGGTGCAAACGAAGTCACCTGTCGAGGACAGGCAGGTCGTCGTCGCACAGGCCGGTCCGGCAGCACACGGGCAACCAGTCGGCCGCGATCTCCCGAACACGCTGCAGGCGAGCCCTGTCGGGCTCCAGCACCGTGAGGATCTCGAAGGCAGCACCAGCAGCCCCGAGCGACCGATTCGACATCACCTCCTCATAGAGCAGCCAGAGGCCTTGCAGGGCAAGGCCTTGGCACAACTCTGGGAGATCGAGTCCTCGTCGAGCGGACTCCTCATCCGTGCCCTCGCCGGCCACCATGAAGTGCAGGAGGTCGAGGAACCACTCGCGAGCTGCCAGTGCAACATCGTCTGCGAGGGCCGCCAGAGCGACGGATGTCACTGCCGGAGCCGGCTCCCACAGGACCACCGGAGACCAGGCATGCTCTTCGAGGCTCAGATCGATCGGTTCCTGCCGGGATCCCCCACCCGCAAGCTGCAGCAGATCCCGGGCCAGGTGCTCTGCCGAGCCGCCGCACCCGCACAGCATGCTCTTCCAGTCCTGCCGGGCTATCTCCATCTCGACCAGTCGCATAGTTCCCACACCCTAGACGGCGCTGGCGAAGCCCAACGACACGCCTGGTGCTGTCAAAAACTCGCGAACATCTGGAGCGGGTCGGGGCCAGCGGGCGACGCGTCCGGGTCGGGGAGGTCGGCCTCGCGGCCGGCGAGGGCGGCAGAGATTTCCACGGAGGTGCCGACGTCCACCGCGCGCAGCGATTCGTATGTCAGCACCCCGGTGAACAGCGCGGCCCGGTCGCGAGAGCCTTCTGCTGGAAGACAACCTCGTCCCCCTCCCCCGCCCCACCGGCTCCACGAAGATCTCCGATGGTGCTGGTCGCAGCAGCACGAGGCAGAACACGACGACGATCATCGTCAGGTCCGACGGCGAGGGCGACGGCCCTGACCAGGAAGACGAGACCCAGGCTGGGGCGGAATCGGCGCTGCTGCACTTCTCCAGCCCCACGCGACGCCGCCACCATCGCCGCATTCCTCCGCACCCGCGTCTACCGGCCCGAGTCCCTCGTGTGGCTGGAGGGCTTCCAGGCCCTGCGCCGGTGGCGCGCCGAGAACGGCATCACCGGGCTGTACGCCGTCCCATACGACAGCGAGACCGAGGTCGGCGTCACCAAGACGTTCCCGCTCGGCCGGTGGGTCCACCAGCAGCGCAAAGCCCTGCGTGCCGGCGAACTGGAAGACCACCGCAAAGAACAGCTCGACTCCGAAGGGATGGTGTGGGAGCCCGGCGAGGAAGCCCGGGAGACCAAACTCGCCCTCCTGCGCTCCTACCGGCGCGCCCACGGCCACCTCGCACCCCGCTGTCCGGCGACAACGCACACCGATGACACCGATAACACCGAATACAACGCATCAACATGTCACCACCAGGGCCAGATCAACCTCTGACCAGCAAGAGCCACGACCGTCCCGCAATGCCGACTACCGCAGCAGCCCAGTGGCAATCACCCGCGGTGTCGCAGCCGGGGACAGCTCCCGTCCCCGGCTGCGACCCCGGTCCGGCGGAGTCCTGGCTACACCTGCCCGCGCCGCAGTGATCGAGGTAACGTGCTTCTGCCACAAGCGACTTGATGATCAGTCAGGGGGACTGTCGCATGTACCTGAGGGTGCCTTTCGAGAACGGCGAGACCATGGTCGTCGAACTGCCCGAAGGGCAGGACTCCGGAGTCATCCGGGCGAGCCGTGGCGAAGCACTCGTCGAGTCGTCGGCCGAGACCTTCGAAGCAGGCCTGGGGCGGGTCCGGCGCGTGGCCGAGGCCATGCTGCACCGGCTGACGGACCTGCCCCGCAGCCCCGACCACATCCGCGCCACGTTCGGCATCAGAATCACGGCCGAGGCGGGGCTGGTCGTCGCCAAGGGGTCCGGTGACGCTCATTTCGAGCTGGAACTGGAGTGGACCCGCCCGCAGGGTGATGAGTGACCTCCCCGGGTGGGCCGGGCGAACTCGCCTGGGAGCGCGGGACGGCACGCATACTGCACGACGGACGGCCGGTCGGGGTGGCGTTCCTGATCCCCGGCCAGCTCCTGCTGACGTGCGCCCACGTCATCTCCACCCTCGCGGGGCTCCCGGACGACCGCCCCCTGCCCGCGCGCTTCCCAGTGACCCTCGACTTCCCGCTCCTGCCCGGCCGCCCTGCGGCGGAGGCCACCGTGCACTTCAGCGTGCCGGTGGCCTCCGACAACAGCGGTGACGTCGCCGTACTCCAGCTGGCCGGCCCACCGCCGCCCGACGCCGTACCGATGCGGATCCTGGAAGCCGACGACCTCGCCGGACACCGCTGGAGGGCCTTCGGCTTCCCGAGGTATTCGGGTCCGGACGGCGGCAAGGACGCCGGCATCTGGACCCGCGGCACCATCGAGGGCCGCGAGGGAACCGGATGGTGGCAGCTCACGTGCGACGAGCGGGCCCCCTTCCCCCTGGCCGGCGGCTTCAGCGGGGCGCCCGTGTGGGACGAGCAGTACCAGGGGGTGATCGGTATCGTCGTCGCGGTCGAAGGGGACCAGCGGCGCCGCACCGGCTACGCGCTGCCCAGACGCCTCCACCACACCGGAGGTCTTCGCCATGATCAAGACCCGGCCCTCTGAGGTCGGCGCGCCCGCCGTGCCGGGGCCCGGCACGGACTCGTCACCCTGCGCCGGCATCGGCTCGACCGGAGGCCGCAGCACCACCTGGGCCCCTCCTTCACGCCTCGGTCGGCCCCCACAGTCAGCCTCGCCTCCGCGCGGGTGTGCGGCTTGGCGGAGGACTCCGTGCCTCAGGGCTCACTTAGGCGTATGGCGAGGGCGGCGATGTCGTCGTCAAGGCGTCCTCTGCTGTAGCGGAGGAGGTCGCGGTGAAGAGCCGTGAGCAGTTCGCGGGGCGGTGTCGGGGGCTGTAGACGCATCCAAGCTGCCAGCGGGAAGAACTCTCCGTCGCGGGCGCGGGCCTCGGCGATCCCGTCGGTATAGAGGAGCAGCAGGTCGCCGGGGGCGAAGTCGAAGGTGTCGACGTTGTAGTGATCGCCGATGAGCTCCGCGAGGCTGAGCAGTGGCGAGGGGGTGGCGGACTCGAGGACACGGAGTTTCCCGCGGTTCAGGAGCAGCGGCGGGGGGTGTCCGCAGTTGAGGATGTCGATACGTCTGCCCTCGTGCGGGATCTCGACGAGAAGGGCGGTGGCGAAGCGCTCCATCGGCCCGTCGGGGGGAAAGGCGGCGTTGTAACGGGTGCTGCTGGCGTCCAGCCTGCGTGCGACGTTGACCATCTCGGTCTCGCCGTAGGCCGCCTCCCGGAAGGCGTTGACGATCGCCGCGGCGGCCCCCACTGCCGGCAGGCCCTTGCCCCGCACGTCACCGATGAGCAGCCTGAGCCCGAATGGCGTGTCGACCACCTCGTAGAAGTCCCCGCCGATGCGGGCCTCCGCCGCGGCCGCGAGGTACAGCGACTCGATCTCGACGTTCCCGAAGCGGCGGGGCATAGGGCTCAGCACCACCTGTTGCGCCGCGTCGGCGACGAGCCGTACCTGGAAGAGGGTGCGCTCCCGCTGGAGCCGGACATGGCTTCCGTACGCGGCGGCCACGGTGACCGCGATGATCCCCGCGGCCGTCCACCACGTTCCCAGATCGGGGAAGACGAGGCTGAGGCCGATCATCAGGATGAGGCAGACCGTCCCGAGCAGGACGGTGGGGAGGACGGGCCACATGGCGGCGGCCAGGGCTGGCGCTGCGGGCAGGAGGCGGCTGAAGGCCATTTCCGGTGGAGTGGTGTAGGCCAGGCTGGCGATCACGACGGTCAGAATGACCGGCGACAGCCTTACAAGCCTCCCCCGGCCGTAGCGCCGACGGAGCCGCGGCCGTCCAGACTCGATCACACTTCACAGAATATCTGTGTAATTAGGGCATAGCGCCCTGACGGGCAGAGTCGGCTGCCCTGACCCTCCCGCTCCACAGTCGATGAGCGCCCCCATGGCCCGCGCCACTCAAACTTTGCCGTCACTGATCAACCTGCGCCGGCACAGGACAACGGCGGAGGAGGGGCGCAGGGCCTGGCGGGTCACTAGGCGAGTGAATCGAACATGTGACCGAATAAGAGGCTCCCGCCTCCGACCCTTCTTCGACTGCCCGCGCACGACACGGCGCCCGGACCGGGAGCGTGAGCTCCTGGTCCGGGCGCCGTCCTGCGATGCGGATGCCCCGAACCCGCCCTCGTCACGACCGGATCTGCACGTGGTGATGAAATGTGCGCGATGCGCTGTGACTCGTCACGCTGCTGAGCTGCACTGTCGTCTCGGGAGTCGAACCCGATGCACTGCTCTCCGCGCGCCAGCCGGGCCGGTAACCGCCGGCCCTCGGTTGTGCACGCCTCCGGAGCGACTACCTGCTCCACATCGCGGGTCTCAGTCCAGGAGGTCGGCCTCCCAGTTGGTGCGCTGGATGCGTACGTCGATCTCGCGGATCTCGCGGGCGGCGTCGTCGGCGCGGGCGCGCAGCTCGGCGACGGGCAGCGCCGGGAGCACCATCAGCTCGGAACGCAGCTGGCGGCCGTAGCCGCGGTCCCCGCTGCCAGCGGCGGCGTCGGCAGCCGAGGTGAGCACGGAGTGGCGCAGGCGCAGGGTGTCGCGGCGGGCGAGGGCGTCGGTGAGGGTGCCGTCGGCGCCCATGTCGACGGCGGCGTTGGTCCGGTTGATGCGCCGGATCAGGGACTCCAGGGCGTCGAGGGTCTCGGTGACCTCGGCGAGCAGCCCGGCGGGGTCCTCGGCAGGGGTCTCGCCCTCTTGGTGGCGGGCGTTGGCCACGATGCGGGCCCTCAGCTGTTCGACGCGGCGAGCCGCCTCCGCGCGCTCCGCCAGTGCTTCGCCGAGCTTCATCGTGGTGGGTCCCGTCCCTGGTGCTATCCGTCGTGCGGTACTGCGGTACCGCTGCGCCGATCACCCTACGTCACGCCACGGGCCGGCCCGACTCAGCTGGCTCAACCGTCCCGGGCGGGTTCTGCAAGACGGACGAAGGGCAGCACGTCCGGCTGGTGCAGGGCCTCGACGGCGGCGGCTTCCAGGGTCAGCGGCGGGGGCGACTGCGACGCGACCGAGGCACGGTTCGGCTTCACCTCCTCGGCGGACCACAGGGTCTTCCCCGCCGCCGGGCTCCCGCACGGTTCGCGAAGCCGGCCCCACTGGCGGCATGGCGACCCCGAGGACTTGGCTTCGCGGCTCTCCCAACCGGTGGAGGGGGCGCTCTTCGACGTGGAGCACAAGCGCTTCCGGCACCCCGCCTGGAGCCCGAGGCCCACAGAGACATCCGCCGCGCTGCAGCTCGCCCGGTCCGAGTTGGCGGCCGTACCGCAGCTGGTCCCCGTCTCCAGCCACCGCTACCTGCCAGGCACGGCCGGCGAGTGGGGCCACCCCGTGCCGTCCGTCCACCAGACCGACATCATCTTCTCTGGTGGGATTGTCATACCGAGGCGTTACTGTGTGCGCTGCGGTTGAGACGGCTGACCACCGTACTCCTGGGGCAGGGCCCGCCGCGGCACCCTCTTGACATGCTGTCAGGGGGGACGAGGGCGGCCGCCGGGCTGTTGCGGCGCGCCTCGTTCGGAAACCGATAAACAGCCAGGAGAACCATGAGAAAGAGAGCGCGGAGAGCGAGCATTCTCGCCGCCGCCACGGCCGTCGCGGCCACAGGCATGCTCATAGCCGCACCGAACGCCAGCGCGGGCACGTCCGAGATCGCGAACCCCGGCTTCGAGAGCGGCAACGCGTCCTGGAACGAGAAGGTGACCCCGTTCGCAGGGCACCCCATCAACAACTCCTCCGCGTGGCCGGCTCACTCGGGCACCGGCAAGGCGGAGCTGGGCGGCCAGGGCCTGACGGGCATGAGCCGCATCTCGCAGCAGGTCACGGTCCCGGCGTACCGGGTTCCGGTGCTGTCGTTCTGGGTGCGCAGCGACGTGGTCCACGCCGGGGCGAGCGGCTTCGGCTTCCGCCAGCTGATCGTGGAGGCCACGGCGGAGGACGGCACGGCCCATGAGTTGCACGACCGCATGAACAAGGGCGGGACCAACGGTTCTTACGAGAAGGTGACGGTCACGCTGCCCGACGCCTTCTACAGCTCGTCGCCGCAGAAGGTGAACATCAGCTTCATGGCGATCGAGGACGCGGCGAACCGGATGCCGTTCCTGATCGACGACGTGAGCATGGAATACCGCTTCAAGGCGATCGACCGTCCGGTGGTCATTCCGGGCGGGATCTTCCGCCCCATCGGGGGCTGATCACCCCCCGGGGCAGGGCGGCGCGGTCGGCGTGCACCACGGTGGCCGCGCCGCGATGCCCCCGGTCATGAGGTCGTCGCGCGTCATGCCCGAGCGGCCCTGGACATCGGCGGCAGCCGCCTTCTTCCTCGCCGAGCACGCCGCGCAGCTGGTCCGCCGACCAGCCCGGAGCCGTCTTCTCGGCGTCCTCGCGGAGCTCCGCCTCCTAGCCCGTCAGGCGTCTTCCGGGTGGCGCGGCGGGCCGCGTCCGTTACGGCCATCACCAGGCGGAAGGCCATCGCCGCGGTCTGCGCCGCTTCGCCGAGCGCTTCGGCGAACGGTTCAGTTCCGAGGCCGCCTTGGCCTGCGCCCGGTACTCCTGCGCGCGGTGCCACGAGGCGGCCACCACCAGAAGCTGCGGCTGACCCGCTTCGTCCCACGCCGCTGAGGACCTGATGTCGGTGACGCCGGATATGTTGCGCCCAAACGAGCACAGTGCTGGAGGGGCCATGCCGTCTGGAGAGACACATCTCGCCGCGCTTCTGCCCGTCATGCCGGCCCATGACGGTGCGGATGAGCAGGTGGACTGGGATGAACTGCGACAGGCTTGGCGAGTCGGATTCCCTTCCGACTACAGAGCCTTCATGGCCGCGTACGGAGCTGGCGGCATCGACGACGCGTTCAGTGTTCTCACTCCCGAAGCGACTGCGCAGCCGCCAGACGCCGCGGGATTCGGGAGCATGGCGGGCGAGACCGCCATCATGCGGCACATATGGGCGACCGAAGGAGGCCCCGACGGACTCACTGCCAGCCCTGATTCCGTCATTGCTTGGGGTGTCAGCTGCGGAGCCGACATCCTCGGCTAGGTCGCCGTCGATGAGGACCCCGACAACTGGCCGGTCATCGTGTGGGAACGCCACGGCCGACCCCACTGGAAGATCTACGACTGCGGAATGGTGGAGTTTCTCCGCCGCCTGTTCGTCGAGGGCTTCGACAAGTGCCCGCTCAGCGATGCGTCCCTCTGGGGCGAGCGCGCTCCGCACTTCGTCCACTGGCGCGAGGAACAACGACGCTGGGAGTCCGGCATCGACCCCTACACGGGCGAACCCGATCCGTACTTCGGCATGGAGTTCGACTGATCGCGAGTTCCTGAACCTGTCTCCGGCCCAAGCGCCCTGCCCACGGGAACCGCTCTCCGATCGCACTCGACGCTCCCTGGTCAGGCGCATTCGTGAACAGCCCGGGAAGCCTCCCGGCTGCCAACACGTTTGCCGAAGCGGCGGCACCCTGCTAGCTTCGGGCGATTTGATCACTTGGGGTGGGAGGTGCGCTGAGGTGACCAACTCCGGGATCCGGTGCGTGGCTGGACTTGTAATGCTCGCGTCGGTCACAGCTTGCGGAGGCTCGACAAAGCCTCAACAACCGATGCCGGCTGCTGAGCTGCAACCGCTGTCGGCTGCTGAGCTGCGAACACACCTCCTGCCCGCAGTCTTGCCGGGCGGCTGGACCTCCGTGGCGGACCCCAAGGATGAGAAGCCGAAGGGAGCCTCGGGCGCGTCAACAACACCGCCGTCCTGCGCGGGCCTTCTCGACGGGCAGACTGTTGTGGACGCGAGTACGACGGCATGGTCGGCGTCCGCAACAGCCATGTTCAGCGGCGGACACTCCGTTGGGAACGGCGTCATCACCGGCCTGGAGACGCTCTACTCGTTCCCGGGCGACGGCGCGCACCAGGCGATGCAGGACATGCGAAACCTGGTAGGTCGGTGCCGGAGCGTGGACCTGCCACACGCGTCATGGGAGCCCGCCGAGACCTCCAGTTTCGCCGTCGCCGAAGGTCCCCGGCTCGGAGATGAGAGCCTCGTCATCCAGGCGATGGTGACGACGAGCACCACGGGTACCTCGCAACGCGCTGACGCGACTGTTGTACGCGCGGGGAGTTCGCTCGTCGTCATCAGCAGCGTCTTCACGCTGACCCAGGCAGAGGCCGATACCGTCGCCGGGTTCATGTCTGTTGCCGTGGCGCAGGTCAAGTCGAACCACCCCGAGCCAGTCGACGCGGTCTCGTGAGTAGCAGCCCTCGCGTAGCACATCGCCCGCGAAGGTCACCACCGCGTCCTCCGCGGACACGCAGAGGAGGTCCCCGTGGAGGGCGAAGCCGCTCCCGTGCCGGTGAAGCTCGGCGTGTGGACCACCAACGCCAAAACCCGCCGCGCCAGACTCGCCCATGAGCAGCGGGCCGCCCTCGCCGAGCTGGGCGTGGAGTGGGTGTGACGGTAGGGCTGCGGCCGTTGGAGACAGCAACGGGCGCGGCCCACGGGGCGCTGCGAGCGCGTCTCTACGCCCAGGTCCGCAGAAGCTCCGCGATCCGGCTGACCGTCACGCGGGGGTCGTACAGCTCGTGGGCGAGAGCGGTGAGCTGGTCGCGTGTGGGATCGACGGGAATGCCACTGGCGGTCAGGTACATCACCGCGGCCGCGCAGGCGACGGTGAGGTTCGAGCGCTCCAGCCAGCGGCAACGACCCAGCGTGTGGACGAGAGCGGCGGCACGGGCGTAGGGGCCGCCGTAGACGGGCTGCTCCAGGAGTTCAGCCCGGTGCCGGGCGACGGCGGCGATGGGGACGCCCAGATCTTCGGGGGCGGGATCGCGGTGGCCGGCGCGTTCGGCGACTTCCAGGATCCAGGTGAGGTCGACGTGCAGGGACATGCTCACGCAGCGGCGCCCCTGCCGTTGCGCGTCGCGGGGACGTGCCGGGCGTCGAGCTCGTCCTCCAGGTCCGCCAGGAAACCGCCGTGCGCGTCGAGGAGCCGCTGGGCGGCTGCCATACCGGCTGCCCGGGCGCCGGTGGTGTCCTCGGTGATCAGTCGCTGTACGTACTGGTTGAAGTCCAGACCCCGGGCAGCCGCCGCGTCCTTCCCAGCGGCCAGTACGTCGGGCTCCAGCCGAAGCTGTGTCTGCTTCTTCGAGCTACTCATACTGCGAAGGTAGCAGGGTGGTAGCGCGCGGGGAATACGGAGAGGTCCAGGGCTGTCACGTTGCCAGCCGCCGGGCATCGCCCTCCCATCCGGCCGTGCCCCCGCATCGACCTCTATGAGGCCCATCCGGCACGGCCGAGGAGGTCGGCCGCTGCCAGCCTGACGTTCAGGTTCTCGTCGTTCAGGAGCGCGCGGGCTGCGGAGCCGTAGGCAGGCTCGTCGTCGGTGACCTGCAGCAGATAGACCATGGCTCGTCGTCTGACCCAGTGATCCGGATCTCTCAGTGCCTGCGCAAGTGCTTCGGCTGCCCCGCTGTACAGATCCGCCAGAGTCTTCGCTGCGTCCATACGGACTCCACGGTCGGGATCGTCGGCGAGGGCCGCGAGCAGCGCGTCTCGGGCACGACTGGAAAGTGGATGACGACCGCCCAGGGTGTAGGCGGCAGTACCTCTCTCGCAGGCGGAGTCCGAGCCTGTCAGGTGGTCGATGAGCTCCTCATGGCTGCCTTGGTGTTGGCCGCGGAAATCGGGGGCAAGCCCGCACTCCGGCAGACCGTCGAGCCAGTGCTCGTACCAGCTGAGGAAGTCCGGCTGAGGGAGGAACGTCGGTGGCGTGGCCACGTCTCCGAGGTCGGCGTCCAGGAGTCGGCCTCGGGCGGGCCCGGTCATGACCAGCAATGTCATCTCCAGGCAGCCCCGGTGGACGACAGCATGGGTGCCCGCGTACGGATCAGCCTGATCAGCACGGAGACGCGCCCACTCCTCAGGTACACAGCCGGTCGGATCCAGCGGGAAAGTCCGCCCCAGTTGCTGGCGGGCGTCGGGAATGTCGCGCACTTTCCAGCGCGTCAGCGGCAGAAGGCCGTAGTCGGGACCTATACCGCCGTTGCCGACCTCGCGCAGGAAGGTGCGATACGCGGAGGGAAGGCGGATGCCGTGCACGGACTCAAAGGCGGCCACGCGCTGTTCGCTGAGCGGGGGGCCCAGCCGTCGGCCGCCAGGTGCTCGCACGAAGCTCCGTGGACGAGGGACCGGCTCCGAGCATGCTGCCGACAGCTTCGCGTGAATGTGGGCGACGACGTCGTCCATGGGTGCTTCTTCCAAAGTGCCGCGACATCTTGAGCGTGCCGCGTTCGCCGACATCC
The DNA here is from genome assembly GCF_043201995.1 of Streptomyces sp. NPDC048258. Lineage (NCBI taxonomy): Bacteria > Bacillati > Actinomycetota > Actinomycetes > Kitasatosporales > Streptomycetaceae > Streptomyces > Streptomyces sp. NPDC048258. The sequence goes on from NZ_JBICZH010000023.1 coordinate 16,742, forward strand.
TAAGCGGAGGCGGCTCAGGCGCCGACCGTCGGCATGGTCCAGCGTGCGTACACACCGTCCCTGTGACTCATGCGCCTCTCAGCACGCACAGTCAACGTCCCCCACGTACGTTGCCAGAACAGGTCAGCCATGGCACGAAGCATAGAGATAGGCCGGGTGTTGCAGCCGTCCGACGGGTTCGCGCCCGCGTTCCAGTGCTTGAAGCTCATGCGCTGGTACCCGGCGCGGTCCTCGACCGCGAGCGGGAGCGCGGTCACCGCGATCCCCATCGGGAGGACCTGAGGCACGGCGCCTACTCAGGCCTCCCCCGCCACTGCCGGCCCCGCCCCGAACCGTGGGTGCGGCTTGCGGCGTGTGAGGTCCCGCGCCGGTGTGTCGAGATGCCCGGTGTCCGAAGCTCGGTGGGCCCAGGCTGTGTCAGACCCGCGTGCAACACTGCGGCCATGTCCCTTGCTGATCTCACGCTCGACCAGTGGCGGTCCTTCGAGTCGACGACTGCACATCGCCTCGCCCATGAAGCCGCCGCCCTGGTGCATGGCCGTGTGACCGACGTCGAGACCGTCGATCACCTGGGTGCCCCGCTGCACCGCGTCCGGATCGAGCGGGACGGGCAGGAATTTGCTCTGATACCCGGAGGCCCAGTGTCCCTGGGCTTCGACCTCGACACCTGGCAGCCGACGCCCGAGCAGACCGCCGACTACGCCGAGAGCCTGGAGCAAGGCTTCGGCTACGGTCCTGACCTGCGGGCGCACCTCGCAGAGGTGCTCAGCCCGCGCCGGAGCGTCGTCCTGGCGACTGTACTCATGGCGGTGGAGGACGAGAACCTGACCGAACTTCCTGCTGACATGCCGGCTGCTCTCGCGGCTCGTGGCCTGCGGATACCGAGCTCCGACGAGTGGGAGCACGCCTGTGGAGCCGGAGCGGACACCCTCTTCCGGTGGGGCAACGACTGCCCACTCGACCGCATCCCCTACGGAGACCGCACCGGCCCCCAGAACCAGCTGAACGCCTTTGGCCTGCGCATCGCCTACGACACCTACCGCACGGAGTTGACGAGCGACACCACCGCGATCCACGGCGGCGACGGCGGCGAGTCGGTGTGCGGCGGCTACGGCCACATGCTGGCGTGGCTGCCCCTGGCCACGGCCAACCGCAATCCCTCGATGGTCGAGTTCGTCTACGGCCCGGACGGAGAGGACCTCTGCGAGGACTTTTCGACCCGGCCTGTGCTCACCTTGTGAGCCAGGAACTACGACCTGATGGAGAGCACTTCGTTGGTCTACTCCGCCTGTTGGAGCGTTCGGTGCCGGTGGCAGCAGGCGAGAATGGAGGACCGGGGAGTGTAGGAGTAGTGGATGACGGGCCGAACCGGGGAAGTGAATCCGTCTGGCAGTCGTCAGCGTGGTCTCCGTTCTGGGACTCACGTACCCGCCCGACGTGGTGCATGAGCGCCAACAGCTCGACTCCAGCCTGTGGATGTACCGCACAGGCGTACCCCTGTGGCAGACAGTCTCCGATTCGACGCGGGCTGAGGGTGAAGGTGCTCAACGACCTGGCATGCCGACCGTCCCGCAGCGTGTCTCCCAAGATCCGCCAGGATGAGCCCGCTCCCCGCTCTGTCGCTCTACAACGAGCTGCTGGTGCTGGATGCCGAGCCGCTCGCCAGCCATCAGGAAGAGCGGTGCGTCGAGCACGAAGGCATAACCGTCCTCCGTCTCAACATCGTGCACCAGCACCATCCGAGGCACTGGCGTGACCCCATCCGCCATCCATCGCATGCACGGATGGTGTCACGCGAACGCCACCACCTCTGACAACTGCCCTTTCGCCGACCAGGTCGACCAGGTCGACCAGCTGCCCATACGCTGAGAAACCTCGCTCACCGCACGTTCGGGGAGGACGGCGCCCGGTAGGACCACGCGGCGGGCACTAATTCTGCAGCGCCCGCACCGCCTGCCGCTCCAGGTCCAGGCAGCGGTCCACACGCTCCGCACACCCGTCGAAGAGCGCTCGCCGCTCCTGGGCACCGGCATCCGGGGCGGTGTCCCGGGCGAGCACGGCCAGCTCCGACCAGTGCCGGGCGGACTCTCTGAAGAGTCCGGCGGCCTCCGGGCGCCCGACGAGGTCGAGGAAGTCCGCGTACAGCGGCCGGGTCGCGCCCGGCGCGGTCCACTCCTCCTCCAGGCAGGCATGCAGCCGCCCTGTGCCGGCCTGGAAGGCCTCGGGCGAGCTGCCGAACCGTCGCTCCCAACCCGCCTTGGTGGTGCTGTCTCGCAGCTGTGCGGCGAGCTTCTCCATCCCGGTGAAGCCGAAGTTCACGTCGAACTTGTTCCCCAGAACCGGCCCGGTGAGGTGCATGACGGTGGAGGCGATCGCCCCTGCCACGTCCGGCTCCCCCTCGGCCGGCCCGGTGGGCACGATCAGCTGGTGGCGGCCCTTGCGGTGTGCGGTCCAGGCAGCACCGAACTCCTCGCGGTCGATCCGGTAGGGGGTATCGGCACCGTCCTCGATCAGCAGGTCGTCGCCGTCGTACCCGGCGATGACAACGGTGTACGCGTCGGCGCCGGTCATCTCGGCGTCCGGGTCGGCCTCATGCCAGGGCAGAGCGGAGCGGTCGACCACGCAGAAGGCGGGCTGCCCCTCGTCGAGCGCGGCACGGACCCGGCCCCAGCGGGGCTTCGTCGCGCGCGTGGCGTCGTACGGAATCCCCAGGCGGCCGAGCGCGACCTGCACCCAAGGCTCGGGATGGGCCTGGGCCACAATCGTGACGATGGGCAGTCGGCCCTTGTACTCGAAGACGAAGTACATGAAGCCGATCCCCCCGGCCAGGCCGGCAACGAGCTCCTCGTCGTGGATGCTGCCGAGAGCATGCCGGATCAGGGAGGCCTCGCGGTGGCGTCCGGTACCGAAGTCTTCGTACACGAGCACAGTCATGCGATCAGCCTAACCCCGCCAGCAGCGGCCCTTCCGACCAGGAACGATGGCATTCGAGTCCAGTGCAGACGAGTGTCGCCAACCACTGCACAGTCGGCCCGCTCTCGCCGCATGATCAGGCAACCTGGCGAACGCTCCCGGTCACAGCATCACTCCCGCCGCGGATCCGCCTGCGCTACTTGACCAGCCGGAAGCCGGGCTGCCCGACCCAGGCCCGCAGGAACTCCGCCGTGCCCAGCACCATCGGCCAGCCGTCGTCCGTGATCCCCAGCACTCCCCGAAGGCCAGCGACGGCCGACGCCTGTCCGTCCAGCAGCTCGGCCTTGGCCACACCTCCGATGACGTCCATGACGGCGGCGGTCAGCAACGCTGTGGCCACGTGGTCGATCCCACCATTGCAGCAGGCGCTGACGTTGACGGCATGGGTCGGCCTGAAGCCGAGGACGGCCTCCACCTCGGGCTCGTCCTCGTGCTCGGCCTCGAAGATGTCCTCGTCACCGACACCCGGGCCCATCAGGTAGACCAGGAAGGGCCGACGCCAGTCCTCGCGCTGCGGATTGAATCCCACCAGAGCCGCGAGATCCTCATCCACTGGGGTGTTGCCAAGGAGGGGAAGCGGGAACGGCTTTCGCCAGTCCTCCTCTCGCCGGTCCTCGACGCCCAGTCGCTCAGCGGGCACGTTGACGTCGAAGTACCCGGGACGCTTCTCCTCGAAGTGGGAGGAGAGCCCCGTCATCAGCGCGCGGAGCTCCCGCAGTGCGGCCGGGGGGACGGGCTCCGCCAACTCGATCACCAGCGTCGGACCAGACATGCCGGGAGCCTAGTGCTTTGACCGGTTCCGCCACCGCTCAATTCCTTCCGTACTACCGACTCCAGGCCGTCCGAGCACTGCCGCCGCCGACCCGGCGAACCTTCCCGGTCACAGCACTGGAGGATCGCCGAGTTCATGTGGTTCGCGACCGCCTGCAGTCCGCCCGCCATGCCCGGCATTCCGTGAAGCCGCGATCAGGACGGCTGCGCAGTGGGCCACGGCTGGTCATCAGGTGTCATGGCGAGGCGGTCGGCCAGTACGTAGTCGCGGGTACTCGTCGTCTGCCATGGACTGGTTCACCAGCGTTCGCGCACGGATCCGGTTCGGGTCTCGGCAGCGTCCAAGGCGCCAGGCGGCTCGTTCGTGATTGCCAAGAGGAGGCCGAAGTCCACCGGGACCGTACACCTGGTTGTGGCAGCAGAGCAGCGTGTGCCGAAAATCGTTTCGCCCCATGCGGGAAGCGCCCTACCGTGGCGCGGTGACGACTCAGATGATCATTCTCAACGGTGGTTCCAGTTCGGGGAAGTCCGGGATCGTGCGGTGTCTGCAGGCCGTACTGCCGGATCCGTGGCTGGCGTTCGGGGTCGATGCGCTCATCGACGCGATGCCCGCGAAGATGCAGACGTCGGACGAGGGGATCGAGTTCGACACGGACGGCGGGGTGAGCGTCGGCGCGGACTTCCGGGCGCTGGAGACAGCCTGGATGGAAGGCGTCGTGGCGATGGCCCGTGCTGGCGCCAGGGTCATCATCGATGACGTCTTCCTCGGCGGGGCGGCGTCCCAGCAGCGCTGGCAGAAGGCTCTTGGTGGATCGGCCGTGCTGTGGGTCGGCGTCAGGTGTGAGAGTGCGGTCGCCGCAGGCCGTGAGGTCGCACGGGGAGATCGCATCCCGGGGATGGCCGCGTCGCAGGCGGATGTGGTGCACGAGGGGGTGCTCTACGACCTGGAGGTGGACACGACGCATACCGAGTCCCTGCTGTGTGCGCGAACCATCGCCGCCCACGTCAGCTGATCGCCGGATCGGTTCCCGGCTGCCTGGCAGGCCGCCGCAGGCCGCTTCAATCTGCGGCGGTGCTGGGGCGGTGCCGGGGCGGCCCCCCAGCGGATGTGTCTCTCGCTGCGGGCTGCGGGCGCGTTCCCGACGTTGGGCTGCGAGAACGTCGGGGTGGCGGGCGTTGTTGTTCCGGCCCTGGCGGTACGCAACCCGCCGCTGCGGCCGGGCCCGCCCCGAACCTGGGACGTCATCCACGCCCGCGTCCAAGCGCAGCCGTGTGAAGCGGACCGGGTGGCGGTGGACGCCTCCCTGGTCGACGGCGGTGTCGGCGCTGCTCTCCGCGGCGAGCTCGGGGCGAACAAGGGTCACGTCCAGGACGATGCGAGCCGCAGGCCCGTCCATGGGTGTCCGGGATCGACCGCGGTCACGTTGCGGTAGGGGCAGTTCAGCAGCTCGGTCATGTCCTGCTGCAGGATGTCGAAGGCGATGAAGAACGCGGGCAGGGACGTTGCGAGCCCACGCGCGCTGCGGCCGCCGGCGGCAGCGGGGAAGCGGTCCTGAACCATCGAGCCCCGCCGGGTCTGCACCAGCAGCTGGCCGCCAGCCCGGTGGGGGTGAACAGGAGCGCCCGGTAGCCGTCGAACTTCTGCTCAAATACGCCAGCCCGCCGGGGCCCGGCACCGACGCCACAGCCTGCGCCGGCACCGGCTCCACCGGCGGCCGCAACGTCACCCCGGGTCCTCCTCCCGATCGCCCCCTCTCCGTCTTCCCCTCCCAGCATCCTCGGAAGTGACTGCCTACGGCCGCAGTGTCAGCCGCCGACGTGGATGCCGGGGCGGCGGGCAGGGTCGGGTTCGTGGCTGCGGATGATCTCGCGGGTGACCGGCGCGGTGTCACCGCGGCCCAGGAGGAAGTAGCGGACCATGTGCACCAGCGGACTGCCTTCGGCCCAGGCGAAGTAGCAGTGAGGCTGGACGCCGGTGGCGTCGCGCATGGCCAGCAGGATGGCGGCGATGGCGTTCGGTGCGGCCGGCGCGTCGGCGCGTAGGATCCGGTAGCCGTCCACCTCGACGCCGTGGACGGCGAGGGTGTCGCTGAAGTCCGAGGGGTCGACCACGTCGATCTCGAGGAACAGCACATCGGCAGGTCCTGGCACCGGGTTGACGCCGCGCTGTTCGCGTTCTTTGGCGCTGTACTCGTCGACGTCGCCGGCCTGGCGGCGGTTGGCGATGATGTTGATTGCGTTGTCGTGGGCGAGGGTTTCGTTGATGAATCGGCGGGCGTCGCTGTCGAAGACGATGCGGTCGGCGCGCAGTTCGGTGGTGCGTGAGACGCGGGAAATGAGCGATACGAGGATGATCCCGGCGATGAAGAACCCGGAGATGACGATGCCGTCGGGCTTGTCGATGATGTTCGCTACCAGGGCGTAGAGCAAGACCGCGGTGAGCGCGGCGAATCCGACGGTGGTGGCGCGCTTGCGGTGGCGTGCGACGGAGACGGTGACGGCGAAGGCGCCGGAGACCATCATGGCCAGGATGCCGGTGGCGTAGGCGCCGGCCTGTGCGTCAACGTCGGCGTCGAAGGCGATCGTGATCAGGATGCACAGGGCGGTGTAAACGATGACGACCGGGCGGACGGCGCGTCCCCATTCGGGGGCCATGCCGTAGTCGGGCAGGTAGCGGGGGACGATGTTGACCAGTCCCGCCATGGCGGACGCGCCGGCGAACCACAGGATCAGGATCGTGCTGATGTCGTAGACAGTGCCGAACGCCTCTCCCACGTGCTCGTGGGCCAGCCACGCCAGCGCGCGGCCGTTGGCCGCGCCGCCGGGTTCGAACTCCTCGTGGGGAATGAGGAGGGTGGTGACGAAACTCGCGGACAGCAGGTACACGCTCATGATGAGAGCGGCGGTGGTCAGCAGCCTTCGGGTGTTGCGGATCCGCGAGCGCAGCCGCTGCTCCGCGTCGGCGCCCTCGGCGGCGACGAGCGGCATCATGCTCACGCCGGTCTCGAAGCCCGAAAGGCCCAGCACCAGCAGGGGGAAGGCCAGCAGCGCCGGGCCCATCAGGTCGCCGAAGCCGCCTCCGCCCTCGGCGAGGGCGTCGGTCCACGCCGACCAGGCTCCCGGGGTGGTGAAGACGTGGACGAGGCCGATGCCGATGACGACCGCGTTGAGTGCGAGGAAGACGGCGACCAGGGGGATGGCCACGCTGACAGCTTCGCTGAACCCGAGCAGGAATACCCCTCCGAGTACCAGCAGCAGCGCAACCGTGAGGGCGACCTCGTGGCCGTGCAGGGCGGCGGGGAAGAAGGGGTTCTCCACCACGTGGACGGAGGCGTCCGCGGTGGAGAGGGTGATCGTGATGATCCACGAGGTGGCCACGAAGCCGAGCAGGACCAGCACGAACAGCTTGCCCCACCAGAACGGCAGCAGGTCCTCGAGCATCGCCACCGACCCGGCGCCGTGCGGGCTCTCCTTCGCCACCCGCCGGTACATCGGCAGCATCCCCAGCAGGGTCAGCGCCACGATCAGCAGCGTCGCCAACGGCGAGACCGCCCCGGCGGCCAGGGCGGCGATCGCCGGGACGTAGGCGAGGCTGGAGAAGTAGTCGACGCCGGTCAGGCACATCACCTTCCACCACGCGTGCGGCTCGGCGTGCCCCTCGTCTGCAGCCGGCCCCACCGGCTGCACCCGGTGGCGCAGCATCCACTGCGCCAGCCCGCCGGACGGCTGAGCCCGCAGAGCGGGGCTGTCCACCACCTCCGGCATCCCCGCCTGATCCGCTTCGCTCATATCCCCCATCAACCCTTCCGACCTTCTCCAGCGCACCTGCACAACGGCCACCAGCTGAGTACCTCGCAACGATCATCGAGTATGAGCCTGCCGCCGACGCGGCCCCGCACCGGACAGGCCCGCTCCAGTACCCGCCCTGCCCTTGTGCCCCGAGCACCACTTACCACCCCGAGTACCAGTCCCCGCACCTCGACAACCCATGTAGAGCAGGCAGAGCATCGGCCGGCTACCCCGCCCACCGGCCTCCACGCCTCCCGCGCCCGGAAGACCCCGCAGGGGTTCCTGACAGATCCCGGTGTCCGTCGCCTGGAGACCTGCCCCCCTCGGGCAGAACAGATACGACTCCCTGGTCCGTGCGACGCGCGGCTGTCCGGCTCGTGCCAGGATGCGGACTGCACATCCGCCACATCCGCCCCACGTCGCACGTCGCACGTCGCACGTAGTGACACCTCCTGCCTCGATGAGGAGACCTCGTGAATCACACGACCAGCAGGATTCTGGTGACGGGTTCCGCCGACGGCCTGGGACGCGCCGCAGCGCACTCGCTGCTGTCCGCGGGACACGAGGTGGTGGTGCACGCCCGGAACCCGGAGCGCGCGGCGAGCCTCGGCCCATTGCTGGACCGAGGAGCAGGCATCGTGGTGGGCGACTTCACGGACCGCGACGCCGTACGGCGCATCGCCGAGGAGCTGAACGACGCGAAGCCGCTCGACGCGGTCATTCACAACGCCGGCGTGTGGAGCGGCCCAGCGGTCATGCCGGTCAACATCATCGCGCCGTACCTGCTCACGGCCCTGCTGCTCGAACCCCGCCGCCTGGTGTACCTGAGCAGCGGCTCACATTTCGGCGGACACCCCCACCCCTCTCTTGCCGGCATCGACTGGCGGGGCGAGCACGCCGGCTCGTACGCGGACAGCAAGCTGTTCGTCACGGCGCTCGCGGCCGCCGTGGCCCGCCTGCGCCCCGGGGTGCTGAGCAACGCCGTGGATCCCGGCTGGGTACCGACGAAAATGGGAGGCCCGAACGCGCCGGACGATCTCGAACTCGGCCACCTGACGCAGGAGTGGCTGGCGACGAGCGACGATCCCCAGGCCCTGACGACCGGTGGGTACTGGTATCACCGCCAGCAGCAGCAACCGCATCGAGCGGTCCACGACCAAGCGTTCCAGGACCGCCTGCTGCAAGCACTGGCCGATGAAACGGGCACCGCGATCTGACCCGTACGTCTGTCGGTCCCTTGCGTAGACGGACACGGCCCTGCTCGGCGGCCCGCGTCGCCCTGGGTCCTCCCTCTCGGTCGCCGCCTGCCGGGAAGACCGCGCCGGGCCATGGAATCCGCGGCATGGCCCCACACCCTGCCATGGCGGTCGCGGGCATCCGGGCGTGTGACATGGGTAGGGGCGCGGCATGAAAGGCGAGGAGGCCCCACGGGCAGAGGCCGCGGCTCTGCTGGCGGGACTGAGTGTGGATGACCGCCGGCCGGAGCAGCCCGTGCTGCTGGACTCGTCCGGCGCTCCGATCCGCACGTGGCAGGAGAATTACCCGTACGACCGCAAGATCAGGCGGGCGGAGTACGAACGCACCAAGCGGATCCTGCAGATCGAGCTTTTGAAGCTGCAACGCTGGGCCAAGGACACCAGAGCCCGGCTGGTGGTGATCTGCGAGGGCAGGGACGCGGCGGGCAAGGGCGGCACGATCCAGCGGTTCACCGAGCGGCTCAACCCCCGTGGGGCACGGATCGTCGCTCTGGACAAGCCGACCGAGCGGGAGGCAGGACAGTGGTACTTCCAGCGGTACGTCGCACATCTGCCGGCAGCCGGTGAGATCGTTTTCTTCGACCGTTCCTGGTACAACCGCGCCGGCGTCGAGAAGGTCATGGGTTTTTGCTCCCAGGAGCAGTACGAGCTGTTCCTGCGGCAGTGTCCGGCCTTCGAAGCGATGCTCGTGGAGGACGGGATCCTGCTGGTGAAGTTCTGGTTCTCGGTCTCCCGCGCCGAGCAGCGCACCCGCTTCGCGATCCGCCAGGTCGATCCGGTGCGGCAGTGGAAGCTGTCGCCCACGGACGTGGCCTCGTTGGACCTGTGGGACGCGTACACCAGCGCGAAGGTCGCGATGTTCCGTGCGACCGACACCGGCGCCGCGCCATGGACGGTGGTCAAGAGCAACGACAAGCGGCGCGGCCGGCTGGAGGCGATGCGCAGCCTTTTGTGGCGCATCGACTACGACCGGAAGGACGAAGCGGCGGTTGGCGGCCCCGACCCCCTCATCGTCGGCGCCGCCGACACACTCCTGGAGCCGGGTGAAGAGCCTGCCGACCTCTCACCCACCCCCCTGGCCGGCCCGCCCCTCGGCCCCGGTCCCGGTCTGCATCCCCGCCCGCGGCACGCCGCAGAGCCGCACCCATCAAGCCTGGAACCGCCTGGCTCGGGCCAATCCCGGCACCCCCCAGACGGGACCAGCAGCGGTCCGTAGATGCCTCGCCACCGATAGTGCCGCCGTCCCGTGAACGTGACCGGGCCCCTGGCCTCGATCCGCTACACCGACCCCGCATGAATCACCGCGTACCGAGCCCGATGGGTCCGGGCCGGCAAGGCCTACGGCTCTCGTGCCAACCGCGGTAGTCGATCTTGCAGAACTTGGGTGGCCGCCCGCCTCGGCTGGCCCGGTTCTGGCGGTGGCGGATCTGGTCGGTCCTCTCCGGGATCGTGCAGGTGATGCCGCGCCTGCGGAGGTAGGGGCGGGAAGAAATGCCTAGACCTCGGGAAGGGAAGGATCGGGCGTCCAGGGAGATGGTGCGGCGATGGCCCAACGTTCGTGGTCGCGCCAGGCCCCGTCGATATAGAGATAGGCGGGCGACAGACCTTCGTAACGAAAGCCCAGGCGCTGGACCAAGGCCAAGGACGCCTTGTTTGCCGGCTGAATGTTCGCCTCCAGCCGGTGGAGCCGCAGGTCGTCGAAGGCGTGCTGCAGGGCGACGGTGAGCCCTTCGGCCATGTAACCCCGCCCCGCAGACGGGACGAAAGCCGCATAGCCGAGGGAGGCGCCCTGGTAACGGCCCCGGATGATCGAGTTGATGTTGACCATGCCGGCAGCTGCACCGGTCTCCTGAACGCGGATCACAAAGCCCCGGTTGGTGCCGTCGCTGAAGCGGCGCATCCAGACCTGGAACTCCTCCGCGGTCGCGGGCAGCTGCATCCACGGAAAATGGAGCTCGGTGCTGGCCCTCACGAGCGAGCAGAACTCATCCTGGTCGGCGAGGGTGAGCGGGCACAGTTCGACCCGTGACGGCACATTGGACATGGGCCAATGTTAGGGCGAGGCCTCCCGCGGATCAGCTCAACCTCGTCGGCTACTTCAAGTACCACACCAGCCACTACGCGCCATTCAGGGCGCTGTTCGGCCAGTTGTTCCAGTTCAGGCCCTCGGTACATGCCCATCTCGAAGAGGTCAGGCAGGTGATCGCCCCTCAGGCCATCAGCTGGTCTGTATCCGTCTGAGGCCCGAAGACTACGTGTGGGCGCAGATCCTCCCGGACACGCAGTTCAGGGTGGTGCCCGTGCGCTCCTCCCTTGACTGGCTCGATGACCTCTCGGGAAGCCTTGAGCGCACGAGGCTGTTCGTCGCCACCACCGAACCCGCCCGTAATGTCTGCGAGCCGGGGTGTGACTCCCGCGCCACGTACGACGCACTCGGCGAGTCCCCTCGCCGCCGCGCGCCCGACGCCACCTGCCGCTGCCAGAACGGGGCGGGGGCACAAGGGGTTCCAGGCAGGCTGCGCGCATGTCAGCCTCCGGGTCGACCGGAGCTCCGACGAGTGGGAGCACGCCTGTGGAGCCGGAGCGGACACCCTCTTCCGGTGGGACAACGACTGCCCAACTCGACCGCATCCCCTACGGAGACCGCACCGGCCCCCAGAACCGTCGGACCAACTGTTGCCGGCGAACTGAGCCCATCGGTTTGCGGTGCCGGCGTGGATGGGTGGTGCGCTACACCGAGCCCGACGTCGCGAACCGCTGGAGGCGGATGACGCTTTACCGGGCCGGGGAGTTCACAGGCGGGGCCGGCCATCTCCCCTCACACCACCCACCCGGCCACGCTGCCCGCCGCCGCCCCCGAGGAGACCGCGGCCGACCGAAGGCCCTCCGACCTGCGCTGGCGCTGGTCGGGCGGTCTTCGGTCGTCAGGCGTCGTTGCGCTTGAGCGCGAAGTAGCCGCCGGCCAGGGAGGCCGCGGCCCACAGCGCCATGATGCCGAGCCCTGCCCACGGGCCGTACGGCGGCCCGTCCGCCTGCTGCACCACCTGCATGACGCTCGTGCCCGCCTGGTCGGGAAAGAAGTAGCCGACCTTCCTGGTCGCGGGCACGAAGTTGAAGATCGGCGCGATCATGAAGAAGTAGGCCATCAGGACGCTGAGGGAGAGCACCGCCTTGCGCAGCATCGTGGCGACGCCGACTGCGAACAGCAGCATGAGCGTCAGGTACACCCCGGCTCCGGTGACCGCCCGCAGCACGCCGGGGTCGCCGAGGGAGGCGCCGTGGTCACCGAGGAGCACCTGGCCGACAAAGAACGTCGCGACGCTGGTGGCCATGCCCACGGCCAGGCCCGGTACGGCGGCGGCCGCGGCCTTGGCGCAGTACAGCAGGCCGCGCTGCGGCACGGCGGCGAGCGTGGTGCGGATCATCCCCGTGCCGTACTCGCTGGTGACCACCAGGACGCCGAAGGTGATCATCGCGAGCTGACCGAGGCCCATGCCGATGAAGCTGGTCATCACCGGGTCGAAGGCGGCCTGCTCCGCGGCGCCGAGGGTGTCGAACTCGCCGCCCAGGATGACGCTCAGGAGCGCACCGAGGCCGATGGTCGAGAAGAACGCGGCCGTCAGCGTCCACATCGATGAACTGACGGTCCGGATCTTCGTCCACTCCGCCCAGAGGACGGCAGTGGTTGCGGCCATGGTCATGACTCCTTCCCGGTGCGGGAGCGGATCAGGGCCGGCGCCTGTTCCGGGGACGGGGTCCTGGAGACGGCGAGGTCGGCGTCCACGGTGCCGCCGGCCTGGTACTCGAGCGAACCCGCGGTGAGCCGCATGAACGCCTCCTCCAGCGAGGCGCGCTGCGAGCCGATCTCGAGCAGCGCGATCCGGTGGGCGGCGGCGAGTTCGCCGAGCGCCTCAACGTTGCCGTCCTGGATCTCGAAGGCCCCGTCCCCGGTGAGGACCGGCGCGATCCCCTCGCCGGCGAGGACGTCGAGCAGCCGCTCTGGCTGGGTGGTGCGCAGCCGTACGACGGAACGGGAGTTGTTCTCGATGAAGTCCGCCGTGGACGTGTCGGCCAGCAGCCGACCGCGGCCGATGACGATCAGGTGGTCGGCCGTCAACGCCATCTCGCTCATGAGGTGGCTGGAAACGAAGACCGTACGACCCTGGGCCGCCAGTTGCTTCATCAGATTGCGGATCCAGAGGATGCCGTCGGGGTCGAGTCCGTTGACGGGCTCGTCGAGCACGAGCGTCTCGGGGTCACCGAGCAGCGCGGCGGCGATGCCGAGCCGCTGACCCATACCGAGCGAGAAGGCACCCGCACGCTGATGTGCCACGTCGGTGAGTCCGACTGTCTCCAGGATCTCTCCGACCCTGCGGTCCGGGATCCTGTTGGACCGCGCCAGCCACAGCAGATGGTGGTAGGCGGTGCGGGCGGGGTGCAGGGCCTTCGCGTCCAGCAGTGCGCCGATCTGCTTCATCGGCTCGCGCAGATCGCTGTAGCGCTTCCCGCCGATGCTGACGCTGCCACCGGTCGGCCGGTCCAGGTCCAGCATCATGCGCATGGTCGTCGTCTTGCCCGCGCCGTTCGGGCCCAGGAAGCCGGTCACCGCGCCGGGGCGCACGGTGAACGTCAGGTGGTCGACTGCGGTCTTGTCCCCGTACCGCTTGGTAAGCCCACGTAACTGGATCACACGACGCAATATAGGTCGCACGCATGCCGTGAATGAGATGTATATGCATGTCTATCCAGTGATGCTTCCCGGATGACAGGGGGCAAGAAGAGGGGGTTCCCTCACGGGCGTTTTCCTCAGCAGGGGGCGCACAAGGGTTTGTGACGGCACGTCGGCCGCCGTGCCGGTACAGGGGGGGCGCACTCGCCCCGTTCCGGGCCGGATGCGCCGCCTCCGTTGCGGCTGCCCGGCGGCGCCGTCGCCGAGGCGCGGCAGGTCATGCGTAGTAGCTGAGGATCACCAGCAGCGCCGTGCATTCCGCGAGGAGCTGGACGCCGAGCGCCGCCTGCCGCACGCGCAGGGCCGGAGCGGCCAGGGCAACCACGAACGCCACGGCGCCGAGGCCGGCACTCCAGACGAACAACCACCCGGGAAGCCCCCTGGTGCACTGCACCCCGTACGTCACACAGCCCGACACCCGCACGGAGGACAGGAGCAGCACGACGGCCGCCAGGACCGCTCCCGGGAACAAGGCGGCGGACAGGCCCGACCAGAACCGGGAGCGGTCCTTGTCTCGAGCCACCCGCACCGGGGACGTTGCAGACGGAGCAGGTGTGTTCATGCCCCTATCCAACGCGTACAGCGAGCCGCGCACAGCCGTCCGGATACTCACCTCGCGGGCGGGCGCCGTACTCAGACCGCGGGCGCCGGACGGCTTCGTACAACGCCGGCTGAGGCGCTTGGCGTGAGTGTCAAACGGCGGACAAGTTCATGCATCGCCCGCAGAGGCATCGAATCCTCCACCCGACTGGGCCGGCACCGCTGGGCCGTCGAGCGCACCATGTCCTGGCTCGCCGGCTGTCGCCGCCTACACCGCCGCTGCGAACGCAAGGCCGAACACTTCCTCGCCTTCACCGCCATCGCCTGCAACCTCATTTGCTACCGCCGCCTGAAGACGTGAACACCAGCTCGGCACATCGTCTGCGGCAACATGGTGCAGGTGAGCACATCATCTGAACAGATGCAGAACGCAGCCCGTCTCTGGCATGAGCACCGCTATGCGCCCTTTCCCGCCGGCCTACGGCGTGCCAAGGGCGGAGGCACAGACGTGTGGTTGCTTGACTTGTACACCGCTGGCTGCGTTGTTGCGTGGCTGAACAACGGCGGCACTCTCGACCCGGAGAACAGCCGCATCCTGCAGAGCTGCATCGAGGACCTGGATCAATTCGTCCCTGAGATCAACGACCCTGCAGGAACCCAGTACTACCAGCGGTTGCACCAGCTCGCCCTACTCGTGTCAAGGGACCTGACTGGCACCACATGAGAGCGTCTCCAAGTCACACCTGGTGTGGCTGAGTGTCATAGATGGCCCCTCTGGCAACTCCACGCTCACTCTCGCACCACGGAAGGGAGTCGGGTGCGAGTGGTGAGGCGCTCATATTGATCACGGTGGCGGTTCAGCCCAGCTGCAACGATCCTCAGACCAGGGCAGATGTGCGAACGTGACGGCGAGCTCGTCCTGGATGCTCGGCAGTGCGATGTTCACGGACGAGTCGTCCAGCACCCGCGGTAGCTGGGCCGGCGCGATCACCAGCGGCGGGACCATCTCCATGCCAGCTTGCGCCAGTTCCCTGATGCCGGGGATTCCGTGTATCGCGGGCGTATCGAAAATCGCATACGCCACCGCAACGGCCCTCCGTCTCCAATGGGGGCATGAACCACACCGCATCCCTGTCAGCACCGCCCCGCCGCACGCGCAGGATCGTGCTCCTCAGCCTGGCGGTCCTCGCCATGGCGAGCGCCTTGTTCGTCGTGCGGGGGCCGCTCATGATGTCCGCTCCGAGGTGCATGGCCGGGCGGTGGCACGGCTGCTTCGATACGTTCAACGGTGTGGTGCTCATGACATTGGTCGCGCTGCCGTTGGCCGCGCTGGCGGTGTGGGCTCTGGCGTGCCGTCGGCGTGCCGCCGGCGTCACATGGGCGTGGCGGATGTCGCTGGCCGAGGTGGGCATGGTCCACGGGACGGTGCCGTTCGTATGGATGACCATGATGCCGGGCGCCGGGGCCGGCATCGTCCCCGGCCGGGTGAGCCTGGTACCGCTGCGGGACCTGCTCACGATGGGACCGCTCGGGATCGTCGGCAACCTGCTGGTCTTCGCGGCGCTGGGGTTCTTCGCCCCGATGCGGTTCGCGGCGCTGGCGTCCGTGCCGCGGATCCTGGCGCTCGGGGCGGGCTGCTCGGTCCTGGTCGAAACGGCACAGTACGTCCTGCGGCTGGACCGGGTGTCCTCCGTGGACGACGTACTGGTCAACGCCGCCGGCGCCGTGCTGGCCGCGCTGGCGTCGCGCCGCTGGTGGCGCGCTACGGCGGAAGCGCCGTCGGACCAGCCTCGCCCCGTGCCGGCACCGGCACCGGCACCGGCACCGGCACCGGCACCGGCAGGCTGAGTCTCGTGTCCGGTGTGCACACGTTTTGCATACGACGGCGATATGTAGTGCTGCTTAGGCTTCGGACATGCGCGTACTGATCGTGGAGGACGAGCCCTACCTGGCCGAAGCCGTCCGTGACGGTCTGCGGCTGGAGGCGATCGCCGCCGACATCGCCGGCGACGGCGACTCCGCCCTGGAACTGCTCAGCGTCAACTCCTACGACCTCGCGGTCCTCGACCGCGACATCCCCGGCCCTTCCGGCGACGAGGTCGCCCGGCGCATCGTCGCCTCCGGCAGCGGCATCCCGATCCTCATGCTCACCGCTGCCGACCGGATCGACGACAAGGCTTCCGGGTTCGGGCTCGGCGCCGACGACTACCTCACCAAACCGTTCGAGCTGCGGGAGCTCGTCCTGCGGCTGAGGGCGCTCGACCGCAGACGCGCGTACGCCCGGCCCCCGGTCCGCGAGATCGCGGGCCTGCGGCTCGACCCCTTCCGCCGGGAGGTCTTCCGCGACGGACGCTACGTCGCGCTCACCCGCAAACAGTTCGCCGTACTGGAAGTCCTCGTCGCCGCCGAGGGCGGGGTCGTCAGCGCCGAAGAGCTGCTGGAACGGGCCTGGGACGAGAACGTCGACCCCCTCACCAACGCCGTGCGCATCACCGTCTCCGCACTGCGCAAACGGCTCGGCGAACCATGGGTCATCGCCACGGTGCCCGGCGTCGGCTACCGCATCGAAACGCAGCCAGGGGCCGGACACGAGGGAGGAGACCGTGGATAGGGCCCCTGGTTCGAGTGTCCGCCTCAAGCTCACCCTCAGCTACGCCGGATTCCTCATGCTTGCCAGCGTCCTGCTGCTCGCGGCGGTGTGGGTGTTCCTCCTGCGTTACGTCCCCGAGAGCCCGCTCATCGTCCCTGGTTCCACTGGCACCCCCACTCATGGTGTTTTTCCCGTCCGCTCCAACCTCCTGCACGTTTTCGCTCCGAGGGCAGCCGCAGTGTTGGCATTCCTGCTGGTGTTCGGCCTCGTGGGAGGGTGGATCCTCGCCGGCCGGATGCTCGCACCACTCACACAGATCACGGATGCGGCACGGATGGCCGGGAACGGTTCGCTGTCCCACCGGATCCGCATGAACGGCCGCCAGGACGAATTCCGTGAACTCTCCGACGCGTTCGACTCGATGCTCGAACAACTCGAGTCCCACGTCGCCGAGCAGCAGCGGTTCGCCGCGAACGCCTCCCACGAACTGCGCACCCCGCTGGCGATCTCGCGGACGCTCCTGGACGTCGCCCGCAAGGACCCCACGCGGGACCGGGGCGAACTCATCGAACGCCTGCGCGCTGTCAATACCCGGGCGATCGACCTCACCGAGGCCCTCCTGCTGCTCAGCCGCGGCGACCGCGGAGACTTCACCCGCGAGAGCGTCGACCTCTCCCTCATCGCCGAGGAAGCCGCCGAAACGCTGCTTCCCCTCACCGAACAGCGCCGGATCACGCTCGACCTCACCGGCGGGGCGGCCCGGACCAGCGGCTCCGCGGAACTCCTGCTGCGGATGGTGACGAACCTCGTCCAGAACGCCATCGTCCACAACCTCCCCGCCGGCGGCACCGTGACGGTCCACACCGAGGCGCACGGCGACACGAGCGTGCTGCGGGTCGAGAACACGGGCCGTCGGCTCCCACCGGAACTGGTACCGACCCTCACCGAACCCTTCCGGCGCGGAACGGAACGCGTACGCACCGACGAGCACGCCGGCGTCGGCCTCGGCCTGGCCATCGTGAACAGCATCGTCCGCGCCCACGACGGGACCCTCGACCTCGTCCCCCGCCCCGCCGGCGGTCTCGTCGTCACGGTCCGGCTTCCCGGCACGTCGTAGGCCTCGTGCCCGAGCGGGGCCCTCGCCCTCACGGGATAACTCCCGCCCCATGCGGGACAACTTTTAGGGTTCCCTAGGTCTACCGGTGGGGGTGTGAGGCATGGAGTTCGGGGTGGGGCTGCCGTGGTACGGGCGCCGGCCAGGCGTGCGGCGCTTGCCGCCGCATTCGCGTCGGAAGAGGTGGGGGTCCCTGGGCTCGCTCTTCCTCGTCCGTTTCCTCCTCACGCTGCCCGAAGACCCCATCGCGGCGTTCTCCGCGCTGTTCGAGCCGGCTCGGAAGGCCTTGCGGCTCCTGGTACGGCTGTGGGCCGGGCCGGGCATGCGGGGCGGCTGGGACAGTGATGCGGGACGACTCGTCCTTGCGGTGCATACGGCGTACTGGGTGAGGGACGCGCTGCGCGCGGAGGAGGCGGACTGTCTCCTCGTCGTGACGGACGGCAGGGTGGCCGTGCGGGCCGCCTGGCAGGACGCGTCGGAGGCGGTCTCCTGCGCGCACGCGGGTGTGCGGGACACTCCGAGGCCGCGACGGATGCGGCGGCGCGTGGACATCGTGTGTGCGGACGGCTCCTGGCTGACCGTCCGCGCGTCCCAGGCGGCGTCGGCC
The DNA here is from genome assembly GCF_043201995.1 of Streptomyces sp. NPDC048258. Taxonomy (NCBI): domain Bacteria; kingdom Bacillati; phylum Actinomycetota; class Actinomycetes; order Kitasatosporales; family Streptomycetaceae; genus Streptomyces; species Streptomyces sp. NPDC048258. The sequence continues at coordinate 35,111 of NZ_JBICZH010000023.1, forward strand.
GACCGGATCCGCGTACTTCTGTCGGCCCAGAGGTGAGGTTCGCTCGCAATCGGGGAACCGGTCCTGGAACAACCATCCACGCCGTGTCTGCGACAACCCCCGGCCGGGCCCGGCCGGGGGTGAACAGCAGCGCCCGAAACCCGTCGAACCTCTGCTCAAACGCCGGAGGGCCCAGCCCACCGGGACCTGGCACCGACTGCGCAGCCTGCGCAGCCTGCGCCAGCATCGGCTCCACCGGCGGCCGCAACACCGCCTCGGGCCTCCTGCTCAGCTCGCACCGACCCCGAGTGGAGGCCGCCGGACGGCCCAGCAGACCTCCCCGCCGGTCCGAGGAAACGCGCCAGGCCGGGTCACACCTCAGGCGCGGCGCCTCCGCGCGGTCGGCGAGGGATCCGAAAAGAGCCCTACGTCACCGGGCTTCGGCGCAGCGACGCGCATCTGCTGGTCGACGACGCCAGCTTGGGCTGCCACTGGCGCATGTCGGCCGCCGGGCCAACGGCCACAGCGCGTGAGCCCAGTCTTGAAGGAGCAGGGCGGTCCCCTTCCAGTTCGCTGACGGTCCCCGCTCGGGATCCCAGTGCCGCTCCGGACCTATCCCGATGCTCCTCCGAGCGTCGGGATCACGCCGAGCTGCTGAAGGAAGCCGAGGGCATCCTTGTCCGACCATTTCTCGGCGAGCCGCCCATTCTCGATGCGGTGAATCACCGTTGCCGTCATCGTGACCGGCTTGCCGGTGGCAGGGATGCCCGGGAGGTCCCTCTCGTGCACTCCCCGGGCTGTCAGCCGGGTCACGACCTTGTCGCCCTCCGCCACCTGGTCTTCGATCTCGTGGGTTCCGGGAGTGGCTTCCCAGAAGAGACGGAAGACCTGCTTGAGTCCCTCGCGACCGGGCGCGAATCCTGGAAACGGCGGTGGGGAGTGGTCCTGGTAGTCCTCGGCCACGAGCTCGTCCATGGCATCCAGGTTGCCCGCGTCGATCTCCTGGTAGAAGCGGCGAACCAGCCTCTTGTTCTCCTCAGTGGACACGGGACCCCTCTGCGCGTTCCTTCGCGTCGCCGGAGCGGCGCACATTCCACGAATCGTCACCTGTCGGCATCCTCGGCTACACACTCGGCACGCCGGGCCGCTGCGAACATTCACTCCGAAGACGCTGTGCCAGTGACCGCGTCGTCCACACGCGCTACGGGACCGTCCGTCGGGCGCATCTTCGTCACCGGGGCTTCAGCTGGATGGGCGTCCGCCAACCAGCAGGCCACCGGTCATCACCACCTGCCGCAAACACGGCCGGTCAAAGACGTGTTGCCACGCGGATCAGGTCGGCGGCTGCGCGCAGTCGGCTCTGCGACGGCCAAGCGATCACCGTTGTCACGGGCGGAGCATCCAGGACCGGCACGGCGGCGAGATCCCGGCGCAGGTCGGTGCCCCGGATCTGAGAGCGGCCGACAAGTGAGTGAGAGATGGGCAGGATCGCCACCTGTCCCTCGGTGTACAGGGTTTCGGTGTCGAGTCCGACCGTCGAATCGAATGGCAAGTGCAGCAGAGCCACGTCGGCTTGCCCATCCTGCAGCAATTTCTGTTGCTGATGCGCCTCACAGAGCAACAGATCGACGGTGGCTGCGCCGGGCTCCGCGCGGTAGGCATCGAGCAGTTCGGCCAACAACTCACCGGCGGTGCCGGATTTGACGGCGAGGACGAGGCGGGGGCGCCTTTGCGCAGCCTGCTGGGTACGCCGCTCAGCTGCGGCCACCGCGCTGAGGATCGCGCGCCCCTCGGACAGCAGCACGGCCCCGGCCTCGGCGAGCGTGCCCTTGCGGCTGGTGCGCTCCAGCAGCGTGACCCCGAGCTGTCGTTCGAACCGGGCGATGGCGCGGGACAGGGCCGGCTGGGCCATCTCCAGACGCTCGGCGTGCGTGCGGCCGGGCACAGCAACATCGCCGCGGGCCTCCGTGAAGTGTCATACGAGCGGTTCACCCGCCCGCTGGACGTGCTGGGCATCGCCTGCCCTGCCCCGACACGTGATCACCGCGACAGCCCAAGCCGAAACGGGCCGCCGGAGAATCCGACGACCCGCCATGAAAGATCCAGGCTAAGGGCTGTCCCGTAATCCCCGGTGGATCAGCGCACGGCGTCAGATGCGGTGCATCGCAAGGCGGAGGGGCGCCCCCATACTGGGCGTATTCGGGCGTTCCGACAACGCAGCGAGGTGCCGTAGCTGGCGTCGTGCGCCCGCCGGGGATTACGGGACAGCCCTTAGTGACATCCGGACCGGCGCGAAGCGTGCGCCCGTCCTTACCAATGCCAGCGCAATTCCGGCTGATAGGGGCTGCAAGGTGCCAGAGCCAGCCGAGGGTTCAGCATGGCCAGGTCGTCCTGGTGGAGACAGCGGTCGCCCGATCCGACCCTCCCGTCGGCGTCACGCCACCACGTCTGGGCGCGCGACCCGTTGCACGGCGACACCCTGACCTTCGGGGAAGCGGTGAGACAGGCCCCGGACACGGCGGACCTGATGGTTCCGGACGCGAATGTCCACCGCTGGGCCGGCCTACCGTCGCAGTCGCCCGTCGTGACGGGCCCATCTGCGGGCCGACGGACGTCCCTCTCGAGGCAACGCTCGACCGTGACGGTCGAGTTGGTGTGGCCTATCGCCGACATGATCTCGCCGGGGCGGGGCTGCCGATGCGTCCTCCGGTGTTCCCTCTCGATCCAGCGGCGGAACGTGTGACTGAGGGTGAATCTGGCAGGGCAGGGCAATGTGAAGCATCCCCCGTACGCGAGATACGCGTCGTAGACGGCCTCCTTGTCGTGCTGCTGTGCGGGAGTCAGATTCGCCGGTAGCAGCGGCAGGCCGTAGCCCACGTAGGGCGCGACGGCCGGGCGGGCCGGAGTGCGGAAGGCTGCTTTCCTGAAGAACCGTCCTGCTATCTCATGATCGCTGTGATCGGCAGGTTTCGGTGGCCCGACCCCGAAGGTGGCACTGTCGTAGTCCAGCGTCAGGACGCGTTCCGCCTTCCGGAGGGAAACGACTGCCGAGATCACAGAGGTCAGCTCTTCCTTGGTATAGGGCTGCGTTCCGTCCACCGGCTTGATGGTGGTGATCTGGCCGCGAAACAGCTTCAGCAGGCTCTGTTCGGAGTACCGCGTGCTCCCGGTGCCCGTCGGGAACCCGTCGGGCAAGCGGATGAAGACGAGCCGTACGTCAGGGCGGTCGCTCAGGACGGAGGACACAAGCCGGCGGGATCGCACGGTGAGATCGCTGCGGCGCCAGCGGTTCGGTACACCGGCCATTTTTGCGTAGGACGCCTGCAGGCCCTCTTCCCGACGCCGCACGTAGGAGTCCCGGAGGAAGGAGCGCCCGGCATCACCGGCGGTCAGGTACACGGTGCCGGCGGAACACCTATGGCGGATCAACCTCTGGACCTCGGGATTGATGAAGAGCAGATCGTCGTCCTGGTGTGCCACGCCTACCAACGTGCGGGGGCACTCCTCCGTGTCCGGCTCCACACCTCTACGGAATTCGGTGTGCTGTCCACTGTAGGAATGCGCGACGTCGACCTGGAGGAACGAGGCGATCCCGGCCAGCACGATGCCCAGTGCGGAGGGAAGCGTCCGCCTACGGCACTGCCGCCCACAGGGGAGGCGGCGATCCGCACGCGGCGGGGACTGCGCTCCGTGGCCTGGCGCGGAGTGCGCGGTGTCCCCGGTACCCACGCATATGCCGCTGTCGGGCGCCTCAGGCCTCACCACGGACCCCTTTCGCGGAGCGGGTCCGTGGCGCAGGCGGCACCACGTGCTCCCGGTGTGATGTTCCCGATGCTATGGGCGCCCGTGGAACAGCAGCGACACGGGCGGGGCCGATTGGTGGATCGACCGGTGGGGGCGGCCGCGAGGCCGCCCCCACCGCGTGGCTGTCCGGCGCCCTGCTTGGCCGGGTAGGGGCGGGCCGCCGTGGTCGGCCGGGCCGGCGGAGTGGGCAGTTGAAAACCGCGGCGACAGCCTGCTGCTGCTCCCGGGCAGGCCGGAGCCGCGCCTGGAAGAAGTCGACCATCTGGTGGCGGGAGAGCAGTGCCCGGATTCCCACGCCGAGGCCGCCGGACCCGGCGAGGACGAGGGCCAGTCGCCGGCCGGACAACACGAGGCCGAGCATGACCCCGGCGAAACGTCCCGAGCGGCACCATCAGAAACGTGATCATCAGGTGCATGTGCGTGGGGAGCGGGGGCGTCATGCCCAGCACTATGCACGCGCCACCGACACTCCCCAGGCCCACCGGAAAACCTTGGAGACCGCACGCTCATCGCAACGATCGCGAGTACGGAGCCCGCCACGAGCCACTTGACCCGCCGCCGGAACGCTCTCGGAGTCTCGGTCTCTGGCTCGCGCCCGGCGGGCGGGTGGTGGCGGCCGGCGGAAGCACGGCGTTCACTGCCTGTGCACGCCGTAGCTTCGGTGGCCCCGAATCGGCCCTGGTAACTCAGCGCACGCGTTCGATGCGCGCCCGCCGGATCAGATTCTTGCCCGGCTCCCGCACCTTGTCGAAGGCCGCGTTGTTCAGCAGGACACAACTGCCCGACGGACCGTTCACCGTCACCGTCGTCGCCTGACCGTTGTCCAGATTCGTCACCTTCAACTTCGTCCCCACCGGAAACGTCCCACTGCTCGCCGCCGGCGCACCCGCCTCACCCGACAACGTCACCGTCGACCCCGGACACACCACCTCCCCCGTGGCCGGCGGCACCTGCCCACCCGCCGCACCGGCCGCACCGGCCGGGGCGCCACCGCCGCCAGCCACCCGCTCGATGCGCGCCCGCCGGATCAGGTTCTTGCCCGGCTCCCGCACCTTGTCGAAGGCCGCGTTGTTCAGCAGGACACAACTGCCCGACGGACCATTCACCGTCACCGTCGTCGCCTGACCGTTGTCCAGATTCGTCACCTTCAACTTCGTCCCCACCGGGAACGTCCCACTGCTCGCCGCCGGCGCACCCGCCTCACCCGACAACGTCACCGTCGACCCCGGACACACCACGTCGGGGACGGCGGCATTGCCGGTCGCCATCGTGGCGACGAACCCTCCGGTCACCAGTGCTCCCGCGACGACAGAGAGCACGATCTTCTTCTTGGAACTCATGGTCCGCTTCCGAGACATTGACACTCCTCGATCCGATGGACACTGTCCCCCCTGTCCTTCATACGGGCCGACATCACGAGCGAGTGCAGTCTTGTCACCGCCTTACAAATCCATCCTTGAGGAGGGTTTTGGGCGCTGCGTGGCATGCCACGGCGGCTCGAGGCTCATGGAGCACGTTCGAAGAAGCAGGTCACAACCCCAATGCCCTGGGGGTCGACGTGTGTGCGGCGCTCACACCAACGGTCTTGATCGACGCGCGGCCGAGGAGACCACAGGCAGGCTTAAGGTTCAGTTGATCTGCCCTTAACCAGCCCAAGGCAAAGGGCGGCGAGGCCCGTAGGCGGACAGACCCTTCAGTGGGCCGTCTTCCCAGGAGTTCACCACGAGTGCCCCCGTGGTGAACTCGACGTCGCTCTCGACGGTGACCGCCGACTATTCCTTCACCCTGGGGTCACGGCGAAGAGGTCTCACGCGCTGTGGCCCTGCCGAGTCGGGGCGTTGGGGATTGGCCTTAGGGTTGCGAGTCGTGAGTGGTGATGCGCGTGAGCTCGTATGGCACATGGGGGAACAGGCCGCGACGCGGCTGCGGGAGGGCGACCTGGGGGACGTGGGGAAGCTCGGGGAACGACTGTGGGAGGGGTTCCACGCTGCCTCCGAGCAGGCGCGAGCCTACGCGGACGGTCTCTCCCGGGTGATCCGGATGCTTGCCCTGACGCCCGGGCGATCGAGCCTGGAGCAGCTGGTCCGGCTCATGGAACAGCACGGCACCTCCGTGAACCACCGGATGAACGAGCGCCTCATCGCCTCGCTCCTCGCCGAGGGACAGCGGCCGGCCGACCTCACCGGGTTGCTGTACGCGCACGGGCGGCGGGACGGACTCGACGAACTGCGGGCTTGCCTGTTCCACGAGTTGCTGCTGCGGGGCGCCGACGTATCGGCCCTGCGCCCCACCGGGCTGTTCGGCTGGAGCCCCCTGACGTGGCTCCCGGACGACCTGCGCCCGTTCGAGACCTGCGCCCCCTTCCCCACCCGGAAGGCCGACGGCAGCGGCGCCGGGGGGGGGTGTGGACGGGGCGCACCGGTGAGGACCGGCTGGAGCCTGCGACGCCTCGGCCGCAGACGCCCTCGCTGCTGCCGGACCGGGCGACCGCCGAGGTGCACGAGGCGATCGTCGCGGCGCCGACCGCCGGGGACTTCGGCTCCTGCGGGGCCTGGGTCTTCGCACCGGAGGAACCGGTGGACCCCGCGCTGGTGCCCGCCCTCGTGCCCACCCTGCCCATGCCGTGCCTCGAAGGGCTCGGCGCCGAAGGCCGGTTCGAGATCTCGCGCCAGAGCCTCGCGGAGGTCTGGCGGATGCTCTTCAGCACCGCGTCGGAGGGCGGCGTGTACGGCCCCGGGGCACACGGGGCGTACGGCCGACGGGCGGCGTGGTGGTCGCTGGCCGGGCTCAGCGGGACCCCGCTCGACGCGACCGCCCAGGAGGTGGAACGCCACGCGGAGCAGAGCACCTGGTTCCGTTTCGAGTGCGACACGGAGTGGTTCCACAACGAGATCTACGACTACGGGATCGTCGCCCTCTCCCCCGGCCGCCGCCGGATCGCGGTACTGGCGGTCACGGACACCGACTAGGTATAGAACTGCCGGGCGTTGTGACACCTGAAGTCTCCGACCACTACGGGGACGCTGCCCCGCCGCTCCTGGTCCATCACCGTCAGCGGGTTCCGGTGAGGCTGGCCCTGTGCAGGTCCGCTGCCCGATGCGCAATGTCCCCCGAGGCCGTGGTCGTCCCCACAGAACGAGAAGCCGCTCGCTCACGTTCCGATGCCTCCACCGCCGCCACGCATGCATGTCCAGCAACTCTGCCCGTCAGTAGGTGTCGTGACAAAGCGCCAGACCCCCCGCGTGCAGTGAACGGCGTACGTGCTCCAATGGGCGGGCGGGATAGGGGCCCGCGGAAAAATGAGGGGAAGGCGGGGGGCCGGTGGAGAAGACGGTACGGGTCGTGGGCTGGTTGGCGGTCGCTCTCGTGGCGCTGCTGGTGGGGGTGGCCTCGGCCTTGGAGGTCCGCGGAGCGCTGGAGCGGGAGCGGGAGTTCCGAGCCTCTCCGGTCTGTGCCTCCGCGCCGGTGACGACGTCGGCATGTGTGTGGGATCAGGCATTCACCGTCCGCCAGGCCGACACGCACCAGGGCGAGCGGGGGAAGGACCCGGAGGCCGTGTTGCTGCTGCCGAGCGGCAAGCCCTGGGAAGTGACGTTCCGCAGCGCCCATCCGGTGGTGTCCACGATGGAACCGGGCGATTCGGTCGTCGGCGTGGTCTTGCGCGGGCAGATCGTCGAGGTGCGGGACGCCGATGGGCGGCGACAGCAGACGACGTTCGGCCCGGTGGGGTGGCCCGCGGACCGGCTCGGCGGCGCGCTCGCCTGCATCTCGTTCGGCCTGACCGTCCTCGTCGGATCACTGTGGGCCCTCATCGTCCGCCACGACCGACGGCACACGCGCGCAGCGGCCATGGTGCGGTGGCACGGCGTCGCCCTGGGCCTCACCGCGCTCCTGACGCTGTGGGCGCAGGCGAACAACGACTGGCCCTTGTGGGCGATCCCGGCGATCTGGGGGCCCCTCGCGCTGCTCCTGCTGGCCACGATGGTGGCGTCCGCGGTCGCCGCGCTCCGCAGCGATGTGGAGGACGACGCCTGGTTCCCAGAGCCATCGGTCTCGTCAGACCCGCCCCCGGTCGGGGGGAGCCGTGTGGTCTTGGGGGCAGAGGATCTGCCGCGCGAGTACCGGGTGAGCAGGGGCAGGAAGAACGGGCTCATGGTCTTCCTCGTCGCCAAGACGGCCCTGCTGTTGTTCCTTGTATGGACCGAGGAGATCGCCCCCTCCTGGATGAAGTTCGGAGTGAGCGTGGTACTGCCGCTGGTCCTGGTGGTCTTCGTCGTCCGCGTGCCTCGATCCGGCACTCTGGTGGACAGCACCGGCATCCGGATCCGAGGAATCCTCCACACGCGGTGGGTGGCCTGGGAGGAGATCCAGGACATCAGGTCCCAGCCGCTGCGAGCGTCCGACAGCAGCCTCCTACCCCGTGTCATCGCATACGCCCACCTGACCAATGGCCGGCGCAAGCTGCTCATGCACCTGAACGACACCGACTACGACATCGACCACGAGATCGCCGTCCTGCGTGCCGCCTGGACCGAGCTGCGCGGCACGGACTCGGTGCCGAACACGCCGGTCGCCTGACCGCCAGGCCCTACCCCTGTGACCAGATCGGCCGGGGGCACGGCTGGGCACCGGCCCCGGCCCGGTCCCCGACCCGCAGGCCAAGGCGATCGTCGCGACGGTCTTCGCCTGCGTCGAGCGGCGACCGAACTCTGGGCCGGACACGACGGACGACTCGACCTGGCAGACCTCTGCGACCAGTGCGTCGCGGCGGTGCGGGGCCACGGCTGAGGCGCATACGTCGGCCCGCAATTCATCACGCTGAGCTGCATGTCGCTCGGTGTTCTGTTCGTTACGGCTCCCGGGACCAACGACTTCGCCGACGGCATGGGCCCACACCTACGCGGAAGGCCGCAAGCGCCGTACGCCGCCGACCGGAGCGCGCGCGTACGACGGAACCGTCACCGCCGCATACGAGAGCTGTAACGGTCCTTGCGGGGGCGTGAATCCGAAGCCAGAGCGGGCATCCTGTCCAGACCAATCCCAGCACGTCAGCAGCCACGGGGGCTCGTGATGCGCACTTCCCGCAAGACCACCCACGCCCGGACGCTCGGCGCCCTTGGCCTCGCCGCCGCCGCGCTCCTGGCCGCCACGGCCTGCGAGCCGAGCGACGACAAGGCCGGCGCCACCCCGCCGCCGAAATCCTCCACCTCCCCTTCCGTCTCCGCGTCCGCGCCGGCCGTCCCCTCGACCTCCGCCAAGCCCTCCGCGTCCTCTTCCGCGCCGGGCCGTCCGGGCGAGGCCGAGGGCGACCCCACGGGCATCGACGGCAACTGCCCCGACGACTACACCGACGTCAAGGTGGAGTGGGCCGTGCCACCCACGAAGGACGACTCGAAGCTCCTGCTGACCGTCACCAACACCAGCACCGAGCCGTGCAAGCTGCGGACCTATCCGGTACTCCGGCTGGAAGACGGCCACGGCCGGCTCGTGGGGGTCTTCGAGAACTCCAAGCCGCAGACGGAGGTGACCCTCGCCCCCGGCAAGGAGGCGTACGCGGGTCTGCTCCTGCGCCAGAGCAACAAGGACGTCAGCACCCTCGTGAAGAACATGGCGCTCGCGCCGCACGGTCAGAGCCCCGACAACAACACGGGCGAGGGTGTGCTCCTGCAGATGCCCAAGGGCGGCGTGTACGTGGACGACAAGGCCCGCGTGACGTACTGGAACAGCAGCTCGGAGGCCGCCGTGTCGCCGCTGTTCGCCCACTGACGGGGCCGCCATGCGGGAAGTCTTGACCGGTGAAGAGCTGCTCATACCTGGTGTGGTGGTGGAAAAGAAGGCGGACGAGCTGGTGCGCGTATGTGAGGTGACCTACCTCCATGCCGGTGACCACCCGGACTCGACCCGAAAGGCGGCACCCTCACGATCCCCGGCGGGCTGATCACCTACCAGGTCTCTTAACCTGTGGCTTTGGCGATCAACTGCGGGGAGGCTGGGCACATGCTTGCTTCCTCCTCCTCTGACCCGACGAACACGGGTGACCGACGGGCCGTCGAACAGATCATGAGTCGCCCTCTGTGTCAGGACTGGCCGGCCCCCGCGCTGACTGCGGGCAGTCGGGTCACTGTGGTCCGTGATCCGGACTGGGACGGGCCCTGGCGGAACGAGTTCCTGGGCACGATCGACGACATGGGAGCGCCCGAGCTCGTGGAGAGCCCTCATGCACGTGTCGGTGAGCTGGCGTTCTGGGTCACCTTCGATGCACCGCAGTACGACAGCGACGGGGCCGGCCCGTATCGCAAGGCCCAGATCTGGGACCGATACCTGCGGCCCGAGCCTGCTCTCCATGGTTCGACCTGGAACGGCCCCCGAACTTGATCCCCCCGATGGACGTCCGGCGGACGGGAAGGCGGCGTTCGTCTGATCCTGTGCTCCGTCACAGAGGCACGGGCCCAGCTCACGCCCGCGTTCCTACCAGTCGCCCACCGGGCACGCGGAATGCGCTCGGGCTCCCGTGTTCGCCCACGAGACCACGGACGTGTCCGTGTCCGCCCCGTGCACCTCAGGCAGCCCGGCCGCGGCCGGTGCAGCAACTCGCGCCATCCCCGTACCCGGCCCGGGCGAGGTCCTCGTCGAGGTCAAGGCCGCGGGCGTGTGCCTCTCGGACGTCCACCTGATCGACGGATCCCTCCCCCCTCTGTTCCTCCGCTCCGACGCGGTCACCGTCGGCCACGAAGTCTCCGGTGTGATCCACACCCTGGGCCCCGATCTCAAGCGCGGTCTGACCGTCGGCACCCGCGTCACCTTGGAAGCCGGCAAGAGCTGCAACCAGTGCTCCGCATGCGCACGCCGCCTCCCGTGCACCCAGGTCCGTACCGCCGGCATCGACTACGACGGCGGCTGGGCCCAGTACATGGTCACCCCCGAGGAGACCGTCGTTCCCATCCCCGACAGCCTCCCCTTCGACCAGGCCGCGATCATCCCCGATGCGGTCTCCACCCCTTACGCCGCCGTCGTGGCCACTGCCGGAGTGCGCCCCGCCCAGGCAGTCGGCGTCTGGGGCGCGGGTGGTGTGGGCGCGCACAACGTGCGCCTCGCCCGCCTGGTCGGCGCCGCTCCGGTCATCGCCATCGACCCGCTGCCCAGCGCCCGGGAGCGCGCCCTGGCCTTCGGCGCGGACCTCGCCCTCGACCCGAGTGCCCCTGGATTCGCCGACCAGGTCCGGGAGGCCGCCGGCGGACGGGGCCTGGACTTCGCCTTCGACTGCGCCGGCGTGCCTGCCGTCCGCGAGCAGGCCGCGTCCGTGCTCGGTCCGGGTGGCGCCCTGATCCTGGTGGGCATCACTCCGAAGCCGCTCACCATCACCGAGGGCCTGACGTTCAACTACCTGGGCAAGCAGGTGCGCGGGCACTACGGCGGCACCCCGGAGTCCGTCACCGAGCTGGTGCGGCTGGCCGCGGGCGGCCGCCTCGACCTGGCGCCGTCCAACACCGACCACATCCCGCTGGCGGATGCCGCCGATGCGGTCAACCGGCTGGAGAACAAGATCGGCGACCCGATCCGTCTCATCCTGGTCCCCTGACGGCTACTGAAAGAGTCGTTCCTGAGCCACCTCGGGCAGGGGTGGGTGGGCGCCGGTGGTCCCCGCCACCGGCGCCCACGGCGTACCCGGGGTCAGGTGAGGTCGGGCAGCGGACGCCGGGTGACCTCGTAGGCGTCATCCGGGGGGACGCCGAGCATGCGCAGGACCATCCCGGCCAGGTCCGAGGCGGCCTCGTCGCCGTCGAGATCGGGGCGGGCCAGCCGCAGCGCGACGAGGGACATCAGGGTGCCGCCCAGGGCGGACAGGGCGGTCGTCGCGTTGGGGCAGGTGAAGCGGCCCGAGGCGATGCCGATCTCCAGGTCGCGCAGCGCTCGTGGGGCGAGGCCGCGGTCGGAGTGGATGTGGGCCAGACCGCGATCGCGCAGGATCCGCAGGAGTTCCGGGTGGGAGTCGGCCATCCGGGCGGTCAGCCGGAAGCCCGCCGCGACGAGCTCGGCCGGGTCGTCGATCCCTCGTACGCGCTCGTCGATGACCTGCCCGAACTCCTCCAGGGCATCCGTCACCGCGGCGTCGAACAGCTCCGTCTTCGACTCGAAGTGGTTGTAGAAGGAGCCGAAGCCCACGTCGGCGCGCTCGGCGATCGCCTGGATGCTGGCGCTGGTGTCCCCGGTTTCCGCGAGGATCTGCCGGGCCGCACGGACGAGCGCTTGGCGGGTCTCGGCTCGGCGCCGCTCGTAGCGGTTCTTGGGCGACCGAGCGGAGTGACCTCGACCGGCTGGCCCGCGCCACCGGCGGTACCGTCCGGGACATCGACGTACCGGGCGGTGGGCAGGCAGTCGCCCTGCTCGATCCCTCGGGCCTGCCGGTCCGGGTCGTCCACTGTGCCGAACAGCTGCCCGCGCTGCCCGAGCAGCAGCCCCTGCTGCTCAACTTCGGCACCGGGCACCGTCGTACGAACGCCACCCAGCGACCGCCCCGTGAACCGTCCCGAATCCAGCGGCTGGGCCACGTGGTGCTGGAGACAAGCGGGTTCGCCCGCACCCTGGACTGGTACCTGGACACCCTCGGAATGATCGTCAGCGACTTCCTGTTCCTGGACGGGCAGCGCGAGCGCGGGCCGACCATGGCCTTCATCCGCTGTGACCAGGGCGGCCTGGCCGTGGACCACCACACGCTGGCCCTGCACCTGGGGCCCGGAACCGGCTACGTCCACTCCGCCTACCAGGTCACCGACCTCGACGCGATCGCCTGCGGTGGCGAGTACCTCGCCGAGCGCGGCTACCAGCGCAGCTGGGGCATCGGCCGGCACATCCAGGGCAGCCAGCTCTTCGACTACTGGCGCGACCCCGACCGCTTCATGCTGGAGCACTTCGCCGACGGCGACCTGTTCTCCTGCGACATCGAGCCCGGCTGGGCGCCGATGTCGGCGAGCGGCCTGGCCCAATGGGGCCCGCCGGTCACACGCGACTTCCTGGGCACGAGCCCCTCCCCCGCCAAGCTCCGCGAGGTCATGACGGCCCTGCGCGGCGACAACGAACTCGACCCCGCACGCCTGCTGGGCCTGATGAAAGCGATGAGCTCATGAGCACCAACGTTCTGCGCACCACCGACGGCTGGTGGGTCCTCCGGGACGAGCGCGCCGTCCCCATCGAGACCAAGGCGGTCTCCACTGCGGAACTGCTCTCCGACCGCGACGCGGTCCGCGAGGCCGCCGCCTCCGCCGAGAGCGGCACACCCGTCGCCGACCTGGTGGTGCTGCCTCCGGTCACCACCCCGTGCCGGGTGGTCGCCCAGATGGTCAACTACCGCAGCCACGCCAAGGATTCGGGCTTCACCGGCGACATCCCGCCCACCTTCTTCCGCAAGGCGTCCGGCTCGGTCAGCGGCCCCCATGACTCGATCGTCCGCCCCGAGCACGTGAAGTTCCTCGACTACGAGGTGGAACTCGGCCTCGTCATGGGCGCGACCCTGCCCGTGGGCACCGTCGTCGAGGAGCAGGACCTGCCGCGGTACGTCGCCGGACTCGTCCTGACCAACGACGTCAGCGCCCGCGACGTCCAACTGACCAAGACCCAGTTCTACGAGAGCAAGTCCTACCCGACCTTCACACCGACGGGGCCCTACCTGGCCCTGCTGGAGCCCGAGGACTTCGTCCATCTGCTCAACCTGCGGCTGCGGCTTTCGGTCAACGGCGAACCGCGCCAGGACCGCACGCTCGCCGACATGATCGTTCGGCCCGCACAGGCGCTCACCCTGCTCGCCCGCTTCCAGACCCTCGACCCGGGCGACCTGCTGCTGACCGGTACCCCCGGCGGCACCGCCCTGAAGGCCCCGCCCAAGCCCGTTGAGAAGATCGGGGCGCTGCTTCCGCCCGCACTGAAATGGAAGGCGTTCTTCAACAGCCAGGCCAAGAACCCCCATTACCTGCGCGAGGGCGACCTCATCACCGCCACGATCGCCACGCCGGACGGGCGCATCGACCTCGGCGTGCAGCGGACCCCTGTAACGGACGCGATGTGAGCGCCGCATCCCGGATACCGGTGGTGATCATCGGGGCGGGACCCGTGGGGGTCACGACCGCCCTCCTGCTCGCCCGCCACGGAGTGCGCAGCCTCGTCCTGGAACGCCACGGGGACGTGTACCCCCTGCCGCGTGCCGTCGTCGTGGACGACGAGGTCCGTCGGATCCTGCAGAGTGTCGGCGTCCACGAGGAGTTCGCCGCCCTCGCGCGCCCGGCGCACGGGCTGCGGCTCTTGGATGCCCGGCGCCGCGTGATCGCCGAGTTCCCGCGCTCCCCGCACGGACACCACGGCTATCCGCAGACCAGCATGTTCGACCAGCCCGAGCTGGAACGCCTGCTCCGCGAGGCTCTGGCGCGCCGCCCCGAGTGCGAGCTGCGGGGCGGCGTGGGGGTCGTGTCCGTCACACAGGACACCGACGGACCGGACGGTTCGACGGGGCCGGTCCGGGTCGCCTTCCGCCGCGACGGCAGCGACGAGGAGGAGCACGTACTGGCCGATGCCGTCCTCGGTTGCGACGGCGCGGGCAGCCTCACCCGCGACACCATCGGCGCCGTATGGGAGGACCTGCACTTCGAGGAGAGCTGGAGAGTCATCGACGTGCGCACCAGCCGCCAGGTGCGCACCTGGGAAGGCGCGGAGCAGATCTGCTGCCCCACCCGGCCGGCCACCTTCATGCGCGTCGGCGAGGACCGCTACCGCTGGGAGTTCCGGCTGCCCGGCCACGAGCCCCTGGACGGCCCGGAAGGGCTGGATCGCCTGCGCGAGCTGGTCGCCCCCTGGGTGGACCTGCCGGCCGACGGCTCGTCCGGCGACGACTTCGAGGTGATCCGGCAGGCGCAGTACACCTTCCGGGCCCGCCTGGCCGACCGGTGGCGTCGGGGCCGTGTCTTCCTGCTGGGCGACGCGGCGCACCTCACCCCGCCTTTCGTCGGGCAGGGTCTGTGCGCGGGGCTGCGGGACGCCCGCAACCTCACCTGGAAACTGGCCCTCGTACTCCAACAGGGCGCGGACGACAGGCTGTTGGACATCTACGAGCGTGAGCGCAAGCCGCACGTCCGCCACATGATCCGCATTGCGGTCGCCGTCGGCTGGGCAATGACCGGCGGCCAGGACCGCGCTGCGGCGATCCGCCGGGCCGTTGTGGGCGCGGCCTGCCGCATCCCCGGAGTGACCGCGGCGGTGGGCCGCGATCTCAGCCCCGCCCTGGCCGCCGGTCCACTGGTACGGCGCCGCCCCCGGCTGGTCGGCCGCGTGCTTGCCGGCACCTTGTGCCCGCAACCCTGGGTGACCGTCGACGGCGGGCGAGTGCGCCTGGATGACGTCCTCGGGGATTCCTTCGCCGTCCTGACCGCCGTGCCGCCCACCCCGCAGGTGACGGCCGTGGCCACGGCACTCGGCGCACGCACGATCCGCGTGGACGACCTGGGCGACGACGGCGGCCTCGCCGCCTGGCTGGCACGCGGCCGGGCGGATGCCGTCCTGCTGCGTCCCGATCGCGTCGTGTTGGACACGGTCAACACCGGCACCGACGACTTCACCGGCACCGCCGCCTGGGCACCGCTGCTGCACACGGCCCGCCGCCCCGCCGAAGGCCGGCCCGCACCCCTGCCGAGGAGCACCACACGATGAGCACCCCGCGCCCCATGCCGTATCCGGACCCCTTCTTCACTCCCGACCCGGAAGCGGCCGCCGGCAGCCGCATCGCGGACTTCGCCCGATGGGCGGCCCGGCATCAGGGGGCCGAAGGCATCCAGGACCCCACGGACTACCCGTCCCTGTACCGCTGGTCGGTCACCGACCTGGAAGGTTTCTGGGCTGCGGTGTGGGAGTACTTCGCCGTCGACGCGGCGACGCCGTACGAGCGGGTACTGGCCGAGGAGACCATGCCGGGCGCCCGCTGGTTTCCCGGCGCCACCCTGAACTACGCCCACCACGCGCTGCGCAATCTGCGGCCGGACGTTCCCGCGATCACCGCGTTGGACGAGACGGGATCCGGCTACGAGATCACGGGCTCGCAGCTGCGAGCCCGGGTCGCCTCCGTCGCGGCCACCCTGCGCGATCTGGGCGTCGGACGGGACGACCGGGTGGTGGGCTACCTGCCCAACACCCCGCACGCGGTCATCGCCTTCCTCGCCACCGCCAGCCTGGGCGCGGTGTGGTCGGTGTGCGGCCAGGACTACGCACCCCAGGCCGCCGCCGACCGCTTCGCCCAGATCCGACCCACCGTTCTCATCACCGCGGACGGCTACCTCTTCAACGGCACCACGCACGACCGCCGTGCCGCTTCGCTCGAACTGGCCGACGCGCTGCCGACGCTGAAGGCCACGATCCTCGTGGACCACCTGGGCCTTGCCTGGCCCGAGGCCCGGCACGCGAGGCTGACGGTTCCCTGGCAGGACGCGGCCACCCGCACCGAGTACCTCACCTTCACCCCGGTACCGTTCGACCACCCCCTGTGGGTCGTGTTCTCCTCCGGCACCACCGGCCTGCCCAAGGGCATCGTCCACGGCCACGGCGGCGTCCTGCTCGAACACTTCAAGATTCTCGGCCTGCACACCGATCTGGGCCTCGGGGACCGCCCGCTGTGGTACACCACCACCCACTGGATGATGTGGAACCTGGTCGTCTCCACCCTGCTGACCGGTGCTACCACCTGTACCTACGACGGCAGCCCGGCGCCGCTCGCGCGACCGGACGTCCTGTGGGAGCTGGCGGCCCGCCACGAGGTCACCGTCTTCGGCACCAGCCCCCAGTACTTGCTGGCCATGACCGAACTGGGCATCGAACCCTCCGTGCACGACCTGTCGGCCATCCGCGTCATCGGCTCCACCGGCTCCGCTCTGCCCGCCTCCGCCTACCCCTGGGTCCGCGACCACGTGGGCGCCGGCGTCCAACTGGCCTCCACCAGCGGCGGCACGGACATCGTCTCCGCCTTCGCCGGCAGCGCCCCCACGACCCCCGTCTGGGCGGGGGAGCTCTCCGCCCCCAACCTGGGCGTGGCGCTGGCCGCCTACGACGCGACGGGCACCCCGGTCCTCGACCAGGTCGGCGAACTGGTCGTCACCCGGCCCATGCCGTCCATGCCGCTGTACTTCTGGAACGACCCCGACGGCAGCCGCTACCAGGACGCCTACTTCGGCGCCTACCCCGGTGTGTGGCGGCACGGTGACTGGATCACCCTCACCTCCCACGGCTCCGTGATCGTCCACGGCCGCTCCGACGCCACCCTCAACCGCAACGGCGTACGCCTCGGCAGCGCCGACATCCACGACGTCGTCGAACGCCTCTCCGAAATCACCGAGGCCCTCGTCATCGGAGCGGAAGAGCCGGACGGCGGCTACTGGATGCCCCTGTTCGTCGTCCCCGCACCCGGCGTAACCCTCGACGACGCCCTGCGCAAGAAGATCCGCGACGCGATCCGCGCCGGCGCCTCACCCCGCCACGTCCCCGACGAGATCCTCGCCGTACCGGCCCTCCCGCACACGAAGACCGGCAAGAAGCTCGAAGTTCCGGTCAAGCGCCTGCTCCAAGGTGTCCCTGCCGAGCAGATCCTCAACCCCGCGGCGGTCGACAACCCCGAACTCATCGATTTCTACGCCCGGCTGGGCGCGGCGCGGAGCAAGCGAGCAGCGCACCGCACATGAGCGTCGGCCAGGGGCCCGCAGGCCTGGGTGACAGCCCCGGCATGCGCGCCCCGCCCGGCAGCCCTGTCCCGCCGAGTGGTACCGGGCGGAGAGCCCGCCCCGGTACCCCACCATCCGCACACCGAAGCAGGAGAGAAACCGTGACCATGACCATGACCGACCGCGAACCGCAGGCCCTCGATGTCCTTGACGACGCCGGGCGAAAGCTGCTGTTCACAGAGGCCCGCACCGCGAACACCTTCGCCGCAAGGGCCGTTACCGACGACGAGCTCGCCATGACCTGGGAACTCGCCCGCTGGTCCCCGAGCGCCGCCAACGGCCAGCCTCTGCGCGTGCTCTTCGTGCGCACCAGCGAGGGAAAGGAGCGACTGGTCCGGCACCTCGACGAGGGAAACAGGGCCAAGACACTCAGTGCGCCGGCCGTGGCGGTCCTGGCGTACGACGTCGACTTCCACGAGCAGATGCCGACAGTCTTCCCGGCCCGCGGCGACATGCTGCGAGCGGCGTTCGCCGGCCAGGTCGAGAAGCGCGAGAGCATCGCTGCCTACAACTCGGCACTGCAGACCGGGGTCTTCCTGCTCGCAGTGCGCGCGGCGGGGCTTGCAGCCGGTCCTATGGCGGGCTTCGACGAGGCCGGCGTGGACAAGGAGTTCTTCGCCGGTACCAGCTGGCATTCGCATCTGGTGGTCAACATCGGTCACCCCGGTGCCGACCCGTGGTTCCCTCGGCTGCCCCGCGTGCCCGTCGAGGACGCCGTCGCCTGGGCCTGATGAGCGGGCCGATCTCCTTGGATCTCCGTAACGTGCGATCCCAGCCTTGCCAGGGCAGCCTGTTCCAGGAGGCTGCAAGGGCGGCGCTGCGAGCCGTGCGGGTCTTGCCGCTTAAGATCCCGGAATGGCAATCGAACTGTCCGACGACCTGGACGAGCTGATCGGTCTGCAGGAAGCGGCCGACGAAGCGCACGCCGAGGTGAAGCGCCTTCAGGAGGAACTCGGCGACGCGCCCCAGAAGTGGACGGACGAGCAGCACGTGGCCTGGCGGGACGCGTGGGAAGACTGGCGTGAGGCCGGGGAGCAGCTGGACCTCGCCTTGACCGACCACGCGGAGACGATCGGTCTGGACCGCGGCGATCTGGAGACCGCGGTGCAGAAGGCGGCAGGCCACGTCCCCCTGCCGGTCGAGGGCTGACGGGACCGCCGGCGGTCGAGGGCTGACGGGCCCGCCGGCGGTCGAGGCCTGACGCGCGTCCGCCCCGTAAGCAGCCGTCGCGAGGAGGGGCGGCGACACCCACGGCGCCGCCCCGCTCCCCCGGCCGGCGCCCCTTGGGCACCGGAGCGGCCACCGCCCGAGCGCTGACCGCGTCTCACCGGCCGAGAACGAATATCTGCCTGGCGCGGCCCGGCGGTACTGCACCCAGAGCGCCTGCGCACCGGCCCTCACCCACGCAAGACATACCGGCGCGGGCTGACGCAGACCCCGGCCCCGCCGTCCGGCAAGAGCGCAGAGGGGTTCTTCCTTCACCCCGTAGGGGTGGCCCACGGGGTGCAGCGCTGGGAAGGCGGCCGTGTGCCGGGGCGGCCTAGCATCGGCGTCCATGGGGACGTACATCGACGGATTGATCGAGACACGTACGGCTGGCGGGGTGTGGGAGATGGAGGTCGATCTGCTCGACTTCGACCTCTGGAAGGCGCGGGACGCCCGCGAGTGCCTGTTCGGCTACGGCGGGAGCCTCGGGGTGGAGCGGCCAATGTTCGACCAGCGGGGGTGGCCGGAGGATGCCTGCGACGAGGTGCCGAAAGAGTGTGACGAACTGAACCACAGCCACTCGTACGCGACGTGGGCCGAGATCGCGGCGATTGACTGGGACGCGCCGCTCTGTGACGGCCCCGACGGGAACCGTCTGGGCGAGTGGCGACCGGGTCCGGACGGAGAGCTCGTCTTGGACGACGTGGTCTGGGCGCCGATCGAGGTACTCGACGCGGCGGAGGAGCTCTTCGGCGAGGATCTGTTCCCGTCCGAATGGCCACCGGGCGGCGAGGTCCATCTGAACGGCTCCGTGTACCGTCCGGTGGTCCTCACGGCCGGGATGTTCGTTCCGCCGGACGGCCGTTGGGCCCCGCTGTGGGCGTCGATGAGCGCGCTGGCGGCCGAGTACGGCGACGAGAACGTCCGCCTGGTGGTCTGGTTCGGCTGAGCCGGCTCCACCCGGGCCCCCGGCCGGAGCCGGACCCCCGACCCGGGCCAGAGGCGGCGGTCGTAGGTAGGCGTCTTTCCGATCACCGGATCGTTGGTCGAGTCGGGAGGGGCGGGAAGATTTCTACGCAGCGAGGGCTGTGATCGCACCGCGGCTGCCGCAAGCGGATCGGGCACGTGCACCAACGAGCTCGTGCATGGTTGGCGGTGAGACGTCGAGAACCCGGTGGTCCTCGGGGCTCACCTCTGAGGTGCCGATGTCAGGTCAATGATCTGTTGGCGGGACAGCAGGCTAAGGGCTGTCCCGTAATCCCCGGTGGATCAGCGCACGGCGTCAGATGCGGTGCATCGCAAGGCGGAGGGGCGCCCCCATACTGGGCGTATTCGGGCGTTCCGACAACGCAGCGAGGTGCCGTAGCTGGCGTCGTGCGCCCGCCGGGGATTACGGGACAGCCCTTAGCGATGGCTCGGACGGTGTCACTCATGTGCTCGGGCGGCCGAGGTGGCGGGCCGGCGCCCGCGAGTTCTTCAGGTGTGCGATGCCATGCTCGACGCGGATACGTCGCGAGGAATGCGCTTTGCGCCGGCCCTCGCCTCACCGCACCTCGCCGACTGCCCGCGTGACGGTCGAACGGTCCACGCCGGACCAGCAGGCCAGCACGTCATGAGTGGCCCCGCGACGGAGAGATGAACCAGAGTGGCCAACAGCCGGTCGACGAAAACCAGTCGGTGCTTTGCAGCGCCCAACGGCCCGCTTCCGCTGCCGGTCGCCCGACTGCTCGAAGGCTGTACGTGTCGCACGCTGAGCACGGCCGGTGGCATGAGGGGGCCCGCAGTGGGACAGGTACGCCCGGTCCGGCCGCATCCGAGGAGGTCGCATGCGCGACGAGTCGAGCCCCACCACCGAGCTTGCGGCGGCGGTCCCTTGCCCGCGCTCCACTTCCCGGACTACGCCCTGCTCGGGGAGCCGTACCCGCCCCTGGCGGACACCGCCGAAGTCGTTGCGGCCACCGACCGCCTCAGCCGGGACAGGCTGACGGCCGTGCCGGCCGCCGTCGAACCGCTCCTGGCGGCCGCCCCTGCCGGGGCCGGTGCGGACCCGGGCCGCACTGGCGGGACCTGGAACGAGCTCCGGGCGGTCGAAGCACCACACCGCCACCAGCACGAGGAACACCACGGCGTACACACTCATCCCGCCGACGCCGGCGGTGGCGAACACCGGGACGTAGACGCCGATGTTGTCACCGCCGTTGGCGAAGGTGACTGCGGCGACCTCCAGCAGGCTCGGCCCGCCCTCTTTGGCCTGCGCCTCCTCCTCTTCCTCGCCGCTGCCGCGGTGCTTCCACGCCTGCCACGCGGCCTTGAGGCCCAGCGCGAGCGGCAGCAGACCGAGGTAGGGGACGGCGACCTCGGGCAGGGATGTGGCGCCGAAAGCGGCGGCCACTGCGACAGCGAGGATCGCGGCGAAGCCCAGGTAAGCGACCGTCACCGCCTGCCGCCAGGACCGGGCGGATCAGCGGCCCGTACGCGCAGCCGTCTCCGTACCCGCAGCCGTTTCCGTGCCCAGCCCCGCTCCCAGGGAGTCGGCGCCCGGTTCCACCTGCCGCAGTTCGGCCAGGAGTTGGCTCTGCCCTGCCAGCAGCTCGGTGAGGATGCGCCGGGCCGCTCGCAGGAGGTCGGCGACGTCGCCGCCGGCGAGGGCGTAGCTGACGGTCGAGCCCTCGCGGGTGGAGATGACGATGCCCGAGCGGCGCAGCACCGCCAGTTGCTGGGAGAGGTTGGACGCTTCGACGTCGATCTCGGCCAGCAAGTCCCTCACGGGCATGGGCCCGCGCTGCAGGAGTTCCAGGACCCGGATGCGGACCGGGTGTCCGAGCATGCGGAAGAACTCGGCTTTGGCCTGGTACAGCGGTACTTGCACTCCCACGAACGCTCCTGCTGTGTTGCTTGGACCGTGGCCGTGGCTGCGGGTCTTCGAGCCCGAGCCGGTCTTCGATGTCATCGTCGCGTCCGATGGGGCCACGCATGCCCAAACTTGACCGGTTTCGGATGTGCCGGGTTGAAGAAGTCTTCAATTTGTGGGCATGCGTGGGCCCCGACGATGCGGCGTTACAGCTCCAGCGCCGCCTCGATGCGCTTGAGCTGGTGGCGTGCCATGGCCAGGTTGGAGTTGTTCTTGTCCAGCACCACGTACAGGAACAGTCCGTTGCCCCCGCGGCCCTTGAGCAGCCGGAGCAGGTGGTACTGAGTGCCGAGCGTGATCAGCAGATCCTCGATGTCGTCCTGCATGCCCAGCATTTCCATGGTGCGGACCTTGGCCCGGATCACATCGGTATTGCCTGCTGCGGCGACCGTCAGGTCGAGGTCCTTCCCGCCGCCGAGGGTACCCAAGGCCATTCCGCTGGTGTAGTCCACCAGTGCGGCACCCAGCGCGCCCTCGATCGAGGTCATCGTCTCCTTCAACGAGACTTCCACATTCGCCATCGCCGTCCGCGCTCCCTTGCTGTTCTCTCTCCACGCCCGGCACTCGGTTCCAATCCAGGGCCGGACTGACTGTGAGACACAAGCTACTGAGCGTGGGGCGCCGTGCGCGCTGAATGGCGGATTCGGCGGAAACCGGCCCCTGCCCCGCTATGATCCGCCTGGCCCCGGCGGCTGTACGGCGCACCTGCCGCCGTGCGGGAACAAGCCGGGATCTTGGGCGCCGGACGGGTCACTCCCCCGGCTCCGCTGTGCCGACGGCGTCTGTCCGGTCAGGGTGCTGCGCGGTCCGTGAAGGTGGTGAGGAGTGCCCGGGCGCGGTTTCGGAAGGCTTCATCCTGGCGGATGACGCGGTCTTCGACTCCCGAGCGGACGACCCGGGCGTCGCCGTCGGCGAGGGCGGCGAGCCGGCGCAGGTGGTCGCCGGTCAGGGCGGTGGCGCCGAGGGCTTCCAAGGCGTCGCAGGCACCCGCCGGATCGGCGTCCGATTCGGCCGACCTCAAGGCGGCCGCGGCGAGCGCGGTGCGGTCCAGTGAGGCGGGTTCCGCTACGGCCGTGAGGGCCACCACGGCTGCCGGCGCCTGCGCCGGATCGTCGAGGGCGGCTTCCAGGCGGGCGGCGAGCGGCCGCCCCGCCGGACCGAGGAGCGCCGCCGTGCGGGCGGCCCGCACCACCGACCACCGGGACCAGGAGTTCCCTTCGGCGCGGGCGAAGACCGAGTCCAGAACGGCGACCGCCTCGTCCGCTTCCCCCGTGACGCGCCACAGAGCTTCGGCGAGAGCCGTGTCCGTGTCCAGCGCGGGCGTGGTATCGCCGTCGGAGCCGCTGAGCGCCTTGCGCAGGGTCGGCGCCAGCGCCGCTCCCCCGTGACCGAGCGCGCCGGCCGTTCCGGCGGCCTCCCTGAGCTGGCCGGCGCCACGCCGGAGGTCCTGTTCGAGGCAGTGCAGCAGGGGCGCGGGCTCGCCGACGAGGTCGTGCAGCGCCTTCGCCGCGGGGAGCACTCCCTGCTCGGCCACCGTCCGCAACGAGGTGACGGCCCGGGCGCGGTCCGCCGGAGCGCAGTCGGCGGCGACGGAAGCGATGGCCCGGGCGGCCTGCCCGGGAAAGTGCGGGAGCGCCGCGCACAGCTCGGGCAACGCCGGCGCCGCGTCGGCGCCCCAGCCCGCCAGGAGGTTCGTCAGCTGCCATGGTTCGTTGCCGCTCAGTGCCTCGGGCCGGGAGAGGCGGTACCGGACCTCGTCGAGGAGTTCGCCGTCGTACAGGAAGGCGGAGTCCATCGGGCTCCGGAACCCGGAGGCCGCGTCGAGGGCCCGCGGGCGCCGCCCGAGGCCGGCGGCCAGGAGCGGGGCCGCCTGCGCGGGCGCGACGAGCACGAGCGCGGCCAGGGCCCGGTCCGCGTGGTCGTCGTCCTCGTGCGGGTTCCGTCCGGCGAGCGCGGCGAGGATGTCCGCGGCCGGTGCGGCGGCGCTGCCCAGCCGGCCGAGGAGGGACGCCATGTCGACCACCGACTCCTCATCGACGGCCGCCGCGCGCAGGTTCCGCACCAGTCGCCGCGGGGCACTGCGGGAGAGCATGCAGGCTCGGTCCGCCGCCCAGAGGCCTTCGGCCCGCACCTCTGCCCGGCCGTCGTGCAGAGCCGCGTCGACGAGGTCGAACGCCGCTTCGCGTTCCTCGGGGCGGCCCCGGCCCAGGAGGGCCTCGACGACGGCGGCCAGCGGTTCGCCGCGTTCGAGGTCGAGGTCGGAGCGCAGGGCGTCGGCGGGCAGAAGGGAGAGCATCGTCGCGTGCATGGCCTCGGTCCACGGAGCGTCCGCGTCGAGGCGGGCAAAGACGGCGGCCATGCGAACCTCGGCGGGCTGGGACGGCTGGGACGGCTCCAGGACGGTAGCGGCCGCCACCGAGCCGCCCTGCGGGTCGAGCCGGGCGACCCCGGCCAGGACCTCCGCGCGAGTGGCGGGTTCGGTTTCCTCTTCCCAGCGCGTGCGCAGGGCGGGCAGCGCGATCTCGGCCGCGCGGGTGTGGGAGACCGCCCAGGCGGCGGTCCGGCGGACGGTCGGCTCGGCGGCGGCCAGCAGCGGTAGGAGCAGCGGAAGCTGTTCAGCCACGGCCGCCCGTACCGCGCCCGGTGCCACGCCGTACTCGTCCTCGCTCTCGGCCATGCCGCCGAGCAGCCCCAGGACGTCAGCCGTGCGGTGGCCGACTGCCGCGATCCTGGCAAGGAACGGCACCGCTTCCGCACTGGCGGCGTAGACCGTTCCCTGGTGCAGCACGCTCCCGTACAGGTCCGACAAGGCCTCGTCCGCCGCATCCGCGTCGGTTCCGGTCAGCGCCCGCAGCAGATCGGGGATGTCCTCCGCGCTGCCGTACGCGTGGGAGGAGGCGAGCCAGGGGTGGGCATCCAAGCCGTCGAGCGGGTGTACGAGATCCATGCGGAGCATCGTGCCAGCTACGTCCGACATCGCCTCCTGGCGGCTTCCCAATGGAGAAGTCAACCGTCGTGAGTCAGATTCGCCAGTCGAGCTCTCCCTGACGGATTGTCTTCACGGCGAGCACCGGGTCCATGGGTTCGATGAGTTGTTCAACGGCGACAGCCACGAGGTGGGCTGGGGCATCGGCGTGCAGCAACGCGCTCACGTACTCGAGGGCCTGTGATGGAGAGAGCATCGGCAGTCTCTGGCGCAGGATGCGCGCCGCACGGATGCGTCCGAGTACGGCGGTGGCTTCGCGTATCTCATCGTGTAGATCGTCCACAGAAGTGCGGATGGCCAGCCCACGGATGCGAACACGGTAGTCAGGCTCCCAGTGGCCGCCTTTCTCGGAGACAATCCCGATTTGGTACAGCCCTCCGTCGATGCGGTCGACCAGGTAAGGGCCGTGGCCGATCAACATGGCAGAGGGGTTCCGGGTGCGCGCGTATTCCTCGGACTGCCAGTAGACCTTCCAGACCAGCTCGTGTTCCTCTACGTGCAGCACTGTTGTGCGCACCGGGTCCACGCCCAGAGCCGCCCACTGGTAACGGGTGTCATCGATCGTCTTGGTACTGCTGGAGCACTGGTAGTGCCGCGACGATGCAGCGGGGCCGCGGAGTCGCCGCCCGGCATGCAGACGCCGGAGAGGCTGTGGGCCTCTCCGGCGTCTGCTGGGTGGGGCGGGCTCGCCGGGATCTGCTCCCGGGGCTGTGGGGCTGTCGGCCCTCACTTGCCGAGCTTCGCCTTCAGGGCGTCCTTGAGCTGGTTCTTGATCACCTGCTTTTCGACCTTGCTCACCGTGCCGCCCGTGCCCGTGCCGTCACCGCCCACAGACGTGGCGTCGCCGGTGTTGACGGCGTCGGCGCTGGCGTTGCCGCCGGTGGCCGCACCCGTGGTGACATCGCACCCGCCCTCACACTGACCGACACCCGAGTTGGCGTTTCCACCAGTGGCGGTACCACCGACCGTCGTGTTCTCGGCGTTGGCGTCACCACCCGTACCGATACCGTCGGCGCTGTCACTGGGAACAAGGGTGACGGCGTGCTGCGGGACGGCGGCCGGCGCGGCCATCGCGGTCGCCGGCAGCGCGATACCGCCACCCACCAGCGCCAGGGAAGCTCCGGCCAGAACAACACGACGAGTCGAGAACAGCTTGTGCATGAGAATTCTCCATTCGATGTAAAGAAAAGGGATTGAATACCGTCCCGCAGAACAGGCCGGGAATAGTTTTCCGACCTCATTTCCTCCCGGGCTTCCCCGGTGGGCACACTTCAAATAAACCCTGCGAGGGCACGTGCGTCACGCCACTCGAATACGTGGCTGGACATCCAGAACCGATCTTGGTAAAAGCTGCCACGCCGTGCCTGCACAAGCCGTCCGAACCCCGCGCCGTCCGGCCGCGACCTTCGGCTGCACACAAGCGCTCCGCGCTCCGGCAGTCCCGGCTTGTCCGACGCCGTGCGGATGCCTGCCGACGCAGGAGGTTGCCCGGGACCGGACACGGCGTAGGACCTTCAGTGCGGCTCTACCCAGCCGTGTCGGATGGCGTAACCGCCGAGCTGCATCCGGGTCCGAACTCCGGCTATGTCCATGAGGTGGCGCAGGCGTCGGTGCAGCGTGCGCGGTGACAGACCGAGCTGTGTCGCGGCCGTCGGGTCGGTCAGGCCTGCCAGAAGCAGCGCGAGGATCCTCCGGTCGAGCTCGGTCGGGCCTTCCGCACCGAGCTCGACGGTGGTTTCGGCTTCTCCGCCGGGGCCCGACAGCTCGAGCGGATGGGCAGTGCGCCATACCGTCTCGAACAGCGCGTCCAACGCATCCAACAGGCCGCTGCGGTGCAGCAGCACGGCGCCGGGCTCTCCGTCCGGTGTGACCGCGAGCGGGACGAGGCCCAGGTCGGCGTCGGCCAGCACGAGTTTCATCGGCAGCTGGTCGGCGACACGCAGTTCCACGCCGTTGCGCAGCGAATCGATCGCATCGTCGATGATGCCCGGCTCTGCCAGCACGGCCCGGTCCAGCACCGCCCGGAAGTGCACGCCGCGGCCGATGGCCATGGGTTCGGCCGTGTTCTCGTCGGGCGGCAAGGCGACGAACGGTGCCGTGATGAAGCTGCGGACCTGCGTACGGGCAGCCTGCTGCACCTGTAGGAAGCGATGGCGGATGGCGTCGACGCCCGTGACCACCTCGATCAGATCGCTGATGCTGCTCCCGGTCATCGCCGCCCGGTGTTCCTCGGCGAAGGTCACCAGTGCCTGCTCGGCCATGCGCAGCCCGTCCCGGCGCTGGCTGATGAGAGAGCCGAGCGCCATGGCCGGCGGCGCGGCGGTGAACCGCTCGTCCGCCGACCTGGTCACCAGTCCCCACCCGACCAGGCGGGACAAGGTGCTTTCGACATGGGGTTGCGAGAGGACGAGTAGATCCGACAGCAGCGTCGCGGTGGAATTCGGCCGTCCGAGCAGCGCCCGGTAGACGCGCTCGTCATCGGGTTCGAGGCCCAGAACATCCAGCATCGGCGACCGACTCTCTTCCTCTTGCCGCAGCGGGGAGAGTATGTGCCATGGCGGCAGGCCCTGAATAGTCCCTGCTGGGAGCAGGTGTGACGGGAAGGGCCCCGAGGAGTTGCCTCCCCGGGGCCCGACTGTGTGGTTCATCGCAGGCCGTACGCCCGGATGATCTCGTTCTTGACGCTGAAGCCGCTGTCCGTCTCGGCGCTCGCGCGGACCGAGATGAAGCCGCCGGGCTTCTTGGCCGTCCTGAAGGAACCCGTCCAGGAGCCGTCGGCGCCCTTGGTCACGGTCACCTTCTGCCAGGTGGCGCCGTCGTCGTACGAGACGTCCAGCTTCACCGTGGTGACGGTGCCCGGCACGGTGCCGAGGTCCATCGACACCGGCTTGAGCGCGATCTGCTGGGTCGCATTGGCCTTGACGTCCCCGTGCAGGTCCGACTCCAGCTTGTAGTTCAGGTTCAGCACCGAGAACGGCTCGAAGAAGTCCGAGTCGACGGTGTCGGACATGAACGTCCACTCGGTGTGGGTGCGCGTCGACAGTCGGAAGAGGTCACCGGGCCGCTCCGCGTCGAGGACGGCGCGGTAGGGCAGGTTGCCCGCCGGCACCTCCTTCCACTGCATGTCCGTGCTGTACGGGTTGTCGTGGATCAGCCGGTCGCCCTGGAAGACCTGCAGGTGGGTCGGCGTCTCACCCCACGACAGGAAGCCGCCCAGCCGCATGTTGTCGCTGGCGGAGGCCCATGCCTGCACGTTCCAGGTCATGTGGTTCTGCCAGCGGGAGTTGTACACGCCGAAGGACTCGCTCTGGGCGGGCCGGGTCGCCGGAGCGAACCAGTCCAGACGGGTGGTGCTGCCCTTGGCATACGTGTTGTCGCCCGACACCATCACCCACGGCAGGTCTCCGTCGACGCCCTGCGCGTGGAACTCCCTCCAGACCTGTCCCGGGGTCACCCATTCGGTGCGGGTGCCCGGGTGCCACTCGAGCTCGGGGAAGTTGAACGACGGGCTGAGGGTGAAGTCGGAACGGTAGCCTTCCGCCAACCGGCCGTCCGTGGCCGAGTAGTAGCGGGCATCGATCCGGGCGAGGTCACCCTGGGTCGGCTTGTAGACCAGGGCCCGGTCCGGCACCTGGCCGGGGTAGTCCCGGGTCAGGTCGTAGACGAACGGCGTGTACTGGGTCTGCTGTGCAGTCAGCTTGAGGTTGCCGGCCTTGGCCATCGCAATGAGGGTCTTGCCCGCGTCGCGGTGCACGGTGGCAACCGGGATGGTCGACTCGCCGACGTACTCCATCAGGGCACCGACACCGTCGTTGACCACGATCAGCGCCTTCGCACCGGCAGCGACCGCGGCCTCGGTGCGCTCCTGCGGCAAGACCTTGTCGCTGCGCTCGACGACGACGACCTTGCCCTTGGCGCCGGCCTTCTCGTACGCGGCCGCCGAGCCGTTGCCCCCGTAGACGGTGTCCAGCGTGTCCGTGGCGGTGCCCAGGGCGCTGCCCGCCTGCACCAATGCCTCGAACTTGAGCCGGCCGCCCAACGTGCTCAAGCTGAGCTGCGGCTCGCCCTTGCGCCAGCGGGTGGTCAACATGAACTCGCCCTGCTTCATCGGCTCCGTCGGCGCGACGTAGACGTCGTCGTACGTCGGCGGCAGCACGTACGCGCTGCGGTAGTCCGTGAAGGGGTCGAAGCCCTTGTAGTGGACGTTGAAGTCGACCTTGCGCTGGCGGTCCTCGGTGCGCTGCGGCGCCTCGGTCTGCAGCAAGCGTGCCTTGCGCGCGTCCAGCACCACGTCCGCGGAGCCGTCCTTGAGCAGGGTCTCCGGGTCGACCAGCACGGCCAGACCCGAGCGGTCCGCCTTCTCGCCGGCCACGTCGAGGTACGCCGCGACGGTGTACAGGCCGGGTGCCATGCGCATGGTGGTCGATCCGTCGACGTAGAGATTCCACGGCCAGAAGTCGCCGGCCAGGTTGACCGTGACCCAGCCGGCGGCGGGCTTGCCATTCCGGTCGACCAGCTTGATGTTCAGGTCGTAGCGCTCTTCCTCCTTGAGCAGCGCCACGGAGGTGCGGGTCACCGGCTTTCCGGTGGTCGCATCGGTGCCTATCACGTATCCGACGCGCCGGCCGGCCGGGGCGGCTTGCGGGTCACTGGTCACCGGGACGGCGGCAGTGCCGCCCGCCGGGACGGTCACCGTGCCGGCTCCCAGCGCGAACGCGCCGCCGCCGTTGGTCAGCGCCAGGTTCAGCCTGACGTCGGAGGAACCGGAGTTGGTGAAGGTCACGTCCTTGGTGACGGCGACGTCGCTCGGCTCGTGCGGCCATGTGTAGTTGCCGAAGAAGAGCGATCCGGTGCCGCGGACCGTGGTGCGCACGGCAGCGGCCACGT
Organism: Streptomyces sp. NPDC048258; assembly: GCF_043201995.1. Lineage (NCBI taxonomy): Bacteria > Bacillati > Actinomycetota > Actinomycetes > Kitasatosporales > Streptomycetaceae > Streptomyces > Streptomyces sp. NPDC048258. The sequence continues at coordinate 64,629 of NZ_JBICZH010000023.1, forward strand.
CGAGACGGCCGGTGCCGACCTCGTACGGCGAGTACCGCTCGTCCAGACCCTTCGCGGTGCTCATCAGGTGTTCCTTGAGCCGCGCGCCGGTCCAGTCCGGGTGCTGCTGGGCCAGGATCGCCGCCGCGCCGACCACATGCGGGGTGGCCATCGAGGTGCCGCTGAGGGTGCGGTAAAGGCCCTCACCACCGCCGGTCATGTCCTGCGAGCGGGCCGCGGTGATGTCCACCCCGGGCGCCGCGATGTCCGGCTTCATGCCGCCGGAGTGGGCCAGCGGGCCGGTGCTGGAGAAGGACGCGAGCTGGTCCTGCTTGTCCGTGGCGGCCACGGTCAGCGCCGAGGCGGCAGCGCCCGGAGAGGAGATGCTCTCCGGACCCGCGTTGCCGGCGGCGATGACGAACAGCGTGCCGTACTGCGCGGACAGCGCGTCGACCGTCTGCGACATCGGGTCGCTGCCGTCCGTCGGGTAGGAGTCGCCGAGGCTCATGTTGACGACGTCCGCACCGGACTCGGCGGCCCACTGCATGCCGGCCATGACCCAGGAGTCCTGGCCGTAGCCCTCCGCGCCGCCGAGCACCTTGCCGACGACCAGGTCGGCGCCGGGGGCGACGCCCTTGTTGGCACCGCCGGAGGCGGCGCCCGAGCCGAGGATCGTCCCAGCCACATGTGTGCCGTGCCCGTTGACGTCGGTGACGGCCTCACCCGGTACGAAGCTGGCCGTGCCGTCGATCAGGCCGGCGAAGTCGGGGTGGTTGACGTCGATGCCGGTGTCGAGCACCGCGACCTTGACGCCCTTGCCGGTGTACCCGGCCGCCCAGGCCTCGGGCGCGCCGATCAGCGGCACGCTCTCCTTCAGGTTGGCCTTCACACGACCGTCGAGCCACAGCTTCGACACACCCGCGCCCAACGTCGCGCTGCCCTGCGGCGCGACGGTGGTCCAGAAGGTGCGGGCCTGCCGCTTCTCGGTGCTGAGCGCGGCGCCGCCGATGCCCTTGAGGCTGCGGGTCAGCTTGCTGCCCCGGGGTGCCGTCGGCTCGACGGCCGAGCGAGACTTCGGCTGGGCAGCGTACGTCGCAATCAGCGGCACGGCTGCCGACTTCGCGTCGTCGTAGCCCATTTCGATCAGGTCGGTGACGTTGAACAGCCGCCGGTCCAGCTTGTCCGTGCCCAGCAGCGGCGCCGCCTCGTCCGGTATGACGAACAGGTCGCCCTTGATCTCCTGGATCTTGACGCCGCCGACGGCGCTGTCCGGCCGGTCGACGTCGGCGACCTGCTTGCCGTCGGCCATCGTGGTGACGGTGACGACGTCGCCGGTGACCAGGGTGACCTTGTGGGTCGCCGAGGGTTTGGCAGGAACGGTGGGCTTGCTCGGAGCGGCTTGAGCGGGCGCTTGCATCACTGCGAGTCCCGACGCCAGCAGCGGCACCACGGTGGCGGCCGAGATCAGCTGCCAGCGCCTGCGCCGAAAGGCGGAAGCCTGAGAGGGGGAGAACATGCCATGGGTCTATCGGCCCAGGAACGCCGACGTGAAGACCTGATGACGGCAAGTCCTCGCCATGGCAAGGACTTGCCAGCCGTGAACCGCGCGAATCCGCGCAAGGTCCACGTTCCGCACGTAGGCATTCAGCCAGGGTTTGCAGCGCGCAGCCCTTGTCGACCGCTCGCCGCCCGGTGACGGCCTTGACTCCACCAGGCCCCGTCCGGAGCGTGATCGATCCTGCCGGCTCTGGGTCGGTGTGGCCTCCGGGCCGGTGGAACGTCTGCGTAGCCTGACCTGAACTCGACGATGGCGAGGGAGAGTTGATTCAGCCGTGGCCGCCGAGCGCGTAACCCCTCTCCCTGCGCGGTGATGAAGAGGCGGATGGTTCAGCTGCCTGCCCGCTCAGGCCCGACTCCGCCCGCCATCGCGACGCGCTCCGCGCCCCCACCCGGGGCGCGGTCCCGGGCTGTGTCAGCCCCCGGGGTGCGAACTCCTGACCCTGAGCAGCGAGACGGCCTCCGACCTCGTCCCGCGGTCCAGGGGGCCGATCCGCTACCGCGGCATCCAGGTCTGGACCTTGGGACGGGCCGAACGCCAGGTCGGATTCCCGCCAGCGCCGACGATCACCGTCTCGTTTGATTGAACCAGCAACCAATGACGAGGAGAGCGCATGAACGGCAAGGCGGTTCTGGTGACAGGTGGCAGCCGGGGCATCGGCGCGGCGATCGCACTGGCCATGGCCGAGGCGGGAGCCGACGTGGCCATCACCTACACGGCCAACGAGGCGGCGGCCAAGGAAGTGGTCCGCAGGATCGAGGCGCTCGGCCGCCGGGGCGTCGCCGTCAGGGCGGACGCGGGCGACGTCGGTGACGCGGCGGGTGCCGTGGACTGGGCGGTGCAGACACTCGGCCGGCTCGACGTGCTGGTCAACAACGCAGGCGTGGGCGTCCTGGGCCCGCTCAACGGGCTGACGCTGGCCGACGTCGACCGCGTGCTCGCGGTCAACGTACGAGGTGCCTTCCTCGCCTCGCAGGCAGCAGCCGCTCACATGGGCCGGGGAGGCCGGATCATCACCATCGGCACCTGCATGACGCAGCGGGTACCGGGCCCTGGCGGAACGCTCTACGCGATGAGCAAGTCGGCGCTGACCGGGCTCACCAAGGCCCTCGCCCGGGAGCTCGGCGGACGGGGCATCACCGCCAACATCGTCCATCCCGGGCCGGTCGACACCGACATGAACCCGGCCGACGGACCCTACGCGGACCCCCAGGCCGCGATGACGGCCCTCGGCCGGTTCGGCCGTCCTGAGGAGATCGCGGCCACGGTCGCCTTCCTCTCCGGAGACGGGGCCGCCTACATCACCGGCTCCGAGTTCTCCGTCGACGGCGGCCACGCCGCCTGACGGAACCGGACAGTGCCCTGCCCCTCGTCGCCTCGCTTTCGGCGACGAGGGGCAGGGCTTCGAGCACAGAAGGGCACCTCCTCCCGGAGGCCGCCATCAAGGAGACTTGATGGAGACCGGCAACGAGACCGCGCTGATCGTGCGGCCCGAGGAAGCCGAGTACGCAGCGCTGCCGCACGGCGGAGGCTTCCGGCTGCCGGCCGACGCCGGCGACACCGGCGGCGCGCTGGGCGCCAACCGCCTTGCCCTCGGCATGGGCGCCGACGGCGCACGGCCGCACTACCACGCACTGTCGACCGAACCCTTCTACGTACTGGACGGGACGGTGGAGTTCCTTGTCGGCGACGAGAGGGCGGCCGTGGGGCGGGGTGGCATGGTCGTCGTGCCGCCGAAGGTGGCGCATGCCTTCGGTGCCGCTGCCGGCTGCACCGCCGAGCTCCTGGCGGTCCTGACGCCGGGTGTCGACCGCTTCGGATACTTCCGGACGCTGGGCCGTATCCAGCACGGCCTGGACTCCTTCGACAGCCTGTTGCCCGAACAGGTCCGCTACGACGTGCACTTCGTCGATGCGACAGTCTGGCGTTCCGCCCGGACCGCGTAGCGGTGCGGTGGTGCCGGGGTCGGCCCTGGGGGTGCTGGGTTCAGGCGGCTTCGGCGAGGGTGGAGGGCTGAGCTTCTGCTTCTGGGTGATGCGGCTGGTCATGAGGGTGATCGCAGCGCAGGGGTCACGAAGTCTCAGATCGGGGGGCTTCAAGCTGGCGGGGTACAGCACCCGCGCGCAGTTCCCGCAGGTCGGGGAAGTCCGGCCTGGAGTCCAAGATCGATTGTCAGTGGTGGGTGAGAAGATCGGAGCATCGAGTCGGAAAACGGGGGAGCCCTCATGTCCGGAAACCAGAACTACATCAATCACGTTGCTCTCGTATTGGACGCCAGTTCGTCCATGTCGCACCTGAGCCGTAAGGTCGTCGAAGTCGCCGACCAACAGATTGCATATCTGGCCCGCCGATCGCAGGAACTGGACCAGGAAACCCGCGTCACGGTGTACGTCTTCGCAGACAAGGTGGAGTGCGTCATCTACGACAAGGACGTGCTGCGAATGCCGTCCCTGAAGCAGCTGTACCGGGCTGGTGGAATGACGGCTCTGCTGGCGGCCACGCTGAAGTCACAGCGGGAGCTGGCGCAGACAGCTCAACTGTACGGCGACCACAGCTTTCTCACGTTCGTACTGACCGACGGGCAGGAGAACGCGAGTCACCGCTGCCCGGATGCCCCTAGCAGGGACCCTCGTGAACTGGTGCGGGCCGTGGCCACGATGATCGAGACGCAGGAGGACAACTGGACGCTGGCCGTCCTTGTGCCGGACCAGATGGGCAAGCGCGAGGCCATGCAGTGCGGCTTCCCGAAGGACAACATCGCCATCTGGGATGCCACGAGCACACAGGGTCTGGAGGAAGCCGGACAGGTCATCCTGAAGGCCACCGAGAACTTTATGGTGGGTCGCACCAAGGGCATCCGGGGATCGCGGGCGGTGTTCTCCACGGGTGCGGAGGCGGTCAACAAAGACACCATCGAGGCAGCCGGTCTCACCCCGGCCGATCCGTCGCAGTACCAGCTGATTCCCGTGGCTCGCGAAACGGCGATCCGGGACTGGGTCATCGAGTGCGGGCACAGTTACCGAACCGGTTGTGCGTTCTACCAGCTGAGTAAGTCAGAAAAGATTCAGGCGCAGAAGCAGATTGCGGTGCTGGAAAAGAAGACGGACCAGGTCTACACGGGACCGGCGGCCCGAGCCCTGCTCGGCCTGCCGAACACGGAAGCCCGCGTCAAGCCGGACCACAACGACGACTTCACGATCTTCGTGCAGAGCACCAGCGTGAACCGGAAACTGGTAGCGCACACGCGGCTGCTGCTGATGATCTGACGCCTTGGAAGCCCCACCAGTCCAACTGGCGGGGCTTCCGTCATGTGCGTCTGCACCGCGGGAACAGGAGCCTGACGACTGCTCAGTTCCACTGACCGCCGGCAGTAGACCAGCCGGACACGCAGTCCTCCCCCTCGGCGTCGTCCGCCAGGACCAGCCACGGGTCATCGAGGGGGAGCCTGCGCGCACCGCTCTCCGCGCCAAAGACCACCAGCGAGGCCGCCGGCAGAACGGTGGTCACACCGGTGTTGTCGTTGGCCAGCAGCCAGGCGGCCACCGCGCCCCCGTCGAACTCCAGGCTCATCGCGCTGCCACCCACCGGAGCCGGGAAGGCGTCGTATCGGCGGCGCCAGTTCACCACCGCGGCTCGGCCCACCCCCGTCGCCGTCTCCGCAAACAAAACCGGTCGTCGTCGACGGCCACCGGGGACAGGGCGGCGATCGGGGAGCGGCGGCCGGCCCCGATGAGCCCTGCCTCCACCAGCAGTGGAGGGCAGGGCTGTCGGGGACCGCCCGAGCCGTACCGCCTGCGCCCCCGCCACTGGACGAGGTCGGTGATCGCCGTTCAGGCGCTCCTTCGCACCGGCAGTAACCACGCGCGCGCTGCGGGCTCAGTCCACGAGGGTGCGGGACGTGGTGCGCAGGATCGCCGCGGCCTCGGAGACCAGACGGTGGACGAGTTCGGCTGCGGGGGCGATGTCGGTGATCAGCCCGGCGGACTGCCCTGTCAGCGGCAGAAGTTGGTGGGCCGTGCCGTTCTTCATCGCCGCCATGACCCGGGTCCGCAACGCGTCAGCCGAGTCAACGGCGGCCTCCGGCCGGTCGTTCCACTCGTCGACGAACTCCGTACGCAGGGAACGCGGGACGGTCTCGTAGCCGCCTTCCGTCGGGGCCGACAGGACGTGCCCGGCAAAGAGGACCTTGACCGCGTGCTGGCTGGCTGCGGTACGGATGGCCGCCTTCCACTCGTCCGGGACACCGCACTCGGCCGAGGCGAGGAACCGGGTGCCGATGCTCACGCCCTGCGCCCCGAGGACGAGCGCCGCGGCCAGGCCCCGGCCGTCGGCGATGCCGCCGGAAGGGAGCACCGGCAGCGGTCCGACCGCGTCGACGACCTGGGGCACCAGCGCCATCGTGGTGACCGGGCCGCTGAACCCGCCTGCCTCGGTGCCCTGCGCGACGATCACGTCGACTCCTGCCTCGGCCGCGCGCATGGCCTGCTCGACCGTGGTCACCTGCTGCATGAACAACGCTCCGGCGTCGTGGACGCGTGACACCAGGTCACCCGGGTCGCCGAGCGCGAGGGAGAACACGGGCGGGGCCGTGGCGACGACGGCGTCGAAGACCTCGGCGTCGAACGGCCGGCGGGTCATGTTGACCGCGAACGGCCTGTCGGTGAGCTCCCGCAAGCGCGCCACATCGTCGCGTACCTGCGCCGCAGTGCGCATCGTGGTGGGGACACTGCCGAGGGCGCCGGCGTTGCTGACCGCGGCGGTCAGCTCCATGCTCTGCTGCCAGGGCCCTCCCAGAGGCCCCTGCACGATCGGCACCTCGATGCCGAGTACGCCGCACACCGGTGTCCTGAGCACGGTGCCTCCGTTCACAGGCAGAAATGCGGACGAATGCACCGCAAGACAGGTGCCCACATCGTGGCTCGACCGTGGCGCCGTGTTCCTGTCGAAGTTCACCTGTCGTCGGCCGGAGACAGGGGCTGCCGTAGCCGCCCAGAACTCGCATCGATGGTCGGTCGGGCTGTCAGAGCGGGCTCGGCACCTCCGTCCAAGCGATCACCACGAGGATCAGGTGAAGCAGGCACAACAACCGCGCTGTCTTCCCACGCCATGTCACCCACGCCTGGCGCGGCAGCGAACAGCTACCACGTTCGTTCCGTCTTCCGTGGTCCCTCACGGAGGGTGCCCCATCGCTGCCCCTGTCGGCCGATCTCGTGGACCGTCTCGCCGTCGACCCCGACGACGGGGTGCGGCTCGCCGTCTCCCTTCGGCCCGAGCTGGCCGAAGCCCGACGCGCCCGCGATCGACTTCACGATGGCTCCGAACGCGGGGGGTGGGGGGGACGTGGACTGGGTGGCGGCTGGCATCGCCGATCAGGAGGTACTGCACCGGGCCGCGACCTCCGCCCTTCCTCTGCTGCGCCGCGCCGCGGCCCGCAGTCCGCATCTGCCACCCGATCTCCTGCAGCGTCTGGCCGGGGACGCGGACGTCTCGTGCGCACCCACCTGGCCGTATATCACCCCGACACCCCGGAGGAGGTCCTGATGAGCGTGTACGCACGGCTCGGCGGGACGTTCTCCGCCTGGATGGCGACCGGCCACCCCCGCTTCCCCCGCGAGGGGCTCGCCGCCCGCTTCGCGGACCATCCGGACGGGATCTACCGACAGCTGGCAGTCCGCGACCCCACCGCCGGCCCCGATCTGATCGAGCGGCTCAACCACGATCCGGACGTCTGGACGCGTCAGGCGGCGACGCGCGACCCGCGCCTGCCGCTCCCCCGGCTCCTCGAGACCCTCGCCCTGCCCGAGCCGGCCTCCAGCGCAGCTGCCAACCCGGCCCTTCCCCCGGCTGAGATGGCCGTGGTCATGGACGAGGCCGGGGTGCCCGCATGACGACGGGCGCCCGTCTCCCACCCCACCTCCCCGACAGCACTACTCTCCTCGGCGCAACGGCCGCAGCGCTTGGCACCCTCTACCGGCAGTCCGTCCGCTGATCGCGTGCCCAGCCTGATTCCCACTGCCCTACGGGACGATGGGGCCATTCTTCTTGTAGGCGAGTTGTCCATGAGACGGTCGCGGGGGTCGTCGAGTCGGTCGAGCAGACCGGCGAGGCGGTCGGAGGGTCGCGAGGCTGGGGTCAGAGGTCCGTCGTGCCCCTGCACTCTTGTCCAGGTGAAACGGGACGATTCTCCTCGACCACCCTGGCTACCCACGCGTGGTGCCCAGTGGCGAAGGCAGGGAATGTCACCGTCTGATGTCCTGCGGGCAGGTGCTGACCAGCCGGAGTCTGGGGGAGACGGATTCGTACAGGAAGTGGGCATTTCCGCAACCGGGATCGTTGCTTGCCACGGTCGATCGCTCGTCCATCCGACCCAGGCGGGGTTTTCCGCACCGCGGCAGGGGTGATTTCTGGGAAGTCCGACAACCCCCTTTCACTCTCTCAGGGAGCAGTCATGCGCATCCGCGCCGCAGTCACCACAGCCACCCTCGCCGCCACCATGATCCTCGGCGGCGCCGCCACCGCTCTGGCCCACGGTACGGACGACGACCACCCCAGCGGTTCGGCACACCACAGCGCCTGCGAACTGTCCGCCGCTGTCATCCATGGCAACCCGATCTTCCACGAAGGCTGTGCGGGCGGAGACATCATCTGGCACTGATCGCCCAGGACCGAGACTGTAGAGGGCGTGGCCCGGGGATGCTTCGGGTCACGCCTCGCGGTCAGCGGCCGAACAGGCGGAACAGGCAGCCGCCATCGGAGGCCCGCTGTCCTTCCGCAGCGCGCGACGGAAGGCCGCGCGGGTGTCCGTCAGCTCGTCCGCCGGCCAGCGGGGGCCGCCGCGGGGGCCTATCTGGAGGCGGTGAACAACGGCTTGCTGAGAGCCGGCGCGCGAGCGGGACCACCCGCCTCGCCGATGCTGCGGACCACGCGGTACGCGACCTCCCCCATCCCCCTCCCCCCTCGAGCGGCGGTGGCCCTGTCGTGGTTCAGCTCGGCCTGGACCTGGCGTAGGCCTCGATGGCGTCGCGCTGGTACGCGGCCAGGCCCGGGGTGATCGCCTCATACGCGGCGCGCCACACCTCGTTGTCCACACAGGAACGCCCGATCGCGCGGTACTCCTCGGCAGACACGGCGCGCAGCTCGGTCAGCGCCCTGTACTGGGCGCCGATCTCGGCCTGCACGGGCTCGGCGTCGGCCTGGTGGCCCGCGGCCATCAGCTCGGCCAGCCGGATCATCTGCGCCGTGCGCTCGCGGTGTCCGGCCTCGGCATCGGCCTGGCTCATCGTGGCGGCCCGGCGACCGACCTCCTCGGCGAGCTCGGGGAAGTCGCGCATGTTCTCTTCGTACTGGGAGGGCTGCACGCCCTCAAAAAGGTTCTCCGGTCGGTTGATGGTCATGGTTTGGCCGTCCTTCCTGGACTGTTCCAGTTCGACGATCGTGCGGGCGACAGTTCCGGCCAGGGCGTCGAGCCGGTCCCGCTCGGCGAGCAGCCGCCGATGATGGCCGCGCAGCGCTTCCACCTCGTCGACCTGCTCGGCCAGGATCCGGCCGATCTCCGGCAGCCCGACGTCCAGCGCCCGCAGGACGAGGATCTGCTGCAGCAGCAGAAGCTGGCGGTCCTCGTAGTAGCGGTGGCCGTTGGCGCCGATCCGGGCGGGCGGGAGGAGACCGATCTCGTCGTAGTGCCGCAGGGTCCGGGCGGTCACGCCCGACATCCGGGCCACCTCCGCGATCGACCGGTCCATCACCGCTCCCTCACGAGTGCGTCACCGGGCCGGTCTCTCCGGCCCTGGCAAGGACGGTAGAAGCTGCCGCAGCGACAACTTCAACCCCGGAACCCAGGCTCAACCGACTTCGAGCCTCCGGCCACACGCGCGACGCCCACGACCGGCCCGATCGGGTGCCAGATGCTGTCGAAACTCGGGTTCTGGCTCAGACAGGTTCTGTGGTCCGTGACTGTGGGGCACCGGTCAGATCTCGAAGAGGGCTTGCTCTCGTGGCGGGATCGGAGGGGCGAGGACGTCGCGGAGGCGGGTGATGTCTTGGCGCCATTTCGGGCCGTCCGCGGCTTCGCCCCACAGCTCGGCGAGTTCAGACAGGTCGGCGACCACGTGGTCCAGGGCGTCGACGGCGAGCGTTCGGAGGTCTGCGGAGAACTCCGGCAGCGGTTCCGATGGACCGTAGTTCGAACACGCCGGCTCGCCGTCAGGGTGCTGTGCCACAACCAGGGCTGCCGCGGCCACGGCTCGCTCGGCGTCGGGGGTGTCCAGGTGGTCCGCGGGGTCGGCGGCGCGTTCGAGTGCGCTGCGGATCATGGACTCGCGTTCTTCCACGGCTGCCTCGTCCAGATCGCCGGCGAAGTCGGCGGCGGTGTCGTTGTCGAAGGGGCCGATGTCCCAGGTGCCCATGTGATCTCCTCGCGTGGCCGTCCGGGGATCATCGCACTGGCCACCGACAGTGAGGTCACGAGGCGAGCAGCACCCGCTTGCGCAGGAGCTCAGTGGCGGCGCCAGTGCCATACCAGGCTCCCACCCTCCGGCACCGCCGCCCAGCGGTCGGCCGCCGCTTCCAAAGCGGTGATGGCGCGATCCAGCGCCGCCTCGTCCAGCGGGGAACGGCCCACTCCACGGCCCGTGACGGACAGCCCGGACCAGACCCGGAAGGCCCAGTTGACGGAGAGCTCCGCCGCCAGCACGGCTTCGCCCTTGCGGCGCAGGACCTTCAGCCCCGACCGCCGGTGCCGGGTGGGCTCGGTCGGTTCCATACCTTGGAAGGTCGCCCCGTCGGCGACGGCTCCCCAGAACCCGTCGTGGATGCCGAGCGCCTCCTCGACCGCGGCGTGCGCCAGGTCGTGCGGGATGCGGGGACCGTCCGGGTGGGCGAGCAACCGGACGTCGGGGCCCTTGCGTCCGGTGACCAGGATCTCGTGCTGATCGTCCGGCAGCTTCCGAAAGGTGATGTCCATGGGTGTGGACGGTAGGGTCCGGGCAGCCCGCCGCCAAGCGGATATCCGCGGACGTGCGCGGGTGGGGCCCCGTAACCCTCCGTTTCGCTGATACCCGGGCGCGGGCAGACGGGACTCATCGTCAGGATCCCGGAGGCGCGGGCGCGGGCGCGGAGGCGAGGACACGGTCCCCAGCACGACGGAACTGAACGCGGGTTGACTCCCCCGGACCCCGGGCCAACGACCCGGTCTCAGGGCCCGATCTCGAACTCTGGCGGCTTCAGGGTTTTCAGGCATCCGGTCTTCGGTGCGTCCGGGGTGTCGAAGAACGAGACGGTGATCTCCTGGGCGCACTTCGAGGTGGCGAACACCACGTGCGGCTCGTAGGGGACCGTGACGACCTTGGCCTTGCTCAGCGTACGGGCGACGTACGGCCCGTTGTCCGCCCCGGTCTGGGAGTCGAACCCGCCCGACAGGGCGAGGGTGGGGATGTCGCCGCGCGTGACGTCCCGGATCGAGCGCGCCGCCGCGGGGACGTTCCAGACGTCGCAGTCCGGACGGAGGAAGGTGAGCTGCGGAGCCTGGGCCTGCACCGAGCGGGGGAACGACGGGAACGCTTCCTGTCCGCCCCGGAGCGCCTCCTCCTGGCTCTCGTACGGCGTCCACTCGCTGCAGAAGATGCCGTAGACGAGACCGTGCGCGACCCTGCCCATGGCCTGGGGGCTGAGCTTGCCGCCCGCCCACTGCTGGGCGATCCGCTGCGGCTTGCCGTGCGCCAGCTCGTCGAGGGCGGCGGGTACCTGGGGTGCCACGTGGGTGGCGGAGGTCATCCAGTTCACCAGGGCTCCGCCGTCCAGTACGACCTTCACCGGCTTGTCGTCGCCGGGGAGCGTGACGGTGGTGGTGACCGGCTTGGCTTCGAGTTCGCGGACGAGCCGGTCGAAGGTGGCCGACAGGTTCGGATAGCGCTTGTTGCACGCCGGCTGGTCCGCGCAGGCCTTGAACAGGCCGTCGAAGCCCTGCCGGGCGCTGCTCCAGGTCGCCGCCGACCCTGCCTTGGACGGCGGCAGTATGCCGTCGATGCCCACCGAGCGCAGCCCCTCGGGGTGCAGGCGCATGTAGGCCAGCGCCAGGTGGGTGCCGTAGGAGATCCCGAACAGGTTCCACTGCTTGATGCCCAGCGCGGTGCGCAGGTCCTCGTAGTCGGCGGCGCTCTCGGTGTCGTTGTAGGCACTGAGGTCGATCCCGCGGCCCGCCAGTTGGTCGCGGCAGGCCTTCGTGGCCTCGACGTGCAGGCGTTCGGTGGACGGAGCGTCGTAGACGAGGCCGACCGCGCGTGCGTTGAACTCGTCGATGTTGGGGCAGAGGGCCGTCGGGTCGGCCGAGTACGTACCGCGCTGGGACATGAAGATCACGTCACGGTCGCGGTTCAGGCCGCCGTCGATCGCCATCTTCGCCTCCCCCACCGCGTCGTCTCCGGGTCCGCCCGCGAGCCACACGATGGGGTCGGGTTTCGGTGTGTCGGTCTCGGCGGGCACGATCGCGACACCGAGCTTGATCGTTCGACTGCTTGGTTCGGCGCGGTTCTCGGGCACGGTGAGCGTTCCGCAGCGGGCCCCTTCGAGCGCCTCGATCGGTTCCGGCGTCTTCGGACAGGGGCCCGGTTCGAAGCTGGCATCGCCCACCGTCCGGGCGACCGTGCCGATCGGCGCTCCGGGGCCGGCGCTGGTGTCGGTGCGGGGCTGCCCCTGAGCGGGCGCTGCGAGCAGGCCGGTGACGAGGAGACCGGTCGCCATGCCGGCCGACGAGGCCTGGAGTCGTCGTAGGGTGCGGCGACGACGGGGCGCGTGGTGGACTGCCATCTGCCCTCCCGGTTATTTCGGGATGATCGTGAACGGTTCGGGCTCGAGGTCGTCCACGCAAGCGGTGTCGGGCGCGGTCGGGCGAGCTAGGAACGAGGCCGGCACGCGTTGCGCGCTAGGCGACTGCGGGACCACCCAGTGGCCGATTCCGGGGATCTGCACGGCGGTCGAGCGGGACAGGTTACGGGCCACGTCCCGCGCCCAACTCGCCCCGGTCTTCACGTCGAACGTGCCGGAGATGACGAGCGCCGGCACCGAATTGACCGTGGCCACCCTCTGGACGGACGAGCGGTCCGGAACGTTCCGGATCCGGCACGCCGCGTACTGGAAGGGAAGCTGCGGCACCTGGGCCAGGACCGTGTCCGGCCACCCGGGGAAGGCCTTGCGCCCCGCCTTCAGCACGTCGGATTCCGAGTACCCCGGCGCCCACTCGCTGCACGCCACCGAGTTCGTCAGGCCGTGCACGGACGCGCCGACGTTCTGGACCGAGCCGGCCGCGCGGGCCTGGGCGAATCGCTCCGGGTTTCCCTGGCTGAGTTCGTCGAGCGCCGCCGGGACGTCCTTGGGCCGGGGGGTGAAGGCGACGATCAGGTTCAGCAGCGCGCCCCCGTCGAGGACGACCTTGACCGGCTTTCCTCCGCTCGGCGGCGGGACGTCCAGCGTCAGGGGCTGTGCCTCCAGCTTGCGCACCTGCTCCGTCAGCGTACGGGGGAGGTCCGGGTACCGGCTCTTACAGGCGGGCTGCGCCGCGCACGCCTCGAAGATGTTGTTGGTCCCCTCAGCGGCGCTGCTCCATGTCCACGGCAGGGTCGCGGTCTGGGGAGGTGTGATCGAGTCGATCGCCACCGCGCGGATGCCCTCTGGGTGCAGGCGCAGGTACGTGAGGGCCAGGTCGGAGCCGTAGGAGTACCCGTAGACGTTCCACCGGGGAAGGCCCAGCGCCTTGCGCAGGTCGGCGAAGTCGGCGGCGTTCTCCGTGGTGTTGTAGGCACTCAGGTCGATGCCGTCGGCCGTCAGGCGGTCCCGGCACTCCTTCACCGCCTTCAGCATGAGCCGCTCCGCCTGCTGTGCGTCATAGCCGAGGCCCACGGCCTGCGCGTTGAACCGGTCGACCTCCGGGCAGGCGAGGTTCGGCTGCTCGTAGAGGTTGCCGCGCTGGGCCATGATGATCAGTTCGCGGTCCTTGTTCAGGCCGGAGTCGACGAGGAACGGAATGTCGTCGAACGTGTCGCCACCGGGGCCGCCCGCCATGAACACCACGGGGTCCTGTGCGGGCTTCGCCGGGGTGACGGCCGGAATGACCGCCACGGCCGGCTTGATGGTCCGGCCGCCGGGGCGGGATCGGTTCTCGGGGACCTGGAGGAAGCCGCACCGTGCGTCGCTCAGCGCTTCGATGAGCTCGGGCGGCTTCGGACAGGGGCCGGGCACGAACCGGGACGGGGCTGCCGGGCTGGGCCCCGCGGACTGGGCGGACTGGGCGGGTGGTGACGCGGCGCTGCTGGGTGTGGGGCCGATTGCTGCCGGGCAGACCAGAGCGGCCGCGGCAGTCACCACGTGGATGCTGTGCTGTGGCATGTGATCTCGTTCCTGTGCCGACATCGGCGGCGGACCTGCCGGGCCAGGCCGCAGCGGTTTGGGCGGAACGCGCGTTTTCGACGCTACCGGGTGGCGCGTTCCCGCGCACGCGGAGCGGTCGAAATCCGTGGCCCGGGCCGTCCCCGGCCGTCCGGCATGGTGGGAGGCCCGGCGTCCCGACGGCGGACGCTCGCGGATCCAACTCACGCACGATCAGGCCCTCGTGATGTCGCACTGGCTCTACCAAGCGATGTACGAATCCAACACCCTGGATGACCTGCTGACAGACCCTGCGGTCTGGTCCCCGATTTACAGGATCTCCGGGACGCTCGACACGACGCTCACCGAGATCTTCATGCCGGATTACGGCGAGCGTCTGGAGGCGGCGTGTCACCGCCTGCTGGTCGACGAGCTCGGGACGCGGTTTCGGCGCCGGCAGATCGACGGAACCTGGGCGAAGTCTTGAGAACGTTGCAGGTCAAGAGGATCATCTTCAGCCGGGGGTACCGGCCCGGGACACCGGCGACGGCCAGGTGCAGGGCGGTGCGGGCGGTGTCGTACGGGGAGTCCACCAGCGGGCTGGGCAGGCCGGGGACCATCGCACCGGGCGGCGCGGTGGGGTGGACGAGGACCGCCGCCGCACGCGCGTCCAGCTCGGCCCAGAGCGGCTCGAACTCCGGGTCTCCGAGCCACCGGTCTTCCCGCCCATCGGCCCCGTTCTCGCTGCCCCGACCGGCCCCCGCGCGGCCGTCACCGACGCGGCCCTGAACGCCGTGACCGACGCGAACTACACCTGGTTGTGTTCCCCGGACCACGCCCCCGTCGAGGGGCCGCCGGCAGTGGCAGGCCCGCCCCGCTGACCGGCGATGATGGGTGCGGGCGCCGCGGTGGCGTCCGGTGGGTTCTCGGGGGGTGGGACAGTGATCGAGGTCGGGCGGGAGGGCGCGTTCAGCGTGAACGGTGTCGGTATGGAGTGCCGGCCGTTCCCGTTGAGCTTCAGCGTCCGCGAGGCCGAGGACGCGTGGCAGGTGGGCGCCGGCGCGGCCCAGGCGGGCGAGTTGGCCGACCTGCTCGTGGCCGTGGCGAACGAAGTGGTCGCGGTGGTGTCGCTGGAGACCAACTCCTTCCTGGACGAGGACTGGCGGTCGCTGCGGCCGTCGCTGATCGCGGCCGAGCTCGGCGTGCCGTGCACGGTCCACCCCCTCGGATCCTGGGCGTCCGGCACGTACGGACTCGCGGAGGAGATCCTTGTGATGGACCGCGACCGCCTCCCCCATCTCCTCGACGGCAGCTGGTCGCCGTACGAGCTGACGCTGATCGACGTGCCCGCCGGCGTGACCCCTGAGCAACTCGACGAGCTCGCCCTCGTCCTCGGCACGACCGGCGTCGACGAGCCGCTCCTGAGCCGCCTGGGAGGCTCCCGGGTCTGGTTCTCCGGCCACGACGACTGCTACGTGTTGCTGGAAACCCGAGATCCCGCCCTGCCGGCCGCGGTCCTGGCGCGGCTGCTGACCCTGCTGGCCGGCTCCGCCCTCGCCGAACTCACCGAGGGGCCCTCTTCGCCCGTTCCCGAGCCCGGGCCGTGGCTGCCTGAGCGGCTGGTCGCCACCGCACCCCACTGGATCGGGGCCCTGGGCACGGTCACCGAGGAGCAGGTGACGATCGGGCTGGCTGCCCTGCCGGACCCGTGGCGGCTGGGCGTTCCGTTCCCGCAGCGGGCCGACCTGACGGCGACGCTCGACGTACGCCACGGCACCTGGCGGATCGCCCCCGCAGGGTGACACGAGGGGCCGCCTACGGCGCGGTGGCGGGCTGCCAACGATGGATCTCGATGGATCTCGGTGGAGCGCGACCAAGTTCACGGTCACGGAAGTCGAACGCTTGATGGAAACCTGGGCAGGAAGCGACGAGGCTCTCGGCGGCCGCTACTTCTGGGTCTCGGACGGCCCGATCGTCAGGGATCCCGGCATCGACAGCATGACGCACGTGATCGCCGGACTGATCGAGACCGACGAGTTCTCCACGATCTTCCAGCGACTCGAAGACGACTGATCAAGCCTCGGCCGGCCGTGTGCGACGTGGCCTGTCGGGCCACGTCCCTGTCCCGCCCGACGGCCGTGGGTCGGACCACCGTCAGCCGCCCTCCGCCGATCCCGAACCGACGACAGCGGACTCCCGGCCCCAGCCACCGGCGGGCGCGGCACCGAGCGCCGTAGTCGGCAGCAGAGGTCGACTACGGCGCCCGGCGCGAGGTCAGGAAGTGCGCTTCAGTGTCCAGGTGTTGGGGTTGAAGCTGGGGACAGCGGAGTAGCGGCAGCCGCTCGAGTAGTAGGTGCTGGCGATGGTCCAGCCGGCGGGCGGCCACGTGGAGGCGCATGCGTTGACCTGGGTGCCGACCGGGTAGCCTCTGAGGTCCTTGATCTGCTTGGTGTTGGGCGTGAAGCCGGAGCCGCACCCACCGCTGTTCCACCACTGGACGTCCACCCAGCCGTCCGGGGTGAGCGTGCTGGAGCACATGGTGAGCGTGTCGCCGGGTGCCGCCGAGGCGGGGCTCGCGGTGATCGCGAGGGCGGTAACGGCCATGGTGGCCAGAGCGGCGGCGTAACGGGTGCGGATCACGAGACGTTCCTCTCGGCACGCTGGGATCGCCGCCGACCGTCGGCAGGCCGTGCCAGGCGCCGCGTCATTACTATCCGACCAGGTCGGGCTGCAGACAGTCACCTTTTGGGCATAACCCTGCGGCAATTTACAGCCGTTGCCGACGCTCGGCACGATTCCCACAGGCTCGGCGACCACGGCGCGAGCCCGGAACCCAGAACCACCCACAACCAGCCACAACATCGACAAGATCCACTGACGGACACTGTCGCCAACCACTGCGACTCACACGGCGCCCACCACTCGATGCACTCCCGGCCCTGGACCGAGCGGGTGCGGTCGGAAAGCGCCAGCAGCATGCGCGGACGCCGAACCTGGGCGACGGCAACGAGCCGGTCCTGGCGTTCCCCGTCGTCGCCGACCGCATCACCAAGGTCAACCTGCTCCCGACGCCGGCCGGGTCGGCGCCCTGCCCATCACGGACCTCTGACCACCGCCGGTCCGGCACCGCCGCCCCAGGAGCACATCGCGCCTCGCCCGGAAGGGTCCACCAGAACGTCCGATTATCGATCCTCCCGGGGGAACACAACGTGCCTTCCCGTCAGTTCACCGAAGGGAACCGGGGCGAGCCCGCACGCTCGTCCTCGAACGGCAGAACAACGGCTAGGAGAACCCGTGCGCATACTCTTCACCGGACCGGCCGCGGTCGGCCACCTCTTCCCGATGATCCCGACCGCGCAAGCCCTGCGCGCCGCCGGCCACGAGGTGCTGTTCGCGAGCTCGCAGCCGCTGAACCAGCTCCGCGAGGCCGGTTTTCCGATCGTCGAGATCGGCGACGGCCGCAGCATCCGGGACGTGTTAGAGCAGTCCACCGACGAGGAGGTGCGCTACGTCGTCCCCGACATGACCCCGGACGAGATCCTCGACATGGCGGCCCGCGGCTTCGCGCTCGTCTCCCGCCCCACCGTGGACGGTCTGCTGGAGGCCGCCGACAGCTGGCGCGCCGAGTTACTGGTCTACGACTCCTTCCAGGCCTCCGCCCCGCTGGTCGCGGCCAAGCTCAAGATCCCGTCGGTCATCCAGAATTTCGGCGTAACCTCCGGCCTCGACATGGTCGGCCGGCTCGCCGCCAACTTCACCGAAGCGTACGAGACGTACGGGGTGGCCGGCCCCGCCGAGCCCACCGCACTGAACATCGTCCCCGCCTCGCTCGGCGGCGACCCGGGCGGCCTGCGGATGCGCTACGTCCCCTACAACGGCGGCGGCACCGTCCCCGCCGAGCTGCTCCGCCGCGGCACCCGCCCGCGCGTCGCGGTCACCCTGGGCACCGTACTCACCGAGCTGGACGGCGTCCGCGCCATCGTCCGCCTGATCGAGGCCGCCGCCTCGGTGGACGCCGAGTTCCTGCTCGCCGTCGGCGACGCCGACCTCACACCGCTCGGCACCCTCCCGGACAACGTGCGCCCTCTGCCCTGGATCCCGCTCGCCGAGCTGCTGACCGCCTCCGACGCGCTGATCCACCACGGCGGCTCCGGCACCCTGCTCACCGCCCTGCAGGCCGGCCTGCCCCAGCTCCTACTCCCCCAGGGCGCCGACCACTTCACCAACGCCGACGCTCTCACCATGACCGGCGCCGCCCTGCGCTCCGCGTCCCACGACGTCGACGCCCCGCTCCTCACCCGCCTCACCATCGACCCGGCCCTGCGCGAGGCCGCCGCCCGCCTCCGGGCAGAGAACGCCGCCCTGCCGAGCCCGGCCGAAACGGTCCCCGCCCTGGAGGCCCTGGCCGCCTGCTAGGGGACGCCTTTCCGATCACCGGATCGTTGGTCTCGTCCCGCGCGTTGCACGTCTACCTCCGCAAGCGCTGTATCAAGGCCACCATGCCGGAGCGTGTCGACCAACTCGCGGGCCGAGCCCGGCGCCGAGAGCCGGCCTGCCGAATCGACAAGGCCGTCTACCTGCATGGTGGTGGGCCCGTTGGGCTACATCGCCCCCGAGCGGTTTTCCTCCGGAACGGTCGGGCCTGCGTCGGATCTGTGGTCGTTGGGCGCAACCCTCTACTACGCCGCGGAAGGACAGCGGGCATACCGCGCGGATGAGGACGTGGGTCCGCATATAGCCCGCCTGATAATGGGGGAAGGACCGCAGATCGAGAAGGCGGGATCGCTCGGGCCGGTCGTCTCAGGGCTGACGCACAAGGACCCGGCCCGTCGGTTGGACTGCGACCAGGCCCGGCAAGCGCTGACCGGGACAACCGTCGAGCCAGCGAGGATTCTGCCGCCTGTGCGCCGATGGGCCGGAACCTACGTCGTGACCTTCGGGCGCTGCCGGCAGTGAACCGGTGGGGCCGCGCCCGGAAGGTCCGTCTGCGTCGGAACCTGCGCAAGCAGTCACCGACTTGTTGGCATAGGGCAGGTGAGCAGGTGTCGGGCCGTTCGGCATCCATCGTTGCCAGGGCTGTGGGTGTCCGGCTACTCAAAGGGAGGTGAGTACGTGCGCTCTGCCGCAGTGCTGGGCCGGCCGGGACGCTTGGGCCATGCGCCAGAGATCACTGAAACTCGCTCCCTACCTGCTGGTTCTCATACCGGTTGCGGCATGGGCCGCCTGGCTGGGCTGGGACCAGCATCGTGACGTACATCCCGACGGCTCGGTGACCGGCCCGTACGAGGCCTGGCAGGTGATCGGGTTGGTGCTGACCCTGCTGGCACCGGTGTACTGGGCGGCGTCCCGGCGCCACGTCGCGAGCGCCGTGATCGGCACCTCGGCCGGTCTGACCGCCGCCGCCTGCTACGACTGGTCGGACGACGCCAGCGGCCTCTTCCTGATTGGCGTAGGCATGGTCATGACTGCAAGCCTCGTGGCGACGTTCGCCCTGTCCACCCTGATCGCCTCCGTGACACGGGCCGGACGACGGGGCGACCCGGGACCGACCGGAGCCTGAGACCGCCGTTGCGCCCCGGCCCGGATGCCGGCGCGTGAATCACGTCGGATCGCCGCGTACAGAGCGCCCTTGAGCCTCGGCGGCCGGGGTCGTGCCCTGCGATCAGCCTCACGAGGGGGAGGCGTAGGCCGTCTTCAACCTGGAGGACGGGGCGTACCCGGGCAGGGAGGAGGTCACCGCGACCGCCACGGAGAGGTGCGCCGGCACGGCGCTCACCGACTACGTGGGCCGATATCCACGAAGCTCTCGGACACGCTGCGGGTGTACTCCTACTACCCGTCCGCCGCCAGCTGGGGCCCGGGCGACCGCGAAGTCACCTGCTTCCTGGGCGACACCAGCGGCTCGAGCACCGGCTCGGCCCACGCCACCGGCTCCTGAACGGATCGTTCACAGCGGCCGGGCGGGGGTGACGGTCACCGTGCACGCGGCGGTGCCGGCGGTCTCCTCACGAGCCCGCTCACCCATTGAGTGGTGTGCATCGTGAAAACTGCAGGTCGGGCGGGCTGGTGTGCGTGGATGCCGGCGTGCTCGTGCTGGTCTGCGGCGGGTGTCCAGGGTGAAGATCGTCTGCCCGGGTGACTGGGGCGGTTCAAGGCCGCCCGGAACCGGCCCCTGACCCGGGGTCAGAAGCTGTCCAACAAAGCGCTGGCCGCGGTCCGGGCGCCGGTCGAGCACGGCTTCGCCCACCTGAAGAACTGGCGCGTGCTCGGCAAGGTCCACGCCGACCCGAACTGGGCGACCGCGCTGGTGCGGGCCCTGCTGGTCCTGACGAACCGCGAAGTCGCCCGCTGACCGACGATCTACGCGAGAGTCATCCGCCCACGCCCAGCACGAGCACGAGCACGCCGACATCCACGCACACCAGGCCCGTGACCTGCAACTTCACGATGCACACCACTCAGAGGTAGCTGGCCATTTGGGATGTTGCCAGCGAAAGATCGTCGCACATGTGGGATTCGCCGTCAGCCGCAGGTGGGGTGGTAAGGGAGCATGGGCAGGTACTGCTGCCACTGCGGACGGGTCGGGGTGTCGGTGTTGGCGCAGATCTGTCGGACGCTCTCGTCCACTGCCAGTGGCCACAGTCGAACCGTGTTGTCCCATCCGCCAGTGGCGAGGGTCTGGCTGTTGGGGACGTATGCCAGTGAGGTGAGTTCGGCAGTGCTGATGGCAAGGGGTTGGCCGATCGCCGCAGGGTGGGCCGGGTCCGTGACGTTCCACAGGCGCACACCGTCTCCGGTGGTGGCGAGGGTGTGCCCGTCGGGGCTGAAGGCCAGGGCGGTGACACGGCTGGTGTAGCCGCTCAGCGGCGGCCCGAGGAGCGTGGGGTGGTTGTGGTCGGAGATGTTCCACAACTTGACGTCGCCGTCTCCTGGGCCGCCACTGATGGCAGTTGAGCTGACCGTGGCGAGGGTGCGCCCGTCCGGGCTGAGCGCCATCCATAAGGCGCCGCCGGTGATGGGCGGCCCGGAGCGGGCCGGACGGTCCGGATCGGTCACATCCCACAGCTGCACCGTGTTGGACGTATAGCGACCGGCGATGGCGAGGGTGTGTCCGTCGGAGCTGAAGACGAAGCTGGTCTGCATCCAGCCGCGACTGGTGTCACCGTCAGTGGTGATCGGCTTGCCGCGTAGCCGGGGATGGACGGGGTCCGACACGTCCCAGAGGCTCACGCTGTGTTCGCCGCCGACGACGACGGTGCCGGTGGCGGTGGCGAGGGTCTTTCCGTCGGGGCTGAACCCCACCGACGAGACGCCGGTTCCGGCGCCCACGGAGAAGTTGATCTGTGAGAGGACGGCAGGCTTGGTCGGTTCTTCGAGGTTCCAGAGGATCACGCGCCTCTCGCCGTTGGCGAGGGTGGCGAGGGTGCGGCTGTCGGGGCTGAACGCCAGGGATATGACGGTGTTGCTGAAGTCCTTGATCATGCTGAGGGGGGTGGGGTGCGCTGGATCCGAGGTGTTCCACAGTCGCACGGTGTTGTCGGTGGAGGCAGAGGCGAGGATGCGGCCGTTAGGAGCCGGCACAGTCGAGGTGACGACTTTGGTGTGGCCGGTCAGCAGGGCGGTGGGCAGGTGCCACAGATGCACCGTGCGGTCACCGCTGGTGGTAGCAACTGTGCGACCGTCGCGGGCGAACGACATGGCGGCCATGTAGTGGCCGGCCAGGGGCGGGGCGATGGATGTCGGATGGGCAGGGTCGGTGATGTTCCACAGCCGGAGAGTCCGCTCTCCGCCGGGGGTGGCGAGGGTGCGGCCGTCCGCGCTCAACGCCATCGCGCTGAGATTACCGAGGAAACTCGTCACGGGACCGCCCAACGCGACCACGTGCGTCGGGTCAGTCACATTCAGCAGCTGGACGGCGCCGCCGTGGCCGATGGCGAGGGTGCGGCCGTCCGGAGTGAACATCGCGACGCTGAGAGCGGTCCAGATCTTGCCGAGCGGGGCAGGGTGAGCGGGGTCCGTGACGTTCCACATCCGTGCCCCATCGTCCACGGAGGAGGTGACGAGGGACCGGCTGTCCGGGCTGAACGTGACGACGTTGACTGCGGACGCGTGCTTGAGGGGCTGGCCCAGCGGGACGGGGCGGGCGGGGTCCCTCACGTCCCACAGTTGTTCCTCCGTGTAGCTGCCGGTGCCGGTGGCCAGCGAGTGCCCGTCAGGGCTGAACCCCAGTGGGCTGCCGCCGGTGGTATGCGGGAGGGCTGTGCCGAGCGCGCGGGGACGGGCTGGGTCCGTGACATCCCACAGTCGTACCCCCTCTTTCTCTTTGCCGGGGACCGGGCCGGGGGATGTGGCGAGTGTGCCTCCATCGGGGCTGAACACCATCCAGGCAGCGCCAGGAACCCGGAGGGGCTCGCCGAGCAGGACGGGATGTGCCGGGTTCGTCATGTCCCAGAACCGCACTATGCCTGTGTCTTTGGCGTCGTCGTGGCCTGCGGCGGCGAGCGTACGGCCATCAGGGCTGAATGCCACCTTGTAGACACTGGAGGAGAAATCGCCCAGGACGGTGGACAGCGGCTTGTTCGCGTCTTCGACCAGGCGTGTGTAGCGGTCTCCGGTGGGATTCAGTCGATATGCCTCGATGTCGACCCTGGCCGCGAGTGAAGGGTCGGTGGCGCGTAGCTGGTCCGCTCGTGCGGTGACCTGGCTGATCAGCGCGGTCTGCTGCTGGGTCCGGGCGAGGTCGCGCTGGTGGAGGGCGAATGCCCCCGTCATCACGGCGGCGAGGACGAGCGCTGTGACAGCGATGCGGCCGGTGCGGAACTGCCGGGCGTACCGGTCGGCCTCGCGCAGGGTGGCAGCGAACCTCACGTCACCGGGACGGGGAGCAGTCGCGGAGACTTCGAGCCGGTTCGGCTCGGGTGCCACCAGGCGGAAGCCCTTGCGGCGCGCGGCGAGCAGCTTCGCGTCCAAGCCCGCGACCCTGAGCAGGCGGCCGTCCGCGTCGAGGGCGCCGGTCACCACGGTGCGCGGGCGCAGTCCGTAGAAGACGTCTCGGAGCCGGCCCGCACCGGGCCGGCTCCGCAGCAGGGCGCGAAGCCCGAGCGCGAAGGCAACGCCGAGGGAGGGCCCCTCGATCCGTTCGGGGGCCGAGGGTTCGTCGGACAGGATGATCCGCCACACCACGCAGCGGCCTTCGGTCTGCGCACCGGCCAGGCGCCAGGCCGTGCCCAGCGCGGAGGCGAACTGGGCATTCGGGCTGCGCACCCCGTCCATCGTCCGCGGGTCGGGATACAGCCCTGCCGGTCCCGGGGTGAACTCGCGCAGTTCCAGAATGCCGGTGGCGCCCTCGGCGGCCGGGGCCTCTCCGCTCCGTCCGGGTGAGCGGCCGAAGACCACGGGGACCCGCACGACAGAGCGCCTGCGCGGTGCGATGCCCGCCATCATGAGCGCGGCGATCACCAGAAGTCCCTCGGCAGCCAGCGACGGCCCGTCCGGAGCCGCGGCATGGCGCAGCTGCCGGCTCCGTTGTAGGAGCGCGTCGATTCCGCCGGCGAGACGGGGCGAGAGTTCGGCGAGTCCCTTGCCGGAGGGCTCCGCGGGCCCAGGAGCGGCTTCGGAGCACAGCAGTCCGCTGCCCTCCCACGCTTCGAGCAGTCGTATGAGTGCGCCGTCGTGCCCCTCGGCACCGCCCTTCGGCCCGGCGAGCGCCCTGGCCAGGAGGAGGGGGTGATCGGCTCGCATCACAGCCGCGTGCTCTTGGTCCGGCGCGGTGGCCCCGAGCCAGGCGCGCAGTTCCTCGGAGCCGCGACCGGCGAGCCACGCCGGATCGTCACGAACCGCCTCGCTGCAGCAGCTCCACCACAGCGCCGACTCTCCCAGCAGCTCCCGGACTGCGGCCTGCGGGCCGGATGCCCGCTCCAGCACGTTCTCGACCGTGGTCCGAGCCGTGGGGCCGCCACGGGTCGTCGGCCAGCGCCAGCCCGTTCGGCGCGTCGCCACGGCCGCCGCGGGGGCTACATCCTGAGTACTCGCGCGATGCCCAGGTCCCGCTGCCCCGGTCACCGCAGCTCCTGGTCAATGACGCGACGAAGACCGGCGTCCGAAATCAGCGCCCGCACCTCGCGCCAGGCATCACGGGTCGCGTCATTGAGCGAGGCGCCGACCGACAGTGTGACCGTCGCGACGTCCCACGTACTGTCCGGACCCACCGGTGCCGCCACGGAGGCCGTCCATCCCTCCCCGACGAAGCCCGGGAGCCGGACGTACGAGGCAGCAGGGCCAAAACGCCCCCGCACCACAGGCACGAGCAGCACCCGCTCAGAACCGGCCCCGCCCGCGTACCTGACCGCCGTCATCAGTGGCGCGGCGCCCTCGACGCCGTGCACGACAAGTTCCAGGCTGTACCCAGGGACGGAGTCCCGGTGCCTGCGCACGAGGAACCGGGCGGTGCCGTCCGGGGACGATGCCTCCAACAGCACGGTGTCGCCTCCCGCGGCGGCCAGGCCGCCGGCCTGCGGAAGCCGTGGGAGAGGAAACCAGCCCGGAGCAAGCGGCTGAGGGCGTGACCGATCGCGCGCAGCCTTGGAAGCCGGATGCCGGTTCCCGGTTGGCTTCTCCGGGAGGAAAGGCTCGGTGGCGAGGGGTCCGGAGGGTAGGTCCGCGCCGATGAACGAGGCCCATAGCCGCTGCCGCAGTGTGTACCCTGCGCGGGCGCGAGCCCCTGTCGGGGGGCGGTGGGCGACCGTGCTGCCGGTGAACGAGCGCCAGGAGCGCCGGGCGACCGAGCCGATGGTCATGACGACGCCTCCCTGGGGACGGGAGGCGTTCCCCCGTGATCCGCCGGGGTCGGAGGTGTGTCCGGCGGTGCTCCGCCGGGTGCGCGGAGAGCCTCGGTTGGTGTGGCCGCTCGGCCGATCTGGGCCAGTAGTGCCGGGGCGGAGGCTCCCACGGTCACCGCTGCGTAGATACCGGTGACCTCGGTGTGGAGCAGCCACCCGGCCGCGCCTCCCAGCGCCACGCGCACGAGTGCGGCGAGCGAGTCCGCAAGTGGATCGACGAACCTGCCGAGTGGTGGGAGCGGTGTCTCTGAAGCCCGCGCCGCATGTCGCGCCCCTTGCCAGCTGCGTAAACGTCCGTAGGTGACGACCGCTTCGGCGATCAGTCCACCGCCCGCACCGAATGCCCCGGCCTCGATCCACGTCAGCATCAATCCGCCCCCAGTCGACCTCATCTCGCAGTGCCTGACGGGGAGTTAGCGTACGCCTTCGGCATGCTCGCGCCGAGGGCGCACCTGACGGCGAGCGCGTCCAGCTCGCTCCGGCGAGCCGTGATCCGTTCGAGCTCCGACATCCCCGTACCCTCCCCGCGACCTGGCGGCGAACCCGCACGGCGACGGATCGTAGGCGGACCCTCGCGACAAGCGCAGCGGAACCCGAGAAAGGTGATGGCGGCGGAGCCCGTGACGCCGAGCGTCTTTGATCCGAAGCACCGGCGGATCCTCGGGGGCCCCGCCTCCGGGACGCGGGACTCCGCAGCGTCCCCGTCGTGCGCTCCGCGGCACTGCCACGTCGGCCGATGCGCGTCAAGCCACGAGTTCCAGGGGCATGACCCGCCACGGGGCATTGGGGCCCAATGGAGACACGGGCCCAGCACGGGCCCGCCGGACAAGGCCGATACCCCGGCCTCGGCCATCTCACACCACAAGGAGCAACACCATGATCCGCACCACCCTGACCCAGCGCCTCGCCCTCCTCGGCGCCTCCGGAGCCCTCGCCGCAGGTGGCGCGCTGCTGCCCTCCAGCGCCTTCGCCGCACCGGCGGCACCGCAGGTCGTCGCAGCCGTGCAGACAGCGCCCGACCACCAGGCGCACCCGATCGGCAACACGACGACGACCAGGACCGTGACGAAGACGGTCAAACGCACCCTGTTCGACGGCAGGGTCAAGGTCACCACGACCAAGACGGTCACCAAGACGACCAAGAACCACCACGGCAACGTGGTCAAGAAGACCGTCACCAAGACCGTGACCGTGCGGATCCTCCCGGCACCGGACGACGACTGACGCGGCCGGCCACCGGAGTGAAGCAGTAGCCCGCGGCCGGGCGGGGCGGCACGACGCCGCCCCGCCCGGCCCCGCCCACGACAAAGGCACTCCCTGCTGAACCGATAGCAACGATGCGCAAACTGACAGTAATCGAGCTCTGCGTAGCAGAGACACCGGAGTGGTCGACGGCGAGTGTCGATCCGACGCCGTAGCGCGCCGAGACGACAGCAGGCAGCAGCTCCCGGCCCGCCGTGGATGATGCCGCCGAGTTCCGCGGGCCGGGGTGAAGCCGGCGACTTTCGTCGGTTTCCCATCAGGTTCCCGGGGCGTCTTGCAGCGAGCGTGCCAGGCGCTGGTGCGCGCGAGAGGACGGCTGCGGTGATCACGAGGATGACGTCGAGGATGGCGAGCGATGCGAGTGGGGGCAGCCAGACGGCGGCCACACCCGCGACTACGAGGGCGGAGCAGGCGAGGAAGCGTTCGGTCCACGCTCCGCCTGCGGTGGTAGCGCCCCACCACCACAGGCGGGGGCCCGAGCCGATGGTGCAGCACACGAGATCTCCGGAGGCGGAAGGATGCCCAGGCCACCGGCTCCGGCGTCGTCCGGCGCCCCCAGCCTTGGCACCGCGGGCTACGCCGGCGGGGTCGGGCAGTCGCGTGCCTGGCTGGCGCGCTCACCGCCGTCCTCCGTGCTTGTCGGCGCTGCGGGCCCCCGGCGTCTGGGAAGGCGGCGGATGTTGTCCGCCCACAGGCCATCGCTGTCGCGGGCGAGATCGAAACGGACCAAATCGCCGCGGTCCAGGGCCTCACTGCCCTGGACCGCCTGTTGCTCCGCCCACGCCCACGCCTCCGGTTCCTCGCCGTCGGGACGGATCTGACCTATGCCCTGGTTCGCGTTGAACCACTGCACCACACCGAACGGCATCGGCAGCCTCCTGCTCATTGCGCGTTCAACAACCTTGGCCGGTACGTTGCTGCTCATGTTCGGTCCCGCACGGCCTCTCACCCACCCGACCACGGCTCACAGTCAGGGCGCATCGGAGTGCGCACCGGCGCCCGGCGCGCACCCTGCTGCGACTGCCGGGCCGGGCCGGGCCGGGCCGGGCCGGGCCGGGCCGACGGAGCTTGTGTTGCCGTAGGCGCAGCGCCCCAGTTCGCGGCCGAGGCCCTTCAGGTTCCACTCACAGACGCGTCACCTGGGGCCGGTCCGGCGTAATCCACGTGCCCCCGCGCCGCACCCGAGCCCCTCTGCGACCACACCCTTCCGCGCGTGCAGGCGTGCCCTGTCACACGCCTGTGACAGTCGGCGGACACTCTCGCGAAGTCGCTCGGCCAGTCTCTTAATAAGAGACAAAACGGGCATTTAGCCCGCTGCTTCCGAGGATGCGAGCAGTGATGACCGAGCCGATTCGGCGGAGGAAATCCCATGAGCCTCACCCTCACCAAGCCGCACACCCAGACCCCCGCAGCCGCACTGGCCCCGCGTGAGCAGGAAGCACTGCGCCACATCGCCGCAGGCCGCACCTACCTCCAGACCGCCCGCCACATGGGACTCTCCAAGCACACCGTCGACGCCTACCTCCGCCGCATCCGCGCCAAGCTGAACGCCCACAGCACCGCCGAGCTGACCCGACTGGCCATCACCCTGGGCCTGTGACACCCGGCGAAGCGCCCGAGACGCCGTGTCACCGCGCCCGCCTGTCGCCTGAGGCTGAGCGCATGGCAGATGATCCGGAAGCCCGAACGCGATCGAGCACGACCAAGGACGGCCGGGCCCGGCCGTTGACCGGGTCCAGGTCGCTGGCGACGAGGGCGAGGGCGACGAAGGCGCGATCATCGCAGGCGAGCAACCGCAGCGGTGGCGGGCGACCGTACGCGAACTCACCCGTCACCGGTTCGCGGTCACACGTCCCAGGTGACCGGGAGGCTCTTCACCCCGTAGATGTCCGCGGTCTCCGGGCGCAGGCCGACTTCTTCGGCCGGTACGGCCAGGCGCAGCGTGGGGAAGCGGTTGAGCAGCGCGGAGAACGCGACCCGCATCTCGACGCGGGCCAGCTGCTGGCCCAGGCACAGGTGGGTGCCGTGGCCGAAGGCCAGGTGTCCGCCGTCCTTCCGGTGGAGGTCGAGCACGTGGGGATCGGTGAAGCGCTCGGGGTCGCGGTTGGCGGTGTTGTACGACAGGACGACCGTCGTGCCGGCCTTGATGGTCTGGCCGCCCACCTCGACGTCCACCAGCGCCGTCCTCATGAAGGTCTTGGCGACGCTCAGATACCGCAACAGTTCCTCCACGGCGCGGTCGGCGAGCGCCGGATCGGCGCGCAGAGCGGCCAGTTGCGCCGGGTTCTGCAGCAGCGCGAAGGTGCCAAGGGACAGCATGTTCGCGGTGGTGTCGAACCCGGCCGCCAGCAGGATGAGGCTGATCCCCTTCAGCTCCTCATCGGTCAGATCGCTGTCGGTGAGCTCGCTGAGCACGTCGTCGGTGGGGTTCGCGCGCTTGGCGGCCACCAGCTCCGCGAGGTACTGCTGGGTCGCGGTGTAGGCGGCTATCAGCTCCTCTTCGCTCGGCTCCCCGTTCATGAACGAGTCGATCTGCTCCTGGAAGGAGTCCCGGTCCTGGTACGGCACCCCCAGCAGCTCACAGATGATGATGGTGGGGATGGGCTTGGCGAACGCGGTCACCAGGTCCGTCGGCGGGCCGGCCTCCTCCATGGCGTCCAGGCAGTCGGTGGTGATCTGCTCGACGCGCTCGGTGAGCAGTCGCATGCGCCGTGCGGTGAACTTGCCCACCAGCGGTTTCCGGTAGCGCCCGTGCTGTGGTTCGTCCATGAGGAGGAACTCGCCGGGCGGCGCCGGAGGGAGCTCGAAGTCGACCACGTTCAGGAGCTCCTTGCGCGAGCTGAACCGCGGGTCGGCCAGGACCGACCTGACCAGGTCGTATCCGGTGATCAGCCAGCCGGGCTTCCCGCCGGGGTGGGTGTAGTGGCTGATGGGCCCGTGCCGGCGGGCGTCGATCAGCCCTGCCGGCGGGTCGAAGGGGCAGCCGGGCCGGCGCGCCGCCGGCAGCGTCGTGACGGTGTGGAGGGATTCACCCATGGCCATTCCTCATCTCGCGACATTACGTGTTTGACAGGTATCGAAAGCTACGTTGCGTTCAGAGTTCCGTCAATCGACTGAATGGCATTTCTCCAGGTGGGAGACGGTAAATTGATGCAATGACGCTGAAAGCGAATGCAATGGCGCGTTGCATTGAATGACGGCGAAGGCAATACTGGCGGCATGCCCGGAGGACGACTGACCCAGCAGGACCGCCAGCGCATCGCGGCCGGCCTCGGCGACGGGCTCTCCTACGCCGAGATCGCCAGGCGGCTCGACCGGCCGACCTCGACGATCAGCCGGGAGGTCGCACGCAACGGCGGCCCCGGAGGCTACCGGCCCCAGCAGGCGCACCGGGCGACGGTCCAACGGGCGCAGCGCGGCACACCGGCACCCCCGCGCGCGGCCGGAGTGCCGGGCGGCACGATGGAAGAGGAGATCATCGAGCTGGCGGTCAGGTCGGGGCTGCCGAGGATGACAGCGCGCGTGCACGTCGACCTGCTGCTGTCCGAGGACGGCAGGCGCACCGCAGCCGAGCTGACCCGCAGGCTGAAGGTCAGCCCGGCCTCCGTCTCCGTGGCCGTGAACTTCCTTGTCGAGCAGGGGTATGTCCGGCGCGAGCGCGATCCGCAGCGGCGCCGCGACATCTATGTGGTCGACGACGACGCCTGGTACCACTCGATCATGATCAGCTCGCGGCAGACGCTGGAGGCGGCGCAGGCCGCGATGGCGGCGGCCGAGACGCTCGGGCTGGACACGCCCGTGGGGCAGCGGCTGGCCAAGGTGGGGACGTTCCTGGAGCGAGTCGTCGAGGACATGATGGTGTCGGCCGACCACTGGCGCGCCCTCCTGGCGTGATGGGCGGCACCCGGCCCGCCGTACGGCACGACCGGATCGGCCGCCGTCTGCCCTGGCCTTCCCGGGTTCTGAGCCGCCGTCGGCATGCCATGTCCTGCCGGGTTCGTCCCCCGACCGGCGCCCTCAGGCCAGCACCTTCCCGAGGAAGGCGAGTTGGGTCACCTGGTGGTGGGGGCCTCCTCCCTCGTGCGCGTTGTAGGGGTAGACATGGATCTCCTTGTGCCCGGCGTAGTGGTTGTGGGCGGCGTACACGGTGGAGGGTGGGGTGATCTGGTCCATGAGGGCGACCGAGAACAGGACCGGTGCCCGGGAGCGTGCCGCGAAGTTGACGCAGTCGAAGTAGGACAGGGTCCGAAACACCCGGTCGACTTTGTCGCGGTGGGCACGGCAGTAGGCGGCGATCTCGCGGAACGGGGCTTCGTCGGTGACCTCGGCGCCGCGGCTGAAGTGGTACAGGAACGGTACGTCCGCCGCCATCGGTTGTGCCGCTCCTGGAAGCGGACGGTGACCACCCGGCGGGGTGCGCCGCTGACGTTGGGCCCGCTGCCGTGGTAGGTGCGGCAGTGGTGGAAGCTGAGCTGCCCCTTGTTGAAGGCGAGCGGGACGGCCTTTGCGCGGGTGCCGTTGTGGCGCGCGGTGGCGTGGAGCAGGCCCTCCAGCCTGTGGGTGTCGCGCTGGGCGAAGTGGAGGGTGCTGCTGTCCGGAAGGGGGAGTTCCTCCCACCGGTGGCTGCCGTCGATCACGGTGAGGGTGCCGAGTCCTTCCTCGCCGAGGTCCAGGTGCGCGACCTCGCCGTCTCGGGGGTGGTGGTGGCGCTCGCGTTCCTGAGTGCCGGGGCCGGTCAGCTCCTGGTGGGTGGCCTCGGTGCGCGTGCCGCGCTCCCGGTGGCGTGCTGCGGGCTCATCGTGGCGGCGGCGCTCATCGCCACCGCTCTGCTCGGAAGGCTCCTCGTGCCCCTGATCGCCGCCGCCGTGCTCACCGGGCTGGCCACCGGCGTCGCCGTCAGGGACGGCGTCACGCGCATCGCCACATCGGTGGCCCCCGAACGGCGCGGCGAGGCGTTCTCGGCCTTCTACGTGATCCTGTACGCGATGCTCGCCACGCCCGCAGTCGGCGTCGGTGTCCTGGTGGAGGCGTACGGCCTCACCACGGCCGGGACCGTGTTCGCCGCCGCTGTCGCCGCGCTCGCGGCGGCCGTGCTCGCCGCACTCGTGCGGGCGCGGGTGGGCGCGTGACTTCCGCGCCCCCACTTGGCGACGGCACCCCGGACGACGTGGACGCGGCTCGGGTGCTGGGTCCAAGCCTGAACCCCCACTCGGCTCATCGGGGTGCGAAGTGCAGAGAACTCGTCAAGGGCTGAGGAAGCTGCCCTCTCGACCCATGCCACGCAACAATGTGTCGACCACGAGGGTTGCCAGTTCATCGACATTGTCGGCTTCGTCCGAGCGGTTCTGGGCGGCCTCGTGAATGAGGGCGTAATAGACACGGCGAGCCCATGCCAGGTCAGTGTCAGGGCGTAGCACGCCGGCTTCCAGTGCGCGCTGGAACAGGCGGTCGCACTGATCGAGCACATCGGCATGCGCTCGTGCCACGTCGGGGTCCTCCGGCGTGGTCCTGCTCATTGCGAACCCCCACCCGATCTTGACCCGGAGGACGTTGGCGGTCGCTTGGTAGAGGGCGACCAATGGTGGAGCGCTGTCGGGATGGGCGCTCGTCACGGCTTCGTGGAACTGCCGCGTGGCCCAGGCCGTCAGAGCGTCCACCAAGGCCTCGCGGCTGGTGAACCGGCGATGCACGGTCGTCCGGGCGACTCCGGCCGCCTCCGCGATCTGCTCCATCGTGGCCGCCGGATTGGAGCTGAGGACACGCTCGGCGGCTTCCAGGATGGCCCTCACGGTCCGCTCCGCGTCCGCGCGCAGTGGCCGCTGCCGACTCTTCTGATCCACGAGGCTCCCTCTCCCTGACTCTCCGAGAAGAGTACGGGATAGTCGCCACTCATCCACAACTTGCAACATTCGTGTTGCAAGTTCTAGAGTTTACGCATCGAACAAGACTCATTTCTTGGATAGGGGTGCTCCATGGACCTGAAGCTGACCAACAAGGCCGCTGTCGTGACCGGCGCCAGTCGGGGGATCGGTTTGGCCATCGTCTCCGCACTGGTGGGTGAGGGCATGCGCGTGGTGGCCGCGGCACGGACGATCACACCAGAGCTCAAGGCCACCGGCGCGATCGGCGTATCCGTGGACCTTTCAAAAGCCGACGGTCCTGCCCGGCTCGTCGCCCAGGCCGAAGCCGAGCTCGGCGGGCTGGATCTCCTGGTCAACAACGTCGGCGGCGGCGACGCCGGGGAGGGCCAGACGGGCGGCTTCCTCACCTTCACCGACCAGCAGTGGCACGACGCGTTCGACCTGAATTTCCTCGCCTCGGTCCGCACGACCCGGGCCGCTCTGCCTCACCTCACCAGCAGCCGCGGCGCCATCGTCAACATCTCCTCCAACGGAGCCAGGACCCCGCATGCGGGCCCCATCACCTACACCACTGCCAAGGCCGCACTGACCGCGTTCGGCAAGGCGCTGGCCGAGGAGTTCGGCCCCCAGGGCGTGCGCGTCAACACCGTCTCGCCCGGCCCCGTCCGCACGGACATGTGGGAAAGCCCCGACGGCTACGGAGCCGAGCTGGCCGAGTCGATGGGCCTGGAACAGAAACAGCTCCTGGCCCATCTCCCGACCGCCATGGGCATGGTCACCGGCAGGCTCGTGAGCCCCGACGAGGTCGCCGCCCTCGTCACCTACCTCGCATCGCCCCTCGCCGGCAGCACCACCGGGGCGGACCACATCATCGACGGAGGCGCGATAAAGACCGTGTGACCACGGGCGCGGTGCCGCCGTGCTGCTGGTGCGCAGACAAGCCGCAATTGCGCGGCTCTCACTCCTCGTCGTCGGGGAGGAAGGCGTCTGCAATCTGGATCAGCTCGGCCTCGCTCAGTTGCGGTGGGGACCACTCACGGAGGCGTGCGTGCTCGACGCATCGTTCATCACCGGCACGTGGTACCGCTCAGGTCGTTCGCCGGGCTGAGAACGTCATGGACGGCTGATCCGGTCGCCGCGAGCACCGAGCCGGCACGCAGGTAGCTCACGAGGTCCCCGTCGTACGGATCACCCTTGCTGCGCACGAAGGCGTGCCAGGCGATACGGCGGGTAACGCAATGACTCGTCGAAGGGAGTCCGTTCAGGTACGCAGCGACATCAGCGGACCATCGGCCCGGAGTCGGTGATGTGCCACCCTACCGACGGGCAGCACGCGCAACCTCCTCCCCTTCAGAGCCCGCCCTTGTCGCCGGAGC
Source organism: Streptomyces sp. NPDC048258 (assembly GCF_043201995.1). Taxonomy (NCBI): domain Bacteria; kingdom Bacillati; phylum Actinomycetota; class Actinomycetes; order Kitasatosporales; family Streptomycetaceae; genus Streptomyces; species Streptomyces sp. NPDC048258. The sequence continues at coordinate 97,861 of NZ_JBICZH010000023.1, forward strand.
CCTGCAGAGACCGGCAAATGGATCATTTGAGGCGCCGGGTGGTGCGGCGGCCGCCCAGAACCAGCCCGCGAGAAGCCGCCACGCCGCTACGCGGTGTTCGGCGCGTAGGCGGGGCGGGCCCGTTGGGACGGCGGCGTGTGACGGTTCGGCGGTACGGGTCGCGGTGTCAGTCGCCTCCGCCGCCACCGCAGGAGGAGCCGCCACCGCAGGACGTGCCGTCTCCGCAGGAGAAGCTGACGCCGTCGTTCTTCCACGATCCCGAACGCCGTCTCCTCCGCGATGACCTGCCGCCGAACGCGCCGCCTCGCGCGGCCTGGAAGAGCCCCCAGGCGAGACCGATCCCCACGATTACCAGGTGTTCCATGTCCGTTACCCCCGTTCTCCTCCATTCTCGCCTGTGCGAGGGGATGCGCCGCACCGCCCGCGTGACAGCTGGTGCAGGCCGTCGGCATCCGCCACGAGGCGGGTGTGATCCCGACGGCCTGGCCGTGGCCGGCGCGTGTCTCCGCCAACCTGTCCAACGACAGTTGGCGTGATCCGGCCCAGGACGTCTGCATGCCCCCCCCTGAACTCAAGGCGAAATCAAGCCAGACGACACTCATCCGAATTAAGAATTCCAGTTTCATTGACCATTGGCCCAGGTCAGGCAGACACAGATGAATTAAACCTTCCACTTCAGCCGCCGTTCCGGCCAAACTGGCTTCGACTCTTTACTGGCGCGAAGCGCGCTCCATAGAATCGGGGTCGCTCCACTGATAGGCATCCGTCTATCGGTTCCATCTTCCTTATGTTGGAGGAATTATGGGCGAGTCCACGAACGAGCAGAACATCATCGAGGACATCGAGTCCCTCGACAGCCTCGAAGTGCTTGAGGCCGAGGACCTGGACGAGGGCGTGGCGTTCCACGCGTTCCGTTTCCGGAACTGACTCTGAGCAGGCCGTCGGCCCCACAGCGGCTCTGAGCTCGCTGTTCACAGTTCAGGCCGCCCGGGGTCGGCGGCCGGCTTCAGCGCGAGAAAGGCTTCCCGCCCCCCGTGAGAATCTATCTTGATCTGCTCGGCCAACGACGTTTCGCGGCACTCTGTTTCGGGCAGGCGGTCTCGCTCCTCGGTGATGCACTGTTCCCGATCATCGTCGTTGTTGCCGCTGCGCAGGCGGGAACTCCGGCAGAGACCATTGGGGCCGCATTCGCGGCCCGATTTCTCGCGCTGGGCGGTGTGGTTCTCTTCAGTGGCGCTCTTCTGGATCGTATTAATCCGGTAATCGCCGCAGTGACCGCTGATGCCACGCGGGTGTTCGCACTGATCACCCTGGCCCTCTTCTGGCACGGAGACCTGGACGCGGTCGTCCTTGCCGTCGCGATCGTCATCGGGCTCTGCGAGGCGGTGAGCGAGCCGGCGCTGCTCGTCATCGCCCCTCGCATCCTGCCCGGAAAGGATCCGGCGGCCGGTCCCCGTTCGGAGGAGGACGAGGAAGCCGAGGAGCACCGGATCACCGCCGCCTACGGGCTGCTGGAGGGCATGCGCAACACCTCGGGCATCGTGGGGCCGACGCTGGCTGCCGCACTCATCGCGCTGCTCAGCCCGTCGGCAGGCGCTCTGGCCGCCGCCGTGACCTTCGGCCTGTCCGCGGCCGCCACCCGCTGGGCCGGTGGCCGGTATGCGGCGCGGTCCGCCGCGCCGGAAGCCGGGAAGAGCACCGAGGACTTCCGGGAACACGCCGGAGAGCGGACCGGGGAACCGGCCCCGGAACCGGCCGGGGAACTCGCCGGGCCGGAGGAGCGGAAGGAAGCAGAAGAGGAGGAGCCCGAGGAGCCTCTGCTGCGCTCCGCCCTGGGCGGCCTGGCCGTGCTGTGGCGGGTGCGCTGGCTGCGCTACGTACAGCTGCTGGCCGTGGTGCACGTCCTGTTCGCCGTCGGGCCGTGGATGGTGGCCCTGCCGGTACTCATCATCGAGCGGGGACACAGCGCCACCGTCTACGCGCTGGTCCTCGGCTCCTTCGCGGCGGGAACGGTGGTCGGCGCCTTCCTCGGCGGCCGGATCCGCGGCAGCCGTCGCGGTCTGTACGCGCTGGGGCTGCTCGGCCTGTTCGGCCTGACCGCGCTGGCGCCCGTGCTGACGGAATCGGTGCTGCTGCTGACGGCCGCCTTCGTCGTCGGCGGGATCGGCCAGCAGGCCTTCGACGTGGTGAAGATGGCCGGGCTGCGCCGGGAGGTGCCCGACCGCCTGCACGGCCGCGCGTTCTCCGCGGACTTCTTCTTCTCCTTCGCTTCGCTGCCGCTCGGCCAGTTGCTGGGCGCGGCACTGCTGCACTTCCTCGACGCGGAATCAATCATGCTCTGGGCCGGCGTCCTCGTCCTCGTGACCACCGCCCTGACGATGTTCAGCCCGGACACCCGCCGCTTCGGCTCCGCCCCGGTTCCGTCCGCGGACAAGCCCGCCGACAAGCCCGGGGACGAGGCCGGCGGGGAGCCGAAGCCGCAGACGCAGCCTCAATCAGCGGAGGCCCTCTCCGCGGAACGGGCCGAGGATGTCCGGACACGTTGACCTCTTCGAGGAGCACGGTGAGGTGGCGGCCCTCTGGACCGAGGGCCTCTACCGGGACCGCACCGTCGTCTGCTTCGACCGCCACCTCGACCTCAAACCGCTCGCCCCGGGCGGCGAGGAGGCCCTGAGCCGGGCGGCCGCGCGGGGCGAGGACCCTGCCGGGCTGCTGCGGAGGCTCCCGGTCCGGGGCGTTGCCGGCGCCTTCGGGCTGGACGACTTCTGGTCGGCGGCCGCGATCGCCGGCGGACTCACCGATCTGGTGTGGGTGCCCAGTTGGACCTCCCACGAGGGCTGGGCGGCGACGGCGGTGGACTCCGTCTCACTGATCGCCACGGGCGGCGCCGACGCCGAACCCCGGATGAGCGACTGCTGCCTGACCGTCCGGCTGTGCGGGGTGTGGCTGGCCGTCGTACCGCCCGATCTGCTCACCCGGCACCTCGCGGCGCACGTGTCCGGCGACGTCGTGGTCGACATCGACCTGGACTGGCTGATGGACGAGCACGGCCGGGCTGACCATTCCGTGGAGGACCTGGCCTCGATGGTCGCCGCCTGTGGCGGTGAGCTGTCCGCGATGACCTGGTCGACCCGGTCCGGTTTCCTGCCCCACGAATTCCGCCGGGTCGGCGCGGACGTCGCCGCACGGCTGGGCCTGCGGGCTCGCACCTCCTCCTTCCTGCCCTCCACGCCGTGGCCGGAGGACCTCCTGCTCAACGTCCACCGGGGGCACACGCTGCCGGCGGACGAGGACGGTACGGGGACGGCGGAGCGTGGCAGCGGTACGGAGGCCGCGCCCGGCGTGGCGATCGCGCTGCGCGGTCTGGCCCTCGCCTCCCAGAGTCCGGCGCAGGCCCAGGAGTTCTACGAGCGGGCCGTGGCCGGCGGGTACCGGTCGAGCTGGCTCGCGTACAAGATCGGTATCGCCCATTACGCGCGGGGCGGGCACCGGACGGCCAGGTACTGGCTGCGCGAAGCGATCGCCGTCGACGGCCGGGACACCCTGGCGATGCACGCGCGCATCATGTCGGTCCGGGCCACCACCCGGCTCGACGGTCCCGGCCCGGCCCTGGACGAGCTGCGCGGCCTGGCGGACGAACTGCCGCTACGGGCCGGGGTCTGGCGCACGCTGCGGCTGCTCTCGCAGCACGCGGGCGACCGGGAGAGCGCGGCCGCGGCCGGCCGGCGGCTGGAGCTGATCGGCGGGCTGACCGGCCCGCAGGGCACCGGCCCGCGCGGTGCGGGGCAGGGCGCGGAGCAGGTATGACGGGCGGCCCGGGCAGCGACGTACTGCTGGTGATGCCGCCGGTGAGCGAAGCCGTGCAGTTCCCGTACCTCGCGCTGCCGCAGCTCACCGCGGCGTGGACGGCCCAGGGCTACGACGTGATCTGCTGCGATCTGAACCTTGAGTACCGCAGCGCGGTCCTGCGCCGGCGCGCGACGGACGAGGACCCCGGGCGGCCCGGGTCCGGCGAAGGTCCGCGGCCACCGGCCAAGGAGGTCTTCCGACGCGTCTCCGATCGCTACCGGGAGCATCACGGCCAGCGGCTGCTGGACCGGTCCCGCGACCGCACCTCCGGCTTCGACCAGGAGGTGGCGATCCGCGCGATCGTCCGCTACGTCACCCAGCAGGCCACCCAGGACGGGTGGATGCTCCCCGGTCCCCTCCTGATGTCCCGGCTGGACAGGCTGGTGCGGGCCGGTACCGAAGGCTGGTCCGCCCGCTGGGGCGCCGACCGTCTCGAAGCACTGCTGGACGAACACCGGTCCAGGGTCCTGGCGTTCTCCGTACCGTTCTTCAGCCAGCTCGTTCCCACGCTCGCCCTGTGCACGCTGCTCAAGCAGCGGCGTCCCGAGCAGCGGATCATGGTCGGCGGGCCTACGGTGCAGATGTGGGAGAAGGCGCTGCGCCACAGGGTCGCGGCGGCGCGCCTCATCGACCACTGGTGCCTCGGGCACGGCGAGGACTATCTCGCGAAGGTCCTCGGCGGGCCGATGGCCGCGGGCCCGCAGCCGCCCGCCGCGGAACCGGGACCCGGGCCGGACCCTGACCTGGAGCCGGGACGGGAAGTGGGGCTGGAGGCGCGGCGGGAGGCACGGCTGGAGGCGGCCGGACTCGCGGACGGCTTCGTGCTGAACGACCAGCCGATGCCGGACTTCGGCCAGTTCGACTTCGCCGACTACAGCAACCAGGCCCACCAGTTCCCCTACCGGCTCACCGTCGGTTGTTTCTGGGGAAAGTGCACGTTCTGTTCGTACGGCAACCGCTACCACGACGCCCGGGCCTTCCAGCAGATCGCCCCGGAGGCGGCCGCCGCGCATCTGGTCGCGCTCGCCGCCCGGCTGGGCATCACGGATGTGGCGGTCACCGACGAGAACACCGGACTGCGGCATCTGCTCCGAGTGATGCAGGCGGTGCGCGACCAGGGAGTTTCGCTGACCTTCCGGGTCCGGGCCCGGCTCGAACCCGAGCTGGCCGACTCGGAGTTCTGCAAGCGGCTGTACGAACTGGGCTGCGTGCAGATGTCGGCGGGGTACGAGACCGACCACCAGGACATCCTCGACTCCCTGCGCAAGGGCCAGGACGCCCGGCACGCGGAGCTGGCCGTGGGGAATCTGACCGCGGCCGGGATCACCACCAATCTGTCCTTCATGGACGGCTTCGCCCATCCGGCCGCCGAGCAGGGGTACCGCGACACGGCCGAGGTCATCCAGCGCCACCCCGAGGACATGGGCCTCGACACCATGCAGCTGCTCGTCGCCGAGCCGGGAAGCCATCTGTGGGAGAGCCGCCGGATCCGGCCGGACGACGAGTACCTGATCACCAACGAGGGCCTGGCCTTCGCCGCGGGACGCGTCGGCGGCGCCCTGCTCGACGAAGCGGCGACCGAAGAAGCCCGGCAGCGGCTGCTGCGCATGTCGGTGGAGGCCGTTCCCGACGCGGAACGTGCGAGCCGGCCCGACCTCGCGCAGCGCCCGGAGTCGGCGGGCGGGGCAGGGGCTGGAGCCGGGGCCGGGGTCGGGGCGCCGACGACGGCCGGGGCGCGGGTGAAACCGCGGTTCGGCGTCGCCCTGGACGTCGTACGGGCCCAGTGGTTCCTGGCCGATGTCGCCTGGCCCCGGATGGCGGCCCTGCCGCCAGGGGTGGAGCGCACGACCGACGGCCGGCTCACCGCCGAGGGCCCGGAGGCCCGGCGCTGGCTCTCGCGCATGGTGGACAAACGACTGCTCGTACTGGATCAACCAGGAGTGGAGGGGGTCTCCTGATGGAGAAACTGGGACTTGGCCTGGGCATGGATCTCGTCTGGGGCGAACGGATCGGTTTCGACAAGACCGGCGAGGGACGCCCCACGGACCAGGTGACGGCGTTCCTCGGACGGAGCGCGCAGGAGTACGACTACATGTTCGTCGCCTTCCAGCCCATCGACTACGGACCGCTGGAGCCGGAGCGCTACTTCCCGGCCTACGACCGGCTCTTCGAGCTGTTCGGCGCGGGCCGTCCGCGCGCGTTCCACCACACGATGCTCAACACCGGAAGCCCCGAGGGCTACGAGAAGTCCGCGATCGCGGACTTCACCAACGCCCTCATCGAGCGCTACGGGTTCCGCTGGGTGATCGAGGACCTCGGCATATGGTCCCTGGGCGGCCGGAGCCTGCCGTATCCGATGCCGCCGGTGCTGACCGCCGAGGGGCTGCGGCGCTGCGTCAGCCATGTCGGCGAGTGGGTCGAACGACTGGACGCGCCGCTGTCGGTGGAGTTCCCGGGCTTCACCGAGGGTGGCAGCTTTCTGGTGGGGACCATGGACGCCTTCGAGTTCTTCGACACGGTGGTCCGCGAGACGGGTGCGCTCGCCACGGTCGACGTCGGGCACATCCTCGCCTACCAGTGGCTGATGGGGCGTACAGGGGAGCGCATGCTCGACGGGCTGGAGGCCCTGCCCCTGGACCGCTGCCACGAGGTACACCTGTCGGGCTGCCAGATCGTCGACGGGCGCTTCCGGGACCTGCACCACGGGGTGCTGCTCGACGAGCAGTTGATGCTGCTCGAACATCTTCTGCCGAGAATGCCGCGGCTGGCCGGTGTCACATACGAGGACCCGAAGTTCGACGCCGCCGGGGAGCTCGTGCCGAAGTCGCGGCCGAATGCCGAGCGGCTCTTCTCCCTGGTGCGGGCGTGGAAGGAGGAGACCCGTGCTGCCTGATCACCTGCCGGGGTCGGCCCACCGGACGACCGAGGCCGGGCGGCACGAGCGCATCCTGCACGTGCTGGACCGGCTGCTGCACGACAAGACCGTACGCACCGCCTTCATCGAGGGCGGGCCGTCCCATCCTGAGCTGGGGCTCGACGCGGATCTGATCACCGCCTTCGAGCGGGTGGACGTACGGGAACTCGCCCTGGTCGGGCGGAACATCCGCTCGGAGGTGGTCAGCGGCGGGACCGGTACGGGGCCCGGCCTGGGGCGGATCTTCCCCCGGTCGCTGGAGGTGGTCCGCGAGCGCACCGGCCGTACGCCCCATGAGATCGCCGAACTCTTCATCGCCTCACCGCAGTTCCAGGACTTCCGGGATGTTCCGTTCTCGCCCGCGAGGCGGGGGAGGCTCCTTCCCGAGTGCTTCCATCGTTTCGTGGCGGAGTCCCGGCTGTTCGGACCTTCCGGTGCGCTGGGTGAGGCGGCGGGTGTGGAGCCGCTCGTCCACCACGAGGCCGCGGTGGCCGTGGCCCAGGCGATCGCCACCGGTGCCGGTGCGACCTTCGACGTCGGGCTGGCGGACACCGCGGTGCACGAGGGGACGCTGTACGCGTTCCGTGACTATGCCGAGGCGCCGGCCGCATGGGGACTGGTTCCCACGATGTATCTCGCCGCTCCGGGCCGGTGTGTGATCGGCGGCGGAAGCCGGGCGGTCTTCGGGGCGCTCGTCGCAGTCCTCACCGGACGCGGCGAGGAGCTCGCACCGGAGGTCCGCGAGGCGCTGGAAAAGCGGCTGGATGCCTGGGGGTTGCGTTGAGCGGGAACAGCGGAAGGGGTGGGACGAGCGTGACGGACGAGTCGGGACTGCTGGGCGAGTCGGGACTGGTCGAGAGCCGGGAGCTGGACGTCGGTCTCTTCTACCGAGATTTCTGGCGCCGCCGGCCGGTGGTGTGGCGGGGCTGCGGGGACGTCTTCCTCTCCCCCGCCCTCGACTGGTCCGACATCGAGGCGCTGGAAGGGCGGCTGGCGGATGAGCCGCAGGCGAAGTCGGACGTGCACCGGCGCGAGGACGGCCAGGTGCTGTTCGTCAACCAGGCACAGCACGTGCTGAGCGAACTCGCCGAAGCCTGCGCGGCTCTGGCCGAGCGCTTCGGCTGGGAGCAGTGCACCGCCGATCTTTCGGTGACCCGGGGCCGGGGCGCCGGCATCGGCTGCCACTTCGACCACAGCGACAACTTCGTCGTCCAGCAGCAGGGGTCGAAGAACTGGCTGGTCGGCCTTCCGGAGCACACTTCGCAGGAGCGGCAGCGCAAACGGATGCTGGAGACGAAGGGCTTCGTTCCGTCGGGCCGGCTGCCCGAGACGCCCTTCCAGGTCGAGCTGATGCCGGGCGACGTGCTGTACCTCCCGGTGTTCGCCCCGCACGAAGGAACCGAGGGCGCGCAGCAGGACGGCGGTTCGGTGAGCGTCTCCTTCTCCTACAACGCGGAATCCGCCCTGAACCAGTACCTCCGGCCGCTGCTGCGCCGGTTGTCGGAGGAGGAGGCCTGGTGGGGGCCGCTGCCGCCCGGTGGCGCCGACCTCGACCGGCTTGAGGGGGCGCTGGTGCGGGCCCTGCGGACCGTGGCCCGGGCCCGGACGATCTAGGTGGGAGAACCATGCGCGTAAAGGATCTGGCGGCGGACAGGTCGGCGGCGGGGCTGCCGGAGCTGTCCCTGATCGTGCTCGCCGAAGGCCCCGAGGCCATAGCGGCCGATACGCAGCTGAACCGGGTTGTCGCCAGGCAGTACCTGGTCCGCGCTCTGCGCGCCGTCCAGCGGCTGGACGCGGAGCACCGGTCTGATCCGGCGCTGACCGCGGTCCGCGAAATGCTGGACGGCATGGACGTGGACGCCGCTCTGCACTGGGCGCTGCGGCCGGAGGTGACCGGCTGGATCTGGCGCAGCGAGGTGGGCGCCGCGGATCCGGCGCGGCTGCTGCGCCTGCTCGCCGACTGCCTGGCGTACGAGCCGGCCGCGGCTCCCGCCTCCGTACGGCTGGGCGGCGCCGGGCCGGTCGGCACCTCGGCACCGGTGGTCACCGGGGACGGTCTCGCCCAGGGCTCGCTTCTGCTCGGCTGGGCGTCGGAGGGCGACGAGGAGGCCGTCAGGCTCGATCCGGCACGTGCCCGCTCGTTCGCCTCGCGACTGCAGGCGGCGGCGGACATCCTGGAGCAGGTGTGGCCCGAGGGGCTGGCCGTGGTCGCGACCGACATCCGGGCCTTCGGAGCGCTGGGCGGCCATCGCGGGCTGAAGCCGCTGAACTTCAGCGTGCACGGGCTGCGCGGGCTCGTCCTGACCAGCGAGCGCCCCGCGTACATGCTGGCGCAGTCGCTCGTGCACGAGGCCACCCATCAGCGCTTCAGCGGAGTGCTGGACTGCGTGTCGCTCGTACGGAATCCCAAGGCGACCCACTACTCGCCGTTCGTCGATGCCGAGCGCCCGCTCGGGCACATCCTGCACGGCATCCTGTCCTTCATCAACGACGCGTACGCCGCCGGGCGCTACCAGCCGACGGAGAGCGATCCCGTCGAGCTGGACCGCCTGGAGCGCTACCGGCTCCAGAAGGCGGGGCAGCTGCGGACCGCCGAGAAGAACCTGCTGGAGGCGGCCGAACTGACAGCGGCCGGCGAGCAGCTCATGGCCGGCTGCCGGGAGGCGATCAGCAGGCTGAGCCGTGGGTGACGCCCTCCCGGTAAGCGCCGGGGTGACCCTCGGATATCAGCTCGGGAATCCGGTCGGGAATCCGGTCGGGAATCCGGTCGGGAATCCGCTCCCGGGCGTGCTCAGGGAGGCCGCAGACCTGCTCGGCCCGGGGACGGAGATCTCCTCGGGGGAACGGGACGACGGGCTGGTGCGGGTCCACATCACGCTCGGCCCCGCGCGCCACGGCCATACGCCCCAGTGGGGGGTCGCGGCCTACGACCGCGGTTTCGTGGCCGGGGAAATCCAGCGGGGCGTACGCCAGTTACAGTCCGACCGCGCGCTGCTGGCCCTGCGGACGCCGCTCACGCGGCCGCTGTCGGGCGCCGCACTCCTGTCCCCCGCCGCGGCCGGGGTGTTCGTCCACGAATGCTTCGGCCACACCAGCGAGGCGGACAACTACCTGGCCCAGGAGGCCTCGGCCGACCGGGTCCTGGGCGATCGCTGGACCGCGGCCCCGCTGACGGTCCGGGACACCCCCGGGGCCCGCCCGTACGCGGGCAGCTACCGCGAGGACGACGAAGGAACCCCGGCCCGTACGGTCACGTTGCTGACGGAGGGCCGCTGGACGGGCCTGCTGACCCACAGGGCCACCCGCCGACTGAGCGGGGGCCGGAGCACCGGGCACGGCCGGGGCGCCACCGGGGCCGCGGTGCCCCGGTGCAGTGTGCTGGAGGTCGAGCCGGGACCGTACTCACCGCCGGAACTTCTGCGGCAGATGGGTGACGGCTGGCTGCTGGGCACCGCCGTCGGCGGGTACTCGGTACGCGGGCTGCTGATCCTCGAACTGCTGTGGGTGCGCCGGGTGCGGGCGGGCCGGCTCACGGACGAGGTCCTGGGTCCCACGGTCGTCTGCGCGAAGAAGTCCGCGCTGGCCGCCCAGGTGACCGCCGTCGGCAATGACGTTGCGGTGCACAGCTCCCCGTACACCTGCGTCAAGGAGGGCCATGAGGTCGGCTCGACCCTGATCAGCCCTTCGCTGCTGTTGAATCGCTGCGTGTTGCGCCCGCTGGACCAGCTGGAACGGGCGCAGGGCAGGGCCTGAGACGTGACGTCGCCCCAGAGCTGCCGAAGGTGTCGCCCGTGCATGTGCGATGGCCGGCGCTGAAGGGGATGTCGGCGCGGCGTGTGTGTCGGCGCAGGTCGATCCGTTCCAGCGGCGAAGCGTTCGGATCCGTCGGCGCCTGCCCCAGCGGAGAGCGAGGTCTGGATCCGGGCGAACGGGCCGGGCAGGCCGCTGGTACACGTACGAGCGGACCTGGCCGGCCGTCCTGGCTACGCGGCGTCCGTCATGCGGGCGAACACGACCACGTTGCTGTCGTAGTAGTGCTTCTTCGGGTCGAAGTCGCCGCCGCAGGTGACCAGGCGAAGGCCCGCGTGGTCGAGGTTCTTGTAGACCTCCAGTGTGGGGAACTCGGCCTTCGGGTACTCGGCGACCCGGTCCACCGTGAACGTGACCGTCTTGCTGTCCCGCCGGGTCACCTCGATGGTGTCACCGGTCTTCATCGTCTTCAGCTTCTCGAACACGGCGGATGCTCCGTTCCACGTGACATGCCCGGCGATCACGGCCGGTCCCTGGGAGCCGGGGGTCGGCCCCGGCTCGTACCAGCCCGCGAGCGCGGGGTCCTTCGGGGTCTGCATGGTGCCGTCCGCGTTCTGCCGCAGCGTCTCCAGGGAGCTGGACAGGCCGAGGGAGGGGATCGTGATCTTCTGCGGCTCCGACCGGGCGAGGGCGGGCTCGGCCCGGCCCGCACCCGTGCCCGTACCGCCCTGCGATCCGCCCGCGGGTGCCTTCCCGGTGGGAGTGGCGCCGACGGCGGCCGGTGCCCCGCCCTGGAGGGCTTGCCCCTCAGGGGCGGGGGGCTTCACCGCGTTCTGGCCGGCGCACCCCGCGAGGAGCAGCCCGGCGAGCGCGGCGGCCGCCAGAGTGCCTGCGGTCCGGCGCTGGCGGAGCCCTGTGGTGGATGCGGAGATCGCGGGGGCCGGCTTCACGCGCCGCCCCCGGTGGTCTCCCTGCGGACGGGGACGGCAGTGCCCCGCTTCCGCGCGACGGCCACCGCACCGGCCACCACCGCGAGTACGGTGATCGCCGCACCGTCGCGCACCGTCACCGGTACCGCCGCGCGCTCCGGAGAACCGCCGCCGGTCTCGATGCCGCCGACCGGAATGGACCCCACGGCCGCGCCCTTGACCTCTCCGCAGTTGGTCGGAGCCGTGGCCTCCTGGGGCAGCTTCGGGTCGAGCTCGCTCTTGCCGGCCCCCTCGAAGTCGTACTTGTCGTTCTTGTTGCGGTCGATGCCGTGCTGCACGACGTGCAGGTCCTTGATGTGGTCGACCACGTCCTGGCCGACGGCGATCGTCCGCTTGTAGGAGACCTTGCCCTGCTTGTCGGCGACGGGCATGCGCTCCACGGCGAGACCGCTGGTGGCCTTGGTGTCCCCGGCCGTGGTGAGTGAGATGTTGATGTCGCCGTAGTCGTGCGTGGCCTCGGTGTTGCTGAGGACCCCGTCGCCGTCGGTGTCGTCGGTGGCGTCCGGGCAGCGGAAGTCGTGCCCCTTCGTCGAGCCGTGCAGATGCTGCGCCGACGGCTGTCCGGGCACCATGCCCTCGGACTCGATTTGCACGGTGAGTTGGTTGCCCTTGAGGCTGAGCATGACCGTACCGCTGGAGCCTGATTCGTTCAGCTGCGCCAGGTCGATCTGGTACGCCTTTCCACCCTCCGCGAGAGCTGGTCCGGAAAAGCCCAGGGTCAGGAATACGGAGGCGGGTACGGCGGCGAGTACCACGAGGCGACCGGTGCGCTTGACTATCACATTCGCTCCTGTTCCGTGGATCCCCGGGACGGGAATCGCAGATCGTACGGGGTTGAGATGAGCTCCTGGAGAGGGTCTCGCTCCTTCTTCGGTGCCCCAACGCTCGTGGATGGGGGCCCATGTGAAGAGTTCCGGGCGACTGCCGCGGCGTCTGCTGCGGTGTCTGCTGCGGCCGACAGTCGTCCGCCGGTCATCCAGATGCGTGACATCGCATCGGCCAGGGCGGGGTATCGGGCAGCCTCGCACAGCATTTCCGAGAGCACGAGAATTCCGTGTGCGGTGCACTTCGGATCGCGGTTCCGATGCAGCCAGACGACCGCGTTGCCCAAGGGTCGGCGCCCCAGGGAGATCCCCGAACGCCGGACGTCGGCGGCCGTCTCCAGGTCGGAGCGGCCTCCACCGAACGGCAGGGCTTCCGTTCGGCGGATTCCCGGTGGCGCGACCGAGTCCCGCACGTGACGGACATACGCCTCCGGCGGGGCCTGCCCGTTCTCGAAGGTGTTGCGGAACCCGACAACGCGAAGGCCCGCATTCTGCAGGCGGAGCTCGATGTACAGCTCGATGAACAAGCCTCGCTGCTGAATGCGCACCGGGAGGAAGGGCATTCCTCCCTCCCAGCGCCCGGCCCTGCTGAAAAAGCCCTTGGCCTCATCCGCTCTCGACCGGATGGTCGACGTCAGGAGCCGGTACTCGTCCACCGATGCGTACGCCGATGAGAACGACACGGGTTTCAGCACGGCCGCCCACATCAGGTGAAGGAGCCGGAACTCGGACTCCTCGGAAGTAATCTGACCGAAATCGGTTCGATCCTGCTGAACTCACGCACGTGCATCCACCGCCTTCGATATCATCCCGATCGTCGACGGGTGACATCATCCCCGTCGCCGGGTTCGGCTCGGTCCGATCCTTTGTAGTCGTCCTGGCGGCGACCGGGCGAATAGTTGGCCGCTGATGCTAAGAATTCAGCGCGCGATCCCGGTGGCCGGACGACTGCCGGTGAGCGTCAACGGCCCTGGCGGCGCTGTAGTTTGGCGCCCCCTGCTCTGTGTTCAGGCCCTGGGACCGCTCGGTGCTGCTGCCGAGGGACCGGGGTCACCACGGGTAGGCCTCGCGTGCGTACGACGCCCGACTGGAAGGTCGACCGGGTGGTAACCGGCGATGTGTGACGGCTGCCCGGGCTTTGGCTCTCGTTACGTGAAGGGCTTCACTGACCGTGATGTCAGGGACGCGCGGTACCGTCGCCGCATCTGACCCCCGAGGAGGGCCGCATGGCGACCAGGTGGAGCTTGACGATCGACTGCGCGCACCCGGCGAAGCTGGCCGACTTCTGGGCACTGGCGTTGGGCTATGTGGAGAAGCCCGCACCCGCAGGATTCGGGAGCTGGGAGGAATGGTTCTCTCATCATGGGATTCCTGAGGACGAGTGGGATGAGGGCGCGTACCTCTGTGATCCCGAGGGGGCGGGCCCCAACTTGTCCTTCCTGAAGGTGCCGGAGCCGAAGGCGGTGAAGAACCGGGTGCACTTGGACGTTCAGGTCGGTGGCGGCCGTGAGACACCGTGGGAGGTGCGATGGCCGCGCGTGGTCAAGGCGGTGGAGCGGTTGACCGCTGCCGGTGCGACCGTGGTTCGTGAGGAGGACATGCAGGGCCGGCCCGATCATGTGGTGATGGCTGATCCGGAAGGAAACGAGTTCTGCCTGGTCTGACAGCGGAACTTCACTCCCGGCAACTGCCGTCCGCACCCGCGCCGCCGACGGCGGAGGCAACCACCCCGTGCGCCTCCGGATCCACCGCGGCGTTGAGATCGAGGGAGAGCCCGACACCGGTGAGCGGAGCTCCGCGGAGTCAGCAGCCACGGCGGTGGCTGCGGCCGACGACTGCGGCGAGGCCCGCAACGGGCAAAGGGCGGTAGGCCAGTGCCACTGGTCGACCCGCAAGCTCGCCGACGGAGCGTCCCGACCGTTGCCGGCGCCCTATCACCGCACCCACGGGGTCACCTGCTTCCACGGCTGCTGCTCGGTCGGCGACGACACCCTCTGGGCATCAGCCGATGCCGCAAGGGCATCGGCCCGACCTGGGCCGCACTCAGGAGCATCCGGGCAGCGCGTCCCAGACGGCGCCCCGATCTACGTGGTCATGGACAACCTGTCCGCCCAACGACGCGAACGCGCCCGCGTCCGCGTCCGTAGCGAGAAGGGCATCCGCTGGGTCGGACGACCACTCGCCCAGATGGCTTGAGCGTCCTCAGAGCTCTTGCTTCCCAGGGCGCCACACGTACCGGATGTCCGGCTCACGTTCCTCGTTGCGGTGACCGTCGGTGTACTCGGCAGCGACGAAGCCGTGCCGCTCGTAGAAGCGACGTGCCGACTCGTTGACCTGGAACGTCCACAGCGTCAGCCCGGCGGGACGGCGCTGCTTCGCCACCCGCATGAGGCGGCCGCCGATGCCCTGGCCCTGCCAGGCCGGATCGAGATAGAGCTGATCCAGGTCTTCGCCGTCCAACACCATCATCCCCACCACCGAGCCCTCGACCGTAACCACCCACGTTTCCTGGCCAGGCACGACCACCTCCCGCACCCAGGACCGGACCTGGTCGTCCGTATGCGCTCGGCGCACGCCCGCAAGCGCCGCCGTGAAGGAACGCAGCCACACCTCGGCCACCGCGGCAGCATCGGAGTCGACCGCACGGCGGACGACAAAGTTGTTGATCTCCACAGCGCCGCATGCTCGCAGACACGTGACGCGGCCGCACGCGAGTTCTCCGCGACGCCCGGACCAGAACGGAACCCGTTGATCGTCTCCGGTCAGAGCGCCAGACGCCTCTCCGGGCGTGACCGGCACATGCCATGATCTGTGGATGAGCGAGTACTCCTGGCCCGGGGAGAACGGCAGGCGCGTGCCCGACGCGGCCTCGGCCTGGGTCGAGACCGTCCGCGTTCTGCCCGTCGGTACCCGCATCACCGGCGAGGTCGTCGGCCGGCAGCCCTTCGGTGTCTTCCTGTGCATCGACGGCCGCCCCGACGCCGTGGGCCTGGCCAGGATCGACAGGATGCCCAGGTGCATGGAGCTGCCGACCGTGGGGCAGCGCATCACCGGCGAGGTCGTTTGGCACGCCGACCACAATCACCAGGTGGGGATCGTGCTCGGCGAGTGGGCCGAGCACGAAGACCTGCTGCCTCGCTTCCGCGTCGGCCAGGTCGTCGGCGGACGCATCACGAAGATCGCGTCCATCGGCATCTTCGTGCGCCTGGCCGACTGCGTCGAGGGACTCGTTCCGCTCACCGGGCCGGCTGCGTCCGCGGAGGCCTTCCGCGAGGGCCGGGAGATGTCCGTACAGATCGTGGCGGTCGACCACGAGCGGAACCGGATCCTTCTGACCGAACGAGTCCCGTAGCTCCCGAACGCTGCGCTGGGCGGGTCCCGCCCAGCCTTTGCCGGGCTCGGCGTGATCCGAAAGACACGGCCCCGCGGCGACGGCACCAACAGCCGGCTGCACACCTGACCACCCGCCCACCGGCATCCGCCCGGCGGGCCCCGGGCGGCCAGGCACAGCCGGCCTTGGGGCTGTTCGCGCCATACAGCGGCTCGCAGGGGGCAGCTGTCGCGGCCGAGCGGAGCCGCGACGAGCTGGGTGTGTCGGTACCCGCCGGTGAGCGCAGTGGCTGCTCGGGGCAGGATGGGTGCGTGACACCTCCCCGACTGCTGTGGTGTGACCCGCGGCCCATCCCCCGGCTCAACCGGCAGGAGCCGGTGACCTGGATGCAGGCGGAGCGGGACGCCGCGGACTAGGCAAGATCGGAAAGACACTGCCCAGCCAATTTGCCGGGAGACCGCAGTGCGTCTCGACGCCGCGAGGAGTCGCCGACGGGCATGCAGACGCCGGAGAGGTGGTCAGCCTCTCCGGCGTCTGCAGTGTGGATGGGGCGGCTCGCCGGGATCTGCTCCCGGGGCTGTGGGGCTGTCGGCCCTCACTTGCCGAGCTTCGCCTTCAGGGCGTCCTTGAGCTGGTTCTTGATCACCTGCTTTTCGACCTTGCTCACCGTGCCGCCCGTGCCCGTGCCGTCACCGCCCACGGAGGTGGCGTCACCGGTGTTGACGGCGTCGGCACTGGCGTTGCCGCCGGTGGCCGCACCCGTGGTGACGTCGCACCCGCCCTCACACTGACCGACACCCGAGTTGGCGTTTCCACCAGTGGCGGTACCACCGACCGTCGTGTTCTCGGCGTTGGCGTCACCACCCGTACCGATACCGTCGGCGCTGTCACTGGGGGCGAGGGTGACGGCGTGCTGCGGGACGGCGGCCGGTGCGGCCATCGCGGTCGCCGGCAGCGCGATACCGCCGCCCACCAGCGCCAGGGAAGCTCCGGCCAGAACAACACGACGAGTCGAGAACAGCTTGTGCATGAGAATTCTCCATTCGATGCAATAAAGAAAAGGGATTGAATCCGTCCCGCAGAACAGGCCGGGAATAGTTTTCCGACCTCATTTCCTCCCGGGCTTCCCCGGTGGGCACACTTCAAATAAACCCTGCGAGGGCACGTGCGTCACGCCACTCGAATACGTGGCTGGACATCCAGAACCGATCTTGGTAAAAGCTGCCGCCGCGCCTGCGCAAGCCGCCCGAGCCCTGCGCCGTCCGGCCGCGGCCTTCGGCTGCATACAAGGAGGCACGAGAGCCGAGGGTGAGCCGCATCCCCTCCCGGCGCGGCGATCACGGCGGAGCGGCGGAGGGCGCCGGGACGCTCGATGACCTGGAGTGACCGGGCACGGCGGCATGCAGCGCGCACGACGCCGTCGATCCACTCCCGCCCATCCTCCGCCACGACCAGGACGGCATACCCGGACCCGCCGCCGGAGCAGGGCTCGCCCGGCATTTCCTGGACCTGCCCGGGCTGCCCGGGCCTCCCCGCTGCGCACATTGCCGCAGGCGGATGCACAGGACGCGCAGGGCGCAGTACAGCTTCGTCACCGTCGACCAGGGCCGACGCCGACCGATATCCGTACGCCAGAACCGTTTACGTACGCGCATTCGGAGAAATGGCAGAAGCGTCTGTTACAGGGCCTTGAACCCGTTCGGCGCAGGGGCTTCGGGCGGCGAAGAAGCCGGGCGCCGGTGGGCTGGGACGCTGCGGTCCATGGGCTCCCTGGGTATGGGTCGGACCTGCCGCCCCCGACGGTCAATGCGACCTTGACGCATGTCCCTTACAAGGGAGGGTTACGGACATGTCCGTATTAGGCAACACGCGCTGCTTTCGTTGCTTTCAGGCGTGATTCGGGGCCA
>NZ_JBICZH010000024.1:0-115180 GCF_043201995.1 Streptomyces sp. NPDC048258
TGCTCGGTCACCCTCTGCCGGGCAGACGAAGAACTCCTGCGGCTGTGGGACGCACCCGTACAGACCGCCGCACTGCGCTGGGGCCGCTGACCGGGTAGAGCCCGGCGGCCGAGGGCCCCAGGACAAGGGGCGGGCCGTCGTCAGGTGTGGGGCAGCGCGCCCTTCAGCTTCGTGTGCAGGTCCCTCGCGAGCTCCGCGTTCGATGGCGGTTTGTCGGCGTAGAGGCGGCGCAGTTCGGTGGTGAAGGTCTGGGTGAACGCACCGTACAAAGGGGTGCGGGGGCGCTGGACGGCGTTCTGCAGGGCGGGCAGCAGGGTGTCGCGCGCGTACCTCGGGCGTCCGTGCTCGTCCCGCGGCATGCGGTCGGCGCTCTCGGTGGACGGGGTGGCCGGGCCGGGGGGCTTCGCCGCGCGGCACGTCACGCTGTCGACGTTGTACGCGGAGAGTCTGGTTGCCGCGAACCCCGCGTCAAGCAGGCAGCGTTCGCTCTCCTGACCGGTGAGGAACCTGATCAGGGCCTGGGCCGCCGCCCCGCGCTTCGATGCCGTGGTCACGGCCAGGTTCTGGCCGCCCAGGACCGCACGGCCGGGCAGCGGGGCGACCCCCAACTGCTGGTCGGTCAGGGACTGGTGGAGGGTGCGGTAGGCGTACGGCCAGTGGCGCAGGAAGGCGGTTCGGCCGTCGGCGAAGTCGCCGAGGGATTCGGCCTCGTCGGAGCGGCCGGCATCCCCGAGGGTATAGGGGGCCCGGGTACGGTTGCGCAGTTCGTCCAGGCCCGCCGTCAGGTCCTGCACGGAACCGGTGTACCGGCCGGCTCCATCGGTGAGGCGGAGGCCGTCGACGGCGGAGGCGAACGCCTCCATGCCGTTGACCGTGAGGCCCTCGTACGGCGCGAGCTGGGTGGTCCACCCCTTCTCGTAGCCGTCCGCCGCGCTCCGGCCGACGTCACCCACGGTGACGCCGTGCTGCTGGACCGTGGACCACTCGGTGTTCTTGCCGAGTTCCGTGTCCGTGACGCCCGCGTTCTTCAGGTAGTCGCGGCGGTAGAAGAGCAGCCCGACATCGCTGTTGAAGGGGACGGCGTACAGCTTCCCGTCCCACCCGGCCGTGGCTGCGACGGACGGAATGACGTCCGCGTCCACCATGTCGTCGGGGAGCGGCTGGACCAGGCCCGCGTCCGCGAACTCGGGCACCCAGGTCACGTCGAGGTTGACCACGTCGTACTCCGCGCTGCCGGACTGGAGCGCGCCGAGCAGCTGGCTGCGCTGCTGGTCCGCCGAGCCCGGCAGCTCGACCAGGCGGGCCCGGGGGCCGGAGCCCTTCTCCTCCTGCCGGCTGTTCCACTGTTCGATCAGCTTCTGCCGGATGCCGCCCTTGCCGGTGACGTCACGTCCGCTGGCCACCACGATGTCGCCCTCCGCGGCGCCGGCGTCGGCCGGCTTGCCCGTGGCCTCGGACCCGCCGTCGCCGCTCCCGCTGCACGCGCCCAGCGCGAGGGCCGCCACGAGGACCGTGGCGAGAGCTCTGGGGCACCGGCCCGACGCACCGCGCCGTCTGCTGCCGCGCCTCATCCCCCGCCTCCCGTTCCCGCTCGGGCGACCTCGTCCCGCAGTCCGGCCACCAGGTCGCTCCTGGTGTCCAGGCAGCGCCCACCGGTCGCCTCGGAGATGACGGCGTCCGGCTTGCCCTTGTCGCAGCCGCCGCTGTCCAGGGATGCCATGACCACCGGAACCTTCCTCTCCCGCGCGTACGCGCGCAAGGCGTCCAACCGTCCGCCCTCGATCAGCCGGTTGTTGTCCTCGTCGTCGGTGAGGTAGACGATCAGCTGTGGACGGTCGTCGTCGGTGCCCCGCCGGGCCATGTCGTCCAGGGCCTCGACCAGGGCGCGGTACGGATCCGCCTCCACGTCCTTGACCTGGGCCCGTTGGTCGATGGCGCGCTCGGCTTCCTCGCGCCGGTACCGGCCGAAGGGCAGCAGCTCCTGGTGCGCGACCGGGGCGCCGGACGCGGCCGCGACGGCCCAGACGCCGTACTCGTCCTGGTCCCCCAGACCGCCGAGCGACTGCTTGACGATGCCGGGCGCGCCGCCGGGCCCCTCCCACAGGTCGCCCATCGAGCCGGAACTGTCGAGGAGGAACAGCACCCGTCCGGGCCCGTTGGCCTCCCGGTACTCCTTGAGTGCGGTGGCCATCGCGGCCTGGCGGGCCGGGGCGGCGAAGGTGCCGGGGCCGCCGAGGGCGCCGAAGTCACTGAAGGTGAGGTCGGGGGCGAGGGGCCGGTGTTCCCCTGCGGCGTTGCGGAAGCCGTCCTTTCCGAATTCGACGAGCCCGCCCCTGATCTCCTCCCCGGCCTTCCCCTTGCCACCCCCCGCCGTGGGCTGATCGGTACCGGTCAGCCAGGCGCGGAACCGCGCGACCGCGTCCTGCCGCGCGTCCTTGTCGCGGCCGGCCTCCCGCCAGCGCACCTGAACGAACGTCGGGTCCAGGCCCGGCGTGTCGTCGGGGTAGACGGCCATCCGCCGGGCCCGCGTCGTGCTGTCGCAGTCCACTCCGGACTTCATCAGGAACTCCGGCACCAGGGCCGCGGTGCGGTCGTCCACGGAGTCGTCGTCGGGCAGGACGCACAGCAGGTTCCCGCTGGTGGGCGAAGGCGGTCCGGGCTGCGCGACGCGGCCTTCGGCGGCGGCCGCGTTCGTCCCTCCCGCACCTCCGGCGCCTCCCCCACCGTGCAGGCCGATGGTCGCCACCAGGCCCGAGTCCGTGTGCTCCGGGTCCGGACGCCGTACTTCCGCCTTCGGGTGGCGCGTGCGCAGCGCGTCCATCAACGTCGTGAGCCCGCCGGTCCGGTCGGCGAGCCCCTCGGCCACGAGCTCCTGCGGCACGGCGAGCACGAGGGGCGAGTAGGCGAACGGGGCCGGGTCGACGAGCAGTTCCGCGTAACTGCGCTGCTCCTGGGGCGCGCGGGCGCGGGCGGCGCTCGCCGAGGTCGCGGGAATCCAGATGTCCGGCTGGGGACCGATGTCGCGCTGCGGATTGATCGCCTCCGCCGTGGGCCGCTGCCAGGGGTCGGACTGGTCGTGGAAAGCGGCGACGACATCCGCGGCGCCCGCGCTGTACACGGTGATGCCACTGCGCCGGCAGCCGTCACCGGCCCGGTTCGCGTCCGACACCAGGTACACCTCCGTCGCCTTGCGGACGGTGGACTCGATGTCGGGGTCGGTGAGCAGCCGGAGTTCGAGCGGAGGCTTGCAGGGCACCCCGCCGCGGAGGTACCCGTCGAGGAGGTACCCGGCGGGGACGAGACCCGCGAGCACGGTGAGCACCGCGGCGGTGACCGCGGCCGCGCGGGTCCTGCCTCTCGGCCGTCGACGGCCGGTCCGGCTCGGATCGCCGGCCGGGCGCGGGCCGCGTCTTCCGGGAAATGGCCACAGCGGCCGGCGGTCCCGCGGGGGCACGGCTGTCTCGGCTGTCTTTGTCGTCCCGGCTGTCTTTGTCGTCCCGGCCTCCCCGTCGGGGAGCTGCGGGCCGCCGACGCCGGGAACCGCCTCGCCCCCCGGCCGGCCCGCGCCCGGCGCACCCGGCGCGCCCGCGCCGTCCACGGGGCGCACCGCGAGCAACACGTCGTCCGTGCCCGAACCGGCCGGGCGGCTCTGCGGCTCCCACGGCTCGGCGGGCTCGCGCAGCGTCGTGTGGTGCACGGACATGTACGCCCACAGCCGCTCCGCCAGCTCCCTGAACCCCACGCGAGCCACGGGAGCGCCGTGCTCGTCGACGCGCAGGAGGCGTATCAGCTCCGCGGTGAAGGGTGTCGGGGTGGCGTCGTCCCCGGCGTCGATCCGGTTGTTGGCCTGCACGCTCATCAGCAGCGAGATCCGGTGCCGCTGGGAGGTGTCGAGCGCGTCCCAAGCCGCCGAGGCGTTACCCGCGTAGCAGCAGTCGAGCACGACGACCACGTGCTCCGCCCTGGTGCGGGTCAGCACGGTCAGGACGCTCTTCCAGGGAACGGCACCCCGGAACACCGACTCCGTACCCGCCACGATCGTCGCCGCGCGCATCAGGAGCCACAGTTCGTCGCCGGTGCTGGGCACGGCGCCGTGCCCGGAGAAGTAGAGCAGGAGCAGGCCCTCGGCCTCGTCGACGGCGTCGTCCAGGCGACGGTCGAACTCGTCCACGTTGCGCGGCCGGAAGACGCCGATCTCCTCCTCGCCGAACACCCCGCCCTCGCGCAGCGCGGCCGCGAGGCCGATGAGATTGTGCTCCACCGCCTCAAGGTCGCCGGGCACTCCGAAGGGGTGGCCCGGCTGCGTGAACTCGTACGCGGGCACGCCGACGAGCAGCGCCCGGTTCACCCTTCCGCGCGGGTCGAAGCGCGTCACCGGGCTACCTCGCGTCGCCGTCCGGCACGACCTCGACCTCCGGGGGTTCGCCCCGCTCCACGGAGCGGCGGTTCTCCCGCCACGCCCGTACCCCGCTCTTCGCCTGCTCGTACACGTCGTCGAAGAGCGTGGGGCCGACGACGCCGACCAGGACCAGCAGGATCTCCAGCCCGGCTCCCATCGGGCTGCCGGCGTGCTCTTCGGCCCCGGCCCGCTCCCTGATCTCCAGGTCGCCGCTGCTCCTGAGCGCCTCCAGCCTGTGTTCCCGTTCGAGCCACGCCTTCAGGGCTCCGACATCGCTCGCGCTCGCACCCTGCCCCAGGCGTATGCGGACAGCCGTATTCGGCAAACCTTCCCCCTCGGTCATAACTCAGAATCATGGCATGCGAGTTGGGGGCGTGGGGAGACATCGGACCAGCACAGGTCAGCGCCCGCGTGCGCCGGGGCGGTCCGTTCGGACCCGCTGTCCGGCTCGCGGCTCTCTCAGGAACAAAGACACCGGGTCGGCAGGTTGTGACGGTTGCGCACGCATGTGCGGGAGAGACACAGGAGGGGACCGACATGTCGTATCCGGAGGCCCGCTATTCCGGGGACAAGGGTGGGGTCAGCGCGGTGTTCAGGCCCGTGGGCACGCCGGCCGAGCTGTCGTCGCCGAAGGGCGACGCCACGCACTATCTCGCTACGAAAGCGTCGACGAACGGGGAGTTCGGTCTCTACCGCGTGGAGATGAGCGCCGGGGCCGGCGGCCCGAAGACGCACTTCCACAAGACCATCTCGGAGTCGTTCTTCATCCTCGACGGGACGGTGCGGCTGTTCAACGGCGCCGACTGGATCGATGCGACGAAGGGCGACTTCCTCTTCGTACCGCAGGGCGGCTTGCACGCCTTCCGCAACGATTCGGACGCCCCGGCGGAGATGCTGATGCTGTTCGCTCCGGGGGCGCCGCGCGAAGAGTACTTCGAAGGCCTGTCGCAGCTGGCCGACGCGACCGACGAAGAGCGCACCGAGTTCTTCGTCAAGCACGACTCGTACTTCGTCGAGTAGGCAGTCCGTCACGTCCGGGGCCCGCGGCTCCCGTTCGCGAAACCGTCTCGGTGACGCCTTCGCGAACGGGGCGCTCCGTGGGCCCCGGACACCGGGGTCGGGGTCGGAGTCAGGCGGCGGTGTCCTCCTGTGCGGCCGGGCGGACGTGGATGACGCCGTCCGCGACGACGACTTCGTGCGTGCGGACGGGACGACGGGCGGGCGGACGGGTCGGCTGCCCGGTGCGGAGGTCGAACGAGGCGGCGTGGAGCGGGCATTCGACCTGACAGCCTTCGAGCCATCCCTCGGAGAGCGAGGCGTCCTGATGGCTGCAGGTGTCGTCGATGGCGTACAGCTCGCCGTCGGCGTTGAACACCGCGATGGGCGGTGTGGTGTCGATACGGACGGCTTCGCCCGCTGGAAGGTCTTCAAGGCGGCAGACGGGAATCACGGGCCCCCCTCGGTCCAGGACTCTTCGGCTGGACTCTTCGGTAGCATGCGGTTGCGTATGGCGCATGATGGATCGCGATCCGCAACAGAATCCGGTCGGGGTGCCCACCGCGTCAAGGGCTTCCCGGGGATGTGTCCCAAGCGTGTGCCCAACGGACCGTAAATGGTGAGAGTTGAGCTATGACCGGCGACCAGGCAGTGGCTGAACAGAACGAGGAAGCACAGGCCCGAGCCCCCAAGGGAGCGGCAGGGGCGATCCAGTCCGTGGACCGCGCCGTGAGCGTGCTGGAGATCCTCGCCCGGCGCGGCGAGGCCGGCGTCACCGACATCGCCGACGAGCTGGACGTGCACAAGTCCACGGCTTTCCGGCTGCTCGGGGTACTGGAGAACCGGGGCCTGGTCTCGCAGGCCCAGGACCGCGGCAAGTACTTCCTCGGCGCGGGCATCCTGCGTCTGGCGGGGGCGGCGGCCGTACGCCTGGACATCTCCCAGGAGGGCGCCCCGGTGTGCCGGGAACTCGCCGACGAGCTGGGCGAGACCGTGAACATCGCGGTCCTGGACGACGATGCCGCCGTCAACATCATGCAGGCGCGCGGCCCCGCCTCGGTCACCGCGCAGAACTGGCTGGGCCGGCGCACGCCCCTGCACGCCACCTCCAGCGGCAAGGTGCTCCTGGCTCATCTGCCGGCGACGCTGCGCGAAGGGCTCCTCGCCCGGGCGCTGCCCCGGTTCACGGAGCACACGGTGACCAGCGCCGGCATGCTGCGGGCCGAGCTGGACGCGGCGTACGCGCAGGGCTTCGCGATCGTCGCGGAGGAGCTGGAGCTGGGCCTGAACGCCGTCGCCGCGCCGGTGCGCGCGCACGACGGCAGGGTGCTCGGCGCGCTCAGCGTCTCGGGCCCGGCCTACCGCCTCGAACGGGACCGGCTGCCGGAGCTCGCCGCGCGGACGGTGGTCGCGGCCGACGAGCTGTCACGACGGATGGGTTACAGCTTCTGAGCCATTCCTCCGAGCTGGGCCCCACGCGACGCGGGGCCGGGGTGACCCGGCCCCGCGTCGTCGTATGCGGGGAGGACGCGCGTGGAGCTCGTGCCGAGGGCGGGCCGGTGGGCCCATCCGGATTTGCCAGCCGTCAACACCGGCCCCTTGACGGCGGGTTGCCGCCGTTCTCACTATGTTCCCCATCGCGCAACAGATCGTGCACTCCGCAACAGCCGAGGAGCCCATCGTGCCGCACGCGCCCGCACCCGGTCCCCGTGTCGTGGTCATCGGCGCCGGCATCGTCGGCTGCTCGCTCGCCGACGAGCTGACCGCCCGCGGCTGGACCGACGTCACGGTCCTCGAGCAGGGCCCGCTCCCCGCCCCCGGCGGTTCCACCTCCCATGCCCCGGGGCTCGTCTTCCAGACCAACCCGTCCAAGACGCTCAGCGCGTTCGCCGCGTACACCGTCGAGAAGTTCAGCGCACTCGAAGCCGACGGCCTGCCCTGCTTCAACCCGGTGGGCGGCCTGGAACTGGCCACCACCGAGGAGCGTCTGGCCGACCTCCACCGCAGGGCCGGTTACGCCGCGTCCTGGGGCATCCGCGGCGAGCTGGTCTCCGCCGAACGGTGCAAGGAGCTGTGGCCGCTGCTCGACACGGGCAAGGTCCTCGGCGGTTTCTTCACTCCGGACGACGGCCTCGCCCGCGCCGTCCCCGCCTGCCGGGCCCAGAGGGAGCGAGCCGAGGGCCGCGGCGCCCGCTTCCTGGAGCGGCACACCGTCACCGGCATCGAGAAGGAGGACGGCCGGGTGACGGGTGTCGTCACCGACCGGGGTGTCTTCCCCGCCGACCACGTCGTGTCGGCGGCCGGCTTCTGGGGTCCGGTCGTCGGCCGGATGGCGGGCGTCGACGTGCCTCTGCTGCCGCTCGCCCACCAGTACGCGAAGACCCGGCCCCTGCCGGAGCTCGCGGGCGTCAACGACCCGCGCACCGAGGCGTCCCGACCGATCCTGCGGTTCCAGGACCGCGACCTGTACGTCCGGGAGCACACCGACAGGATCGGCATCGGCAGTTACGCCCACCGGCCGCTGCCCGTCGACCCGTTCACCGTCCCGGCCCACGACGAGGCGCCGGTCATGCCGTCCTCCTACCCCTTCACCCCGGAGGACTTCGCGCCGAGCTGGGAGGACTGCCGAGAGCTGCTGCCCGCACTCGCCGGGAGCGAGGTCGAGGAGGGATTCAACGGTGTCTTCTCCTTCACCCCGGACGGGATGCCCCTGCTCGGCGAGACCCGTGCCCTGCGCGGATTCTGGCTCGCCGAGGCCGTCTGGGTCACCCACTCGGCAGGCGTGGCCAGGGCCGTCGCGGAGTGGATGGTCGAGGGCCGGCCACGGATCGACGTCCACGAGTGCGACCTCACCCGCTTCGAGGACGCCCAGCGCTCCCCCGCGTACGTGGCCGACCGTGGCGCCCAGCAGTTCGTCGAGGTCTACGACGTCCTGCACCCGCTGCAGCCCATGGAGCAGCCGCGACCCCTGCGGGTGAGCCCCTTCCACCCCCGCCAGCAGGAGCTCGGGGCGCACTTCCTGGAGGGCGGCGGCTGGGAGCGACCGCACTGGTACGAGGCGAACGCCCCGCTCGCCGAAGGCATCGACCTGCCCGAGCGGGACGCCTGGTCGGCCCGCTACTGGTCGCCGATCGCCGCCGCCGAGGCACGGGCGACCCGCGAGAAGGTCGCCCTGTACGACATGACCCCGCTGCGCAGGCTGGAGGTCACCGGCCCCGGCGCGCTGGCCTTCCTCCAGCGCGTGACGACCAACAACCTCGCCAAGAAGCCCGGCGCGGTGACCTACACCCTGCTGCTCGACGAGACCGGTGGCATCCGCTCGGACCTCACCGTGGCCCGCCTGGCCGCCGACCGCTTCCAGATCGGCGCCAACAGCCGCGCCGACGAGGACTGGCTGCTGCGCCGCGCCCCCGACGACGTGCGGATACGTGACATCACGTCCGGCACCTGCTGCATCGGGGTGTGGGGCCCGCTCGCCCGCGCGCTGGTGCAGCCGCTGACCCGGGACGACTTCTCGCACCAGGGCTTCGGCTACTTCCGCGCCCGACAGACGTACCTCGGCCATGTGCCGGTGACGGCGATGCGGCTGAGCTACGTCGGCGAGCTCGGCTGGGAGCTGTACACCAGCGCCGACCTCGGGCTGCGGCTCTGGGACACGCTCTGGGAGGCCGGGCGCGAGCACGGTGTGATCGCCGCCGGCCGCTCCGCCTTCAACAGCCTGCGCCTGGAGAAGGGCTACCGCTCCTGGGGCCAGGACATGACCGACGAGCACACCCCGTACGAGGCCGGGCTCGGTTTCGCCGTACGGATGGACAAGGGCGACTTCGTCGGACGGGCCGCTCTGGAGAAGGCGGGCGAGCCCCGGCGCAAGCTCACCGCACTGCTGCTCGACGACCCGGCGGCCGTCGTCC
The DNA here is from genome assembly GCF_043201995.1 of Streptomyces sp. NPDC048258. Lineage (NCBI taxonomy): Bacteria > Bacillati > Actinomycetota > Actinomycetes > Kitasatosporales > Streptomycetaceae > Streptomyces > Streptomyces sp. NPDC048258. The sequence continues at coordinate 9,307 of NZ_JBICZH010000024.1, forward strand.
TCGGCAAGGAACCGGTGTATGTCGGCGGTCTGCCGGCGGGGTACGTGACCAGCGCCTCCTACGGCTACTCACTGGGCCGCTGTGTCGCCTACGCGTGGCTGCCCCCGCTCACCGCCGGCACCCCGGTGCACATCGAGTACTTCGGTGAGAAGGTCCCGGCGACCGCCGCCGACGAGCCGCTGTTCGACCCCTACATGAGCCGCATCCGCCGCTAGGGAGCGTCCGAGGAGGACCCCGCTGTGTCACCCACCTATGACGTGATCGTCGTCGGCCTGGGCGGAATGGGCAGTGCCGCCGCCCACCATCTGTCCGCGCGCGGCGCGCGCGTGCTCGGCCTGGAGAAGTTCGGCCCGGTCCACAACCGCGGGTCCAGCCACGGCGGTTCGCGCATCACGCGGCAGTCGTACTTCGAGGACCCCGCGTACGTGCCGCTGCTGCTGCGCTCCTACGAGCTGTACGAGGCCCTGGAGCGCGACACCGGCCGGGACATCGCCACGCTGTGCGGCGGTGTCATGGTCGGCCGCCCCGATTCCCGTACGGTGTCCGGTTCGCTGCTCTCGGCCCGGCAGTGGGACCTGCCGCACGAGATGCTCGACGCGAAGGAGATCCGCCGCCGCTTCCCCACCCTCACCCCCGCCGAGGACGAGGTGGCGCTGTACGAGGCGCGGGCCGGGCTCGTCCGCCCGGAGAACACGGTCGCGGCCCACCTCCAGCTCGCCACGCGGTCGGGCGCGCAGCTGCACTTCGAGGAGCCGATGCTGCGCTGGGAGCCGTACCGCGACGGGGTACGGGTCCACACCGCCGAGGACACCTACACCGCGGACCGGCTGGTGATCTGCCCGGGTGCGTGGGCGCCGCGGCTGCTCACCGACCTGGGCGTGCCGTTCACCATCGAGCGGCAGGTCATGTACTGGTTCCAGCCCGACGGCGGCACCGGCCCGTTCCTCCCGGAGAGCCATCCGATCTACATCTGGGAGGACGCGGACGACGTCCAGTTCTACGGCTTCCCCTCGATCGACGGTCCCGGCCTCGGCGCGAAGGTGGCGTTCTTCCGCCGGGGCACCGTGTGCACGCCGGAGACCATCGACCGGGTCGTGCGCGAGGACGAGGTGGCCGCGATGGCGGGGCAGGTCTCCCGGCACATCCCGTCGCTGCCCGGCCGTTTCCTGAAGGCCGCCACCTGTATGTACACCAACACCCCCGACGAGCACTTCGTGATCGCGCGCCATCCGGAGCACCCCGACTCGGTGACCGTGGCCTGCGGGTTCTCCGGCCACGGTTTCAAGTTCGTGCCGGTCGTCGGCGAGATCGTCGCCGACCTGGCGCTGAACGGCTCCACCGAGCACCCCATCGAGCTCTTCGACCCGCGCCGGCTGTCCGCGATGACCGCGCCGCCCTCGACGGCGCCGGCGACCGCGCCCGCGCCTTCCGCCTGAGGAGTCCGCCTTGACGGCAACCGACCTGCCGCCCAGCCTGATCGCCACGCTCCCCGGCCACTTCTACACCGACCCGGAGGTCTTCCGGCAGGAGCAGGAGCGGCTCTTCGAATCGATGTGGTTCTGCGCCGTGCGCGGCTCCGACCTCGACAAGCCCGGTGCGTTCCGTACCGTGCAGGTCGGCCGCGAGAGCGTGATCGTGACCCGGAACCGGGCCGGCGAGCTGCGCGCCTTCCTCAACATCTGCCGGCACCGCGGCGCCCGGCTGTGCACCGAGGAGTCCGGCGAGGTGCGGCGCGCACTGCAATGCCCGTACCACGCCTGGACCTACGACCTCGACGGCAAGCTGATGGCCGCCCCCCACCTGGTGACGATGCCCGACATCGACCGCACCGCCTACGGCCTGGTGACGGTGCGCTTGCGCGAATGGCTGGGCTACGCCTGGGTGTGCCTGGCCGACGAGCCGCCGTCCTTCGAGGAGACCGTGATCGGCGCGGCCGTGGAGCGGCTGGGCGACGTGGCGTCCATCGAGCGGTACGGCACGGAGCGTCTGGCGCTCGGCCGGCGGATCACGTACGACGTGAACGCGAACTGGAAGCTGATTGTCGAGAACTTCATGGAGTGCTACCACTGCGCGACGATCCATCCCGAACTCACGGATGTGCTGCCGGAGTTCGCGGACGGCTACGCGGCGCAGTACTACGTGGGGCACGGCGCGGAGTTCGCCGAGGAGGTCAAGGGCTTCACCGTCGACGGCAGCGAGGGGTTCGCCAGACTGCCCGAGGTGGCCGAGGAGCAGGACCGCCGCTACTACGCCATCACGGTCAAGCCGACCGTGTTCATCAACCTCGTTCCCGACCACGTGATCCTGCACCGGATGTTCCCGCTGGCCGAGGACCGCACGGTCGTCGAGTGCGACTGGCTGTACGCGCCGGAGGTCGTCGCGTCGGGCGCGGACGTGTCGAAGTCCGTCGAGCTGTTCCACCGGGTCAACGTCCAGGACTTCGACGCCTGCGAGCGCACCCAGCCCGCGATGTCCTCCCGCGCCTATCGCGCCGGCGGTGTGCTGGTGCCGTCCGAGCACCACATCGGGATCTTCCACGCCTGGCTGAACGAGAAGCTCGGAGGCACCGGTGCCTGATCTGTTCATCGGCGGCGCGTGGACGGCCGCCCGCGACGGGTGCACCCGGGAGATCCGCTGCCCCGCCGACGGCACCCTCGTCGCGGAGGTCGACGAGGCGGGCGGCAAGGACACCTCCGACGCGATCGCCGCGGCCCGCCGGGCGTTCGACGAGGGCCCGTGGCCGCACACCTCCGCCGCCGAGCGCGGCGACCTGCTGCTGCGCGTCGCCGGGCTGATCGCCCGCGACAAGGACGCGCTGGCCCGCGCCGAGTCCCTCGACACCGGCAAGCGGCTGGTGGAGAGCGCGTACGACATCGACGACGTCGTGAACTGCTTCCGGTACTTCGGGCGGCTCGCCCCCGCCGAGACGGGCCGGGTGATCGACACGGGCACGGCGAGCGCCGACAGCCGGGTGGTGCACGAGCCGGTCGGGGTCTGCGGGCTGATCACACCGTGGAACTATCCGCTGCTCCAAACGGCGTGGAAGGTCGCGCCGGCCCTCGCCGCGGGCAACACCTTCGTCCTGAAGCCGAGCGAACTCACCCCGCACACCGCGATCCGCCTGATGCGTCTGCTCGCCGAGGTGGGGCTGCCCGACGGTGTCGCCAACCTCGTGCTCGGCGCGGGCCCCGAGGCGGGTGCGCCGCTCGCCGACCACCCCGACGTCGACCTGCTCTCCTTCACGGGCGGTCTGCGGACCGGCCGGCGGCTGATGGCGGCGGCCGCCGGGACGGTGAAGAAGGTGGCGCTCGAACTGGGCGGCAAGAACCCCAACATCGTCTTCGCGGACGCCGATTTCGAGACGGCGGTGGACATGGCGCTGACGGCGGTGTTCCTGCATTCGGGGCAGGTCTGTTCCGCGGGGGCGCGGCTGCTCGTCGAGGACTCGCTGCACGACCGCTTCGTCGACGAGATCGTGCGCCGGGCCCGGGAGATCCGCCTGGGCGGTCCCTTCGACGAGCGGGCGCAGACCGGGCCGCTGATCTCGGCCGCCCATCGCGCCAAGGTCGAGGCGTACGTCACGCGGGGCGTCACCGAGGGCGCGGTACTGCGCTGCGGTGGCACCCGGCCCGAAGGGCCCGCGTACGACCAGGGCTTCTACTACCTGCCGACCGTCCTCGACGCGTGTCACGCGGGGATGTCGGTGGTACGGGAGGAGTCCTTCGGCCCGGTCCTGACGGTGGAGCGGTTCCGCGACGGCGACGAGGACGGGGCCGTGCGGCTCGCGAACGACACGGTCTACGGTCTCGCGGGCGCGGTGTGGACGGGCGACGAGGGCAGGGCGCGGCGCATCGCGGGACGGCTGCGTCTGGGCACCGTATGGATCAACGACTACCACCCCTATCTGCCGCAGGCGGAGTGGGGAGGGTTCAAACAGTCCGGCACGGGGCGGGAACTCGGTCCGGCCGGTCTCGCGGAGTACCGCGAGACGAAGCACATCTGGCGCAACACCGCACCGGAGCCGCAGGGCTGGTTCGCCTGACACATCGCCTGATGCAGCCCGAAACAACCTCAACGGTCCAGGAGTTGACCCATGGCAACTGCTCCACCCTCCCCGCCCGGCGACGACGCGGAGCTCGCCGAGTTCGGTTACCGTCCCGAACTCAAGCGGACGCTCGGCACCTTCCACACCTTCGCGGCCGGCATCTCGTACATCTCGATCCTCACGGGCACCTTCCAGCTCTTCTACTTCGGATATGCCAGCGGTGGTCCCGCCTATTGGTGGTCCTGGCCGATGGTCTTCGCCGGCCAGTTCATGGTCGCGCTCTGCTTCGCCGAACTGGCTGCCCGCTATCCCGTGGCCGGCTCCATCTACAACTGGGCGAAGAAGGTGGGGAACGGGCACGTCGGCTGGCTCGCGGGCTGGATGATGCTCATCGCCTCGGTCGTCTCCATCGCCGCCGTGGCCCTCGCCTACCAACTGACGCTTCCTCAGATCTCCTCCGTCTTCCAGTTCGTCGGGGACGGGACGGGGACGTACGACGTGGCGACCAACGCCGTGGTCCTCGCCTCCGGCCTGATCCTCTTCACCACGGTCGTGAGCGCCTTCGGTGTGAAGCTGATGGCGCGGATCAACACCGCGGGTGTCTTCCTCGAACTCATCGCGACCGTCGTCCTGATCGTGCTGCTCGCGGTGAACGTCGTACGCGGCCCGCAGGTCGTCACCGAGACGGCCGGCACCGGATCGGGCCAGCCCTTCGGCTATCTCGGGGCGTTCCTGATCGCCTCGCTCGCCTCGGCCTATGTGATGTACGGCTTCGACACCGCGGCCTCGCTCGGCGAGGAGTCCCTCGACCCCTCACGCAACGCGCCGCGCGCCATCATCCGGGCAATCGTCGCCTCGTTCGTCCTGGGCGGCCTCGTCCTGATCCTCGCGCTGATGAGCGTGTCCAGTCTGCGCGGCGAGAAGCTGTCCACCGACGGGCTGCAGTACGTCGTCCTCGACGTGCTCGGCCCGACGGCCGGCAAGGCGATGCTGTGGTGCGTGCTGATCGCCGTCACCGTCTGCGCGCTCGCCGTGCACACGGCGGCCGTGCGGCTCGCCTTCGCCATGGCCCGGGACAACAATCTGCCCGCGTCCTCCCGGCTCGCGAAGGTCAGCCCGCGGTTCGGCACCCCGATCCTGCCGACCGTGATCATCGGGGTGCTCGCCCTCGCGATCCTGCTGGTCAACATCCGCCAGCCACAGATCTTCACCGTGGTCACCAGCATCGGCATCGTGATGGTCTATGTCGCCTATCTCCTGGTCACCGGGCCGATGCTGGTGGCGCGGCTGCGCGGCCGGTGGCAGCCCGCGGAGGGCAGGTTCTCGCTCGGCCGCTGGGGGCTGCCCGTCAACATCGTCGCCGTGGTGTGGGGGGCGGCGATGACCCTCAACCTCATCTGGCCGCGGTCCGCCGTGTACAACGCCGCAGAGCCGTACCACTGGTATCTGCGATGGGGCGCGGTGCTGTTCGTCGGCGCGATCGCCCTGGGCGGCTTCGCCTACTACTGGTTCGTCCAGCGGCATCGTACGGGTGTCCTCGCCGAACACGCCGCCGTGGCCCACCCCGAGCCGCCCGTTGCTCTGAAGGAGGCCACCCCCTCATGAATGAATTCGACTACGTCGTGGTCGGCGGCGGCACCGCGGGCAATGTCGTCGCGGCGCGGCTGAGCGAGGACCCGTCCGTCACGGTGTGCGTCCTGGAGGCGGGCCCGAGCGACGTCGGCGACGACAACGTCCTGAAGCTGGAACGGTGGATGGGTCTGCTGGAGTCCGGCTACGACTGGGACTACCCGGTCGAGCCACAGGTCGGCGGCAACAGTTTCATGCGGCACGCGCGGGCCAAGGTGCTCGGTGGCTGCTCCTCGCACAACTCCTGCATCGCCTTCTGGGCGCCCGCCGAGGACCTGGACGACTGGGCGGCGGCCGGCTGTACGGGCTGGAGCGCGGCGGACCTGTTCCCCCTCTACCGCAGGCTGGAGAACAACGACGCTCCCGGGGACCACCACGGCCGGACGGGACCGGTGAAGCTGCGCACCCTCAAGGGCGAGGACCCGTGTGGCGCCGCCCTCCTGGAGGCGTGCGCGCAGGCGGGCATACCGACGACCCCGTTCAACACCGGCTCGACGGTGGTGCGGGGCGCCAACTGGTTCCAGCTCAACGCCGACGAGAACAACATCCGGCAGTCCTCCTCGGTGGCCTACCTCCACCCCGTGCTGGGCAAGCGCCCCAACCTGGAGGTACGCACCGGGGTGCGGGCGAAGAAGCTGTCGTTCGAGGGGCTGCGCTGTGTCGGCGCCGAGTACCTGGACCCGGACCTCGTCCACACCCGTACGGTCCGCGCCCGCCGCGAGGTCGTCGTCTCCTGCGGCTCGATCGACACACCGAAGCTGCTGATGCTGTCGGGCATCGGCCCGGCGGAGCATCTGCGGGAGGTGGGCGTGGAGGTGCTCGTGGACTCCGCGGGCGTCGGCGAGAACCTCCAGGACCACCCCGAGGGCGTCATCATGTGGGAGGCGAAACAGCCGATGACCACCAGGTCGAGCCAGTGGTGGGAGGCGGGCATCTTCTACGACACCGAGCCGGGTCTGGACCGGCCGGACCTGATGTTCCACTACGGCTCGGTGCCCTTCGACATGAACACCGCCCGGCACGGCTATCCGACGTCCGAGAACGCCTTCTGTCTGACGCCGAACGTGACGCGTGCCAGGTCGCGCGGCACGGTGCGGCTGCGGACACGCGACTACCGCGACAAGCCCAGGGTCGACCCCCGCTACTTCACGCACGAGCACGACGTGCGGGTGATGACGAGCGGCATCGAGCTGGCCCGCCGGATCGCCGCGCAGCCGGCGCTCGCCGGGTGGGCGGGTGCCGAGCTCGCCCCGGGCCCCGACGTCCGCACCGCCGACGAGCTGCTCGACTACGTCCGCAAGACACACAACACCGTCTACCACCCGTCCTGCACGGTGAAGATGGGGGCCGACGGCGACCCCATGGCGCCGCTCGACGCCCGCCTGCGGGTCAAGGGGGTCGACGGGCTGCGGGTCGCGGACGGATCGGTCATGCCGGATCTCGTCACCGTCAATCCGTGCATCACGACGATGATGATCGGTGAGAAGTGCGCCGATCTCCTGCGCGCGGACGCCTGACGGCGGACGGGTTGGCGAACCTTCTCCGATCAGATCCGGGCGATCAGCGCGTAGCGTTCGTCGGTCACCGGGCCGCCCCACAGGGTGGCATCGCCGCTGAGGGGTTCGACGCGCAGGTCGCTGACGAGCGGGCGCACGGCGGCGGCGAGGTCGTCGGCGGCGATGCCCCCGTGCCAGGGCAGGGTTTCGGCGCCGGCCACGTACGGCACGCCGCTCTGTCCGGCCTCGCGCCAGCGGCCCTCGATCAGGACGAGAAGTCCGCCGGGGCGGATGCGGCTGACCCACTCGTTCAATGCGGCCCGCGGGTCGGGCAGGGTCCACACCAGGTGGCGGGAGAGCAGGACGTCGAACCGCTCCTCGCCGGTCGGCGGCTGGGCGGCGTCGCCGACCAGGAAGCGGCCCGGAAGGCCGGCGCCGGCCAGTTTGGCCCGCGCCCGCTCGACCATCCGCGGAGCCAGGTCCACGCCGGTGACCCGGTGCCCGGCTGCGGCGACCAGCTCGGAGAGCGAGCCGGTGCCGCAGCCCACGTCCAGCACGTCCGCCGGGCCGGACGGGAGCCAGGCGGTCAGGAGACCGGCCCATGCGGCGCGGGTTTCCACAGCCCGCAGGCCGTGGTCCGGTTCGTCGTCGAAGTCGGGGGCCGCGGCGTCCCAGTAGGCGCTGATGGCAGCAGAAGATGTCGTCATCCGGCGATCCTCCCAGCCGCCACTGACAGCGCCCCGGGCTGAGCACCCGTTCACGTCCGAGGGCGGCCCCTACGCCGTCGTCGCAGCGGGAATGTCGACACGGGCGGCCCTGCGGGCCGGCCAGAGCGAGGCGAGCAGCGCGCCTGTCAGGGCGATGAGCACGCCGAGAGCGAGACGGCCCCAGGGAAGGACCAGCGTGTAGCCGGCGACGCTCTCCTGGAGGGTGCGTCCGAGTGCCCAGCCCAGGAAGACGCCCAGGACCGTGCCGACGGTCGCGCCGAGTGCGCCGACGAGCAGGGCCTCGATGCGGATCATCCGGGTCACTCCGGCGCGGTCCAGGCCCAGGGCGCGCAGAGTGCCGATCTCCTTGCGGCGTTCGAGGACGGACATCGCGAGGGTGTTGGCGATCCCGAGTGCGGCGATCGCCAGGGCCATGCTCAGCAGGGCGTAGAAGACGTTGAGTTGGTCGCCGATGCCGCTGGTGTCCTCGGCTGCGATGGTCTCCTTGTCGAGGACGGCCAGGGCGGGGTTGTCGCCGAGGGCGCGGGTGACGTCCGCGAGCGCGGCCCGGCTGGGTCCGCCCTTCGTGGAGACGAGGATCGCGTGGGTGGCCGGGGCGGAGTCGTAGCGGGAGACGAGGGAGGCGGGCGCGGTGATGCTGGGCATCAGCTCGCTCTGCTCGTCCGCCGTGTAGATGGCGCCGATGGTGACGCTGCCCTGCTTGTCCTGCCGCTTCAGGGGCAGGCTCTGACCGACCTTCCAGCCGGCCGACCTCGCCTTGAAGTCGGCCACGGCGATCCGGCCCTCGGCAAGGCTGTCGAGCGAGCCCTCGATCACGTCGTACCGCAGGAGTTCGCCGATGGTGGCGGGATCGACGCCGGTCAGCACGGAGGTGGTGCCGCCCAGCTCGTACTGGGTGGACTGGTCGAGCGGGCTGTAGGCGGCGCCCGGCAGCTTCTTGAGGAGTTCGGCGGTGGCGGGGGTCATCCGCTGGCCGCCCGAGGGGGGCTTCACCAGGTAGTCGGCGGTGAGGGCGTGGGTGGTCGCGCGTTCCAGGTACCGGGAGGCGGAGGCGCCGAGGACGGACAGGCCCGAGGCGAGGGTGAGGGCGATGGCGAGCGCGGCGGCGGTGGCGCCGGTGCGGCGCGGGTCGCGCACGGTGTTGCGGGCGGCGAGGTCGCCGTGCACCGGGTTCAGGCGGATCAGCAGCGGCCGGACCAGAGCGACGAACGGCCGGGACAGCAGCGGGATGAGGCAGATCGCCCCGACCAGGGCGAGGCCCGCGCCGAGGCCGATGACGGTCCGGGCGTCCTTCCCCGTGGTGATGGCCCCGTACGTCACGGTGGCGATGCCGACGAGGAACAGCGCGGCGCTGAGGCGGCTGCGCAGGGAGCCGGCGCTCGCGGGCACCGGGGGCTCGGCCGCGCTCAGCGCGGCGACGGGCGGGATGGCCATGGCCCGGCGGATCGGAAGCCATGCGGCCACAACGGGCAGGGCGGTGCCGACCAGCATCGCGATGATCACGGTGGCCGGCGTGAGGACCAGCGGGGCCGGCGGGGAGTCGGTGGAGGCGAAGAGGGTCTGGAGCAGGGAGGCGACGCCGGCGCCGGCCACGGTGCCGGCCACGGAGGCGATCAGTCCGACGAGGACGGACTCGGTGAGCAGGATGCGGCGCACCTGCTGACGCGAGGCGCCGACGGCCCGCATCAGGGCCAGCTCCCGGGTGCGCCGGGAGACCAGCATGGTGAAGGTGTTGGAGATGAGGAAGGTGGCCACGAACAGGGCGACCGCGGCGAAGCCCAGCATGATCTGGCTCATGGTGTCGCTGTCGCTGGAGGCGAGGTTCGCCTGGAGCCGGGCGAGCTGGACCCCGGTGATCGCGCTGGTGTCCTCGGGCAGCACCGCTTCGACGCGCCCGGCGAGCTGCGTCACGTCGGTGCCGGGATCGGCCGTGACCTCGATGCGCGTGTACTGGCCGGGCTGGAGGAACAGCCGCTGGGCGACAGGGCCGCTGAACAGCGTCAGGCTGCCCCCGGGGGAGAGCTTGGACCCGTCGGTGCGGAAGACGCCGGTGAGCTCGTAGGAGTCGGCTCCCGTGTTCGTACCGACGCGCACGGTGTCACCGATGTGGTAGCCGGCCTTGGCGGCGCTGGCCTCGTCGAGGGCGATCGTCCGGTCGCCGGTGGGGCCGGACCCCTGGGTGAACCGGTAGGCGGGGTCCGTTCCCTTCGCGTTCGGGGCGTAGTTGCCGCCCTGGCGGAACCGGCCGTTGCCGAGCAGCCGGCCCTCGCGGTCGGCGACGGCTGCGAAGCCGCTGACGCGGCCCGCGGCGGCGGTGACGCCGGGGAGCCCGGCCAGGGTGGTCCGTGTGCGGTCGTCGAGGGTGGGCGACGGGCCGTCAGGGGCGGTATCGGGTGCGATGTTGAGGGAGATGCGGTCGTAGCCGGCGGTCGCCCGGTCGACGGCCGCCTGCTTCAGGCTGTCGCCGTAGGCGAGGCTGCCGGTGACGAAGGTGACCCCGAGCATCACCGCGAACGCGGTCATCAGCAAGCGGGCCTTGTGCGCGAGCACATTGCGCAGGGCGGTACGGAACATGGGTGCGGAATCCTGGGAGGCTGGCTCGACGCAGGCGAGCGGGCGGCTGGTTCGGGGCTGGCGTGAGGGCGGGTCAGCTCGTGCGTGAGCGGGTGTCGAAGGCCTTCATCCGGTCCAGCACCCGGTCCGGGGTGGGATGTGTCATCTCGTCGACCAGGCGGCCGTCGGCGAGGAAGACCACGCGGTCGGCGTAGCCGGCGGCGACGGGGTCGTGGGTGACCATGACCACGGTCTGGCCCAGCTCGCGCACGGAGTCGCGCAGGAAGCCCAGGACCTCGGACCCGGCGCGGGAGTCGAGGTTGCCGGTGGGCTCGTCGCCGAAGATGATCGCGGGGCGGGAGACCAGGGCGCGGGCCACCGCGACGCGCTGCTGCTGCCCGCCGGACAGCTGTCCGGGACGGTGACCGAGGCGCTGGGAGAGGCCGACCATGGAGACCACGCGGTCCAGCCACTGCCGATCGGGCCGGCGACCGGCGATGGTCAGCGGCAGCGTGATGTTCTCCAGGGCGGTCAGCGTCGGCAGCAGGTTGAACGCCTGGAAGATGAAGCCGATCCGGTCGCGGCGCAGCGCGGTGAGTTGCCGGTCGTCGAGCGTGCCCAGGTCGGTGGTGCCGACGCGGACGGTTCCGGAGGTGAACGAGTCGAGCCCGGCGGCGCAGTGCATCAGGGTGGATTTCCCGCAGCCGGAGGGGCCCATGATCGCGGTGAACTCGCCCTCCCGGAAGGAGATGCTGACACGGTCCAGGGCGACGACGCGGGTGTCGCCGCTGCCGTAGACCTTCGACAGGTCGGTGGTGGCGGCCGCGGTCCCGGTCGTCGGGTACGGCATGAGCACGTCGGGCTGGTGACGGGGATCGGCGGTCACGGGGATTCCTCTTCGGTGCGGTCTTCGGATGCGGAAGGGTGCACACCAAAGGTGTCCGGGAGACGTATCAGGACCTCAGCCGCCGTGTATCGGCGTCCGCTCGGCTTCGTAGCGGTTCCGTAGGGGGCCGCCGGGCGGTCAGGACGGCAGCCGCAGGGTGGCGACGGCGCCGCCGTCCGGGGCGTTGTCCAGGCGCAGCTCGGCACCGAGGACCCGGGCCTGGCCCAGGGCGATGGTCAGGCCCAGGCCGTGGCCCGAGCCGCGCTCCTTCGCGCCCGTGTGGAAGCGGCGCGGGCCGTCGCGCAGCAGGTCCGGGGGGAAGCCGGGGCCATGGTCGCGCACGACGACGGTACGGCCCTCGACGGTGACCCGTACCGGGGTGTCCCCGTGCCGGTGGGCGTTGACGACGAGGTTGCTGACGATCCGTTCGAGGCGGCGCGGGTCGGTCTCCACGGTCCGCGCGGCCTCGGCGGGCTCTTGGTGCGCCGCGTCGGTGACGGTCACGGTGACCTCGGTGTCGAGGCCGGTGCGCGCCACGGCCTCGGAGACGACCGCGTGGAGCGGGACATGGGCGCGGACCGGCTGTTCGGCGCCGGCGTCCAGCCGGGAGATCTCCAGCAGGTCCTCGACCAGGCTCCGCAGATCACGTACCCGGGCCCGGAGCAGGTCCTCCGTCTCACCGGGCGGCAGCAGGTCGACGGCGGCCAGCAGCCCGCCGACGGGGGTGCGCAGCTCGTGGGCCACGTCCGCGGTGAACTGGCGCTCGGTGCGCAGCCGTCGGCTGAGACTGTCCGCCATGAGGTCGACGGTGGCGGCGATGTCGGCCACCTCGTCGCGGCCCTTGGTGGGCCCGGTCCGGGCATCCAGGTCCCCGGCGGAGATCCGGCCCGCGGTCTCGGAGACGCGCCCCAGCCGGCGGCCGAGCAGCCCGGCTCCGTAGACCGCCAGGGGCGTGGCCGCCGCGAGTGCGATCAGCGAGGCCACAGCCATGATCACGTCGAGTCGGCGCAGCCCGTGGAGGTCCGAGCTCATGTTGACCTGAACGGCCAGCACCCGGCCGCCCGGGCGGTCGACCCGCTGGGCGGCCCAGACGCTCGGGCCCACGTTCCCGTCGACGCGTCCGTCGTACGCCGTGTGCCTGGCGCCGTCCGCCGGGTGCCGCAGTGTGGCGGGCAGCCCGGCCGGATCGAGCTCGGCACCGTCCGCGAGGGTTCCGGTGCGCCGGTAGACGTCCATGGCCGAGTACAGACTGTTGAAGGCGCGTGCTTCGGCGCGGCTCCGGATGTCCTGCGCGGTCCACACGTGCACCAGCACGCCCACCGCCGCTGCGACCAGGCACGCCGTGGACGCGGCCAGCGCGGCGATCTTCCAGCGCAGGGGCACGGGGGCCGACCGCGGTCGGTTGAACGGGCGCACCGGTCTCAGCGCCTGAGCTTGTAGCCGAAGCCGCGGACCGTCTCGATCCGATCCCTGCCCAGCTTGCCGCGCAGCCGCTGCACACACAGGTCCACGACCCGGCTGTCGCCGTCCCAGCCGTACTCCCACACGTCCCTCAGCAGGGTGTGCCGCTCCAGCACGATGCCCGGGTGGGCGGCGAACTCCAGCAGCAGCTTCAGTTCGGTCGGGGTCAGCGCGACCGGGTTTCCGGAGACGGACACCTCCAGGCCGCCGGTGTCGATGGTCAGGTCCCCGAAGACCAGCCGCTCGCCCTCGGACGGTGACGGCCCGCCGCCTGTGGCCTGCCCGGGGCCTGGGGCGGGGGCGTAGGTCGCCCGCCGCAGCAGGGAACGGATGCGTGCCACGAGTACGTAGGTGTCCACGGGTTTGACCACGTAGTCGTCCGCGCCGGCCTCCAGACCGGCCACGACGTCGAGGCCGTCGCCGCGAGCGGACATCATCAGGATCGGCACCAGGCTGGACTCCCGGACCCTGCGGCACAGGCCGATCCCGTCGAGGCCGGGCAGCATCACGTCCAGGATCAGCAGGTCGAAGCTTTCCTCGCGGAAGAGCTCCAGCCCCGTCAGTCCGTCGGCCGCGGCCTTCATCCGGTAGCCGTAGCGTTCGAGGGCGACGGTGAAGGACCGGCGCATCAGGTCGTCGTCCTCCACGAGCAGCACGCGCACAGGCCGCGCAGAGGCCGGAGCCGGGGCGGACGAGGACACGGGCGGATCACTCCTGTTCGGACGGTGGTGAGACACGGGTCCCGTGTGCACCCACGTGCGGAGGGGACCCGAAAGGAACGATATGGCAGACATCGGGCGCGGCAACCACATCGCGCCCGGCGCACTGGTTCGATGGACAACCAAGCGCTCCTTGATACCCGCCCGATACAAAGCCCGACCCGGGGCGTTGTCGGTGGTCCACACGCTCGCGGCCAGGCCGAAACGGACGGCGTCGGCGAGGTACAGGGCCTCGGCCTCGTCGGCGAAGGGCTGGAAGGTCACCACCGGGCCGAAGATCTCCTCCTGCACGATCTCGTCGTCCTGGCGGACACCGGCGACCACGGTGGGCTCCTGGAAGAAACCGGGGCGCGGGAGCCGGCTGCCGCCGGTGACGATCTCGGCGTGGGCCGGCAGGCGGTCCAGCAGGGCCCGCACCGAGGCGAGTTGGGCCGCGTTGTTGAGGGGGCCGAAGTCGGCGCCGGACTCGACCGGGGGGCCGGTGCGGAGCTTGCCGGCCTCGGTGGCGAAGGCCGCGAGGAACGCGTCGTGGATCCGGCGGTGGACCAGGAGCCGGGTGGGCGCGGTGCAGTCCTGGCCGGCGTTGTAGTAGGCGACCGCGGCGAGGGCTGCGGCGGTGGCCTCGATGTCCACGTCGTCGTGGACGATGACCGGGGCGTTGCCGCCGAGTTCCAGGTGCACCCGTTTGAGGTCGGCCGCGGCGGCCGCCGCGATCTCCCGGCCGCCGCGATCTCCCGGCCGGCTCGGACGCTGCCGGTGACGGCGATCAGGGCGACCTCCGGGTGTGCGGTGAGGGCCCGGCCGGTGTCGCGGTCGCCGCAGACGACGTTGAGCACCCCCGGCGGCAGGTGTCCGGCCGCGATCCGGGCCAGCAGCACGGCGGAGGAGGGAGAGGTGTCGGCGGGCTTCGGCACGGTGGTGTTCCCGGCGGCGATGGCCGGTGCGATCTTCCACGCGGCCATCATCAGCGGGTAGTTCCAGGGGGTGATGTGGGCGCAGACGCCGACCGGTTCGCGGCGGAGCAGGGAGGTGCGGCCCTCGGTGTACTCGGCCGCGGCGGCTCCCGGCAGGTTCCGCGCGGCTCCGGCGAAGTAGCGCACGGTGTCGACGATCGCGGGCGGCTCCTCGTCCCTGAACCGGTCCGACGGCTTGCCGGTGTCCCCGGTTTCGGCGGCCGTGAAGGCGTCCGCGTGCGCCTCGATGGCATCGGCGATGCCGAGCAGGGCGCGCTGCCGGGCGGCCGGGGTGGTGGTGGACCAGCGCGCGTACGCCGCTGCCGCCGCGGCGCAGGCGGCGTCCGTGTCGGCCGGACCGGAGCGCGGGGCGTGCCCGTGCACCCCGCCGGTGCAGGGGTCGGTCAGGGCCATCGTCGCGCCCGAGGCGGCGGGGCGGTCCGCTCCCCCGATGTGGTTGCGCAGGGTGTCAGCCACGGCGCAGCGCCTCCTCGGCGGCGTCGCGTCCGGTGCGGACGGCGCCTTCCATGTGGCCGGCCACCCGGCCGCGGTCGTCCTGGCCCGCATCGTGCGCAGCATGCTGCCCACGGACGCGGAGCTCCGCCAGGACTGGAAGCTCTGGCAGGAGTTGTGGGTGCGCGCGCTGCGCGACGGCACGGCGCGGCACCTCGCCGTCGATCTGTACGACCAGCTGCACGCGTGGGTCGGCGGGGTCGTGGAACGGGGCATCGCGTCCGGCGAGTTCACCGACTGCGACGTCTCGGCGCTCAGCACGCTCGTGCTCGCCCTGTGCGACGGCTTCGGCATCCGCCTGATGCTGGAGGACCCCCGGGTTCGACCTGGCCACGGCCCGGTCGACGATCTGGCGGGCCATCGCGCCGGCCCTCGGGGTCGCCCCGTCCTTCCCGCCGGTCTGACGGCGTCCCCGCACGATCCGCGGCTACGGGGTCGTCGGCTCGAGGAGGTGGGGGCCGTTGTTGCGGACGCTGTTGACCGCCGTCGAGACCGCCGTCACCGCGAGGCGGCCGCCGGCCGGGGTGTGGAGCAGGGCGCGCAGGTCGGCGGTGTCCTCGTGGGCGGGGTCGAGCCAGGTGTCGTAGTCGCCGGGGTCGAGGGCCAGCGGCATGCGGGGGTGGACGCGGCCGGCCAGATCGGTGGCTTCGGTGGTGATGATCGTGGCCGTGGTCAGCCAGGCCGACGGGTCGTCGCCGTCCTTGACGGCCGGGTCGCGCCAGAACTCGTACAGCCCGGCCATCGCCATCACCCCCGCGTCCTCGGGCCGGATGAAGTACGGCTGCTTGTACGCCTTCGCCGAGCCGGTCGCGGGCACGGCGACCCATTCGTAGAAGCCGTCGGCGGGGAGCAGGCACCGCCGACGGGTGAACGCGCGCCGGTAGGCCGGCTTCTCGTGCACGGTCTCGACCCGTGCGTTGATCATGCGCGAGCCCACCGCCGGGTCCTTCGCCCACGACGGCACCAGGCCCCACCGCACCGGCCGCAGCCGGCGCAGCACCTCCCCGGTGTCGCGGTCGGCACGCTCCAGGACCGCCCACACGTCATCGGTCGGGGCCACGTTCCATGACGGCCCCAGCACCGCGGCGCCGGGATCGTGCTCGGCGTCGAAGAGACCCGCGAGGTCCCCCGGGGCCCGGGAAGAAGCGTAACGACCGCACATACCCCCACTCTCCCACTCCACCGCCGAGGACCGGGCACCCGACCCGGCCGAGCGGCCCGGTCGGCAGAGGCTTTCACCGGCTGCGCGGCCATCCCGTACGCCGTCGGGACGTACGTGGCCCGCGCCCGGACAGCAGGGGTGGAGCGAGTACGAAGACCACGGTGATGTGCGCGCCTCCACGAGGCCCGCGCGCGATGCGCATCGAGCCGCCGGTGACGGTGGCGGCCCTGCGGGCGATGTCGAGGCCGAGCCCCGAGGAACCGGTGCTGCTCCCTCGGGAGAGGGCCCGGTCCGGTTCCGGGATGCCCGGACCGGCGTCCTCCACGACCAGCTCCACGGCCTGGGCGGTGCGGACGACGCGGACACCGAACGGGGTACCGGGCGGGGTGTGGCGGAAGACGTTGCCGATGAGCGCGTCCACCACGGCGGCGATGTCGTCGTCGGAGAGGCTGACGGTCGTGGGCTCCTGGGTGATGTCGAGGGAGCAGGTCCGGCTCTGCTGCTCCGCCAGGACCGCCCAGAAGGCTGTCCGGCGCCGGACGACGTCGGCTGCCTCGCAGCGGGGTCCGGACGGTCCCGCGCCGGTGGCGGCGTGGCCCGTGCCCGCTTCCGTGCCGAGCATGCCCTGGCCCATGGGGCCCACGGAGAGCGGGGTGCGCGCCGCGGTGATGATGGCCTGGAGTTCCGCCTCCAGTGCGCCCACCGCCGCCTCGACCCTGGCCGACTCCGGTGAGCCCGCCATGCGCTCCGATGCGAGGTGCAGGGCGGTCAGCGGGGTGCGCAGCCGGTGGGACAGGTCGGCGACCAGTTCGCGTTCGACGGCGAGCAGTTCGGTCATCCGGTGGGCCATGGCGTTGAAGGCGATGCCCGCGTCCCGCAGTTCCTTGGGGCCCATGGGGTCCACGCGGGCGTCCAGGTTGCCCTCGCCCAGCGCGTGGGAAGCGTGGGCGAGTCTCTTGGAGGACCTGACGACCTTCGCACCGAGGCGGTCGGCGACCAGCACGGACCCGCCGATCAGCCCGACGGCGAGGAGGAGCATGACCGCCCAGGAGGTCCTGACCCCGCGGGTCAGCTCCTCCTCGGGGACGAAGTTCTCGATGACGGCGACCCGGTCGCCGGGCAGCACCACCGGCTGCAGGCAGATCCAGCCGCTGGGAATCCGCTGGGAGATGGACTCGCGCCCCTTCTGTGCCCGTTCGAGCAGTGCGGCGGGGGCTCGGGAGCGGCCGAGGGCGGGGGCGTCCGGCAGGTGGACGACCAGGTGCTCGGTCGCGTCCAGGCCGGCGGCGGATTCCCGCAGGGCGGACGGATCCGTGGTCAACGTCAGTACGGGGGCCAGGGCGGCGGCCCGCTGCTCGGCCGCGGTGACGCTCTGCTCCTTGACCAGCGACATCACCAGTGCGGCCAGCGGTATGAGGAAGGAGAGGGCGACCATGGAGGTCACGGCGAGCGCCACTCCGGCCAGTGAGCGTCTCAACGCGGCGCCACCAGTTTGATGCCGACGCCGCGGACGGTCAGCAGGTAGCGCGGGGCCGCCGCGCGTTCGCCGAGCTTGCGCCGGAGGGACGACAGGTGCACGTCGACGGTCTGGTCGTCCACGTACGGCTCGCGCCAGACCTCGGTCAGCAGGCGGCGCTTGGAGACTACCTGGCCGGTGTGGTGGGCGAGGAAGGCCAGGAGGTCGAACTCCCGGCGGGTGAGGCGCAGCTCCCGGCCGGCCAGGTACGCGGTGCGCGCGCCGGGATCCACCGCCAGCTCGCCCACGGTGGTGGGGCGCAGCGGTTCGGCTGCCTGTGCCGGCAGCGAACCCTGAGCGGCATGGGCGGGCGGAACGTGGCTGGTGCGCCTGAGGACGGCGGAGAGGCGTGCGATGAGTTGTCCCCCGGAGAAGGGCTTGACCAGGTAGTCGTCGGCGCCCGCGTTGAGGAGCTTGATGATTTCCGTCTCGTCGTCGCGGGCGGTGGCCACCAGTACGGGAACGGAGGAAATGCCACGGATCATGCGCAGTGCGTCTCCTCCGTCCAGATCGGGCAGCCCCAGGTCGAGGACCACCGCGTCGACGGGCGTCTGGGTCACCTCGCGCAAGGCGCCGAACCCGTCGCCCACGCTGCGTACGGCATACCCGTGCTCCGCCAGGACCTCGATCAGTGACTGGCGGATGCTGGGGTCGTCTTCCACGACCAGGACGCTGGGCATGGGCACACCTTAAGTGAACGCCCGTTCCTACGGGGCGCCGAAGGCCGGGCCGTGGTCGGTGATGCGCAGGTGCACGGGGCGGTCGGAGACCGGAATGGTGCAGCCCTCCTGCGCGCTGCAGCTCGCGTACCCGAGCAGTACCGTCGCGTCCCCCTTGCCGTCGGCGCGGATGGGCAGCGTGGTGGTGACGGGGCCGTCCGGGTAGACGGGGACCGGGGCCTCGACACCGGGCACGCTGATCGTCCGTACGTCCGCGGCGGCTGTCAGTTTCCCGTCCGCCCGGAGGACCCCGGTGACGTCCATCGCCGTCGGTCTGCCCACGCCCTCGATTCCGGTGGGTGGCAGATCGGTGCTGTAGAGGTGGAACCCCTTCTCCTCGGGGGTGAAGACCGCGGTCAAAGTCCCCTTCGGGGCATGCCAGTCGGACACCGAGAGGGTGACGGTGACCCCGTTCTCGGTGAAGCGCGTCGTGGGCGCGGCCTCGCCGCCCTCGGCGGGCTGTTCGCCGCATGCGGCGAGCGCGGCCAAGGAGAGGAGGGCAGCCGCGATGCGGGCCTTCCGGGAATGCCTCACATACTCGGAAACGTTCATCTGTGCCTCTGCATCAGGGGAGGAGAAGGGAGGGGAGGGAGGGGAGGGAGGGAAGCGGATCGGCCTAGACGGCTGGGGTGAAGTCCGCGCTCCACAACTGCAGCCGGTACACCAGGTCGTTCCACACGCCGGTGGCCAGCAGCACGCCGACGAGCACGAGCATGCCGCCGCCGATCCGCAGGACCCACTGGTAGTGGCGTTTGACCAGGCCGAAGGCGCCCAGGGCCCGGCGGAAGGCCAACGCGGCCAGGATGAACGGCAGGCCCAGCCCGAGGCAGTACGCCGCCATCAGCAGGGCCCCGCGGGCCGCGCTCGCCTCGTTCCAGGCGAGCGCCTGCACGGCGGCCAGCGTCGGGCCGATGCACGGGGTCCACCCGACCGCGAACACCATCCCGAGCACGGGTGCGCCGGCCAGTCCGAGCACGGGCCGCCGGTGGCTGCGGAACTCCCGCTGCGTGAAGCCCGGCAGGAAGCCCATGAAGGACAGCCCCATCAGCACGGTGAAGACGCCGAGCGCCTGGGTGATCACCTCCTGGTGGGCCAGCAGGCTACGGCCGAAGTACCCGAACAGGGCGCCTCCGGAGACGAGGACCGCCGTGAAGCCCAGGACGAACAGCGCCGCGCCGGCCGCCATACGGCGGCGTTGCCCGCCGCGGGCGCCCGCCAGGTCGGAGACCGACAGGCTGGTCACGTAGCTGAGGTAGCCCGGCACGAGCGGCAGTACGCACGGTGAGAGGAAGGAGACGAGTCCCGCGAAGAACGCCACGGGAGCGGCGACGGCCGGCGTCCCCTGGAGGAGGGAGGGGGCGTCCGCGGCGACGAGCGCAAGGCCCGTGAGCGCCGTCATGACTCTTCCTCCGCCACACGCGCGAGAAGGGGCCTCAGCTCCTCGTCGGTGACCGCTCCCCCGATGCTGACGGCGATGCGTCCGCGGCGGTCGATCACAAGGGTTGACGGGATCGCCCGCGGGTTGAGGAACGCGGGAGGAAAGCGGAGCAGGAGTTCACCGGCGGGATCGTGGAGGCTGGGGAAGCCCAGCCCGTGCGCGCGTACGAAGGACTGTGCTGCCGCGCGGTCCCGGTCGCGGGTGTTGATCCCGAGGAAACGGACCCCCTCGGCCCGGGTCTGCCCGCTGAGCCGCTCCAGGTCGTCGGCCTCCGCCCGGCAGGGGCCGCACCAGGACCCCCAGACATTGAGCACGACGACGTGGCCCCGGAACTCGGCGAGGCTGACCGGCTTCCCGTCGAGGTCCTCGCCCTCCAGCACGGGCGCGGTCGGCCGGGCGGCGGAGTCCACGACCGTGGCCGCGGCCGCGGCCCTGACCGCGCCAGTCGCCGGCCCGGCCGACGCCCCGGCACCGCCGGCGCCGGTGCCGGCCGTGCCGATGGCGGCGAGGACGCAAGCGACCGCCGCCCCGAGTCCGGCGCCGGCCAGGGCGGCGGGCCGCGGAGCCGGTCGTCTCATGACGCCCACTGGCGCAGGAAGGAGTTGATCCCGTCCGAGGTCAGGGAGGGGTTGCCCGTGGCGTGGGTATCGGTGCGCACCGTACCGGACGGCGTGACGACGATCAGGACGGGCATCTTGTAACTGCCGCCCGAGGGGCTGTACTTGCGCAGGAGCGCGGAGTTGGCGGAGCTGTTGCCACCGATGTCGACCTTGACCAGGTGGTACGAGGCCCCGAGGATCGCCGCCGTCTGCGGCTGGGCGAACACCTTGTCGGCCGCCTTGCAGTTGCCGCACCAGTTGGCCCCGAAGTCGAGCAGCACCATCCTTCCGTCGGCCTTGGCCGCGCTCAGTGCCGCGTCGATCTGCTTCTGCGCATCGGCCGAGCTGTCGTAACCGGGCCCGGGTATCCGTGCCGGCGCGGGCGCGGCAGACGTACGGGGCGGCTTGGGCGCGGCCGAAGTGGTCTGGGCACGCGAGGGGGTCGGCGAGGAACCGGGCGGGGTACTGGCGGACGCCGACGGCGAGGCCGACGCGGTCGAGGACGCCTCGGCGGACGCGGACGCGGACTCCGTCCCGGCGGGGAGGGCCTGCGACGACTGTCCGGCCGCGGACGGAGAGGCGGACCCGACGGGCTGGGAGGTCGGCCCGCACGCGGCGGTCAGTCCCGCGGCGACCACGGCCGCGGCGACCAGCGGCAGCCGCACCCCGCGGGGCGCGGCGGCGGAGCGGGGCTGCGTCGTGCGGCGGCCTGCACGGACGGGTCGGAGTATGCGAGAAGTCATGGTGAAGACACCCCAAGGCACGGTTCGGACTGCGGGAAGGGCGAAACGCCTCCCGGCTCGGTGAAGCCGGCGGCGCGACGGCTCGACGGGTCGCCGGGGCCATCCGCCGGGACGCCGAAGGCCGCTCGGCTGACGCGAGCATAGGACCGCCGCGGGCCGCCCGAACCGTGTGAGCGTGATCTTCAGGTTCCCCTAAGGAACAGCTCACCTTCCGCTTCGCCGGAACTGGGGCGATGAGCGCATACAAGGAGGTGAAACCCGCAAAAGGGACCGGGGCGTTGTGTGCGCCGCCGGGTAGGCCGGGTACGCCGGAGCGGCCGGAGCGGCCGGGCCCTCAGAACGATGTCTCACGGACGCTGGCCTTGGCCATCGGCTCGATCGTCGCCGTGATGACCGAGCGGTGGTCCGCGCTGGAGAAGGTGACCGTCAGGGTGTCGTCCGAGGTCTGTGACGTGGTGGCCTTGAATCCGCGGCTGGGTATCGCGGAGATCAGGCACACGCCGCCGCTCCCGTACCGCACCGTGGCCTTGCCGCCCTGCGAGGGAACGGTGTGCAGGCCCGGTCCGCCGTCCTCGCAGTCGACGGCGGGCTTCGGTGCGGTGGTCCGAGGGGCTCCCGTCGAGGTCTTCGCGGGTGTGGACGTCGAAGCCGAGGGAGAGGGGCGTTCGGTCGCGGTGGGCGAGCCGCCGGCGGGCGCGCTCGGGGACTGCGGGCTCGGGGACCGGCCCTCCGTCGCCAGCCACGCCGGCGGCGAATCGAAGACCATCGGGGCGGACCGCGCGACCGGAGGCGTATGCCTGGTCGAGCCGACCACGAACTGGACCGTGACGAGCACGGCGGTCACGCTGGCGGCCGTGCACGACAGCCATATGAGCAGGTAGCGCGGAATTCGAGGCACGGCCCCATAGTGGCCGACGCGCCGCACCGCCCGTCACCACCTCCCCCCAACAGCCACGGCCGGCCCCGGCCCTGGCCCCGGCCCTGGCCCGGCCCTGGCTCCGGCTCCGGCTCCGGCTCCGCGGGCAAACGCCGACGTCCTCCTGACCCGCGTACGGGTCGGAGGACGTGTGCCGGTCGGGGGATTCCTACTTCGGCGTCCCGAAGTTCTGCGTCCACCACGGGCCGCCGTCGCCCTTGTGGACACCGATGCCGATCTCCCGGAAGGCGCAGTTGAGGATGTTGGCCTTGTGGCCGGGGCTGTTCATCCACGCGTTCATGACCGCGTCGGCGTCCGCCTGGCCCCGGGCTATGTTCTCGCCCAGGCGGGACCATCCGTACCCGGCCGCCTCCACGCGGGTGGTCATGGTGGACCCGTCGGGTCCGGTGTGGGACATGACGCCGCTGCGGGCCATGGTGTCGCTGTACCCCCGTGCCGCGGCGCTCAGCTTGGCGTTCACGGCCAAGGGGCCGCACCCGGCCGCCGCCCGCTCCTTGTTGACCAGGGCGAGCACCGCGGACTCGGACTCGCCGGATGCGCTGCCTGAGGAGCCGCCGGAACCCCCGGAACCGCCGCCGGTGGTCGCGGCGGGCGTCCGCGCGGGCTTGCGGGACTGGGTCGACGCCGGCGCGGCCGGGCTGCTCTCCTCTGCCGCGGATGTCGTGGGAGCGGCCGATCCCGTGGCGTCGGCTCCGGGCGTTCCGGACGGCATCGCGCCCGTCGCGGACGCGGCGTCGGCGGTGACCGTGGGGAGAGGGGACGAAGGGGTCGCCGTCGCCTCCTCGTTACCGGAGCCCGCCGTCCCGGACTTCGGTCCGGTGGCGCCATCGGCCCGCTGGCCGACGCGCGCACCGCCGTCGGAGTCGGCCACCGCGACCCCGACCGCCACCGCCGCGGCCGCCGCGGTGAGGGACAGCACGATGCGCGTGCGCACCGTCTTCTTCCGTCGCGCCTCGACGCGGGACGGAGTTCCGGGAGTTCGGCTGCGGCTCATGCCTGTAGCACCTCACAGAGAGAAAGGGAGGACGGGTGCGACCGAGCCTAGGGCGGTGACCAGCGAAAAGAGCCTCCTGGAGGCGTTCTTCAAGGTCCCTTAAGGAAACCCGCAGGGTCGGCACAGGAACGAGCCGGGGCCATCACCCCTGTCGCGACCAGGTTCGGGTTCCCGGGTGTGGGATATGCGTGCGCGTCGGGGGGTTTGCGTGAGGAGGTCCGGTAGATCTCAACGGCCTGTTGACCGACCGCCGGAGAACGTTTCAGCATGCACGGGTCAATCCGTTCGACGACTGACGAAGGACTGACCCGCATGGGTAAAGGATCGTTAAGTAGGACACGCGCGGCAGTCGCTGCAATCGGTACCGCCCTGCTGATTTCCCTGGCAGTGGCCGCACCCGCAAGCGCCGCGCCCGAACCGAACGACTCCGGATCAGGTCGACTCGCCATCACGTTGGGCACTCCGGAGCAGGCAACCACCCTCACGGACACCGAGGGCGACGTGGGCGCCGCCGACGTCGGCACCCAGGCGATCGACTGTGCCGAAGGGTTCACCCGGCTCACCCGTACCGCATCGTGCTCGAACCTGAAGATCCCGGTGATCTACACGGTCAATGGAGCACCCGCGGGGACGGCGACCCTGCATTCCAAGGTCACGGCCACGCTGGACCCGCGCAACCGGTACAAGTCGCAGTACAAGGTGGAGCTGCGGCTGACGGACCCGTCCTCGTGGGCGGGTTGGCTGACCAACGGCCGGGTCGGCTTCGAGTGCAACCACTGCGACGTGGACGAGTCGGGGGAGCAGCTCCTGTTCCCGAACCAGACGCGGACGTACGAGTTCACCGTGTCGTCGCCGGGCCGGGCCCTCGTCAACGACAGCATCCGCCCGTACGCCACCCTGGACGCGCCCCGTCACGACGAGGGCAGTGCTCTCATCGGGAAGACGTTCCGGCCGCGCTGCGACAACACGCCCCGCATCACGCCCGTCCGGACCGGCGGCTGCGTGTACCCCGACGTCGCGGCCGTGTGGGTGCTGGACACCGCCAACCCGAGGGTCGACGCGGTGGCCTGGCATGTCGACTGGGCGCAGCGCAACCTCGACCAGCCGTGGGGCAAGCCGGGTACCCGCTACCCGCTGCACCGCACGTTCGACGACACGGTCATCGACGCCAACCGTGACGTGGCCTGCGGTCGCAACGTCCCCCGGCCGCCGCCGGGCAGCGGGCTGGCGTGCGACGAGTACCCGTTCGCCCAGTCGCTGGAGGGGGCCAGCCGGAACCCGGACTACTCCTGCCACTTCCTCGACGGCGGCGACAACTCCCGTGAGGGCAGTCTGCGCAAGGCGTCGCTGAACGGTCAGCGGGTCCTTGAGGGCGACGCGTTCTACGTCCGTGTCCTCAAGTCCGCGGGTGCCGTGGCGCCTCCGCAGGCGATGGGCCCGGTCGGCTGCGGCAGCGACTGACCCCGACCCCCCACCCGGGCGCCGGCACTTCTGCTGAACCGGCACCCCGAGGGCAGGGCCGCACCCACCATGGGTGCGGCCCCGTTCCGATGCGAGACCGAGGAGAAGACCCCACATGTCCGCCCCGCAGCACACCATCACCAGCACCGTCCGCGTCGACGCCGGCACGATCGACCTCACGGGGGAGGATCTCGTCGCCGAGTTCGAACCCGAGTGGACGCTGAACGGCCTGGTCGAGGCCGACCCGGACGGCGGCAGCGCCCGCGTCCTGTGCGGGCAGGAAATCGGCCGCATCGCCGTCACCGCCCAGCTCTGGGAAGGGGCCCCGCCCCTGGACGCGGACCGGTGGCAGGACGTCGCCGAGGTGCCCGTCACGTGGGACTCCGCGTTCATCGACTTCGCCACGACCGGCACCGAAGTGGACCCGGCCGGTCGGCTGGACCTTCCCGGCCCCGGCGACTACCGGATCCGCGTCCACGGCAGGAACCGCGACGACGGCGACCCGCGCGTCGCGAGCGATCCCGTCGAGGAGTACCTGATCCAGGTGTGGCCCGCCCCGGCCGGAAGCCCCGAACTGTGGAAGGCGACCAGCCGGACCGCCGAACGGTGGCGCGCACCCTGAGCGGTACGCCGGCACCGGGATGACCGCCGCCGGATGGCGATGGCCACGCCGCTACCTCTCCGCCGAGGGCCGTGGCAGGATCCGTCGGTATGAGCATGGAACAAGCGGAGCGGCCCGTTGCCCTGGTCACCGGGTCCACCTCGGGAATCGGGGAGGCCGTCGCGCGGAGGCTGGCGGCGGACGGGATGCGGGTCGTCGTGCACTCGCGGCGCAGTGCGGAAGCCGGGGAAGCACTGGCGGCGGAGCTCGGCGGGGCGTACCTGCGGGCGGATCTGGCGGTGGAGGAGGAGGCCCGGGGACTGATCGAGGCGGCACTCGAACGGTTCGGGCGGCTGGACGTGCTGGTGAACAACGCGGGCATCAGCTGGCCGATCCCGCACGACGACCTGGCCGCGGCGACGCCGACGGACTGGCGGCAGCTGCTGGAAGTCAACCTGATCGCACCATGGGTACTGTGCACGGCGGCACTTCCGGCGCTGCGGCGCTCCCCCGCGGGCGGCAGCATCGTGAACGTCACCAGCCATGCCGGGGTGCGTCCCAAGGGCTCGTCGGTGCCGTACGCGGCGAGCAAGGCCGCGTTGAATCACGTGACCCGGCTGCTCGCGGCCGCGCTCGCGCCGGATGTGCGGGTCAACGCGGTCGCTCCGGGGCTGGTGGACACGCCGATGACGAAGGACTGGGCCCACGCGCACGAGGTGTGGCGGACGCGCGCGCCCATGCGCCGCCCGGCTCAGCCCGCCGACGTGGCCGACCTGGTGGCGTCGGTGATCTCCAGCACCTATCTCACCGGCGAGGTCATCGTGCTCGACGGAGGACTGAACCTGACCTGAGGCCGGAGAGCCGCTCAGGACCCCCGGCAGCTTCGGGAGGCGGAGGGCAGGCGGCCAGTGATCTACGAGATCGGCACTCCTGTCTCGAGGAACCACAGACCGGCGATGCTTCCGTCCTCGTGGAAGGCCAGGCGGAACTCCCCGGGCCGGTGTTCCATGCGCAGCGGCACGTTGACCACGGTGAGCTCTCCGAATGCGACGTCCTTGGGATCCCCGTGTGACTGATAGCGGCCGACCTTGTCCTGGTAGGTCTCCCAGGCCTCCGCGAGGGCGTCGGGTGGCAGCAGCTTGCGCAGCGTCGCATCGAAGTGGGCTGTGGCCGCGGTGAAGTTGCCGTTCACGATGTCGTCGAGCGTCTGAGTGGCGATCCGGTCGTAGCGAGTCTGGGCCGGGGATGCTGCCGCGGCCGGGCCCGCGACCGTCGTGGCGGCGTGGGCCTGCATCGCGGCCGGCGCGAAACCGTTGGCAGGCAACAGCGCGCAGGCCGCCAGCGAGACGGTGGCCACCGCCTGGACCAGTCGCCGCTTCCTGTTGAACGTCGTGTCTTCGTCGGACATCAGGACCACGGCCTTCTCCAGCGTGACGGTCCGGATACGTCCATCGTGCGCCACTCGCTCTCCCCTCGCACACCGGGGAGCAGGGCCTCCAGCCCGTCCGCTGAGGACTCCGTCCTCACCCGTCGGCAGAACCGGAAACCGTGGGCCCGTTACGGCGCCTGCGGCGTACGGCGACGACGAGCCGGGTCCCACCCCAGCCCAGCAGCCACGGCAGCACGGTGATCAGGCCGACCTCGACCCCGAAGAAGAAGAGCACGTCACCGCTCGTCCACGCTCACTTCCCGCTCCCCTCCGCTGGGTACCCGCGTCCCGGTACGCGGTGGACAGCAGGAGAGCTGATCGACCGGACGGCGTCAACCGGCTTTGCCGGGCTGAAACTGCTGCACGGGGACGCCGTCGGGCAAACGAGCCCGCTGATCGGTCGCGCCGCCGTTTGTCCCGCTGTTTCTGTCACACGATCGGATGTCGTTACGGCCCCATCCGGTGGTACGCGTCCCGACTCCCCCTCCCCCAGGACCGGATGCGTGCAAGGTGGGTCCAGCTTTCGGCGCCCTGGCCCTCCGCCCGGCGCGCCCGTCGAGCAACGGAAGGGCCTGAATCCGATGGCGATGACGAGGGCTCTGCTGCCCGCCCTGCTCTCCTTGGCACTGACGGGCGTTCCCGCCGTGCTCCCGAACACCGCGGCAGCCGTGCCCTACGACGGGCAGACGCGCCGCGAGACCGCCCTGTTCAGCGTGAAGTCCACCAACAACGCGGCGGCCCAGGCCTTCACGGTGACCGGCACCCGGCTCTCCCGGGTCAGTGTCTATCTGAGCAGCGGTGCCGCGACCGGGACCGTGACCGCCCAGGTCCGCCGGGTCCGCGCCGACGCCGGGTCGGCGGTGGCCTCGAAGACCCTGAACCTCGCCGCCCTGGGCGGGGCCGGGGCGGGCTGGGTCGAATTCCCGGTCAGCGCCTCCGTCACCGCGGGCGCCACGTACTACTTGTTCGTCCAGGCGACCACGGCGGAGAGCAAGCCCATCGCCTGGCACGGCACCCGGCAGTCCGTACCCGGTTCGTTGACCAGCTGGAACTACGACAAGGCGTACTGGGGCGGGTGGCACGCCGACTCCTCCCGGCTGGCCTTCCACGTCAATCCCACCGGGAGCGAGCGCTGCGGGGAGACAGAGCCGTGCTACGTGCCCGCCTCGGCACTCGCGGCCCGTACGTCGGGGCTGCTGACCAACCGGGTGGCCACCGAGGCCGTGCTGCCCTCCTTCGCCGTCGGCGCCTCCTACGTCGACGGCAGCAACGTGCTGCGCCTGCCGTCCGGCCGGTGGCGGTATCTGCCCGACGGCGCCTCCGCGTCCACCGTGGTCGCGGCGGATGACGCGGGCGCCCTCGCGCAGGTCGACGAGAGCCGCGCCTGGCTTGCCGCCGGCCAGGTGCCGGGGACCACCGCCGCGCAGCGGGCCGCGGCGCAGCGCGCGCTGCTGTCGATGCGGGCGCTGCTGAAGCCCAACGGCGCGTTCGCCGCGGGATGGTCACCGCCCTGGGAGTACTCCTGGCCCAGGGACGGCGCCTTCGCCGCCGTCGCTTTCGCCGCCACCGGGCACCACGACGAGGCGTACCGGATCCTGGGCTACGACGCGCGCACCCAGCGGGCCGACGGGACGTGGGAGGCCCGTACCAAGCTGGACGGCAGCGGACCGCCCGATGCCCGGAAGTGGCAGCTGGACGGCAACGGCTGGGTTCCCTGGGCCACTTGGCAGTGGTACCGGGCGGCGCCGCCGAACGGCCGGGACGAACGACTGCGCGCGCTGTACCCGATGGTGCGGAAGGCGGCCGACTACGCCGCGCGGTCCCTGGGTCCGAACGGGCTGCCGCCGGCGTCCCCGGACTACTGGGAGCTGGACACCGCGACCACCAACATCGGTACCGCCGCCCCGCTGCTGGCCGGGCTCAACGCCTCGGCCGACCTGGCCGCCCGGCTGGGCATGGACGGGGACGCGGAGCGCTGGGGGGACGCGGCCCGGCGGCTCTCCGCCGGCATCGCCGCCGCCTTCGCACCGCTGGGCTACCAGCGGACCATCGACGGCAGGCACGGCCGGGACAGCGCGGTGGCGTTCATGGCGCCCCCGTTCAACACCGCCCCGCCCGGCCTCGGCGGAGCGCTGGACTCCACCTACCGGGCGCTGCTGCTGCCCAACGGCGGTGTCTCGCCCGGCAACGACCCTGATTTCAGCTGGGGATCGTACGCCTGGACGGCCAGTACCTCTTTCTTCGCCCTCGCTTGGGCGGGTACGGGCGAGCAGGCGAGGGCGGGCAGGGTGCTGGACTGGGTGCTGTCGAAGCGGAACGGGCTGGGCGAGCTTCCCGAGACCGTGAACGGCGCCGGGCTGCCGTCCTCGGTCGCGCCCCTGGGCTGGACGGATTCGCTGGTCGTGCTCACCGCGCTGGCCCTGCAGGGCTCCCCGCAACCGACCCCGCCGACGCGGGCGAGCACGGCGGCGCTCAGCGGGAGATGAGGCCGGACGCTGCACACAGCGGACGCCGGAGAGGTGGTCAGCCTCTCCGGCGTCCGCTGTGTGGTGGGGCGGGCTCGCCGGGATCTGCTCCCGGGGCCGTAGGGCTGTCGGCCCTCACTTGCCGAGCTTCGCCTTCAGCTCGTTCTTGACCTGGTTCTTGATCACCTGCTTGTCGACCTTGCTCACGGTGCCGCCCTTACCCGTGCCGTTACCGCCCACGGAGGTGGCGTCGCCGGTGTTGACGGCGTCGGCGCTGGCGTTGCCGCCGGTGGCCGCACCGGTCGTGATCGTGCACTTGCCCTTGCAGATGCCGACACCGGAGTTGGCGTCGCCACCGGTGGCCTCACCACCGACCGTGGTGTTCTCGGCGTTGGCGTCACCGCCGGTACCGATGCCGTCGGCGCTGTCGCTGGGGGCGAGGGTGACGGCGTGCTGCGGGACGGCGGCCGGTGCGGCCATCGCGGTCGCCGGCAGCGCGATACCGCCACCCACCAGCGCCAGGGAAGCTCCGGCCAGAACAACACGACGAGTCGAGAACAGCTTGTGCATGAGAATTCTCCATTCGATGTAAAGAAAAGGAATTGAATACCGTCCCGCAGAACAGGCCGGGAATAGATTTCCGACCTCATTTCCTCCCGGGCTTCCCCGGTGGGCGTACTTCAAATAAACCCTGCGAGGGCACGTGCGTCACGCCACTCGAATACGTGGCTTGACGCAGAAAGCCGATCTTGGTAAAAGCTGCCCCCACTGGGCGACGGTGGCGGTCCAGCTCTGCGATCCGGCCGATCTCGGCGAGCCGGCCGCGCGGGCCACTCGACCTATTGACCACCTCATGCGGCTACGTGGCATGCGTAAAGGCGAAGTGTCAAGCCCCGATATGCCGGGACGTGTCCTCGTCGGTCGGCCCGTGCTTACGTGAATTGCGGCCGACGCAGTCCATGAAAGTCACCGGCACCAGCCGGCATCGCGCCGCAACCGTGCATCACCCCTCATCCACGCACAAGGAGACTCCCATGCCCAAGACACCCCTGACCCGGCGTTTCGTGATGCTGGCAACGACGACCGCCCTGGTGGCCGGCGGCGCTGTGCTGCCCACGAGCGCATTCGCCACGACGCCCGACACGACTGCGGCAGTCAGTCACACCAATGCTGTGAACGACAATCACGGCGAGAAGGCCAGCCATAAGGGAAATGGCAAGGACAGTCGAAACAAGAACCACAACTGGAAGGAAAAGCACAAGAACCGTAAGAACGGCCACGGCAAGCATCCCGCGCCGAAGCCGCTGCCTCCGGTACCGCCGCAGATCCCGATCCCGCTGCCTCCCCTCCCCATACCGCCGAAGATCCCGATCCCCCTGCCCCCGATCCCGGCACCGCCGAAGATCCCGATCCCCCTGCCTCCCATCCCGGCACCGCCGAAGATCCCGATCCCCCTGCCCCCGATCCCGGCACCGCCCAAGTTCCCGATCCCGGTCCCGAAGATCCCGCTCCCCCTGCCCCCCATCCCCGCGCCGCCCAAGTTCCCGATCCCGGTCCCGAAGATCCCGCTCCCCCTGCCCCCCATCCCGGCACCGCCGAAGATCCCGATCCCCGTCCCGAAGATCCCGATCCCCGCACCGCCCAAGATCCCGATCCCCCTGCCCCCGCTCCCGATTCCGCTGCCCCCGCTGCCGATCCCGCTGCCCCCGCTGCCGTTCCCGCTGCCGTTCCCGCTGCCCTTCTGATAGCTGGAACGAGGGCTTGAGGCTGACCGCGAAATCAACGGCAGCAACCCAAGGGCGGGCACCCCGTGAGGGTGCCCGCCCTTACCCGCGTCTCCAGCACCCGGCGCGCGCGGGCGCCATGGGCTCGGCCAGATCGTCGCAGTGGGGCACGCGGTCACCGCGACGGGCGGGGAGGACTTCGCGCTGGCCCGGTATCTGCCGGACGGCCGCCTCGACCCGTCCTTCGGCACCGGTGGCCGCGTGTTCACGGCGGTCGCACCGGGTGCGGGCGACGACGAGGCGCACGCGGTACGCGTGCTCGGCGACGGCCGGATCGTGGTGGCCTGGTGGGCGGGTCGACCGCACCGACGGAGTTCCTCGTCGACAGCGACTTCCTCGTAGGGCGGTACCGCCCCGACGGCAGCTTCGAGCGCC
The DNA here is from genome assembly GCF_043201995.1 of Streptomyces sp. NPDC048258. Taxonomy (NCBI): domain Bacteria; kingdom Bacillati; phylum Actinomycetota; class Actinomycetes; order Kitasatosporales; family Streptomycetaceae; genus Streptomyces; species Streptomyces sp. NPDC048258. The sequence continues at coordinate 40,513 of NZ_JBICZH010000024.1, forward strand.
GCTTCAGCTCACGCGGGTTCGTCATCACGCACACCGCGCCCGGCACGGCCGACGACGAGATCTACGACATCGCCCTACAGGACCCGGCCCACCTGGTGGCCGCCGGCGAGTGCGACCAGCCGACGACCGGGCGGGACGTCCGTCTCGCCCGGTACCGCGTGGGCCACGGGTCCCATCCCACCGACCGCTGAGGCGCCGTCGGCACTGGAGGCGTACGGGCCTGTGCCGCTGGTCCCGCTGGGGCCGGCCGGGACCGTGATCACCGTGCTGGGTGCGCCGCTCCCGGCCGTACGGGCGGCCGAGTTCCGCCCGTACGGCTACGGCGCCGCGCACCGATAGCGGCCGTCAGCGCGCACGTACGCCGTCGATGGCGATCGCGAGCAGGCGGTCGGCCTCGGCCGGGCCGTCCGGTTCCCGCTCGGTGGCCAGCGCGATGGCGCCGACGAGCTTCAGCAACTGGGTGGTGGTGATATCAGGGCGCACGGCGTCTGCCGCCCGGGCGCGTGCAAGGAGAGCGTCGCCGGCCTTGGTGATCATGTCGTGGCATGTCTCGCCCAGTGTCGGGTCCCCGTCGCGCATCAGCGACGCCCCCAGGCCCCGGTTGGCCACGGCATGCGCGCCGACGGCGCGGAGCCAGGTGGACAACGCCCGACCCGGGTCGGCCTCGGCGAGCAGATCGCCCGCCCTCGCGCACAGGGCCTCCACCCGGTCCTTGAAGACCGCCTCCAGGAGCGCCTGCCGGGAGGGGAAGTGGCGGTGCAGGGTGGCCGAGCCGACTCCGGCACGGCGGGCGACCTCCTCCAGTGAGGCATCGGCGCCGTGCTCGGCGATCAGGGCCCCGGCGGCGGACACGATCTTCTCGAGGTTGCGGCGGGCGTCGGCGCGCATCCGCCGGCTGGGCGGGGTGGAGGAGTCCTCGGGCACGGTCACTCCTGACGGCTTGAAAAGTGGGGTGGTCCTCCATATCGTAGCGAACACGAAACGGAGGGCCACCCCACTTATGGTGTGGCTCCCCTTCCGCACGGACGCCATGGAGAAGAAACATGAACCTGACGCAGAAGACCGTGGTGGTGGCGGGAGCGACCGGCCTGCAGGGCAGGGCCGTGACACGTCATCTGCTCCGCGACGGCTGGCAGGTGCGTGCTGTGACGCGCGACCCGGACGGGGCCCGGGCCACAGCGCTGGCACAGGCCGGCGCGCAGGTGGTGCGGGCACAGATGGAGGACGTCGACTCCCTGGCGGCCGCGGCCGAGGGCGCCTGGGGCCTGTTCAGCGTCCAGCCCACCGTCGGCTCGTCCGGCACCGCGCCGGACTTCACCGCCGAGGACGAGGTGCGCTGGGGCGTGAACGTCGCCGAGGCCGCGCACGCCGCAGGCATCGGACACTTCGTCTTCACCTCGGTCGCCGAAGCGGACCGACACCTTGCGGAGAAGCTGCCGGTGAACCTGGTCAGCAAGTGGCGGATCGAGCAGCACATCGCCGCGCTCGGCCTGCCCGCGACGATCCTGAGGCCGGTGTCCTTCATGGAGAACTTCACCGGCGGATACGCGCTGCGGAACGGGAACCTGTCCACCGGGCTCGCGCCGGACGTCCCGCAGCAGATCATGGCTGTCGACGATGTCGGCGCCGTCGCCGCGCTGGCGTTCTCCCGGCCGCAGGAGTGGATCGACCGGGCGGTGTCCCTGGCGGGGGACGAACTCACGCCGGTCCAGATCGCCGCGGCCATCGGGAAGGCACTCGGCATACCGCTGCCGTACGTTCGGATCCCGATCGACGCGATCCGGGCCCTGAGCGAAGACTTCGCCTACGCCAACGAGTGGCTCAACAGGTGCGGTTACCGTGCGGACCTCCCCGCCACTCGGAAGATCCACCCGGGTGTCATGGATTTCCGCACCTGGCTGGAGCGCACCGGCGCGTCCCAAATCGCCGCGTTCCTCGACTCCGCGCGCACCGCGGGGCAGAACGCGTGAGCACCCGCACCCACGGCCATTCCAGGCCTCTCGCCACGGTGGGTGACCTGATCACCCGTAAGCAGTGGAAGCGCTACCTGCCGGTCCGGCCCTACCGGCCACCCTGCGCAACCCGGCCGTGAGAGGGCTGACGGATAATGACGATCAGCCGCTGACGACTGGGGAAACGATGCGTGTAGGGGTGTATCTCGCACATCCGCGACCGGGAAGCTTCAACCACGCGGTGTTCGACGCCGTTGTGGAGGAGCTGCACGGGCAGGGGGCCGAGGTAGTGGCGCATGACCTCTGCGCCGAGGGGTTCGTACCGCTGCTGTCCGCCGAGGAGACGGGCACGGTCGAGTCGGCGGCACGCGCCCACGACGCGCAGGTGGCGCTGCACCGAACAGAGGTGGCCACCCTGGATGCCATGGTGTTCGTGCACCCGAACTGGTGGGGTATGCCACCCGCTGTCCTGACGGGCTGGGTGCAGCGCGTACTTGCGCCTGGCGCCGATCCTGCTGGCTTATTGGGGTCTCAGTAGTTCTCGCCGAAGACCAACGCTAAGCAGCTGCGGCCCAGATCAGAGGATGAATCAGGGCAGCCGTAGCGGGTGCCCGCCGAGGGGTGCCCGGGGGGCGCGGGCCTGGTCACTGGCAGAGGGCTCTGACGCGGTTGGCCGACACCATCGCGCGGGTTACTGGAGGAAATCCGCTCGCGCTGGCGCCGACGGTGTCATCCTGTGGTCGCCCCCGGCGTCCGTCGCACGGACGAGCGCCGGTCAACCCGGCGGCGGACGCTGAGCACCCACCCTGCACGCGAAGATCGACAACGTCGGATCTCGTCGAGGGGCGCACATGACCACGCATGCCAGGGCCACAGCAGCAGCAACGGCAGCCGAGATGTCAGTCGGCGCGCCGGCCGGCCGCAGGCCCGTCGAGCCCGTTCCCCGCTGGGCGGTCCGGGTGGCCCATGCCATCCCGCTGTGTGTCCTGCCGTCCGGGTTATGGCGTGTCGCACTGGTGCTGGGCCTGGCCGGCTACGACGCGGACCACCACTGGGCGGTGTGGGAACGCCCGTACGTGCTCGGGCTGTCCCTGGTCTCCGAAGGACTCGCGCTGCTCGCCCTCGGGCTGGTGCGGCCGTGGGGCGAAGTCGTCCCGCGTTGGGTGCCGGGGCTGCGCGGTAGACGGATCCCGATCCCGGCGGTGGTCGTTCCGGCCGCACTCGGGGCCGCGCTGATCACGATGCTCGGCGCGTACGCCGTGCTGAATCAGATCTTCGGTTTCGTGGAGCCGATGAACGAGAACGGCGACAGTGGCCCTACCAGCGGTCCGGCCGCCTGGGCGCTGTGGACGGCGTACGCGCCGCTCCTCGCCTGGGGCCCGCTCCTGGCGATCCTCACCGTCGCGTACCACCGACGGCGCCGAGCGAACCACGCATCGGCTGCCGCTCGGCCCGAAGCCGGGTAGCCGGTCCGATCGAGCCCGCCGTTACGCAGGCCGCCCGTGAGCCGGCGAACAAGGAGGACACGGGTGAGGTGTGAAGCCATCCGCCCGCCCGCCCGCCCGCCCGTCACCGTCACTCGTTCAGCCCAACGATCCGCCCTGTGGCGGGCCACCGCCCCGCCTTCCCCGAGATCACCCCAGATCAGGGCGAGTCTGACGGGCTTAGCGTTGCTTTTTCGGCGGGAACTACTGGTACCCCTTAATCGGTCACACGACGAGGGAGAGATCGAGGCGGGCAAGGTGGCCGACGCGGGTGCGGTCGAGCGGGTGGCCGTTCCACCAGGCATCGAGGCGAATGAGGTTGAGCGCAACGGCGGAGAAGACGTGCTCCAGGTGGGTCTTCTGGAGACCAAGGTAGCGGGCACGTCTCATGCCGGTGACCGCGACGGCCTGGTGGATGGTTCCCTCGATGCCCGCGCGGGTTCCGTACTTGGCTCGCCACTGCTCGTCGCCCTGTTGGAGGCGGGCATGGTCGAGGACTTCTTGCACCTCGCGGGGTTGCAGGGAGAGGGTTCGACCACCGGTCTTCGAGCGGGTGCACTGGTCGCGCACCGGGCAGGGGCGACATGTCTCCTTGTCGAACTTGATGACGATGGCCTTGGTGCCGCGCAGGGTGGCGGGGCTCCACCAGTTGCTGGTGTCCCCGCGTGGGCAGGTGGCCTGCCGCTTGTCCCAGTCGATGGTGAACGCGGTGCGGTCGAACCCGGCGCCGGCACGTGCCTGGGGTGAGCTGTTCATCAGGACCGGGGTGACCAGGGTGACCCCGAAGTTCTTCTTCATGCCGACGATCAACTCGGCGGAAGCGTAACCGGAGTCGAGGAAGTGCTCGGCGGGCAGGAGATCGCGGGCGGCGAGCATGTGATGGACCGGTTCGGTCATTTCCGCATCGGTCACCGTGGCGTCGGTGGTCGCGATGCCGGTGATCAAGCGCGGCGGCGGTCCGCCGACTCCGAGGACCATCGCCTGGCCAGTAGCCGCGTCCTGCACGTCGGGTTCGTCGCAGGACTCACTGATATGGACCTTGTAGCCGGTCCACCAGGAGCCCTGTTTGAGGCCGTAGCGCGCGTCAGTGTCGTACGGAGAAGCCAGCCGCAGCCTGCCGGGCGGGAGGTCCCTGCTCTCCCGCCGCTTCACCTCCGCCCCGGCCTCGGTCACAGTGCGGTGGTAGTTCTGCACCCACATCGCGCGCAGGACCTGCACCGCCGGGAGCTCACGCAGCCAGGCCGGGGCATCAGGGGCATGCACCGCCTCCAGTAGTGCGAACCCGTCCCGGCCGTAGACCAGGGCTATCTCCTCGCGCTTGCTCGTGGAAGCCGGCGGATGCCAGGAGTGAGTCCGCGGGCCGTAGCGTTCGGCCCATTCCCGGACGGGCACCGCCTGGGCCAGCCAGTCAGGGGCCGCGCAGGCCAGCGCCTCCAGAGTGGCCCGCAGCGTCTCCCCGGCCAGCTCCAGCCTGTTCAGATCGCGTACTGCCGCCAGCACGCGGGTGGAGTCGGTGCGCTGCCTGCCTCCGGCCTTCACCAGGCCCCGGTCTTTGAGGGCGGTCAGCAGCAGGTCGAGCACCTTCTCCTCCATCGCGTGCTCGACCAGTCGCGTGCGGAACTCGTACAGCACCGAGGCGTCGAACCCGGGATCATCCAGCTCCAGGCCGAGCGCGTATTTCAGGTCCATGCCGTACCGCACGCGATGCGCTGCTGCCCGGTCGGTGAGGTTCTCGGCGAACTGCAACACCGTCACCAGCGCCAGCTGGCCCGGTGACCAGCCGGGCCGCCCTCTGGCTCCGAACGCCTCGGCGAACTCGGCGTCCGCGAACAGCTCGCCCAGCTCGTCACGGACCCGCATCGCCAACGGGTACGGGCCCCGTGCCGCCACCGCCCGTGCCACCTGCGCGGTCAGCTCAGGCACCTTGGGCCACGGCCTCGGCTGCATCGACATTCCACACCCCACCCGCGACCGGGAACGCCAAGACGGCCGCTGCTGTCCCGACCAACGAGCCGTCAGCCCCGCTGGGCACGGAATAGGCCAGCAGGATCGGCGTCGCCTACAAGCTGGGTACCGCGGAGGGCGAACCCGCTGGGCTCCTGAAGGCGGGCAGGGCTCTCGTGCTGAACACCTCCGACACTCCCGCCGACCGGGAAGAGAACGAGTTCGGTGACCCGCTGCAGAGAATCTGGGCGGCCTGCGTCCTGCCGTACGTCGGAGTCACCGATGTGCGTCGGGTCGTCTTCCGCACCGTGACGGACTCGGCCGACGAGGAACGCGCGGCCTGGCTGGAGCACGCCCGCCGGCAGGCGGCCGCGCTCCTGGCCTGAAACCCGGCCACGCACAGCACCGTGTACTACGGGCAACCCGTCCTTGGATGTCCGGGGCACTGATCAACCGTTGACGCGCCTCTGATACCTCTTCAAGTCATGAACATGATCACCCGCCGGCAGGCTTTGGGCATCACCGCCGGCGCAGCCACCGCTCTCGGGCTGACCGCCTGCACGTCCTCGTCGGCCGCCGACCCGGCGGCCGACGCGTCCGCCTCGCCCGCTTCCCTACCCACCGGCGCCATCGACGAGGTCTACGAAGGCCGCCGCATCCAGATCGCTCTCGGCGCGGGCGGCCACCACGGCGTCGGCATGCCCACCATCCGGATCGACGGCAACGAACTGCACCTCATGCCCAATGCCGACGGCAGCTGGGTCACCGTCGTCAACCACTACGAGACGTTTCCCAACCCCCTCTCGGCCGCCCACGCCGCCATCCGCGACCTCCAGGGCGCCGCCCTCGTCCCGTTCACGGCGAAGGAGGTCACGCTGTGATCGTCCGTAAGAATCAGGCGAAGCTCACCGCCGACGAGAAGCGCGCCTTCGTCAACGCGGTGCTCGAACTCAAGCGCACCGGCGTCTACGACCGGTACGTCAACGCCCACAACGCCTTCCTCATGAGCGATTCCGACTTCGGCGACCGGGTCGGCCACCGCGCCCCCTCCTTCCTTCCCTGGCACCGCCGCTTCCTGCTGGACTTCGAGGCGGCGTTGCAGAAGGTGGATCCGAAGGTCTCGCTCCCGTACTGGGACTGGACCGTCGACCGGACCCCCGGCTCCTCCCTCTGGGCCGCGGACTTCATGGGCGGCACCAGCCGGGCCCGGGACGGGCAGGTCCTCGACGGGCCCTTCGCTCACGCGGCGGGCAAGTGGGCCATCACCGTAGGGGTGGACCAGCGCCAGTACCTGCGGCGCACCCTCGGTACGGGCGTCCCCGAGCTGCCGACCAAGGCCGAGGTGAACGCCGTCCTCGCCATGCCCGAGTACGACACGGCCCCCTGGAACAGCTCCTCCAACGGCTTCCGCAACCACCTGGAAGGCTGGCGCGGCGCCAACCTCCACAACCGCGTCCACGTATGGATCGGCGGCCACATGGCCACCGCGGCGTCCCCCAACGACCCGGTCTTCTGGATGCACCACGCCTTCATCGACATGCTCTGGGCCGAATGGCAGGCCCGGCACCCGAAGTCCACCTACCTGCCCGCCGCCCCGACGCCGAACGTGGTCGACCTGCACGGCACCATGCGGCCGTGGAACAACGTGACCCCGGCCGACATGCTGGACCACCGCAAGTTCTACACCTTCGACACCGAAGCGGCTCCGGCCGCCCCCCGGCCGTAGTGCGGTTCGGGGCGGCCGGTGATCCACGAGCCACCGGTCGCCCCGGCCGGCACCCCCGGCACCGCCTCGACCAGCATGCGGGCGCAACGCGTGGGCGTGCACAAATACTCGGCCCTTGTCAGTGCCGGGTGGGAGTATCGACGTGCGTCGGGTTTCCGACCACAACGGGGGGACGGACATGGACAGCGAGAATGCGTACGAGTGGCCTCGAGGGGCGACCCAGTCGGACATGCACCGGTTGGAGGCGTGGCTCGCCCGGCACGGCTGGGAGGTCGACCCCACGGTCTACATGGCCGGCGCGGGAGGTGCGGCCGTCCAGGTGCGGCGTATCGACGCGGCCTGGGCCGACGGGGAAGGCCTGCTGATCCTGCCCGCGGAGACCGTGATGTGGGATGGGACGCGGATACGCGTCGCACCCCGGGCCGCTGTCCCGGCCCGCTGCGCGGCCTCGTAGGCACCACCTGCTCGTCCGGGACCCTCCCGCTCGCCCGCCCGCGCGCGCATCATCGGGAGAGGGACACCTAGGAGTGGTGATGAGGCTGTCGTTCCTGGAACCCCTGTACACGGAGTCCGGCCCGTTCGCGTCGGTGTACCTGGACACCTCGCGGGACATCGAGCATCCCGACCGGGCCATCGCACTGCGCTGGCGCCGGCTGCGTGAGGACCTGACCAGGCAGGGAGCGGACCGGGCGGTGCTGGGCGTTCTGGAGAAGGCGGTCGGCGCGGACGCGGAGCTGCCCGGGGTGCACGGGCAAGCGATCTTCGCGGCCAACGGGTCGCTCGTCATGGAAGGGGAGCTGCCCCGGCCACCCGCCCGGGACTCGGCCCGCTACAGCACCCTGCCGGACGCGATGCCGCTGGTCAGCCAGCATCTGCCGGAGATCCCCTACCTCGCCGTGGTGGTGCACTACGGCGGGCTGCCGACGGCCACGGCTCACGGTTGGGTGACGGTGGAGGCGGAGTCCGGCACCTGGCCGGCCTCCAATGTCGCCCCGGGTGAGCGGCTGCACCACAGGGTGCCGGTGGCGACCTGGCACCAGAGCGCCGTGCGGCTGGGCCACCGGCTGGACGCCTGGGTGCGGCGCACCCACGGCGATACCGTCGTCGTCGCCGGGGACGAGTGGGCGGGCAACGTCCTGGTCCGCCGACTGCCGCACGCCCTGCGCGACAAGGTCGTACGGGTCGGTGGCCCCACCCCGACGGACACTGGACGGGCCCTGCTGGAGCCGCAGCTCGACACCGTCTTCCGCGGCCGGCTGGCAGCGCACGACCAGGACCTGGTGAACGTGTTCATCGGCCGGCGGGCCCTGGACGGGCCCGTCACCGAGGGGCTGGCCGCCACCGTCGCGGCCCTGCAGCGCAGTCAGGTCGCGGCGCTGCTGCTGAACCACCCGCCCGGCTCCTCGCTGCGGCTGTGGACCGGCCCGCAGCCCGCCCAGCTCGCGCTGACCGACGAGGAACTGGTCTCCTTCGGGGTACGGGCGCCCCGCGAGGAGTCCGCCGACGATGCCCTGGTGCGGGCGCTGGTCGGCACCGCCGCCGAACTGGTCGTCGTACCGGAGTACGCACTGAAGCTCGACGAGGGCGTGGGGGCGCTGCTCCGGTACACCCACCCCTGGACCCCACCCTGAGGCACGCCGGCACGCCGGGACGCCGGGATGCCGGGCCGCCGGACGCCGGACGCCGGACGCCGGACGCCGGACGCCGGACGCCGGACGGAAACGCCGCCGCCGTTCGATCGTTCCGACCTGCTCCGCAGACCGCTCACAGTGTCCAGCGCAGCACCGCCCCCAGTCCGCCCGCCGGGCCGCGCATCCCCTCGGGAACCAGGAGGACGTCGCAGTCGGCGGCTGCGGCGGCCCGCAGCACGGCGTCGTCCGCACGCGCCTGCTCGGGCTTGGGGACACCCATCGCCCGCGCCTCTCCGCGTTGCACGGCGACCTCGTCGACGCCTGGTCCGATCCAGACCTGACGCCCTCCGTCGGACGCGTCCGGCGCGAGCAGCAGGGTGGCCATCTGATGCTTGCGCGCCGCGTCCACGACGGCCGGAACCCCTTCCGCCGCTTCCCCGGGGCCGGTGTCGACGGAGGACTCGCGGTGCTGGCCGGGCTTGCCCCGCCCGATGTGGAAACGCTCGAGCGTCCTGCGGAGCCGTTCCTGGCCGAACCTCTCGCACGCCTGGTCGATCTCCCGGTCCAGCCCTGCGGTCGAGGCGCCCGCGGAGCGACTGCCGCTCTCCGCCTCGACGGTGACGGCCAGGACGCGCTCCGGCAACCGGTTGTGAACGGCTCGGCGCTCACGGGGGTCACCGGTCAGGATCAGCAGATCGGCGCCGCTCTCGGGCCATTGCCGGACCAGCTCGTCCACGATGACGTCGGCGGTCTCGTTCCAGGTGTTCTCGACCTTGTTCCGGTAGTGCCACTCGTGCCGGTCCGCGGGAGTGCCGCGGTGTCCGCGGCCCTGCCACTCCTTGCCGTTCGCCTGGCCCAGGGCCGCTCGGCGGTGCCCCTCGCGGAGCTCCAGGTCGGCGCCCGTACGGTCGATGTACGCCACCAGGCACGTCGGGACATCGCCCCGCAGGCCGGCCAGCGGCGCCACATGGGGAAGGAGGGACCACGTCGCCCGACCCGCCGGCGGCGGAACGGTGAGCGGGAGGTCGAGGACCACCTCGGCGCCCGTGGCGAAAACGGCCCGGCCCGGCGGTGTCCCGGAGACGGGCTCGTTCGCCAGCCGATCCATCACCGCCCTCGTGGTGTACGCGTCGGCGCCCGCGTCGATGAGCTGACCCGCGATGGCGCGCTCACGAAGTTCCTGCACCTTCGCCCCGTCCTCGGTCGCGCGCGTGGTCTCGATGTAGACCGAGGCCCAGGGGCCCGGCCGGGCGAAGAGCGGCTTGAGAAAACCGAGTTCCATGACGTCCCCCAGACGTGTCGATGCGCCGGCGTGGGGACACTCCCGACCGAGGCGTCTGCGCACCCGGCGTGCTCGTACGGAATCAGAGCGTGGCGACCTCCTCGCCGACCACCCTCCTCTTCATCATGCCTGGCGCGTGCCCGTGGAGCCCGGCGGCAAACCGTCGCGCCCGGTCTCTCACCGCCGGCCCCGGCTCCTTGCTACTTCAGGCCGATCTCTTCGCACGCGGCCCTGAGCTTGTCGGTGCAGATCTCGGCGACCGTGTAGACGCCGTCATCGATCACGGTGGATTTGACGTTGGCCTTGGTCAGCGCGATGCCCGGGACGAGCACCGAGGGCACGCGCTTGGTGGTCGGGCTGTCGACCATCTGGTTGATGATTCCGTCGATCCTCTCCCCCTTGGCGAGGGCGACGGCCATCTCCGCGGCGGCCGTGGCCTCGGGGGCGTACCGCTTGTAGACGGTCATGAACTGCTCCCCCGCGACGATCCGCTGCACACCCGCGAGCTCGGCGTCCTGGCCGGTGACCGGGGGCAGCGGGGACACGCCGGCCGACTTGAGGGCGGCGATGATGCCGCCGGCCATGCCGTCGTTGGCGGAGTAGACGCCGATGACCTTGCCCTTGCCGAGCGCCGAGAGCGCGCCCGCCATGTTGGTGTGGGCGTTCTCCGGCTTCCAGTCGACGGTGTCGTACTCCTTGCCGATGTTCACCTTGCCGTCGAGGAGGAAGTGCGCACCGGATTTGAAGAGCTTGGCGTTCGGGTCGGTGACCGAACCGTTCATCATGACGATCTGGCCGTCCTTGGCCTTGTCGCCCAAGGCGTCCAGCAGTGCCTTGCCCTGGACCTTGCCGACGTCTTCGTTGTCGAAGGAGGTGTAGGCGTCGATCGGGCCCTCCGCGAGGCGGTCGTAGGCCACGACCGGGATGCCGGCCTCCTTGGCCTTCTTGACCGAGCCGGCGATGGCCTTGGAGTCCACCGCGTCGACGATCAGGACGTCCACCTTCTTGGTGATCATCATGTCGACCTGCGAGTTCTGGACGGCCGCGTCCTGCCTGGCGTTCGCGTAGACCACTTCGCCCTTGCCGCGCGTGAGTCCCGCGACCTGCTTCTCGATCAGCGGCTTGTCGAACTTCTCGTAGCGCGCGGTCTGGTTCTCCGGAAGCAGGAGACCGACCTTGATCGCGTCACCCTTGGCGGAGCCTCCCGGTCTCCCGTCGGTCTCCTCCGCGCCGCCGCAAGCGGTGAGCGAGACGGTGATCGCGGAAGCAGCGACAGCAACGGCGGCACGACCCAGATGTGCGTTCACGATGTAAACCTCCCTGACGAGGCCGTGTCCTTGCGGCCGAGGTAGACGCAGTCAACTCGGCGCCGACACCACCGTCAAGAAGTGAACTATTAACGAGATGGCAACGTTGCCATCACCGTCCGCAGCCGGACAATCCAGTCTTTTACGCGTCTTATCAGCACCATTGACCCCGCGACAACACTTCGACTTATGAAGTGGAAGGGGAGTTGAGATACCCGACCGACGGGCCGGTCCCGGGCACCCTCGTAGCCCCGAGGTGTCGCGATCGCCCCCCGCCCCCGACGATGGCGCTCGACAACGCCCGGCCGGGCGCGGTCCGTCGGGGCCGGAAGGGGACGACATGCTGCTGTACGTACGCAGGCTGCGCGCGGTGGTGCTGATGTGCGTGGCGGGACTGGTACTGGCGGGCGCGCCCGCCTCCACCGCGCCCGCCTCCGCCGCGCCCCAGGGGACGACGGCCGCGTCGAAGCCGCCGTTCCAGTTGCCGTTCCCGTGCGGCACGACCTGGGAGATGCACACCTGGGGCCACGATCCCGCGCTGGACATCGTGGTGGAGGGCAACACCGGCTCCGACGGCCTGCCCGTCATGGCGTCCGCCGCCGGTACGGTGTCGGCCGCCTACTGGGACAACGGCTCGGGCAACACCATCCAGCTCAGCCACGGCAACGGCTGGTTCACGGCGTACTACCACCTGAAGGACGACCCGGCGGCCTACGTCAAGAAGGGCGACGCCGTCCAGCCGTCCACCCGGATCGGCCGGATCGGCACCTCGGGCGCCTCGGGCTGGGCCCACCTGCACTACGAGCAGCGCTACCTGGCCTCGGGCGACTTCACCGACGAGAGCCATCGGGTTCCGGTCCACTTCGACGGCGTCGAGTACACGGGCGCCGAAAGGGACTGGCCGAGCGTGATCAGCCGCAACTGCACCGGTGTACCGGCCGCCTGGCAGGACTGCCCGTCCGGTTACGTCTGCTTCTACTCGGGCGACGACGGCACCGGCACCGTCTGCCGCTCCGCCGTCGACGAGCCCCACAGCAGCTGTGGCCTGCGCAGGTCCTTCTTCAACAACGGTACGCCGCAGCCGGGTTACGACCACGTGCAGGTGTACTTCAGGGAGGGTGGCACCGCCTGCCTGCACCACGGCTGGGACGAGGGGCGCGGAAGCCTACCCGTCGGCGGCCGGACCATCGAGCGCTTCCACTGGCGCGGCGAGTGCTGAGTACAGGCCATCGTTACAGAAATGATTGATTCCGCTGGCTAACCTGCCCCCGGCACCCTGGGGGGAAGGAAGCAGCGTGTACAGCATCATCGTGGTTCCGGGGCCCACCATGTCCCCGGCCGCACAGATCCGCCTGGCACCGGGGCAGACCCTCCGGTTCGGCCGTGAAGGTGCCGGCGACGGCGGCCTGCACGTCCCGCACGTCGGCGTCTCGCGCGCGGCGGGGGAGATCACCGCCACCGGCACGTACTGGTCGCTCAGCAACCTCAGCCGCTCGTCGACCTATGTGGTCGAGAACCCGGAGGGCGCCGGCGAGCACATCAAGATCGCGCCCGGCCGGCTGGGTGCGCCCGTCCCGTTCGAGTTCGCCCGGATCGTCCTGCCGGCCGGTTCCGAACTGCTCACCCTGGACGTCTGGGCGCCGCGCCACGACTACGCCGACCTGGACGGACCCGGCGAGTCGGGCGAGGGCGGCGCCTCCGGCGGGGAGCCCACGGCTCTCGCCTTCCCGCTCGACCGCTCCAGCCGGTACTTCCAGGTCCTCACCGCGCTCTGCGAGCCGCGACTGCGCGGTGAACCGCACGCGCCGCTGCCCACCGTCGAGCAGGTCGTCGAACGGCTGAAGCCGTTCTGGCCGGCCGCGAACCGCGCCGCCGTGCAGTGGAGCATCGACTACCTCGCGGTCAAGCTCCGCCTCAAGCCCGGCCCCGACATGGCGGATCCGGGGCCGCGGCTGGTCGGCAAGAAGGAGACCCTGGTCTCGCTGGCCCTGCGCTTCGACCTCGTCCGCGAGCACGACCTGGCGGCCCTCCCGGCCGCCCCGACCGGTACCGCCCGCTGACCGGGCAGGCCGGGCACCGAGGCGCCCTCGCGGTCCCGCCGGGCTACCGGGTCGGCCCCTGGGTCGTCGGCCACCTGCTGGGAGCCGGCGCCTTCGGCAGCGTGTACGCGGCTCTGCGCGCCGTTCCCGAGCCGGCCCTGCCCGACCGGGCCGCGCTCAAGATCCTCCCGACCGGAACCCGCACCCCGCGCCAGTTGCGCCACCTGAGCGAGCTCGCCGACCGCGAGACCGAGGTGCTGCGCCGGGTGTGCACGCCCCGGCTGATCCGGATGTACGAGGTGCTCACGGTCGACGACCCCGGCCGTCCCGAACTCGACGGCGCCACCGTGCTCGTCCTGGAGGAGGCGGCGGGGTCCCTGGAGGCCCTGCTGGCCGACGGCGTGCCGTCGGCGGGCCCTGACCTCCTCGCCCAGATCTGCGAGGGGCTCGACCAACTGCACGGGGCGGGCTGGGTGCACGGCGACCTCAAGCCGGGGAACGTCCTGCTGATGCCCGACGGTACGGCTCGGCTCGGCGACTTCAACATGGCGGCGGAGCTGGAGGGCACCCACGCGTACTCGCCGGCCTTCGCGACGCCCGACTACACCCCGCCGGACCTGCTCTGGGCGGAGGTCGGCGTACGCGGGATGAAGATCCGTCCGACGGCCGACATCTGGGCCTTCGGGGTGCTGGCCCACGTCGTCCTGACCGGCTCGCTGCCTCTGCCGGGCGGTGCGTCCGCCGCCCGCCGGGACGCGGCGCTCCGCTACGCCAGGGGCGAGGAGGAACTGCGCCTGTCGCCCGAACTGCCCGAGCCCTGGCGGGACATCGTCCGCGACTGCCTTGCCCGAAGACACGAGGACCGGGCCGCGCACACCGCGGCGTCCCTGCTGCGCCGGGTGGAGGCGGCGGCCGCCTGCCGGGCCGATCCGAAGCACGCACCTCCGGTCCCGCGCCGCTCCGAGCCGCGAGACCCTGCACCACGAAGCCGCCCGTCACGAAGGCGGCGCCACGTCCTGATCGCGGCCGGGACGGCGGTGCTCGCGGGCCTCGGGGTCGCGTGGGGCTCGGGTCTGCTCCCCCTCGCGGGCGCCGAGGCCTCGGGGTACGACCGCTGCCGGCGCGGAGCCGTCTGCTTCTTCGCGGAGGAGGACGGCAGGGGCGAGATGTGCTCCTGGGTGGACGGCGACGCCGACTGGAGCGACGGCCTGGCCCCCTGCCCGTGGACGTCCCGCGGCGCACCCCGCTCGGTCTACAACAACGGGTTCGACCTCGCCGAGGGGGCGACCCAGGTCGACGTTCTCTACTACGCGCAGCCCGACAAGCGGGAGCTGCTGGGCTGCGTGAAGGTGCGGACCAGGACCAACCTCACCGGCGCGGACCGGCCGCGCTCCCACGCCTGGGTCCCGAACTGCTGACCGCGCCGCGGCGTCGCCCGGCGGTGTGATTGGCTACGCCGCATGGGTCTCAGGCGAGTGTTCGCCGGGTGCGCGTGTGCGCAGCCGAGCTGTCGCAGCGGGGATGCCGGGAGGTATCCGGCCGGCCGAGCGGGGGATGGGTCATGAGTGACCGCCGCGCGCCGTCGGATTCCGGCCGTGTCCCGGCACCGAAGGCAGTGCCTCCCTTCGACCCCGAACTGAGCGTGGTACTGGCGGCCTTGGGCAAGGAGTCGAGGGAGCCGATCACCCCGGCCAATCTTGCGGCCCGGCAAGAGCGGGATGCCACGACCCGGCCCAGGCCGACGGCCGAGGACCTTCGCGCCGACGGCCGTTTCGAGGTGACGGAGCTCCGTGTGCCGGGACCGCCGGCGGGCCGGATGTGGCGCTCGTGAGCGCGCGGCCGGCCGGGCTCGTCGGGCCGCTGCCCCTGCTGTACTACATGCACGGGGGCGCGATGGTCATGGGCAACGCGTGGTCCGTGCTTCCGCGGATTCTTCGCGAGTGGGCCCTCCCGTTGGAACTGGCCGTCATCTCGGTCGAGTACCGGTTGGCGCCGCGGGCTCAGTACCCGGGACCACTGGAGGACTGCTACGCCGGGCTCGTCTGGGCGGTCGCGCACGCGGCCGAACTGGGCATCGAGGCGGACCGCATCATCATCGGAGGGAAGAGCGCCGGCGGCGGGCTCGCCGCGGCCCTCGCCCTGCTGGCCCGTGACCGCGGCGGCCCCGAGGCACTGGGGCAACTGCTGCTGTCCCCGATGCTCGACGATCGCGACAGCACCTTCTCCAGTCATCAGATGACGGACCTCGGCGTGTGGGACCTCACCTCCGACGCGACCGCGTGGAAGGCACTGCTGGGTGACCGCTACGGTGCCGCGGACCTGCCGCCCTACGCGGCCCCCTCCCGCGCGACGGACCTCTCCGGACTCCCCCCGGCCTATGTCGAGGTCGGATCGGCCGAGATCTTCCGGGACGAGGACGTGACCTACGCGAACGCGATCTGGCAGGCCGGTGGCCAGGCCGAACTGCACGTATGGCCCGGTGCTTACCACGGCTTCGACGGCTTGGCACCGAGGGCGGCCCTCAGCCGGGACGCTCGCGACGCCCGTACCCGCTGGCTCCGGCGGCTCCTCGCGCAGTCCGGCACGAGGAACCGGCCCGACGCCGACGCGGTCGCCGCCCACATCGGCGAGCGCGATCCGGCGCCCACCGCCGGAGGTGAACCCGAGGCCCGTTCGTCCGCGGCCGGTGTCCTCGGCCGGCCGTAGTGGTGCAGCCGCCCGGGGCCCCGGGCAGCAGCGCGGGGCCGCCACCCGATGCGGTGACGGCCCCGTCCGGCGGCAACGGACGGTGTCGGCGTCAGCCGCTGGGGGCGGCCTTGTCCTCGGGGCCGCAGGGCGCGGTGATACAGACCCAGGAGTCGCTCTTGGGCTGCTTGACGCGGGTGTCCGAGCCAGGTCCGCCCTTGTGGCGGTTCTTCTCGCCGATCCGGGGGCCGCCCTGGCCGATGGGGTTGACCTGGTCGCCGGAGTCGTCCTTGCCCTGGCCGGGCCCGATGCGGATGTTCCCGTCCCCGTCGCGGACGATGAGGAGGAGCGTGGACTTGTTGTCGGTGCCGCCCTGGTCGTCGGTGGCCGCGACGCTGTCATCAGCCACGACCGCGTGCGGTGCCGTCGGGACCGCGGCGAACGCGCCGGTCGGAACCAGCACGCCTCCCGCGACCACGGCGGTCGAGGCGGCCAGCATAAGGAATCGCGGTTTCCGGAACGGGTGCGTCATGGGAATCTCCTGGGGTGCGGGGGGGGTGAAGGGGTCCGTCCAGTAAGCCCCGCCCGTCCCACCCCGGTCACGCCCCTGAATCCCGTGGCTTGACACACGCCCTTCACCGCGTTCTCCGCCGTCCCGACCGGCGAGGTGGTGACCAACGACTTCCCTCAGATCACGATCGACATGTCGCTGGAGTGGACGCCCTACCACCGCGACGGAGCGCCCGCGCTCTACCCGCCGGCGCTTCGGCCGCAGATCGACGCGGTCGACCGGGTGGTCTGCCGGGACGTGAACAACGGCGTCTACCGGGCCGGGTTCGCCGGGTCCCAGGAGGCGTACGCCGACGCGTACGAGCGGCCGTTCACCCGACTCGACCGGCTCTCCGCCCGGCTCTCGCAGTGCCGGCGGGCCCCGACCTCTCGGGATGGCTCGCACCGCACCACCGCGCCGCTCCGGGCGGACGGCCCTTCGGCCACGGCACCCCGCCGGAACCGGTCGTTCCCAGCGAAACGGTGCCGGCCGGCCATACCCCGCTCACCTCCGCAGGTGGCAGGTGAAGAACGACCGTATGAGATCGCGCACGGCGGGCACGGTGACGCGCGGATCGGCCCGGCCCATCATGGCGGCGCGTCCGGAGGCGGTCATCAGGCCGGCCGCTTGGAGCTGGGGGACGAGGGCCGCGTAGTCGGTGAAGACCCAGTGCGCGGTGTCGTCGAGCTGCCGCCGGGCGACAGGGCCCGCGTGAGCGAGGAGCGCGCCCCAGGACCGGTCCAGCCGGGCGTCGCGGAAGCCGTCGGTGCCGACCAGGAGCAACGGCCGGTCCGTCCCCTGCCGGGCCACCGGCAGGAGTTCGCCGTCCATCTGGTCGAGATACCCCTCCAGGTCGACGGCGGCGGCGATCCGCCGGTCCTCGTGGAACGCCTGTGCGGCCGCGGTGCCGCCCGCGGAGTGCCCGTAGACGCCGACCCGGTCGAGGCCGAGGGCGTCGAGAACGAAGCGGAGGTCGGCGACGCGTGTGTCGATCATGGTGCGGAAGGTGGCCGCGTCGGGCGGGCCGTACAGCGCGGTGTCCCGGATGCGTTTGCGGCCCGGCCGCTCGTCGGGGAACTCCACCTCGCTCGCGTCCCCGGGATGATCGACGGTGAGGACCGTCCAGCCGTGGGAGGCGAGGTCCACCGCGAGGGAGCTGCCCATCGTACGGGCGTCGCCGCCGCCGGGGCTGTAGAGCAGCACGGGGCGACGGCCGGGCAGGGGCGGGGCGCCGACACGGGCATGGGTGAGAGTGGCCGCCCAGTCGACTCCGGCGGCCGGTAGCGGCGGGTGGATCCGGGGGCCGATGTCGGTGAAGAGTGCGGCGGCGCCCGGGGTCAGCTGCGGGGCGCGCGGGTAGCCGCGGCCGGGTACGGCCGGCCGCAGGACGGTGACCATGAGCTCGCGTACGCCGATCCGGGGCTCCCACGGGTCGTTTCGGGAGGGGTCGACGAGGTGGAGCGTTGTGGCACCGACGGGGTAGGGCCCGGTGGGCGCCGGCAGACGCAGGACCGGCGCGGCGGCGCGGGCGGCGGAGGCGGAGGCGGGCGCGGCCGGGACGGCGCCGAGCAGCGTGGCGGCGGCCCCGGCGAGGACGCCCTTGGCGAGGGAACGGCGACCGGGTGTGAAGGTATGGGTCATGGACGGCATCCTGGGGGCGGGATTTGCGCCGGAACGAAGGTTGCGGCCTGACCCGAAAGGCTGGCGCGGAGCGGGGAGTTGTGCATGATCCGGATCCATTTCACGGCGGACGATTTTGCCCGGGTGCGGTTCGCGCGGCGGCCCTCGCCCGTACCCGAGCTGCACGCCGCCCTGATGATGCTGGGCGCCCGGCATGAAGAGCTGCTGTTCGGGCGCTGGCGGAACCGGCTTCTGCGGGCTGTGCCGGGCGCGGTAGAGCCGCTCGCGGACCTGGTGCCGGACGGGGTGGCTCCCGATTTCCTCGATGTTCTCGGCGACACGCCGGACGAGGGGTTCGCGCTGATCAGGGCATCCCGCCCGGAGGTCGTACGGGCCGGGATCGAGCAGGTGCACGCGGGACGGCCGGCCCCGCCGTGGATCCGCGCCCTGCACCGCGGGGACACCGACGCCTGGCGGACACTGGGCCGGGCCCAACGGGCGGCCTACGAGACGGTCCTCGCGCCGGTGTGGCCCCTGGTCCAGGACCTGCACCGGGCGGAGTTCACCCGCCATGCCCTGGCCGTCGCCTCACACGGCCTCGGTGCCACCCTGAGCGACCTGGCCCCGGGGTCACGGGTGCGCGACGGAGTCTGGGAATGGCCCCTGCCGGGTGTCCCGGGTGTGCGGGAGGTCCGGCTCGGCGGGCGCGGGCTGGTCCTGCGACCGACCTTCCACTGGCGGCGCGGTCCGCTCCTCCAGGACCTGCCCGACCGTCCGGTGGCGCTCGCCTACCCGGCGGGCGTGGGGCTGCCGCCCATCCCGGACGGGGGCGGCCGGGCGGACGAGCCCCTCGCGGAAGTCCTCGGGCGCACCCGGCTCGCCCTGCTGCGCTCCTTGGACGAAGCCCGTACGACCACGGGCCTGGCCCGCCGTATCGGCGTCAGCAACGCCACGGCCTCCGCCCACGCCTCGGCCCTGCGCGCCGCAGGTCTCCTCACCACCACCCGCACGGGCCGGTCGGTGCACCACACGCGTACACCGTTGGCGGAACTGCTGCTGACCGGCGGCGCGGCCGACGGCTGACCGGCCGCGAGCCGGGGGGCAGCAAGGCCGACGGACTGCACCGCCGGCCCCGCGAGGCCGGGTCCGTCGGGTGACGGGCCCGGCCCGTCGGTGGGCGGTCGGTCAGACGCGGTCGGCTGCGATCAGGAGGTACTGGAACGAGCCGTCCTTGTAGGAGTTGATGAACGCCTCTTCGATGCCGGTGACCAGAGGAGACGTGGCCCGCAGCTCCCAGTAGGGCAGGGTCGCGGGAGTCAGGTCGATGACGGCCTGCGGTACGAGACGGTTGTCGACCATGGCGCGCATGTACTCCCGGCGGGAGTGGATGTTGCACTCGAAGTGCGCGTTGATCTGGGAGACCCACTTCGAGGGCTGGCCGTACCGCGGGTTCCAGCAGCCGGTGATGGTCACGTAGCGGCCGCCGACCGCGAGGATGCGGGAGTGCTCGGCGAAGAGGTCGTGCAGGTCGACGTACATGCTCGACTCGTTGTTCCACGAGGCCGCGGCCTGCCCGGTCTCGAAGGGCGTGCCGAGCATGTTGCAGACGCGGGCGTGGACGTGGTCCTCGATGCCGAGTTCGCGGGCGCGCTGGTTGGCGAAGTCGGCCTGCTTGGCCGACAGGGTGACTCCCTCGACCTTGCATCCGAAGCGCTGGTGGGCCATGACCATCGAGCCGCCGCGGCCGCAGCCGGCGTCCACGACCGTGTCGTCGCGCCCGATGTCGCCGAGGTGGTCCAGGAGGAGTTCGGCCTGCGCGGACTCCAGGCGGTGGAGCTCGGCGATCAGCTTCTTCTCGTATCCGCTGTCGTCGGCGTCGCCGAGAGCGGCGTGGTCGACGTCGCCGATGCCGTAGTGGTGGTGGTAAAGGCCGTCGACGTCGCCGAGACGCAGGTTCACGGGCCTCGCCTCGTGGTCCCAGTAACGGGCGATGTCCCCCTGGTAGGGCGTCGCCGGGGCGGGGATGATCACGGAAGTGCCGGCGGAGGTGCCGTTGGCGGTGGTGAGATCGGTGCCAGTCACGGATAAGTCCATCCTTACCAGAAGTCGGGCAGGCTGTAGCGATAGGTGTTGGTCTGGAGCCGGTAGTGGTTGCCGTCGACCCACACGGCGACTCCCGGCAGGAAGCGCAGCACGCTCGGGACGGGGCAAGCGGCGGCCAGGGCGGCGGCTTCGGCTTCGAAGTCGTGCATGAGGTCGTTGTGGACCTCGACCGCCTTGAGGTAGGCCTCCCGGTCGGAGATGCCCTCGCGTTCGGCGATCACCACGGGCAGGTTCAGGTGCCGGCCGGGGCTGGCGAGTTCCTTGGTGTAGGAGTACAGGTCGTTGACGATGGTGGTCGCGTTCCCGGCGAGCGCGATGACCCGCTGGATGTGGGGCCGGGCATGGAGGTCCGCCGGCAGTTCGTAGCCGCCGACGGTGTCGGTGATGGTGGGGCAGGGGCGGAAGTTGTTGAACTGGCGCATCGCCAGGTACTCCCACACCTCGGGAACGTGATCCGTCTGCGCCCAGGCGGCCTCGGCGAGGTACCCCAGGTGCAGACGGGCCATGTCGTGCCGGAACCGGTCGGCCTGGGAGGGGCTGGCCTCCCGGAGGAAGTACTCCATGGCGGAGCGGTAGGCACGCCGGGGGGCGTCCGCATGGAGCGACTCCGCCCAGTCCGGCTGGTACTCCTTCGTCGTGTGGAGGGGGTCGAGAGCGGTGTGCGCCAGCAGAAGCCGTCCGCCGAGGCCGATGGGCGAGCCGCCGTGGTCCTCGCAGTAGCAGTCGTCGACCGCGTTCTCGGCGACCATCAGCCGTGTGGCGAGCATCAGGTGCTCGATGCTGGGAGCGTCCGGATGGCAGGCGACCATGTAGCGCCCGACGTGGAAGCCGTCGAACTGGTCCTCCCAGTCCTCGGGGTACAGCTCGGCCTCGTCCAACGCCCAGGCCTTGATCCGGCGGCTGACCTCCTCCACCCGCGCCGGATCGGGCTCCGACACCGGGTGGTGGTAGAGACACGGGATCGGAATGCCCGCCACAGGTGGCACCGGTGCCTCGGGTTCCGAAGGCACCGGCGGCTCCGCAGGCCGGGCCAGGTGCAGGCTCGCCGTGCCCAGACCACTGCGGCCGCGCAGGATCCGCTCCAGGGCAGCGCTCGGTCGCCTCACCGCGGCAGCGCCCTCCCACACGTGCTGAGCGACCGGATCGCCACCCGGGCCGCCGTCGGGTACGGGCACGGCCCCCGCGGCGGGGACGGGGACGAAGGGCGGAGCGGGCGGGGAAGGCAGGGCGGAGCGCGCGCCGTCGGCGGATTGGACGCCGGAGGCGTGGGCGTGGGCGAGGACGTGGGGCCGTGCGCGATCAGGTGGATGTGCTCGGACGGGGCACCGCGCTCGACCAGCACCTCGCCGGCACGGAAATCGCGCTGGAGGCCGGCGAGCGCGGTCAGCACGTCCTCGTCGTCGAAGCCGCGCAGCAGGGCCAGTTCGCCGAGCTCGCGGGGGATCACCCGGACGGCGGCACCGTCCTGGACGAAGTCGAGGCGCCCGTCGCCGACGGTGTGGCTGAGCCGGCGGTTCACCCGGTAGGTGCCGCCCTTCGTCTCCACCCAGGGGAGCATCCGCAGCAGCCACCGGGAGGTGATCTCCTGCATCTGCGGGGCGGATTTGGTCGTGCTGGCAAGGTTGCGGGCGGCCGCCGTGCTCAGGCTGGACTGCTCGGGCGGCTCCAGCTGAGCTTCCGGGCTGGTGTCAACGGTCATCGGGCGAACTCTCCTTCATGAGGACGCGGTGATCGGCGGACATACGCGTCACCGGCGAAAGAAGGAAAAGGGGGTGAATATCCGGGAATGCATCCAGACTTCGGGAACAGTAGCGGCCGGTACGCCCATCCGACCCTGAGAGCCGTTGGCATTACCTCGATGCAGTGATCTTGCCCCGCACGGAGTTGCCGGGTGACCGACCGCATGCGGACTGTTCGAGAGGTCCTGGTCGGAGCGAGGATCTGGACCTCGCCGCCCGTGTCAGGCGGGGGACCGGGGATGTGCGATCGCCGGGTCACCCTGGGTCACCACCGTGGCCGGGCTGACCCGCGGGGGTCTGCGCACACTGGAAGCATGCCCGGGACGACTTTCGGCGGTACGGCGGAGCGTGAGGATCTGCTCTCCGCAGCTGCTGTCGAAGCCGTCGAAAGAACCAGAGCCTACGCCGGGAGTGTCTTTCTCCGTTCCCGCGACCGCCGGTCGATCGTGCTCGCCGCTGCGTGCGGGGTGCCGCCCTCCCTGCTCGGCGGCTGGCGCCTCATTCCGGTGAGCAGCCCCATCCCCGTTGCTGTGGCGTACAGCGCCGGGCGTACGGTCCACCTGGCCGACGCGGAGGAGACCATGCGCCGGTACCCCCAGGTCGCGGTGGCTCTGCCGCATTCCTTCGGCTCGTGCTCCGTGCCGGTGAGCGCGGGAGGAGAGACTTTCGGAACGCTGGCGATCGTCTGGGCGGCGTCCCCCGGGAGGGAAGGGCTTTCCAAGGCCGAGCGCCGCCGCGTGCGGACCATCGCCAGACGGCTCGGTGGTTCCCTCGCCGCCCTGCGGGCGCGGACCGGCGATCCCGTGGAATGCGACCCGGAGACGGTTCCCGTCGAGGTTCCGGCTCCCTCCGCGGCGGCCGTGGACGTCGGCTTGTTCGACTGGGACCTCGCCTCGGGCACCGTGACTCTGGACGATCAAGGCTGCGCGATCTTCGGCCTTGACCCTCGTACGTTCGACGGACGAGCCGAAACGCTCGCTGCCTGCCTGCATCCTGGCGATCTTGCCGCCTTCCGGGCTTGTGCTCGGGCGGCAGCCGACGAGGGCCGGCTCGTAGCGCGGCGTCTGCGCGTGCCGGATGACATGGACGGTGGCGGGAGGTACCGCACGGTCGAGCTGTGGGGCCGCGTACCGGAGGTCGACGACGCGTGGGCACGCACCCATCTGGTCGGCGCGGTCGTGGACGCTCGGGCCGGCCACGTGGCCGTCGCCGCGGTCGAGCGGCTGCGGGACGGGCTGTTCTCCCTCGCCCCCGACGGGCGGGTCACGTACGCCAACCACAGCGCCCTGAACCTGTTGGACGTCCCCCACGGCGCATTGCTGGGCCAGTGCCTCTGGGAGGCGCTGCCGTGGCTGTCCGATCCCGACATCGAGTACCGGCACCGCTCGGCGATGATCTCCCAGGCGCCGGTCTCCTTCCTGGCCTGTCCCTCACCCGACCGGTGGCTCGCCTTCTCCCTCCACCCCGCCCCGGACGGGGTGACCGGCCGGGTCGTGCCCGTCGGTCAACCGCCCCGGGGCTCGACGCCACCCGCCTCCCCGGCCCCGGCCTCGACCTCGACCTCGACCTCGGCCTCGACCTCGACCTCGGCCCCGGCCCCGGCCCCACCCGTCACGGCCCCGGCACGCATGGGCGTCATGTACCACGTGCTGCAGCTGGGCAGCGCGCTGACCGAGGCGGTCACCGCCCGCGAAGTCTGCGAAGTCGTCTCCGACCAGCTCCTGCCGGCCTTCGGAGGCCAGCAGCTGGCGATCTACGTGGTGCGCGGCGAAGCGCTGCACCTGCTCTTTCACACCGGCCGCCACGAGGACTTCCTCGACTGGCTGGAGGGCGTACCGCTGCACGCCCACCTGCCGGGCACGGAAACCCTGACCTCCGGCGCTCCGCTGTTCATCGAGTCGCAGCAGGACCTTGCCCGGAGCTACCCGGACATCCCCACGGGTGGGGTGAGCTCCTGGGCGTACCTGCCGCTGATCGCCTCCAGTCACCCGGTCGGCACCTGCGTCCTCGGCTTCGACGAGATCCATCAGTTCACCGAGAAGGACCGCGGCGTCCTGACCGCACTCGCAGGGCTGATCGCCCAGGCTCTGGAACGAGCACGGCTCTACGACTCGGAGTTCACCCTCGCGCGCGGCCTGCAGCAGGCGCTCCTGCCGCACCGGCTCCCGGTACTCCCGGGTATCCGTACCGTCATGCGCTATCTGCCCGGCACCAGAGGAATGGAGATCGGCGGTGACTGGTACGACGTCATCCCCACCGACAGCGGGGTCCGTCTCGTCATCGGGGACGTGGAGGGCCACAGCATCGCCGCCGCGGCCACCATGGCCCAGTTGCGCAGCGCGGTACGAGCCTTCGCGGCCGTGGGACATACGCCCGCCGATGTGATGGCGGGGGCCAACCGAACCCTCATCGACCTCGACCCCGGGCTGCTGGCCAGCTGCTGCTACATCCACCTCGAACCCCACAGCCACCACGCCCACGCCGTGACCGCCGGCCACCCCCCACCCCTGCTGCGCCACCCCGACGGGACGACCGACGTCCTTGACCTGGCCGTCGGCCCCATCCTCGGTGTGGAGCGCACGAGCGTCTATCCCGAAACCCGGATCACCCTGCCGCCTGGATCGGTCCTCGCCCTCTACACCGACGGCCTGGTCGAGGAACCCGCGGCCGACATCGACGTGGGGATCGACCGACTGCGCGCATCCCTGGCCCACACCCGTGCCGACTCACTGGACGAACTCGCCGACCGACTCCTGCACAACGCGCGCGGCTCCCCCTACCGGGCCGACGACATCGCCCTGCTGCTCACCGAGATCCGCGCACCGCACCCTGAGGCACACACCGGTGAAGCAGGAAGAGCGCAGCACTCCGGCGACCTGTAGCGGCAACGGCCGTACGGGTGGCTTTTGCTTCCGGAGCGGGAAGACTTGCCCCGCGTCCGTACGAGGGCAGGGCATCCGGAGGGGGAACCACAGTGAAGCTGGGACTCGCGGAAACCATCGCGGCATTGCGTACCGAGCTGAACGAGGCGGTCGCAGCGGCCGACGGCGGCGGCATCCGGTTCGAAGTCGGGCCCATCGAGCTTGAGTTCCACGTCGGAGTGACCCGTCAGGGCGGAGGAAGGACAGGGGTGCGCTTCTGGGTCGTGGAGATGGAGGCCGAGGGCTCGTACGCCAAGGAACAGGTACAGCGGATCACGCTCACACTTCAGCCTCCCGTGAACAGCCAGGGGGAAACCGTCAAGGTGTTCGACGAGAGTCACCAGAAGCCCTGACCGTGCCGACGGACGGGACGATGAACGGTGAACCTGACGGGTCACGCCGTGGAGGTACTGCGCCGACGCCCGGGCGGGGTCGGTGGATCCGTGTGGACCGTGGGCTCGGGCTACGCGGTCGGTGCCTCGTACGTGCTCACGGCCGCGCACAACGTGATGACCGGCCCCGCCCCGGACGAGGAGGTTCTGGTCCGCCGACTCGATCACCGCGAGTACAGGGCGACCGTGGTGGCCGCCGGGCCGCCGGG
Source organism: Streptomyces sp. NPDC048258 (assembly GCF_043201995.1). NCBI lineage: Bacteria > Bacillati > Actinomycetota > Actinomycetes > Kitasatosporales > Streptomycetaceae > Streptomyces > Streptomyces sp. NPDC048258. Next base: position 66,097 of record NZ_JBICZH010000024.1, read on the forward strand.
CGGGCCCGACATCGCCGTGCTCGACGTCGCCGCCGAGGACTTCCCCCGGCCCCCGTTCACGGTGGGCTTCGCCCGGATCGACCGGAGCGGGATCGGCCCCGTACCGGACTGCTGGGCGATGGGCTTTCCGGGGTTCAACACGCACCCGGCTCATGCTCCCGACCTGCCTCGGCTACGGGACAGCGTCGAGGTGTACGGCAGTGTCCTGCCCGGGTTCCACATCCGGCGCGGACTCCTGCACCTGGCGACCGGGGCCACCCCGCCGGCCCCGCCTGCCGGATCGGCGCGCAGGTCGCAGTGGCAGGGCATGTCGGGAGCCGTGGTGTTCGTACAGGATCCCGTGCACGGCCCGCTCGCCGTGGGGGTGATCTCCGGGCACCACGGTCCGGAGGGCCCTTCGTCGCTGACCGTCGTGCCGGTGACCGAGCTCGCCGCCCTCGACGACAGCCGCAGCAGCCGGTGGTGGCGGCAGCTCGGCCTCGGGACATGGGTCACGATCCGCCCGCGTTCCCCGTCCGGCCCCGCGCGTCCGGCCACCCCCACCGGCGGGCGGCTGGCGCTGGGCCGGCCCAGCGCTCATTTCACCGACCGCGAGCAGGAGGCCGCCGAGGCCACCGCCCTGCTCACCCGGGAGCTCGGCGAGTCGGTCCCGGTCGTGGTCCTGTACGGCATGGGCGGTGTCGGCAAGACCACGCTCGCCCGGCAGCTCGGCCACCGGCTGGGGTCCGTCTTCCCGTACGCACGTGTCCTGGTCGACCTCGGCGGAGCCTCCGAAGCGGCCGTCTCCACCGACGCCGCCATCGTCCAACTCCTCGGCCACCTCGGTGTGAAGCCCGACCGGATTCCTCACGAACCGGACGAACGGCGCCGTGAGCTCAGGCGCGTCCTGCGCCAGGGCCCCTGCCTCGTCGTCATCGACAACGCGGTGAGCGCCCGGCAGGTCGAACCGCTGCTTCCCGACGCGCCGGGCAGCGCAGCCCTTGTGACGAGCCGTTCGGCGCTCACGGCGCTCGAAGGGGCCGACCTCCTGCCGCTCGACCCGCTGCCCGATGACGAAGGACTGCGCCTGTTCGAACGGATGGTGGGCAGCCGGGTGGTCTCCCGCGACCGCGAGGCCTGCCGCTCCATCGTCTCGCTGGTGGGCGGACTGCCGCTGGCGATCCGGGTCACGGCGGCGGCCGCCGCCTCGCCGACGCTGCGCCGTCGTCCCCTGTCGGTCCTGGCTGACAGACTCGCCGGCAACAGAGCATCGTTACTCGGCCTACGGAGCGGAGACACAGGATTGCGCAGCAGTTTCGACCTCAGCTACCAGCTTCTACGGGAGGAGACCCAGGGCTTCTTCCGCTGTCTCGGCCTCCTGCCAGGTGCCGACTTCAGCGCCGAGGCCGCCGCCGGGGCCACCGAGCTGTCCGCGCGGCACGCGGAGGAACTGCTCGCCGAACTCGCCGACCAGCACCTGGTGGAGGTCCGGGGCGAGGCGGTCGCCCGGTACCAGCTCCACGACATGCTGCGGCTCTACGCGCGCGAACGGGCGGAGAACGAGGACCCCGAAGCGCACCGGAGGGCCACCCTGCGCGGTGCGGTCCGGTGGTACGAGCGCTCACTGGCCGCGTGGATGTCCTTGCCCGGCGCGCACGAACGGCCGCCCGAGGACGCGCTCGCCTGGTACGCCCAGGAGCACACCAACGTACAGGCAGGCCTGCGCGCCGCCCACGAGAGCGGCGAATGGGACCTGGTGACCGCGCTGGCGACGTCGCTGTACGGGCTGCTCGCGTACCGCGGAAGGTGGGAGGACCTCGAAGCCGCCAAGGCGTGGGCGGTGGAGGCAGCACGGGAACAGCGCGACCGCCCCGCCGAACTGGGCTCGCTCATCCATCTGGCCGAGGCGCGGCGCCTGCTCGGCCGCACCGACGGGATCGCCGTCCTGTACGAGCGGGCCCTGGAGATCACCACCGAGCTGGGGGACGACGGCCGCCGTGGCTGGGTGCTCACGCACTACGGCGACTTCGCGTGCCAGCTGGGCCGCCCGGAGCAAGGCATGCTCCGGTACGCGCAGGCAGGCCGTATCTACGACGCGCAGGGCGACACCGCGGCGCGGATCTGGCTTGCGGCCCACATCTCGGACGCCCAGTTGCAGAGTGGGCGTCCCGACGATGCCGTGCGTACTCAGGAGGAGGCACTGCGGCTGAGCCGGGGCCGGGACAATCCCGGCGAGGAGGCCTGGTGCGCGTGGCATCTCGCTCTCGCTTACGACGCGGCGGGCCGCTATCCGGAGGCCGAGAGCACGCTCGGCGCTGCGATCGCCTTCCACCGGTCCGAGCAGGACCGCGGCGCTCTCGCCACGATGCTCGTCGCCCTCGGCCGCGTCCATGAGCACAGCGGTCGGCCGGAACTCGCCCGCGAGGCGCTCCAAGAGGCACTCGCCCTCGTACGCAGCCTCGACGCCCCGAGCCGCGAGGAGGAGATCCGCGCCGAACTCGCCCGCCTGTCGTGATGCGGGATCTGACGAAGAGAAAGACGAAGACAAAGAGGAGTCCCCACTCCTTGCCACTCTCAACTTATAGCGCACCAGGGGGCTTGCGGCAAGATCCAGTTCGTGGTGCAGAATCGCGGACCGAGGTCAGAACTCCGCAAATTTAGGAGAATCACGAAGTGTGTTTTTTGTTGTCGGTTTATGGGTCGTGCGGTGCCGTCGACCCGATCGTGGGACGCGCGCTGCGGTTGCGAGCCCTCGACACCGAGGTGCGGGTGTGCGACCCGCTGGACGTCGCGGCGGCGACCGCGGACCGGAGCTGATGACATGAACTCTCTGACCACCAGCGCGTTCGAGCTTCCCGACCGCCTCTCCCCCAAGGCCGATCCGGCGCTGATCCACGGCGACGAGCAGCACTTCGCCGACATCGCGGAGAGCCTCGAGCAGGCGATCTCCGAACTGTCCGACCGCCTCGAAGCCGAGCGCAGGGCTCCCGGCGGCATCGGCCGGGAGGCGATGGAGCGGGACATGGAGATCCACCGGCTGACCGGTCGTCTGCGTGCCTTGCGTCGCTTCGGTCTGGACCTGTGCCTGGGACACATCGTCAGTGCGGACCATCCCGAGCCCGTGTACATCGGACGCCTCGGCCTCACCGACAGCACGGGGCGTCGGCTGCTGCTCGACTGGCGCTCCCCCGCGGCCGAGCCGTTCTTCGCGGCGACCCACGCCAACCCGATGGGTCTGGCGAGCCGCCGCAGGTACCGCTGGACCCGTGGCCGGATCAGCGACTACTGGGACGAAGTGTTCACCGCCGACGGACTCGAGGGGCACGCCGCGCTCGACGACCAGTCCGCGTTCATCGCCAGTCTGGGCAGCAACCGTTCGGCCCGGATGCGCGATGTGCTCGCCACCATCCAGGCCGACCAGGACGCCGTCATCCGGGCGGGATCCCGCGGCGCTCTCGTCGTCGACGGTGGTCCGGGTACGGGCAAGACCGTCGTCGCTCTGCACCGCGCCGCCCATCTCCTCTACTCCGACCCCCGACTCGGTCACCGTCGGGGCGGCGTTCTGTTCGTCGGTCCGCACCAGCCCTACCTGGCCTATGTCGCCGATGTCCTGCCCAGCCTCGGCGAGGAGGGTGTGCAGACGTGCACCGTGCGCGACCTCGTCGCCGAGGGAGCCGGAGCGGCGATCGAGACCGACCCGGACGTGGCCCGTCTGAAGTCGTCCGCGAACATGGTGAAGGCGATCGAGGCGGCCGTCGGCATCTACGAGGAGCCGCCCACCGAGGGGATCACGGTCTCCAGCCACTGGTCCGACATCTGGCTGAGCGCCGACGACTGGGCGGCGGCGTTCGAAGCAGTGGAACCAGGCACTCCGCACAACGAGGCGCGTGACCAGATCCGCGAGGAGCTGCTCACGATCCTGATGGACAAGGACGACAGCGACGTCGCGCCCGAGCTGCTCCGGAAGTCGCTGCTGCAGGACCGGGAGCTGATCAGGACCCTCAACCGTGCGTGGCCGATGCTCGAAGCCGGTGACATCGTCGGAGATCTGTGGTCGGTGCCCGCCTACCTCCGCAAGTGCGCTCCCTGGCTCGGCCCCGATGACGTTCGCGCATTGCGGCGCAAGGACGCCCAGGCCTGGACGGTGTCCGACCTGCCGCTCCTGGACGCGGCACGGCAGCGGCTCGGCGACCCGGAGGCGTCCGTACGCAAGCGCCGCCACGACGCCTCCGTCGCCGCCGAACGTGCGCGCAGGGCCGATGTCATCGACGGCCTGCTGGAGGCCGACGACGACGGCGAAGGCGCGGTGACGATGCTGCGCGGACGGGACCTGCAGGACACCCTGATCGACGAGAGCGCACTCCCCGGCACCGAACCGGACCGCCTCGTCGGCCCGTTCGCGCACATCGTCGTGGACGAGGCTCAGGAACTGACCGACGCGGAGTGGCAGATGCTGCTGCTGCGCTGCCCGTCCCGGAGCTTCACCATTGTCGGGGACCGCGCCCAGGCCAGGCACGGGTTCACGGAGTCATGGCAGGAACGGCTCGAGCGGGTCGGTCTCGACCGGATCAACGTGGCATCCCTGAGCATCAACTACCGCACGCCGGAAGAGGTCATGGCGGAAGCCGAACTCGTCATCCGAGCCGAGCTCCCGGACGCCAACGTGCCCACCTCCATCCGCAGCAGCGGCATCCCCGTCGTCCACGGATCCGTCGCGGATCTGGACGCGGTCCTCGACACCTGGCTCGCTGCGCATGCCGACGGGATCGCCTGCGTCATCGGCACCGGTGACATCGGCGAGGGCACGTTCCGGGCGAGGTCCCGCGTCCGGTCGCTGACCCCGGAGCTCTCGAAGGGGCTCGAGTTCGACCTGGTCGTCCTCGTCGATCCGGAGGAGTTCGGCAAGGGTGTCGAAGGAGCGGTCGACCGCTATGTCGCGATGACCCGGGCGACCCGGCAACTCGTCATCCTCACGAGCTCCTGACGAGCTCGGACAGCGGTGCCGGCGCTCGTACGCCCGGCACCGCACGTCGGCCGTGCGCGTCACGGATCCCGGGTCATTCCACGAAACCGCTGCACTGGGTGTGCTCGTTGCCCTGCGACACGCTGTACTTGGCGTTCTCCACGTTCAGCATCTGGAAGCCGCCGTCCTGACCGATGGTGAACTGCCCGCCCGCGGCGGTGGGCGAGGACAGGAACGCGGGCCCGGGCGTGAAGCCGCCGCCGGAGAGGTGCACCTTCCCGTTGTCCAGGACGCCGGAGATGGAGCAGGTGGCGGCGGGAACGGCAGCGGCCGCCGGGGCCCATGCGAGGGCGGCCGGCGCGACGAGGAACGCGGCGGCGACGAAGGGAGCGAGTGCGGACAGACGTGTGGTGCGGTTCATTGTTCTTCCTCCCAGGAGGAGAGATCTCCGTCCACTCCATCGTCTGCCCACCGCCCTCGGGCGTCGACCGGGATCCCCACGCCTACCGCTACGGTCCGCAACCATGTCGATACACGTCGTTTCCCGAAAAATGGGCGCGCCAGAATCCGGAAAGGGCCCTGAGCTGGCCAAACGCGCGTGAAACGCACATCTCGCCCTGGCCGGGTAGGTTCATAGGCGCGGGGTGCGGTCCTGGCCACCATGGCCGCGACGGGGGACCGCACCCCGCCACTGATCCCGAACGGACCTGGACTAGTACCAGTAGCTGAGCCCCGACTTGTACGGCGTCAGGCTCCGCTGCCCCACGACGCCGCGGTAGGTGTACCAGCCCCACTTCTTGCACATGGTCTGGTAGCTGAGGGTGTTGTGCGCGCCGGTCCCCACGCGAACGCGCGGGTAGATGACGTTGTCACCCCAGTCGCCCGTCGCCGGACCGCTCGAATAGGCGTCCACCCCCCAGTAGACACCGACCACCGAGCCGCCGGCCGGGCAGTTCCAGTTGCCGAAGTTCACCCAGACATTCCCCCCTGTCCACGCGCTCGCGGGTGCGGCGCTGAGTCCGACGATCCCGGCTGTCATCAGTGAGCCCGCCAGCACTCCACGAGCCTTCCGCCACAACGATCCAGGCATGGAACCTCCCCTACGCGGCTGCGCACCGTCGCGCACCTCGCCTTCGTGGGCAGAGCTTCCCACCGGAACCAGGTGATTGTCCGACTTACGAGGAGATTGATTGAAAGTCGAACAGATGGCCGACGGTCGATGGTTTGGCCTCCCTCTCTCAGAGGGATTCCCTGGCGACGTCCTCGGCCGCGCGGCTCTCCGCGGTGTGCGGGTCGAGTTCGCTCAGGGTCAGGAGGGACACGTCGTCACTGAGGCGCTTCTCCCATGCGGCGGCCATGGCCTCCTGCTGTTCACGGGGCAGCTGCCGCACTTCCTCCTGTCTGGCCGGGGCGAGGGCTTTGAGGAACCGCGTCAGGGGATCGGTGTCCATGGATACGTCCTTCGGGTCCGCGGCCGCGCGGACCGCGCGCCCGGTTGGTGGGTCCTGGGCATCCCTTCCCGGCACTTCGGCCGGGGGATGCACCGGGCGCCGCCGAGTCACCCTCCGGAGCCGCGCCCGCGGGCAGGGGCCGCACGGCTCAGTCGATCCCCACGGTGTACGCGGCCCGGTAGCCGGCGCCATCGGGTACGGGGGCCAGGGTCAAGGCGGTTCCGGAGTCCCGGTAGCGGTCGTCCCGGGCGTTGGGGTGCTCCGGCACCGGGCGGCGCGCGTAGGGCTGCTTGGCGTACAGCCGGCGCAGCAGGTCCTCGGGGAAGAAGAGCTGCGACGAGGTCTCGGTACGGGTGTCGGGGCGACGCACCTTGAAGTGGATGTGCGGGGCCAGTCCCGCGTACCAGCCGGGCACGATCGTGCGGAAGACGCACCTGCCCGCACTGTCGGTGACCTGCGTGCCGCGCAGGAACACGTCCTGGCCGCTCGAGTAGGTGCCTTGGGCGTCGGCATGCCACACGTCGATGGCGATGCCCTTGAGCGGACGGCACCCTCCGGAGACCCGGACCACGGTCAGGTCCAGGCGCAACGGCACGCCTTCGCGGCCGTCCGTGATGTCCGACCGGACCCGGTCGAGGTCCAGGTAGTACGGTCCGGTGCCCCACTCCGTGGTGAGGACACAGCCCGGAGTGGGCGTTCCCGGAGGTGGGGACGCGGGCTCCGAAGTCTGCTGCGGCGCCGTGCGCAGCGCCACTGCGGAAGTGCCGCAGGCCGCGGTCAGCGCGCCGACCGCGGCCGACCCGGCGGCCAGCAGCACCGCGCGGCGGGTGGTGGGGGAGGTTTCCTTCTCGGCCATGCACAGCCCCTCACACGTACTTCCGTCCTCGGGCCGCCGCCTGCGGACGGCCGCGACCACCGTGCCGGAACCCGGGGACACCGGCCACGGCCGACACGCTCCCTCACCCGGTCGGCAGAGAAGATCACCCTCGGGACACGCCCCGCGGGCTCCTGCCCGCGCATCGTGCAGGCCCCTCCCCTGCCGCCGGCCCGACCGGCCGCACCCGGTGGCGCAGCAACCGCTCCGCCGCGGGCTCAGGCGTGCCCGTCCGCCGAGTCGTAGCGTGGCCCCATGCAGACGATGCCGGTGTCCTGGACCGCCGCGAGCGCCCGCCGGATGGACCGGCAAGGACTCCTCGCCCCCGCCACGACCGCCGGGACCTCGCCCGCCGACATCGCCGGGCGGATGCTCGGCGCGCACGCCCAGGTGGCGTCCGCGGCGGAACTCTCCATCGCGCTACGCCTGGACGGCGCGACCCGCACGGACGTACGCGATGCGCTCACCGGCGCAGAAGGGCCGGCCCGAGGACAGAACCCTCGCGAGGGGCCGCGACCGGGCACGCTGGTCAAGACCTTCGGGCCGCGGGGCACCATCCATCTGCTGCCCGCCCAGGACCTGCCCTGGTGGACCGGGGCCCTCTCCGCCCTGCCCGCGCGCCCCAGCCCCTTCGGCCCCGAGGCCCGGATGACGGCCGCCCAGACGGACGAGGTGATCGCCGCGATCGGCGACGCGCTGACCGGCGCCGAACTGACGGTGGACGAGCTCACCGAGGCGATCGTGGCGCGGACCGGATCCTGGGCCGCGGACCCGGTCATGCCCGCCTTCCAGACCATGTGGCCGCGCTGGCGCCAGGTCACACACGCCGCCGCCCACCGCGGAGCGCTGGCTTTCGGCCGCGACCGGGGGCGCAGGGTCACGTACACCAATCCCGGCTGCACCCCCGCCTCCCCCACCCGGTCGCTTCACGAGCTTGTGAACCGCTATCTGCGCGCCTACGGGCCCGCCACCGCCGAGGACTTCGCCGCCTGGCTCGCCGCACCCAAGGGCTGGGCCGCCGAGCTCTTCGCCTCCCTCTCCCAGGAGGGGCGCATCGAGGAGACGGCCTTCGCGTCCGGCCGGGCATGGCTCGCCGCCGGGGACACCACCTTCCCGGACGAACCCGCGCGCGGCTTGCGACTGCTGCCCTACTTCGACGCCTACGTCGTCGCCGGCCGCCCGCGCGAGCTGCTCTTCCCCGGCTCCGCGGCCACCCGCGCCCTGGCCGGCGGCCAGGCCGGCAACTACCCGGTCCTGCTGGTCGGCGGCACGGTCGCCGGTGTCTGGCACCAGCGCCGTACAGGTCGGCGCATCGCGCTCACCGTGGAGCCGGTGGGGCGGCTGAGCGCGGCCCACCGCCGCGCACTGGACGAACAGGTCGAGCGTACGGGCGCGATGCTCGAGGGAACCGCGGAGCTCACCCTCGGCAAGGTCACCGTAGGACCCCACGCCTGACCCCGAGCCGACCCGCGCCCGGCGCCGCGGGACACCCTCCCTCCTTCGGTCGTCATCCCACCGGGTGCGCACCGGATGCCTACCGGCCCACGGCACGCCAGGCTGCGGTCAAGGGCAGCCATCACTGGACAGACGAGGACCGAACCATGTCCCATCTCCGGCACATCGGCGTCATCACCGGGGCGGCGCTGCTGCTGCTCACGGCCACGGCCTGCTCGGCCGGCAAGACCACCCTGGGCACACTCAGCTTCCGCGCCCACGACTCCCCGATCGAGGTCACGTACACGAACACCCCCGTCCAGGGCTGCCACAAGATCGGCCTCCTGCGCGGCGCGGCCCACGTGGAGAACAACAGCCACACCGACGTCATCCTCTACCGGACACCGATGTGCCAGAAGACCGAGGAAGCCGCCGGAATCTACGTCCCGCAGTCCACGTCGAACGTGACCGCCCCCCACACCCTGCCGTGGCGCAGCTTCACCGTCGTCCACTGACCGGCTCGCGGCCCGGTCCCGGCCCGTCTCAACTCTGGCGGGTGAGTGGGCCGGCCGGTCGGAACGGGCCGGCGAGGGCTGCCCATTGGAGCAGCATGATGGTTTTCGCATCGGCGATCGTGCCGTCGCGCACCATGTCGAGTGCGTCGGCGAAGGCGAGTTCGACGGTGGTGATGTCCTCGCCCTCGGCGGCGATTCCGGTCGCCCCGGTGGGGGTGTCCGCCGGGTCGTAGGGGGCGGCGTAGAAGTGCAGGCGTTCGGTGACGGAGCCGGGGCTCATGTAGACGTCGAAGACGTGCTCGGGAGTGCCGATGACGTGTCCGGTCTCTTCGGCTGCTTCTCGGCGGATCGCTTCGTGCGGGCTGTCGCCGTCGAGGAGTCCGGCGGCGGTTTCCAGGAGCATGCCGTCGGGGTGTCCGTTGACGTAAGCGGGCAGGCGGAACTGGCGGGTGAGCAGCACGGTGCGGTGGTCGGCGTTGTGGAGCAGGACCGTCGCCCCGTCGCCGCGGTCGTACGTCTCGCGCTGCTCGCGGCTGACGTGCCCGTCACCGTGCTCGTAGTCGAACGTGGTCTTGCGCAGGACGTACCAGTCGCAGGAGAGCACCTCCACGTCGCGGATCCGCACGTGCGGGTTGCCGGTCAGGTCGCGGCCGTGCCGGTCCAGGCCGGTGCGGCCGCGGCGGTCGGGGGTGTCGAGGCCGGCGGTCATCGGGCGGCCGGCACGTCGGCGAGACCGGTGTAGACGTCCTTGCCCTGGGCGCGGGCCTGGGCGACCATCCGGTCCGCTCCCTCGGAGGGGCCGCCGATCCGCAGAACGGCGTCGCAGCGGGTGAGCAGTTGCTCGGCGACGGGGTGGAAGATCTCGCGGAAGAGCGGGTCGCCGGGCCGGGTGCTCCCCGCGGCCTCCATCAGCGGCAGGGCGAGGGCCTCGCCGGTGACGGGGAGGTGCCCGGCGCGGAAGAGGACGAGGGCGGTCTGGTTCATCGCCCGGACATTGGCTTCGAGCTTGTGCGGGTCGTCGCCGGTGCCCGATCGGTAGGGACCGGCGACGAGGATCATCAGCGAGCTGGGTTCGGTGGCCACGACGGACACTCCTCGGTACGGGGGCGGGGACGAGGTTCAGGCCAGGACGGTCTCGACGCCCGCCTCACGCAGGGCGTCCAGGGTCTGCGGGCCGCTGGGATGTGTGCCGGCGTCTTCGGCGGCTCGGTCGGTGACGAAACGGTGCACGGCGTCGAGGGGGGCGACCCGGCTGAACGCGCGCACCCCGAGCTTCGTCGCGTCCGCCACCGCGACGGTACGGGCGGCCCGGGCGAGTCCGGCCTGTTTGACGGCGGCGTCGTCCAGGGAGAACTCCGACCAGCCGTGCTCGGCGTGCACACCGCCGATGGACATGACGAAGCAGTCGAAGGCCAAGGACTCCAGCGTGCGCAGCGCCAGCGGTCCGACGAAGGAACGCTCGCCGGGACGGGAGCGGCCGCCCACGACCAGGAGCTCGATCCCCGGCCGGTCTGCCAGGCAGACCGCGGCCTGAAGGCTCAGCACGGCGACCGTCAACGGGGCCCGGGCCGCCAGGTGCTCGGCGACGTGCACCGTCGTGGTCCCGGCGTCCAGCAGTACCCGCGATCCCGGCTCCACCAGCGCGGCCGCGGCGGCGCCCAGGCGGTCCTTGGTGGCGGCCTGCCACGGCTCCCGTGCCGCGAACCCGGCGTCCTCCGCCCGCGAGCGCGTTGCCACGGCTCCGCCGTGCACGCGGCGCAGCAGACCCTGGCCCTCCAGAACGTCGAGGTCCCTGCGCACGGTCATCTCCGACACGCCCAGACGCTGGGAGAGCTCCGACACGGAAACCCGGTCGGAGCCCTGCACCAATCGCAGGGTCAGATCCAAACGATTGGCGACACCCATGACTACTTTCTACCATCCTGACGTTCGAATGGACAATCACATGTGCGAAATCACCAGGACCGGATGGAGCCGCCCGGTGGGCTCGCGCTAGTGTTCGTGCGTGAGCCTTCATGTCGTGATGGGATTCGGGCCCGCCGGGGCGGCCACCGCTCGGCTGCTGGCCGAGCAGGGGCACTCCGTACGGGTCGTCACCACATCGGGCCGACGCCCGGAACCCGGCATCGAACACATCGCGTTGGACGCGACGGACAGCCGGCGGCTGATCGAGGCGTCGCGGGGCGCGGCCGCGATCTACAGCTGTGCGGCACCGCCCTACCACCGCTGGACGAGTGAATGGCCGCCGCTGGCCTCGTCGGCGTGCGCGGCGGCCGAGGCGGCCGGGGCCGCCCTGGTCATGCTGGGCAATCTCTACGGCTACGGTCCGGTGGACGGCCCCATGACCGAGAAGCTGCCACTCGTGGCGACCGGCCCCAAGGGAAGGGTGCGCGCCGCCGTGTGGGAGCAGGCGCGCAACCTGCACGAGCAAGGTCGTATCAAGGCGGTCGAGGTGCGGGCCTCGGACTTCTTCGGGCCGGGCGTGACCGACGGCGGGCACCTGGCCGCGCGGGTCATGCCACGGCTGCTGCGCGGCAAGCCGGTCACCACGCTCGGGGATCCGGACGCCCCGCACAGCTGGAGCTACCTCCCTGATGTGGCCAGGGCCCTGGTCGAGGTCGCGGGTGAGGAACGGGCCTGGGGACGGGCCTGGCACGTCCCGACGGGACCCGCGCTGACGACCCGGGAGATGGTCGACCGCCTTGCCGCTCGGTCCGGAACGGGCCCGGTCGCGGTGCGCGGGCTCTCGCCGGCAGTCCTGGGCGTCCTCTCGGTCTTCTCCCCCCTGATCCGCGAACTGAAGGAGATCCGCTATCAGTTCGACCGTCCGTTCGTCGTTGATTCAAGCGCTTACGAAGCGGAGTTCACGGTACGAGCCACCCCGGTCGATGAGCAGGTGAAGGCGACGGTGGACTGGTGGCGTGAGCGGCTCAGCGGAGCAACCGACGTCTGAACCAGCCGCCGAACACCTGCTCCTCGGCCCCGGCGGATCGCTGCTCGGCCCTCTCCAGGGCACGCTCGGCCTCCGCCCGCCAGGTCGCCGGGTCCGCGCGGGGCGGGGGCACGAACGGACCTCGCTCCGGCGCTTCGGCGGCGGCTCCGAAGAAGTCGCCGCCCTTGCGCTTGAAGTCGTCCGTTCCCCACGCGCGCCCGCGGCCGCGCGGGGGCACCTTCTGCAGATGGGGAATGTGCTTGGCACAGTGGATGTACGCCTCTTCGACGGCGATCTCCACCCACACCTGGGCCCGGCGGCCGGGCACGGCGTCGACCGCGAGCCCGAAGTGGGCCCGGCGCATGTCGTCATCGGCCACGATCCGTGCCCTGCCGTTGACGTGGAGCCCGACGCGGTCCCGGAGGAAGTCCACGACGAGGATGCCGACGTGGGGGTTCTCCTCGATGTTGCCGAGGCTGGCCTGGACACCGTTGCCCCGGTACTCGGGGTAGGCGAGGGTCCGGTCGTCGAGGACGTGGAGGAAGCCGGGCGGGCCGGCGCGGAAGGTGTTGTCGCACTCGCCGTGCCGGTCGGAGGTCGCCAGGAAGAACATCTCCTGTCGTGCCACGAACTCCCGCATCCGGGTGTTGAGCCGGTCGAGGACCTGTTCGGCGTAGAACGTGTCGGCGCGCTGGGCGGTGCCCGTGCGCTGCTGGACCAGGTGTTCGCCGTCACTGCCCGGACGTGTGGTGCGTACAGGCGCCACGTGCGGGTGGCCGGCCTGTTCGGATGTGCTCAATTCCTTGCCCCGACCAGTTCCTCGATGGAGTCGTGCCGTATGCGGTGCGTGGGCATGCCGATGCCCACCAGGGTGTCGACGCCGCGGCGGATCATGCCGGGCGGGCCGGACAGGTACGCGTCGTAGGTGTGCCATGGTCCGTACTGGCAGACCGCGTCCGGGAGTTGGCCGCACAGATTGCCGGCGAGGCCGTCGTCGACGACCGGACGGACCAAGAGCCAGGGGTGCGACTGCTGCATGCGGAGCATGGTGTCGATGTCGTACAGGTCGTGGTCGCGGCGGGCTCCGTAGAACACCTGGACGGAACGCCTCCGGCCGTGCTGGGCCACGTCCTCGATCAGGGCCTTGATGGGCGCGATGCCGGTGCCGCCGCCGAGGCAGAGCAGCCCGTTGTCGGTGCTGTGGTCCACGGTCATGGATCCGGCGGGGGGACCGAGACGGATCACGTCCCCCGGGCGGGCGCGGCGCACGAGGGCGCTGGAGACCCAGCCCGCCGGCACGGCCTTGACGTGGAAGGAGAGCAGGCCGTCGGAGCGGGGCGCCGAGGCGAAGGAGTAGTGCCGCCAGACGCGCGGCCACCAGGGCGTCTCCAGGGCCGTGTACTGCCCGGCGAGGAAGGGATAGGGCGCGTCGGGCCGGACCGTCACGACCGCGATGTCGGGCGTCCGCATCTCATGGGAGACCACCTCCGCCTGCCACCAGGCGGGTGCGCGCAGCTCGTCCTGGGCCGCCGCGTCGATCATGATCTGGGAGATCGCGGTGTAGGCACCCACCCAGGCGGCCTCGGTCCGCGGACCCCAGCTCCGCTCGGCGTACTGGGAGAGGGCGCCGATGAGGCACTCCCCGACGGCCGGGTAGTGCTCGGGAAGCGTGCCGTACTTCCGGTGCCCGCGGCCCAGATGGGTCAGGTACGCGGTCAGGGTGTCGGCGTCGTCCACATGTGTCGCGGCGGCGAGCAGCGCCTTGAAGAGGCGGTCGCGCTGGGTGTCCATCGCCGCGGGGAACAGGGCCCGCAGGTCCGGGTGCCGGAGGAAGAGCAGGGCGTAGAAATACGACGTGACCTTGTCGGCGATCGGCTCGATCTCGGCCATGGTGCGGCGCAGCAGCGCGGCGTCCGACGTGTCCTCGGGCGCCGTGGTCCGTCTGTCCTCCGCTGCCGGTACGGACTCGCGGGCTGCCGGTACGGACTCACGGACCGTCGGTACGGACTCACGGGCAGGGTCCGGGGGCGCGGCCGGCCCGGGCGACGGAGCAGGCGCGGGCGCCGGAGCAGGCGCGGGCGTCTCGGGTGCCGTACGGCTTCTGTCGGCACCGCTGCCCACAGGGCGTATCGGCGTGACGGGGCGGCTGGGTATTCGGTCCTCGACGTCCCGGTGCTGCGCGCCGGTCCCGGCCGTTCCCCTGCCCGGGCTCCGGCCGAACCAGCCCCCGTCCCGACTCGTTCCGCCGGAGCTGTGGCCATCGGCCGACGTGTTGGTCGGAGCATCCATCGGTTTGCCTCGCCTCGAACGTCTTTCGGTCGGTCTTCGGACGCGGAGTCCGAGTGTGCCCCGATTTCCCTCGCCCTATCGGAATTCCCGGCGATTCACACCCATCTCTTCAAAGCTGCTGACACATGCCGCACTTGATGCCTTGACGGGCATCCGGGCGGGCGAACGGGCTCGACCATACCCCGCCCGCGCGAATTCACGAACGCGCCCCTCAAGCATCAGTCCTGCGCCGGATTCTGGCTGGTCAGAGCATCGCACAGGTCAGGAACTCGGGTTTCGCGGGAAAGTTACCAATGAGTTGGACCGATGCCACAAGCCGTTCTCCACGCGGTTATGAGGGATGCGCCGAAGTGAACTCGCAGGGCGACCCGAACTCCTCACAGAGCTCTCGCGGGGTCTTCACATCTCCTCCCGTTCGACAAGGCCCGTCGGCAGTCACCCGCGGCGAGGGCCGGGCGCCGGCAGCCGACCGGCGGCCCGAGATCACGGTTTGGTCATGTACATGGGGGGCCCACGAGATGCAGAGTCGCTTAGGTTAGCCTGCCCTTATGATCTCCATACCTCTGGCCGCCGAGGCCGGCTACACCGTGCCTCCGCTGTGGCGCATCCTCACCAAGTCCGGTTACTTCATCGGCATGTCCGGAGCCATCGGCGCCACGGTGACCTACGCGGCGTCCATCCGCCCCGCCCTGCGCGCACCGGAGAACAACAGCGGTGACGTCGACGTCATGAGACGAAGAACGGCCGGGTACCTCGCCTGGGCGGGGGTGGTGCTGTTGGTCGCGGGCTACTTCCAGCTCGCCGCCCGCCTGGCCCGGGCCGGCAAGGGCATGCCGTTCGGTGACGCTCTCGCGCCGGGACGGATCTGGGACTTCCTGCTCGCGCCGGCGGCGAAGGGGGCCTGGGTCGCGCAGGGCACGATCTACCTGGTCCAGAACCTCGTACTGGTCCTCGCGTCCGTCGTCCTGATCTCGCTGTTCCTTCCCCGAGCGCGCCGGCACGTGAACGCCCTCGCGCTGACCGCCCTGCCCCTGAGCCTCGCGGTGACGCTCGTCGCAGCGGTTCCGGCCACCAAGCCGAAGGACGCGGACAAGTGGCTGGACCTCGTGTTCACACAGACCCACATCGTCAGCGGCGTGGTCTGGGTCGGCGGTCTGGCCCTGCTCGCCGCCCTCGCCGGCGGCCGCAGCCGGATGAGTGAGAACGCGGGCGCGCTGTGGGCCGACGTCTGGCGCCGCTTCGCCTTCGTCGCCCTGGTCTGTGTCGGCGCGGTGTTCACCTCCGGCCTGTGGATGAGCTGGAAGCACGTAGGCTCCATCAGCCAGCTCTGGACGACGACCTACGGACTCTTCCTGCTCGTCAAGATCCTGCTGGTCCTCGGCATGGTCGCGGCCGGCGGCGTCAACCAGTTCTGGCTCATGCCCCGTATCGCCCGGGCCCGCCGCGACGATGCCACGTCCTCCCTCCTGCACCTGACGCTGCGACACTTCCCGAAGGTGGTCTGGGCCGAGGTGGCCCTCGGGATCGCCGTCCTGGCCGTCGTCCCCTTCCTGGGCGGCTCGGCCCGTTCCGAGGCGGGCAGCCCCCCGGCCGTGTCGAGCGGCAGCGTCTTCGCCATGGGCGCCGTTCTCGTCCTCGCCCTCGCGGCTTCCCTCTACATCACGGTCAGGACCTCGGACGCGCTCGCGCGGCGCACGGCTGCGGCAACGCCTGCGGCTCCGGCTGCGGCTGCGGCGACGTCATGACGCCGGCTGGAACGCGGTGGAGATCATCGGCGGGTTGAGGCGCGCGAAGCCCTCCTGCCGCTCGTACGGGAAGTACGGGTACGGCGCCGGCTTGTGACTCGCCGCGTCGAGCCGCGCCGTCTGCTCGGCCGTCAGCGTCCAGCCGACCGCGCCGATGTTCTGGCGGAGTTGTTCCTCGTTGCGCGCGCCGATGATGACGGAGGACACGGTGGGACGCTGCAGCAGCCAGTTGATGGCCACCTGCGGAATCGTCCTGCCGGTGTCCTTCGCCACCTCGTCGAGCGCGTCGACGACGTCGAAGAGGTACGCGTCCTCCACCGGCGGCCCGTAGTCGGCGGTCTGGTGGAGCCGGCTCTCCGGCGGCAGCGCCAGGCCCCGGCGCACCTTCCCCGTCAGGCGCCCCCAGCCCAGGGGGCTCCAGACCATCGCGCCGACGCCCTGGTCGTGGCCGAGGGGCATCAGCTCCCATTCGTAGTCGCGGCCGACGAGCGAGTAGTAGACCTGGTGCGCCACGTACCGGGGAAAGCCGCCCTCGTCGGCCGCGGCGAGGGACTTCATCAGCTGCCAGCCCGCGAAGTTGGACACGCCGACGTACCGGATCTTGCCGGCCCGCACCAGCTGGTCGAGCGCGGAGAGCACCTCCTCGACCGGAGTACCGGCGTCGAAGGCGTGCATCTGGAAGAGATCGATGTAGTCGGTGCCGAGCCGGCGCAGGGCGTCCTCCGTCGCCTTGATCAGGCGCGAACGGGACGACCCGGCATCCCCCGGCCCGTCGCCCGTCGGCAGGCCGGTCTTGGTCGACAGGAGCACCCGGTCCCGCCTGCCCCTGATCGCCTCCCCCAGCACCTCCTCCGACGCTCCCGCCGAGTAGACATCAGCGGTGTCGAACATCGTGATGCCCGCTTCGAGGCAGATGTCCACGAGCCGGCGCGCCTCCTGCGCGTCCGTAGTACCCCAGGCGCCGAACAGCGGCCCCTGGCCGCCGAACGTGCCGGCCCCGAAGCTCAGAGCGGGAACCTTGAGACCGGACGCACCGAGCTGCCTGTATTCCATGACGAATCCCTCCAGCGAGCGTTAACAGCACCACAGACCCTTTAAGGTGGATACAACGTAACAGCGAACGACGACTAATGGAACCGGAGACCCGTTATGGCGACCAGAGATCCCGATCCGGGGACCGTACGTCCCGGGGGGCGTACGGCACGGGTTCGGGCGGCGGTGCTGCAAGCGGCCGGGGACACCCTGGCCGAGGCGGGCTTCCACGGACTGGATCTTGGCGAGGTCGCGCGGCGTGCCGAGGTGGGGAAGACGACCGTGTACCGCCGCTGGGGAACGGTGGCCGCCCTTGTCGCCGACCTGCTGACGGACATGGCCGAGCAATCGCTGCCGCACACCGAGACGGGCTCGCTGCTCGACGATCTCCGGGCCAACGCCGAGCTCGTACGGCGCACGTTGGCGGACTCCCGCCAGGGCCCGCTGTTCAAGGCGGTGATCGCCGCGGCCACGACCGACGAGAGGACGGCCGAGGCCCTGCACCGGTTCTACGAGGTACGCGTCACGGAGTGGGCGCCCTGCGTCCGGCAGGCCGTCGAACGGGGCGAGTTGCCGGCGGGCACCGACGCCGAAGAAGTGATCCGCGCGGTCTCGGCCCCGCTCTACTACCGGTTCCTGACCACCGGCGCCCCCCTCGACGAAGCCGCGGCGGAGCGGGCGGTACGAGCAGCCGTGGCTGCGGCGCGCGCGGGGGCCTTCACCTGAGACACCGTTCCCGGCGGGGAACGGAGCTCGTCGCGGTGCCGCCGCACGCGAAGATCTGATTTCGCCTCCTGCCTTCGAGGGGGCCTGCCAGGCTGGGGCAGAACGCGTGAGTTCTGTTTTCGGGAGGACCAGTTGACCACTCCGGAGGCCAAGGGGCCCAAGGTCCCGCCGTCGTACCCGCCGAGGACACCACCGCCGCAGAGGAAGCCGGTGGAGGCTCCCCGGCCGCAGCCGGCCACACGACCGACGGCCGGCTGAGCCCGCGCCGGCCCCGCATGGACGTCAGGAACCCGTGGCCGGTCCGACCGGATGCCGGCCCGGGCGGCGGGCTTCACCGCCCTTCGCGCGGTTGGTGATCACTCGCTCCAGGACCCAGAGCGCGTCGTCGCTGTCGCGGAGACGAGCAACTTCACCCGCGCCGCCGAGCAGTGCCTGGTCGTCCGGTCCGCGCCGAGTCACCAGATCGCCCGCCTGGAACGCGAGTTGGGCGCCAAGCTGTTCGACCGCACCAGCCGCCGCGTCCGGCTGACCCCCGCCGGCGAGGCGTTCCTCCCCGCGGCCCGTCAGGCTCTCGACGCAGCAGAACGAGCCCGCGCCGAAGTGGCGGCCGCCGTCGGGGAGATCCGGGGCCGGCTCGCCATCGGCGCCATCCCCACCGTCGTGGCGGTCGACCTCCCGGCTGCGCTGAAGCAATTCCACTCGCGCCATCCGGAGGTACGGATCAGCCTCCGCGCGGGCGCGAGCGAGGAGCTGATCGAGCGGGTGCGGCAGGGCACGCTGGACGCCGCCTTCCTGGGGCTTCCCCTGGGGGTACGCCCCGAGGGCGTACGCGGCCGCGAACTGGCGCGCGGTGACCTCGTCGCCGTGGTGGCGCCCGGCCACCCGCTGGCGGACAAGGAATCCGTGGGCCTGCGGCAGCTGCCGGACGAACCGTTCGTCGACTTCCCTCCGGGCACCGCTGCGCGGGTCCAGTCGGACGAGGCGTTCGCAGCGGCCGGAGTCCGGCGCGAGGTCGCCTTCGAAGTGACGACCGTGGACTTCATGGCTCGCCTGATCCGACAGGGCCTGGGCATCGGAATGCTGCCCGCCGCCTTCGTGTTCGAACTCCCCGATCTGTCCGTCCTCCAGCTCCGCGACGCTCCCGCCCGCGTGGAGCACCTCATCTGGAGTCGCTTCCCTCCCTCCCCTGCCGCCGCGGCCTTCATGTCCGCCCTCGGCATCCCGACGGCGGAGTCCTCCAGCTCGCCGGGCACGTGACTTCCCTGGTGGGTTCGGCGTCAGGTGCGGGGTGGATGGAGGGTCATGGTCCAGGTGTGGACGGTGTGCCGGCTCGGGCGACCGGGGTGCGGCTCGGCGATGACCGCGGTGATGTACTCGCCGTCGCGGCGCAGAGCCTCTGTGCGGCCGGAGGCTTCGTCGGACGCGGAGGGCAGGAGCTCCGCGAGGACCGTGGCGCCGAGTCCGCGGTCAACGGCGCGCAGCACCCCCGCGTCGAGGACGAGGATGGTGCCGTCCTCCAGGACGAGCGGACGCGGGGCCGTGGGGCTGGTCAGGTGCGGGCCGCGTTCGACGACGCCGCCGGGCAGCAGGCGGACCACCCGGCTGCCGGTCGGAATGTTGCGGTCGGTCTCGACGACCCGGATGCCGGTGCCGACGACGTAGTGGCCGTAGCTGCGCCAGGAATCGGTCAGGACACCGCCGCGGTCGTACTCCCAGGTGTCGAAGAAGTCGTAGCCCTCCAGGCCGAGCAGGAAGCGGCCGCCGCGGAGGGCCGCACCGCGCTCGCCGCGCAGTTCGGCGATCTGGGTACCGTCCGACAGGTCGAGCAGCAGGGCCGGGCCGAGGTGGCCCCAGGGGGTGTACTCGAGCGAGTCCGTGGTGACCAGGACCCGGCCTCCGGTGATGTGGGCGGCGTTGGGCCGGCCCTCGCAGTGGTGGGTCCATCGGGTGCGGCCCGAGGCATCGACGCAGCGGACGCGCCCCACCCCGCCGTGGATGCGCAGACCGTCCCGCGAGGCGAGCGGCCGGACGTCTCCGGCACCGTACTGCTCGTACGGCGGACGGCCGGTTCTCCGCGCGTGGCCGACCACGCTGACACGCCAGTGTGCGGAGAACGCCTCCGCGCGGCCGCCCTCCCCCAGGTTCACCATGACCGCGATGCTAGGGGGTGTCCGGGCCTGGCCGCTGCCTCCGCGAGGACCCGCACGGCCGAGATCCGCTGACGTACACGCGTTCCGGCCTGCGGAGTCAGGCAGCTCGGCGACGTCGGTAGTAGGCGTAGGTGAGGGCGAGCACGATCGGGCCCCACAGCATCGCCGGGCTGATGCACACACGCGCCAGGACCATCCACCACCCGTTGCTGAAGCCGATCTCGTGGAAGCCCAGCAGACCGAACCAGGCGAGCGGCATGGTGTCCCACATCGCGACCAGGCCCAGTCCGCCCAAGGTCGCGGGAATGATCGCGGCGAGCGGCGCGACCCGCCGGCCGCCGATCAGCGGCACCCGGTCCGGGACCTTCTCGCCCCACCCGCTGACCAGGCCGGTGCAGAGCAGGGCCAGTGCCTCGGTGAGCACGCTCAGCCCGAAGACGTACGGCGTGCCCCACCACGGGAACGGCGGTGCCAACGGATCGACCATGCCCATCGAGAAGTTGAAGGCGAACGGCAGCCGCCACAGGCAGTGCGGCAGGACGATGAACGGAAGGGCCTTCGCGAGTCGGAGCGCCCAACGCGGGACCGGACGCTCGGTGTCGCCCAGAGAAAGGTTGATCGGCATGAGTCCACCGTCGCCGAACCCCGGCAACAGGGCGTCGGCCGCGCGGACGATCATGCTCCCCCGCGCGGGGGAGGCGCGTGCGCGTGCGGCCGGTGACGGGCCGGCCGCCCCCTGAGCGGCGGCCGCGCGCCGCCCACGGCCTCCGGATCACGCAGCGACCGCCGGGCCCCCGGGAGTTCGACCGGCTCGCCCACGGCGCTCCGTCATACGCCTTCGCCCTGGACCCGGGCCTGGACCCGGACCCCGAGCGCCTTCTCCTCGGCATCCGCCAGCCAGAAGAACAGCGGCGACAGCACCAGTTCGACGACCGCCAGCACCACCTGGAACCAGTGCGGCCACCCGAGCACGGCCAGGGACAGCAGCCGCCCGAGCGCACCCAGCAGGAACACCCCGGCCAGCCATCGCACCGCCCTCGCGGGGATCGGCGACTGCCGTGCTGCCCAGAGCCAGCCGAGGCCGTACCCGGCGAAGACCGCACCGAGGAACCGACCAAGGCTGTCGACCGTCGGGCCGGCCGAACCCGCGCCCGGGATCGCGGCGTTGCCGAGCAGCACGTGGAAGAGTCCGATCGCCACGCAGGCGTACCCCATCGTCCGTACGAGCCCCCGAAGCACCTTGACCCTGGTCATGGTCAGCCACCGCCCCTCCGCTAGTAGACATGCGTCCACCAGGCTACGGTCAACTAGTAGACCCATGTCAAGTAACATGCCCCCGTGTCTCCCCGTCAGCGGCTCAGCCCCGCCGAACGCCGCGCGCAGCTCCTCGCCGTCGCCGCGCAGCTTTTCGCCGCGCACCCCTACGACGACGTGCTGATGGAGGACGTCGCCGTGCGCGCCGGGGTCTCCCGCGCGCTGCTCTACCAGCACTTCCCCGGCAAGCGCGACCTCTTCGCCGCCCTCTACCAGCAGGTGGCCGAGCAACTGCTCTCCAAGACACGGCTCGACCCCGCCGACAGCCTGGTCGAGCAGCTCGTCGAGGGCTTGGACGCCCATATCGAGTACTTCGCGGAGAACCGCCACACCGTCCTGGCGGCGAACCGGGTACTGGCCGGCGACCGCCTGGTCCAGACGATCATCGCCGACGAACTGGACGCCCTGCGCGAACGGTTGCTCGGCGTGCTGCCGCTCGCCGACGACGGCACCCGGGAGGCCGTGTCGGGTGTCCTGAAGAGCTGGCTGGTGTTCGTCCAGGTGCTGTGCGTGGACTGGCTCACCGAGGAAACCTGCACCCGCGTCGAACTGCGCGACGTGTGCATCGGCGCCGTGCTGGGCGCCATCCGGCCGCTTCTCGACGAAGACCCGGCCCCGGACTGGCCCCCAGCCCCACAGCCCGTACGGAACAGCACATGACCGAACCACCCGAGAGCGGTACGAAGTCCCACGTGAACGAACATATCCAGGTCTCGACGGTGCGCGTGTTCATCGCCCTCGCCCCGCCCGACGACGCGAAGGAAGAGCTGGCACGCGAGCTGCGGCCCGCCTACGACGCGTACCCGCGCATGCGCTGGAACCGCATCGAGGACTGGCACATCACCCTGGCGTTCCTCGGCGAACTCCCGGTGACGGCCGTTCCCCTCCTGCAGCCGCCCCTCGCCGACCTCGCGGCCACACGCCGACCCCTACGACTGGCCCTGCGCGGCGGCGGTCACTTCGACGAGCGGGTGCTGTGGAGCGGGATCGACGGAGACCTCGAAGGGCTTCACCTCCTCGCCACCGAGGTGCGCACCGTGGCCGAGGAATGCGGCGTCGCCTTCGAAGCCCGGCCGCTGCGCCCCCATCTGACGCTGGCCCGCGCCCGCCGCAACGATCCCTCCAGCACGGTGGAAGCCGCGGCCGCCCTCGCCGCGTTCACCGGCCGCCCCTGGCAAGCCGAACGCCTGCACCTGGTCGGCAGCAACTTCAGCCGCGGCCCCGGCCCCATCCGCTACCGCGACATCGAAGCCTGGGACTTCGGCGGCGGGGTCTGAAAGCCCCGTGGACGGTCAGTGCGGGAGTTCGACCGACAGGTACGGGGCCAGCGCCCGGAGGAAGTCCGCCGCGTCGAACATGGCGCCGGCCGAGGCCACGCCCGTCGTCCTCGTGCGCCCGGCCAGGATTCGCTCGACGGCCTCCACCGCCAGCGGTGCGGTGACGGCGTAGATGTCCTGGCCGCGCGCCGTGGCGCGGCGCTCGACGCCACCCGCCCTGACCAGGACGTCGACGACGAACGTCTGGTCCGACCGCCCCAGGGCGTCGACCGGCTCCGGCGCCGGCGTGCTCTCCTCGGCCAAGTCCCTCGCGGCTTCGACGGTCATGTGGGTGCGGACTTCGGGCACGGCCAAGTGGCTGGGAACGGTGACGACATCGGCCATGGTGAACTCCGCGATCACCGCTCGTCGGCCCAGCGGCTCCGGAAAGAACCAGTCCTGCTCCGATGCCTTGTCGTCGTGGTACTGCAGCGCGCCGTCCGCGAACCGCACCCGGCGGCCCGCGCGACGCTCATGCGACACCTGACCCGCCGCCCGGGTGCCCGGTGTGGGATGCCAGCTGGTCAGCCCGTACGCGACGTGCACCACGTCCGCGGCAGTCCACTCCCCCATCGCCGCGGTCACCAGCAGGTCACCCAGTCCACCGTAGAAGGCCATCGCCGGCACCACGGGGACGGCCGCCTTCCGGGCTGCTTCCGCATGGTCGGCGAACATCGAGACGTTCGCCTCGATCTCCGCCGCGACGTCGACGTACGGGATCCCCGCGCGCAGGGCTGCCTCGACGACCGGGCCTCCCGTCACCGCGAACGGTCCGGCGCAGTTGACGACGGCCGCCGCGCCGGCGAGGGCCCGGTCAAGTGAACTCGCGTCGTCCACGGTGGCCGGCCGCACCACCACACCCGGCCACTCGGCCGCCAGCACCTCCAACTGAGCCGCGTCACGGCCGGAGACGACAGTGGCCAAGCCACGCCTTCGCAGTTCGGCGACGATGAAACGACCGGTGTGCCCCGTCGCCCCGTAGACCACAACCGCAGCCGCTGTACTCATGGTTCCCCCGCATCTCGATGTGCTGACGAGTCCAGTCTCGCCGCGGGCGGGCCCCGGCCGTGATGGTCCGGAACGACAGCACACGTACACTTTCGGACATGCCCACTGTCGCGCTGCTGACCGCCGGTCACCTGCTCCACTTCGAGCTGGGGGTGGCCTACGAGATCTTCGGCAATCCCCCGCGCGAAGCCACGCAGGGCTGGTACGACGTACTGCTCTGCGGGCCCGGGCCGGTGCGGGTCGGCCCGTTCGTGGTCGAGCCCGACCACGGGCTGGAGCGCGTGATCGGCGCCGACACCGTGATCGTGCCCGCCTGCGCCGACATCGATGATCCGCCGCCGCCGGAAGTGATCGAAGCCGTACGCGCGGCCCACGCGGCGGGTGCCCGGGTCGCCTCCCTGTGCACCGGAGCGTTCGTACTCGGCGCCGCGGGCCTGCTGGACGGCCGGCGGGCCACCACCCACTGGGCGCACGCCGCGGAGCTGAGCGCACGCCATCCGCGGGCCGTGGTCGACCCGGACGTGCTGTACACGGACAACGGCAGCGTGCTCACGGCCGCCGGCAAGGCCGCCGCCGTCGACCTCTGCCTCCATCTCATCCACCTCGACCACGGCGCCGCCATCGCCAACTCGGTCGCCCGCCGCCTCGTCATGCCGCCACACCGGCCCGGCGGTCAGGCCCAGTTCGTGGCCACGCCGATGCAGGTCACGGGCGACCACACGCTGGCCCAGTTGCTCGCCTGGGTCCGGCAACGGCTGGACCAGCCGCTGACCGTGACCGACATGGCGCGGCAGGCGAACACGAGCCCGCGCAATCTCGGACGGCAGTTCCACTCGGTGATCGGGCAGACGCCGATCCAGTGGCTCATAGCCCAGCGCGTACGTCGCGCCCAGGAGCTGCTGGAGGCCACCGACGAGACGATCGAGGCGGTCGCCCTCGCCACCGGCATGGGTACCGCCACGACACTTCGGCGCCAGTTCAAACGGATCGTCGGGGTCCCGCCAGACAGCTACCGCCGCTCGTTCCACAACGGAGAGCCGGCCTGCACCTGATCACCGGCGGGTGGTGTTCGGCGGCCGGGGTCAGGCTCCGCAGAACGGCATGTTCCGCACGTATCCGCCGGCGTTCTCGTCGTCGGTTCCCAGGAGGGCGTCGGCGGACCCGGGCAGACACTCCACCCCCTCGACCTTGTACCCCGGGAACGTCCCGAGAACGGTCGGGGACGACGCGGGCGTGACCCGTACCCGGCCCGCGGCGGACACGGTCACCCGGCCCGCCTCGCTCACCGCGGAGTCGAACGGGCCGTCGTCACCGGCGTCCGCCGCCGAACTCACGATGATCCGGCCGGAGTCGGTCACCGAGATGTCGGAGATGTGCCGCGAGCCGTCGTCGGTCGGGTACGCCGCCCGGTAGGCCCGGCGCGTCACGGCGCCGAACAACGGCTGCCCCCACGGCGCGAACGTCAGGGGCGCCGCGTACAGCGTGGCGGGACGATCCGCGCCGGCTCCCCGGTCCGCCCACAGGGCGGCGAGCTTCCCGTTCTGGGCGACGACCGCAAGGCTCTCGAAGTCGTCGCCCTCGCCGATCGCCGGCAGCGGCGCGTAGTCGACGACCGTCGCCGTGGACCCGGTGACCTTCAGGCGGTAGACGATGCCGCGGCCGACGACCGCCAGGTACTCCCCCGGCATCCCGGGGATGGCTTCGACGGCCTCCAGGTCCTGGGGTTCCGCCCCGTCCCAGGTGATCGGGGAGATTCCGTCGGCGCCCTCCCGGTGGCTGATCCGGGACAGACGCGGCTGCCCGGACCGCTTGTTGTCGTGCACGACCAGCACGTGCACCCCTGCTCCGTCTTCGGTACGGCCTTCGAACGCCAGGCCGCTGACACCGCCGCGGGCGTCGCCGCCCACCTTCTGCCATTCGCCGGCCGCGCCCGCCGGGGCGGTGCCGAGCACCGTCACCAGCGCGGTCGCCGCGGTGAACCAGGCCATGCGCTGCAACATCGGGAGTTTCATCGGGCCGCCCGCCTTACCCGTCGGAGGACGAATCCGGGTGGACGGCCCAGCACGCCGGATCATCGTCACCTACTGAGCCGGGCCGCCCTCCAACCGATCAGGAATGGAGAAGCGTCGGCCCCCGAGCCGCAGCTAGCGTGAAGGCCATGGGCATCACCGCTCACGCGAGTGGTGGTCCGCCTCCCTCACCCCACCACTTCAGGAGTGATCATGACCAGCTCTTCCACCCAGGGGATCAAGACCGTTCTGCATCCCGTTTCCGACCTGGCGAAGGCCAAGGGCGTGTACGCCGCCCTGCTCGGCGTGTCGCCGCAGACCGACGAGTCCTACTACGTCGGCTTCGAGGCCGCGGGCCAGCACATCGGGCTGGTGCCCGGCGGTGCGGCGCAGGGCATGACCTCACCGGTGGCCTACTGGCACGTGCCGGACCTCGAGGCGAAGCTCGCCGAGGTGACCGCCGCGGGTGCCACCGTGAAGGAGCCCGCGCACGACGTCGGCGGCGGCCGCCTGGTGGCCACCGTCACCGACCCCGACGGCAACGTCCTCGGGCTGCTCCAGGACCGATGAGCCCCGGCGCCGGGGCCCAGAGGCTCCACGTGCCGAAGCGAAGGAAAACCGGACCTACTGCCTGAGACTGGTTGGATCGAGCCAGGCGACGCCGACGGAGACCGCGACGGGCGGCCCCGCGCAACGGATGGAGACACGATGAGCAAGGCCACGAGGACGGACACGCGGCCGCCTGCGCAGCACGTTGCCGACAGCCACGACCTGATCCGCGTGCACGGCGCGCGCGTGAACAACCTCAAGGACGTCAGCATCGAGATCCCGAAGCGCCGGCTGACGGTGTTCACCGGTGTCTCAGGGTCGGGCAAGAGCTCGCTGGTGTTCGGCACGATCGCCGCGGAGTCGCAGCGGCTGATCAACGAGACCTACAGCGCCTTCGTGCAGGGCTTCATGCCGACACTGGCGCGGCCGGAGGTCGACGTACTCGAAGGGCTGACGACCGCGATCCTCGTCGACCAGCAGCGGCTGGGCGCCGATCCGCGCTCCACGGTCGGCACCGCCACCGACGCCAACGCGATGCTGCGCATCCTCTTCAGCAGGCTCGGGAAGCCGCACATCGGCTCGCCCAACGCGTTCTCCTTCAACGTCGCCTCGGTCCGGGCGAGCGGTGCGGTCACGGTCGAACGGGGCGCGGACAAGACCAGGACCGTGAAGCGGACCTTCACCCGCACCGGCGGCATGTGTACGCGCTGCGAAGGCCGGGGCACGGTCTCCGACATCGACCTCACCCAGCTCTACGACGACTCCAAGTCGATCGCCGAGGGCGCGTTCACCATCCCCGGCTGGAAGTCGGACAGCTTCTGGACCGTGCGGGTCTACGCCGAGTCGGGCCTCCTCGACCCGGACAAGCCGATCCGCAAGTTCACCAAGAGGGAGATGCAGGACTTCCTCTACCGGGAGCCGACCAAGGTGAAGGTCGAGGGCGTCAACCTCACCTACGAGGGGCTGATCCCCAAGATCCAGAAGTCGTTCCTGTCCAAGGACAAGGAGGCGATGCAGCCGCACATCCGGGCGTTCGTGGAGCGGGCGGTCACCTTCACCACGTGCCCCGAGTGCGACGGCACCCGGCTCAGCGAGGCGGCCCGGTCGTCACGGATCGGCAAGATCAACATCGCCGACGCCTGCGCGATGCAGATCAGCGACCTGGCCGAATGGGTCCGCGGCCTCGACGAGCCGTCGGTGGCGCCGCTGCTCGCCGCGCTGCGGGGGACCCTCGACTCGTTCGCGGAGATCGGCCTCGGCTACCTCTCGCTCGACCGGCCGTCGGGCACGCTGTCGGGCGGCGAGGCGCAGCGCGTGAAGATGATCCGCCACCTCGGGTCCTCGCTCACCGACACGACGTACGTCTTCGACGAGCCCACCATCGGCCTGCACCCCCATGACATCCAGCGGATGAACGACCTGCTGCTGCGGCTGCGGGACAAGGGCAACACGGTGCTCGTCGTCGAGCACAAGCCCGAGGCGATCGCGATCGCCGACCACGTCGTGGACCTCGGCCCCGGCGCCGGTACGGCGGGCGGCACCGTCTGCTTCGAGGGCACCGTCGAGGGACTGCGGTCCGGCGGCACCGTCACCGGCCGCCATTTCGACGACCGGGCCGCGGTCAAGGAGGCGGTACGCAAGCCCACCGGCACGCTGGAGATCCGCGGTGCGACGACGCACAACCTGCGCGACGTCGACGTCGACATCCCGCTCGGGGTGCTCTGCGTCGTCACCGGCGTCGCCGGCTCCGGCAAGAGCTCGCTCGTGCACGGCTCGATCCCTTCCGGCGAAGGTGTGGTGTCGATCGACCAGGGCGCCATCCGCGGCTCGCGCCGGAGCAACCCGGCGACGTACACCGGACTGCTCGACCCGATCCGCAAGGCGTTCGCCAAGGCCAACGGCGTGAAGCCGGCGCTGTTCAGCGCCAACTCCGAGGGCGCCTGCCCCACCTGCAACGGCGCCGGCGTCATCTACACCGACCTGGCGATGATGGCCGGCGTCGCCACCCCGTGCGAGGAGTGCGAGGGGAAGCGGTTCCAGGCAGCGGTGCTGGACTACCACCTCGGCGGCCGCGACATCAGCGAGGTGCTCGCGATGTCGGTGACCGAGGCCGAGGAGTTCTTCGGTGCCGGCGAGGCGCACACGCCGGCCGCGCACCGCGTCCTGGGCCGGCTCGCCGACGTCGGGCTCGGCTACCTCAACATCGGCCAGCCGCTCACCACGCTGTCCGGCGGCGAGCGGCAGCGGCTCAAGCTGGCCACCCAGATGGCCGAGAAGGGCGGCGTCTACGTCCTCGACGAGCCGACCGCCGGACTGCACCTGGCCGACGTCGAGCAACTGCTCGGCCTGCTCGACCGGCTCGTCGACTCGGGCAAGTCGGTCATCGTCGTCGAGCACCACCAGGCGGTCATGGCGCACGCCGACTGGATCATCGACCTCGGCCCCGGCGCCGGCCACGACGGTGGCCGGATCGTCTTCGAGGGCACACCCGCCGACCTCGTCGCCGCCCGCTCCACCCTCACCGGCGAGCACCTCGCGGCGTACGTCGGCAGCTGACCCGCCCGCGCCGCCGCCCGTTGACCGTCAGGTGGACGGCTTCAGGTGGACGGCTTCGGACGGGTGGTGCCGGGAAGGCAGGTCACCTTCGGGTTGTACGTCTGGAACGCGCCCATGGGGTTCTTCTTCCAGAGCCACAGGTGCAGGGCGTAGTGGACCGGCTGGCCCGGGAAGTTGCCGCGCTGCGGGCCCTGGAAGGGGGTGTCGAACAAGGTGGGCCGGTCGTCGTCCGTCGCCGTGTCCTGGTCACGGTCGTAGACCAGCCACTGGACCCCGACGAGGCGTTTGCCCCCGTGCCCGTCGTCCTCGTAGAATAGTGCGGCGGGCTTCGCCGGGTCGAGGGAATTGTCGAGCGAGTGGTTGAAGTGCGGGTAGCCGAGCGCCCCCGGCCCCGCCCGGTTGGCCACGCAGTACTTGTCCGGCACGTAGCCGGCCTTCACCGCGTTGGAGTGCTGGTGGAACCGGGCGGTGGCCTCGTACGTGAGGGCGCGGGCGAGCGCGGCTTCGCCGGTATCGGCTCCAGCCGCGGGAGCGGCGACGAGCGCCAGGGCCAGCGAGGCAGCGGTCGTGAGGACCGGGGCGAGACATCGGACCATGCGCGGACTCCTTGGGGCGGGCTGGCTTCACTGGCAGCAGCCTGACCCGCGATCCGTCGGCCCGCCACACGGCCCGACGGCTCGGCTGACGGCCGGTCGGGTGACGGCGGACCGGGCCCCGCAGACCCCGTCGGTACGGTCGACCGCCGGGCCTGTCGAGCCCCCTCCCGATCCGGCCGGGGCAGCCCGGGACGGTGACGTACGCCGGAAACGGCTCACCCCATCGAGCCAAGGGTGGTTTCACGCCACGCTCCCGCAGGGAACCCGTGTGTCCGCAGAACTCGAGTGTCACGGAGGGTGCGGAACATGACGCAGGAGAACGCGGCACCGGACAGCGGCGGTGCGCCGCTGCAGGACCTCGTGTCGGCCGTGTCCAGGGGTGCGCCGGAATACCGGGCATGCCCCCACCCCGTCTACGCCGCGCTGCGCGAGCAGGCCCCGGTGTGCCTGCTGACGCCTCCGCACGGGGTCGACACCTATCTCATCACCCGCTACGAAGACGCCCGGGACGCCCTGTCGGACCCGCGCTTCAGCAAGGACATGCGTGGGGCCATCGACACGTACCACGCCGTGTACGGCAGCTTCTTCGACGCGCTCGACGACAACGTCCTGTTCTCGGACCCGCCCCGGCACACGCGGCTGCGCCGAGCCCTCCGCAGCGGCTTCACCCCCCGCCGCGTGGAGGAGATGAGGCCGAAGATCACCGCGATCGCCGAGAGCCTCCTAGGCGCATGCAGGAAGAGCGACACGGTCGACCTGATGTCGTCGTTCGCCTTCCCGCTCCCGATCGCGGTCCTGTGCGACCTGATGGGCATCCCCGAGGGGGACCGTCCCGAGCTCCTGGGCCACTTCGCGGTGGTGACGCGCGCGAGGTTCGATCCCCGGATGCGGGAGGAGCTGCAAGCGGCCGAGGAGTGGCTGCGGGACCGGTTGGCACAGCTCATCGCGTACACCCGCGCCCATCCGTCGGATTCGTTCCTCAGCGACCTCATCCAGGCGGACGAGGCTCTGGACGACGCGGAACTGACCTCGTCGTTGTGGGTCCTCTTCTTCGCCGGCCACAAGACCACCGCGTTCCAGATCGGCAATTCCGTGCTGGATCTGCTGCTCCATCCGGATCAGCTGGAGAAGCTCCGGAAGGACCCGCTGCTGATTCCGCAGGCGGTCGAGGAGATCGTACGGTTCGAGGGGTCCGTGGAGACGTCGACCTTCCGGTACGCGAAGGAGGACGCGGAGATCCGGGGAACGGTGATCCCCAAGGGCTCCCTCGTCCAGATCGCCATTTCCTCGGCGAACCGCGACCCCGAGAAGTTCGACTCCCCCGACGTCCTGGACGTGACACGCGAGGGACTCCAGGGCACGCACCTGGGCTTCGGCCACGGCACTCACTACTGCCTGGGCGCTCCGTTGGCACGGCTCGAACTCGAGATCGCCCTCTCCTGCCTCCTGCGGGAGTTCCCGGAGATGGAGCCGGCGAACACGGAGGACGGGAAGAAGGGGGCTTGGCTCACGGGGCCGGTGGCGGCATTCCGGGGGCTCCAGGAACTCCGGCTCGTCCTGGAACCGTCCCGGCCGGCCATGTCCCCCGCCCCGGGGTCCGTGCCCGCGATGACGTCCTCCGTCGCCGCGGTGGTCACCGTAACCTCCGCGACCTCTCCGACCTCTACGACCTCCGTGAACGCCGGAGACCGACCGACCACCAACTGACCGAGTGACCGACTGACCGACTGACCGACTGACCAACTGACCAACTGGCCCAGACCCGACGGACGGTGGATTTGGCATGACGGATTCCGCAAGCACTTCCAGGCTGAGTCTCCTCGGAACGTCGGCGGACGAGCCGCTGGTCTCTGCCGCACACGGCACACCGTCGAAGATCGACATGCATCAGCACTTCTGCGCACCGGAGTGGCGCGAGTGGGCCGGGCGCCACGGGCTGATCAAGCCCGAAAAACTGCCTCCGTGGTCACGGCTGGACACCGATGCCGCGGTCGGCTTCATGGACAGGGCGGGCATCGCGACAGCCGTCCTCAAGCCCATGCTGCCGGCGCGCTACCGTTCATCGGCACAGCTGCGTGAAGCGATCAACATCACGCTCCAGTCGGCGCTGGAGGTCGCGAGTTCCCATCCGGGGCGGTTCTCGTTCTACGTGCCGCTGTTCCTCGACGACCCCGACGCGTCGTCCTGGGCCGTACGTCGCGGACTCGGGCAGCTGGGCGCCGTCGGCGTGAACGTGACGGCCAACTACGGGGGCGTCTACCTGGGCGATCCCACCTATGACCGCGTGTTTCACGAGCTGAACGACCTTTCCGCCGTGGTCGACACCCATCCGCACAACCTCCCGGACGGCGCGCCCGGGGCGGTGACGGTTCCGGGCATTCCGAACTTCATGTGCGACTTCCTGCTGGACACGACGCGGGCCGCGGTCAACATGATCACCCATCGGACCCTCGACCGCTTCCCGAACATTTCCGTCATCCTGCCGCACGCCGGCGGCTTCCTGCCGTACATCGCGGGGCGCTTGGAGGCTCTCGGACGGTTCTGCGACCCGCCCCTCGAACCTGCCGCGGTACGCGACCACTTGCGACGCTTCTACTACGACACGGCGGGCCCGATGGCAGGCGCGGCAACGCTCCTCGACCACGTGCCCGCCGACCACATCCTCTTCGGCACGGACTATCCCGCCGCTCCCGCCGACACCGTCACGAACCTGGCGATCCCCGCTCTGGAGACGGACCCCGCCTTCAGCCCGGGGCAGCTGAAGGGGATCTACCACGACAACGCACTACGCCTGATTCCGCAGTTGGCAAGCGTCTGACCGCCGCCGGCCCGCGCATCAGCGGTGGATCCACCATTCCTCGTTCCCTCGAGGAACCGGGCCACGGCCCCTGCCCTCGTCCGCGCGACCGCCGACACCGCCACGTAGCTGCGGCCGGAGCTCGTACGTCCGAGGGCCACGTCGCCGAACGGGTTGAACGCCCAGCCGAATGCCGTTTCGACCGGGGAGTCCTGGGCGGGCGGCCTATAGCCGGAGGGGACCGTGCGCGGGATCGCGGGCAGTGGCCGCGGATCGTCCGACCGCCATGAGCCGTTGCTGAGGCGCAGCTGGTACACGAGGAGCTGAAGGCGGTGCGAGAGGGCGCAGACGGTCGCGACCAACGCAGCCGGTTTCTCGGCGCACGTGTAGTCGGGGCCGTCGCCCAGGGCCGTGACGAAACCGAGGTGGGCGCTCTTGAGCCGGGTCAGCCCAGGATCGTGTCCAAGGTCCCGGGGTGCGCGGGCGCAGCCGCCGCTCCGACCGCGGTGGCGGGGTCGCCCGCCGGGGGGGCGCCCGCCGGAGGGGAGGACCTGATCCGGAAGCGATCCTCGACCGCCTCCCCGGGCCGGATGACCGTGAAGCGCAGCAGCTCATCCATGGCGTTCTCCTGACCTGACCCGGCACGGGGAGTGAGCGACACGAGAGGCGGGCACGGGGGCCGGTGGGACCGCGGAAGCTCCGGCGGCGATCGAGGAGACATCGGTGGCGGCAGGCGAGGTGACGGACTGAGGAAAATCACCCGAGTGGGGGACGCCATTCACTGCGGAAACGGCACTGCACCGACATTCGCCGACGAAGCGCTGGACGCGGACGCATGCGCGGACCGCACGTCGTCCGCGATCGGTGGGACGACGGGGTCAGAAGTCACCGCTCCAGCTGCTGCCCGTACTGTCGGAACCCCAACTGTTGCCGGTGTTGTCGGAGTTGTGCCAGATGGCGGGATCGCCACTGCTCCCACCGGTCGCATCGCGTCGCCGCCGCCTCGGATAGGGGGAACGCGCATCCGGGCGCCCCGCGCCCCCGCCGGGCGTGAGGGTCCGAATGTGGCGGGCCCGCAGACCCGCGACGGCCGCCGCGACGCCGGCCACGCCGACGAGGGTCCACGCGACTGCCTTCTTCTGCATGCCCATGCCGTCCTCCGGAAGGTTCGAGTGGTCGGTCAACCAGCTGTGGTGCGCGTCCTCGACACCATGACGGCGATCGCGCCCCGGAGCAAGTGCCGCCCGTGGGCCACGGCTCGTTCGCGGCGAGGCCGTGGCGGACACGACGCGCCCCGGCTCGCTTCGCCGCTCTCACCCCGGTCCCCCGAACCGGGAAGACCGGCGACGGGCTCAGGAATCCGGGTGTGTGGCCACGTACTCGCCGGCCTCCCGCAGGGCCTGGTGTGCGGTGCGCCGGCCCATCATGACGCACAGCGTGTAGGCCGCGTCGTCGAGCGCCTGCCGGGCCTCCGCTCCGGACGGATCCGCCCGGAGCCGGGCATGGGAAATACGGAAACGATCCAGCACCTCGGTCACCCGGCCGAGGCCGGGCAGCAGCGCGCAGGACGGCTCGGTGACCGGGGCGCGGGCCGCTTCGACCGCCAGCCGCAGCGCACGCTCGATCCGCCGCGGCGGTTGCCCGCCTCGCGAACGCTCCACCAACGCCGTCACCATCTGCCGCGCCGTGACGGCGGCCATGCTCGCCGCCGCGTCGAGGATCTCCCGCGCCGCCGAAGCGGTGCACGGGGTCGCCGCCATGAGGATCCCGAGCGCCCACCCCGTCGTCGGCTCCTCGACGACAGGCCGTACGGGACTTCGACCAGCATCTGCGCATACTCCCACCGCGTCAGGTGGCCACTGCTCGGAAGCAGCAGGAAGCGTCACGTGCCATCTCCTCGTCTGGGCCGGGTCCGTGCTGGCAAGCAGTATGGGAGCTGCGCGCGCACAGGGGGACGCGGCACACCCACGCAGCGTGTCGAGTCCCCCCGGACAGTGAAGTCGCCGCGGTGGGGCGGGCAGGCGCACATGGACGAACCCGACGGCTGCGGACGGGATCGCCCGGCGCGGTGACACGCGGTGGTCGACGCGGACGACGTACAGTGCGCGGGCCGTCCTCGGACCCCGACGGCGGAGGACGGTGATGCCCCCATGAACGCGCGTACGGACACCGGCGATGGCCGCGACGCCGCCGCGGGAACGCAATACGACGCCGGCCCCTACGTCCCCCGCCGGGGCGGAATCGACGACCTCCGCCGAGCCGCCGCCTCGTGCCGCGGCTGCCCGCTGTTCGCGGAGGCCACGCGGACGGTCTTCGGAGCCGGGCCGCCGGAGTCCCGTGTGGTACTGGTCGGGGAGCAGCCCGGCGATCAGGAGGACCGCAAGGGCGAACCCTTCGTCGGGCCGGCCGGAGCACTGTTGCGCAAAGCACTGGACGAGGCCGGGATCGACGACGAACCCGTCTATTTCACCAACGCCGTCAAGCACTTCAAGTTCACCGTCTCCGAGCGCGGCAAACGGCGTATCCACAAGGCGCCGAACCTGCGCGAGATGAAGGCTTGCCGGCCCTGGCTCGCCGCGGAGCTGCGCCTCATCGAGCCCGAGCTGGTGGTGGCCCTCGGCGGTACGGCCGGCAAGGCGCTCCTCGGCAGCTCCTTCCGGGTGAACGAGCAGCGCGGCGTACTGCGGCCGATGCCCGCGCCGGACGCCCTGGGCGAGGATGCGGCCGAGCCGGGGCACGCGCAGCTGCTCGCCACCGTGCACCCCTCCGCCGTACTCCGTGCCGCCGACCGGGAGTCGGCCTATCAGGGCCTGCTCGCCGATCTGCGCGTCGCCGCGACGGCCCTGGGCTGATCCGGCGGACGCGCCTGGTCGGGCCGAAGGCCGGAGGGGTGGCGCGTGCGCCGGGGCCGACAGGGAAGGCGCAGGCGTATGACGCAGACAATTGCCCCACTACGACAGTTCGTACGGCGGCGACAGGAGCCCGCCGTCGCCCAGGCGCTCCGCTCCACCGCCGCCGCCGTCGTCTCGTACGTCGTCGCGCTCCAGCTCAGCAGCGAACCGGCGCCGCTCACCGCACCGCTCACCGCGCTGCTCGTGGTGCAGGTGACCCTCTACACCACGCTCACCACCGGGGTCCGCCGCGTCAACTCCGTCGTCGCCGGGGTCCTCATCGCGATCGGCTTCAGCGCCCTGGTGGGGCTGACCTGGTGGAGTCTGGGCCTGATCATCCTTGCCTCGCTCGTCATCGGTCGCGTGGTCAAGGCGGGCGAGTTCGTCCCGGAGGTCGCGATCAGCGCGATGCTGGTCCTGGGCGTGACCAGGGTGGCGGACACCGCCTGGGACCGGGTTCTGGAGACGCTGATCGGCGCCGCCGTCGGTCTTCTCTTCAACGTCCTGTTCGTTCCGCCCGTCTGGGTGCGGCCCGCCAGCGACGCCATCACCGACCTCGCCGCGCGCATGCGGACCCTGCTCCAGCACATCGGCGGCGAACTGGGCGGCAGCACGACGGTGGAGGAGGCGGCCGCCCGGCTGCACGAGGCGCGCCGCCTCGACAACGACATCGCCCAGGTCGACGGTGCGCTCAGGCAGGCGGAGGACAGCCTGCGGCTGAACCCCCGCGTGCGCGAGGGCGCCCTGTTCAGTCTGGTTCTGCGCACCGGGCTCGATACGCTGGAGATCTGCGCGGTCGTGCTGCGCGTGTCCTGCCGTACGCTCACCGATCTCGCCAAGGTGAGGGTGGAGCAGCCCCTTCTGCCGCCTGCCATCAGCGGAGCCCTGCACGACCTGTACGGCCACATGGCCATGGCCGTGGAGGCCTTCGCCGAGCTGATCACGGCGCAGGTCAGCGCCAACGCCGAGGAAGCCGAAGCCAGGCTGACCAAGGAGCTGAGCACGGCGCGCTCCAGCCGTGAGCGCCTCGCCGTGCTCCTGCTGGAACAGGTCCGCGACCATCCCGGGGAATGGCAGCTGCACGGGGCGCTGCTCGCCGAAGCGGACCGGGTGCTGGACGAACTCGGGGTCGAGAAGCGTTCGGAACGGCTCCTGGAGGAGCTCGACCGGCACGCGCGCGAGCAGCGGGAACGCTTCCCGCGCCTGCACGGGCTGGCCCAGCGCCTGCGCCGGGAGCCGTCCCGGTTCGAAGACGGTTCGGGCGGATAGCCGCGCGGCCGCGCGACGGCACGGGCTGCCGATCGGACCGGCCTCGCTCCCCCGGGCGTGACAGCGAGGGCGGCCTCGTTCGCCCCGGGCGTGACAGCGAGGGCGTCTCGCGCGCCTACGGCCGGGAGCCGGCTAGCTGCTCGGCCAGTTCGTTCTCCTCCGCGGCGTCGAGCGAGGTCTTCAGCACCGTGCCGCCGTGCCGCCGCATGGCTTCGGTGAACCTGTCCTCCGTGACCACCAGACCCATGATCGCCACGGCCGCCGACCCGGGCCTGAGGAGGTCCTGGACCCGGCCACGAAACCGCTCGTCGATGCCGGACTTGCCGAGCTTGCCGAGTAGCCCGCCCACCGCCGCGCCGGCCACGAGCCCCACGCCGGGCAGGAGGAACAGGACCCCGAAGACCATGCCCCACAGCGCCCCCGCCGCGGCCGACGGCCCGATGAGACGGCTCGGCGTGTCCACGTGCGTCTCGCCCTGCGCATCCACCGACACCACCGCCAGCCCGCTCACGCTGATGACGTGATCCCGGTGGAGCTCCTGCACGGTGGCGTAGGCCTGCCGGGCCGTCTCGGGATCGTCGTACCCGATCACCATCAGCTCCGACATGAACACCTCCCGGTTGGCGACTGGACCTCAACGCACGCTAAGCCTTCGTGGGGGCTCCGGCATCCCGCCACTGCGGGAAGCGCCGAACGACAAGGTCAGCGCCGGTCCTCAAGCTCCCGGTGACGCGGGAGGGGCCATGGGCGTCGTAGGCCGGAATGCCGATGGAGAACCGCCGTGACACGCTGAAACAGGGGATCCCGCCGGTCCCGGCACGCCAGGCCGGCTCTGCAACCCATGGAGATCGAAATGGCCAGTGACGCCAGCAGACCCCGAGCAAGCAGCGCACACCCGAGTCCCTGGCATGCGCCCACATCCGGTACCACCGTCCTGGCAGCATCCTTCATGATCTTCGGTGGCGCGATGGCGATCTTCGAAGGGATCGCGGCCATCGCCAAGGACGACCTGTTCCTCGCGACGCGCCACTACGTGTTCGAGTTCAGCCTGGCGGGCTGGGGCTGGGTTCACCTCATCCTGGGCATCCTCCTCGTCGTCGCCGGCTGCGCCGTGATCAGCGGAGCACTGTGGGCGCGCTTCTTCGGTGTCGCCGTTGCGGGGCTGGGCGCGATCGCCAACTTCCTGTGGTTGCCGTACTACCCCTTGTGGGCCTTGGTCCTGATCGCGGTCAACCTTTTCGTCGTCTGGGCCCTGTGCAGGGGCATGCACCGGGAAGCGGACGCGGCCTGACTCCTCGAACCGGCCGTGCCCCGGTCGTCCAGGCGGCCACCCCCTTCAGGGCAGGCGTGCCTGAGGTTCGTCCGGGCGTCTGCTCCGGCGGCTGCGCAGGATGGCCGTCCCGGCGAGGCCTGCCGCGACGAGGACGACGGCCGACACGGCGTAGGCCGCGTGGGTACTCGTCCGGGGGCGGTCGGGAGCGGTGGCGCGAGCGGCCGCGACGCGTGGCGTCCTGGATGACGCCGGCGGGAGCAGTGATCCGACCGGATCCACGTGTCCGGCCGCGGCGAACCCCCAGTCCAGCAGGGACCAGGCTTCCTCGTACACCGCGTTCCCGCCGCCCCGCTGAGGGTTCATCACGGTCACCAGGAGGGTGCGGCCGCCACGCCGGGCGGCCGCGATCAGCGTGTAGCCCGCCCGGGACGTGTAGCCGTTCTTGACACCGACGATCCCCGGGTACCGCCCCACCCCGTCTTCACCGGTCACCAGCCGGTTGGTGTTCTCGATGCCGTACGTCCAGGTGGGACTGCCGTCGCTGTGGGTGCCGCCGGGAAAGCGGGCGTCGGCGGTCGCCGCGTACGCGGCGAAGGCAGGGTCCGCAAGGCCCGTACGTCCGAAGACGGCGAGGTCGTAGGCGGAGGAGACCTGGCCCTCCGCGTCGTAGCCGTCCGGGGAGACGACGGTGGTGTCCCGTGCGCCCAGGACGCGCGCCTTGGCTTGCATCTGGGCCGCCGTGGCTTCCCAGCCGCCGTTCATCTCGGCCAGCACGTGCACGGCGTCGTTGCCCGAGCTGAGGAAGACGCCCCGCCACAGGTCCGCCGCCCGGTAGGTGTGATCTGCGGAAACACCCACCACACTGCTCCCGTCCGCCACCTCGTCCAGCTCGGCCTCGGTGACCGTGTGCCGGCTTGAGCCGGGCAGGTGCGGGAGCGTGGTGAGGGCGAAGAGGGTCTTGAGGGTGCTGGCCGGAGGCAGCCGGCGGTGTGCGTCGTGGGCCGCGAGCACCTCACCCGAGCGCACATCGGCCACCAGCCACGACAGGGCGGAGACATCGTCCGGCAGCTCGGGCGCTCCCTGCCGCGCCCGCACGTGGGTCCCGGAGCGGTGCAGCAGCGATGCGCTGACGGACGAGGGGGGTCGTGGCGGCAGCGGATCGGCTCGCGGGACGCCCACGGCCGTCGGTGCGAGGAGGACCGACGCACCGATGGCGAGAGCTGCCGCGCCGGAGCCGGTTCTGCGCCGAGAGGATCTGATGCTCATTCAGCCAGCGTAGAAACGGATCGGCCCGTCCGCAGCGACGTGTAAGCCGACCGGCGGTAGGTGGAACCGCCCCTCGGGCTCCCTTCGGACCTTCGGTGGGGCGTCATGGTGCCTTCGTGACCGCCGGGAGGAATTCGCCCGCGAGCGTGCGGTGCCACCACGTCCGGTTGCGGAGGAGTTCGCGCCGGTCGGTGAACCTGTAGCGGTAGAGGCGTGCGCGGATGCAGGCGGGTGGGGAGGTGGGGAAGGGGTTGCCGCGCAGGAGCTTGAGGGTGGCCGGGTCGTTGTCCAGGAGCCTTGCGACGAACGCCCCGAACCAGGGAGCCGCGTAGGAGGGTGAGATGGCGGCGAACCACAGCAGCCAGTCCAGGCGCAGGTGGTACGGGGCGACCTGCGCTGGGATGCGGCGTACGTCGCCGGGTTTGCCCTTGAAGCGGTACTCCTTCCACACCGTGTCCTCGGTGATCTCCCGCTCGTCGGTGCCTTCGATCACCACTTCGTGGCGGACCCGGCCGACGCTGCCGAAAGCGCCGTAGGTGTTGACCAGGTGAAGCGGGTTGAAGGACGCGTTCATCACCTGGTGCCGGGAGAGCAGGTTGCGGACCGGCCAGTAGCTGAGCACGGCCACGACCACGGTGACCGCCAGCACGGTGCCCTGGTACCAGGCGGGCGGGGCGGCCGGCGCCGGAGCCTGGGGCAGCGGCAGGACGTCGGCGGCCCGCCCACCGTCGATGGCGGTGAGCGCGAGCAGCAGGGCCAGCCAGTTGAGCCAGGCGAAGTTGCCGGACGCCACGAGCCACAGTTGCGTGACGACGATGACCCCGGCGGCCACGCTCGCGACGGGCTGCGGCGCGAACAGGGCCAGGGGGGCGGCGAGCTGGGCGAAGTGGTTCGCGGCGGTCTCCACCCGGTGCAGCGGCCCGGGCAGGTGGTGGAAGAGCCAGCTGAGGGGGCCCGGCATCGGCTGGGTCTCGTGGTGGTAGTACAGGCAGGTCAGGTCGCGCCAGCACGGGTCGCCGCGCAGTTTGATCAGCCCGGCGCCGAATTCCAGCCGGAACAGCAGCCAGCGCAGCATCCACAGCACCAGCACCGGGGGCGCCGTCCGGGCGTTGCCCAGGAAGATCGCCAGGAAGCCCGCTTCCAGCAGCAGTGACTCCCACATGAAGGCGTACCAGGTCTGGCCGACATTGACGATCGACAGGTACAGCGCCCACAGGAGTGCCCACAGGAGCATCGACGCCCACAACGGCACACGGTCGGCCGCGCCCGCCACCAGGGCGGCGGACAGCGCCGCACCCGTCCACGCGACGACCGCGAAGAACCGGTCGGAGTAATGGAAGTGGAAGATGCTGGGCGAGTGACGGAAGGGCACGGCCGCCACGAAACGCGGCACCGGGAGCATCCCCCGTGCGCCGATGAGCGCCCGGAACTGGTTGGCGGAGCTCAGGAAGGCGACGAAGTACAGGGCTGCCAGGCCACGCTGGAAGACCAGCCTGCCCAGCCAGTACGTGTCATCGGTGAACCACTCCACAGCAGTCCTCCTGTGGTGGCCCCTGCCCTCGGATCGCGCCGGTCATTCGGAAGCGGCGGTGCGCGCCCGTTCGGGTGGTTCGCTGACCGCGACCTGGGCCGGGCGCAGGAGGTGCTGTCCGACGCGGTAGCCGGGGCGTAGCACGGTGGTGCAGGTCGGACGGTCGACCTCGTCGGACAGCTCGTGTGTGACCGCTTCGTGGCGGGTGGGGTCGAACGGTTCTCCCGGGGTCCCGATTTCCTGCAGGCCGAGGGCGGCGAGCCGGGTTTCCAGCAGGGCGGCGACCGCCCGCAGGCCGGGGTCGGGGTCGCCGTACTCGCGAGCCTGGTCGATCGCGTCCAGCACGGGGAGCAGCCCGGCCAGGACGTTGGCGACGGCGATCTCCCGTATCGCGAGGCGGTCCCGCCGCACCCGCTTGCGGTAGTTGTCGTACTCCGCCTTCAGTCGCTGCAGGTCGGCGGTGCGCTCGGCGAGCCGCGCCTGGGGTGCGGTGGGCGACCCGTCCGTGTCCGGTGCGCCGGGAACTCCGGGCTCGCCGGCCCGCGCCTTCGTCTCCTCCCGCTCCGGAGGGCCCTCCGGTGGCCCGAGCCGGCGGGTGGCGGGGTCGATGCGCCGCTCGTCCCGGACCACGATGAGCGGTGGCTGCTTTCGCGGCCCGCCGGAACGTGTCGGGTGGCTCATCCCGTGCCTCCCTTCGGACTCTCGTCGTCGACGATCTCCGCGTCGACGACTTCCTCATCAGCGCTGGACGTCCCGGCGCCGGATGCCGGCCCGCCACCGCCCGCGGCGGCCCCTTGGGCGTCGGCGTAGAGTGCGGTACCGATCTTCTGCGCGGCCGTGGCCGCCTTTTCGGTCGCCGCCCGGATGGCGGTGGTGTCCTCGCCCTTCAGCTTCTCCTTCAGCTCGGCGACGGCGCCCTCCACCTCGGTCTTGAGGTCGGCCGGGATCTTGACCTCGTTATCGTGCAGGAGCCGCTCGGTCTGGTAGACGAGCTGTTCGGCGCTGTTACGGGTCTCGGCGGCCTCCTTGCGGCGGCGGTCCTCCTCAGCGTG
This sequence comes from Streptomyces sp. NPDC048258, assembly GCF_043201995.1. Lineage (NCBI taxonomy): Bacteria > Bacillati > Actinomycetota > Actinomycetes > Kitasatosporales > Streptomycetaceae > Streptomyces > Streptomyces sp. NPDC048258. The sequence continues at coordinate 107,614 of NZ_JBICZH010000024.1, forward strand.
CTGCTCGGCCTCGCGGACCATCCGCTGGATGTCGTCCTTCGGCAGCGAGGAGCCGCCGGTGACGGTCATCTTCTGCTCCTTGCCCGTGCCGAGGTCCTTGGCCGTGACGTGCATGATGCCGTTCGCGTCGATGTCGAAGGAGACCTCGATCTGCGGGACGCCACGCGGGGCCGGCGGCAGGCCGGTCAGCTCGAACATGCCGAGCTTCTTGTTGTACGCCGCGATCTCGCGCTCGCCCTGGTAGACCTGGATCTGCACGGACGGCTGGTTGTCCTCGGCCGTCGTGAAGATCTCCGACCGCTTGGTCGGGATGGTCGTGTTGCGCTCGATCAGCTTGGTCATGATGCCGCCCTTGGTCTCGATACCCAGGGACAGCGGGGTCACGTCGAGGAGCAGGACGTCCTTGACCTCACCCTTGAGCACACCGGCCTGGAGCGTCGCGCCCATGGCGACGACCTCGTCCGGGTTCACGCCCTTGTGCGGATCCTTGCCCGTCAGCTCCCTGACCAGCTCCGTCACGGCGGGCATGCGGGTCGAGCCGCCCACGAGGATGACGTGGTCGATGTCCGAGAGCTTGATCTTCGCGTCCTTGATCGCGTCGTGGAAGGGCCCCTTGCAGCGCTCCAGCAGGTCCGCGGTCAGCTGCTCGAACCGGGTGCGCGTGAGCTTCTCGTCCAGGTGCAGCGGGCCCTCGGCGGAGGCGGAGATGTAGGGCAGGTTGATCGAGGTCTCCGTGGCGGAGGACAGCTCGATCTTCGCTCTCTCGGCGGCCTCGCGCAGACGCTGGAGCGCCATCTTGTCCTTGGACAGGTCGATGCCGTAGCCGTTCTGGAACTGCTTCACGAGGTGGTCGACGACGCGCTGGTCCCAGTCGTCGCCACCGAGGTGGGTGTCACCGTTGGTGGCCTTGACCTCCACCAGTCCTTCGCCGATCTCCAGGAGCGACACGTCGAAGGTGCCGCCGCCGAGGTCGAAGACGAGGATCGTCTGGTCGTTGCCCTTGTCCAGCCCGTACGCCAGGGCGGCCGCGGTCGGCTCGTTGATGATCCGCAGCACCTTCAGCCCCGCGATCTCACCGGCCTCCTTCGTCGCGGTGCGCTGGGAGTCGTTGAAATACGCGGGAACGGTGATCACCGCGTCGGTCACGTCCTCACCGAGATACGCCTCGGCGTCCCGCTTCAGCTTCTGCAGGACCCGCGCCGAGATCTCCTGGGCCGTGTACCGCTTGCCGTCGATGTCGCCGGCTTCCGGGAAGCGCCAGTCCGACTCCCCGACGTGGCGCTTCACCGACCGCGCGGTGCGGTCGACGTTGGTGACCGCCTGCCGCTTGGCCACCTCCCCGACCAGGACCTCTCCGCCCTTGCCGAAGGCGACCACGGAAGGGGTCGTCCGGTTTCCTTCGGTGTTCGCGATGACCGTGGGCTCTCCGCCTTCCAACACCGCGACGACGGAGTTGGTCGTGCCCAGGTCGATCCCCACTGCTCGTACCATCGTCCGCTCCTCTCAGCGCCCGGTACCGGTATCCAGCGTCTCACCGTGGAACAGTCGGTGGCTGAACACGGCGAACCGACCCCTCCTCTATAGCGCTCCTCAATAAAGTTGACAAGACCTGACTCAATTCGGGAGTCAAACCTGCCGCGCCCCTCTTTCCTCCTGTTGGCCTATGTCCGTTGGCCTCTTTGGCCCAGGGGCACTCTCATGGATATCGGGCCGGCGTCTCGACCGGCCGCACCGGCAGAAAGGCACGCCCATGTACGAGATGCGCGCCGAGTCCACTCCCGGCCGATCCGAAATGCTCTGGCACGTCATAGCCAAGGACCCGGCAACCGGCACCCTGTGCGGCTACACCCTGGCTCCGGACCAGACCGTCACCGCGCTCCTGTCCGAGGGAGCGGCGGAACGCTATTGCGTTCCCTGCATGAGCGCCTTCCGCACCGCCATGGAAAGGCACACGCCGCCCGACGGGGCGAAGCTGCTTTCCTTCGGCGGGCCCTGACGCGATACGCGAGCGGCTCCGGGCACACGTCGCGCCGGCCGAGTCATCGACCGCATCCGCATGCGCACTCGACGCACACGAGCGGATGGCCGGCCGGCCGCGACTGCCCATGTCGTGTTCGACGTCGTACGCTGCCATAAAAGCGCTCCGAATGCTGTCGAGGCATCCGGCATCCGCTACGGCGGCATATCGATCACATAGGGCGACGCGAACTGTCGCGATCGCGATGGAAAAGCGTTGGAAATCCGAGAGGGGGCGAGAACAAATGATCACGGGACTTGCATTGGAGCGAGTGGAATTCACCTGCGGCCGGTGCTGGTACGAGTGGAGCATCGACTACGACGTCCAGCAGTACACGGATGATCAGGGCGGCGTCTGGGAGTACTTCTCGCGCGACGGCATCGCCGTGCCCTCCCCGTACACCCCCTCCGGAGCCTCTCCCTGCCCGGCCTGTGGCCGCCACTGGGTCGGCCGCCTCCTTGCCCGCAGGCTCATCCCCGCGGCGCCCGGACCGGACCACACGCCGCGCCAGGAGATCACGGACGCGGCCGGTCACCGGCCCGAGCGGCAGCACGCCCCGCTGCTCGGCGCCACCGCACACACCCAGCCGCAGCAGTTCGAGCCGCCCGCGATTCTCGGCAGCTGATGATCATCGGCGGCACGGCAGCGGCCAGGGACCGGTGTACCACCGGGGGGCGGGGGCAGCCGACCAGCAGGAACGGCTTCCAGCGGCAGGAGGAGCCATGACCCGACAGGTCCACGAGGTGATGACCGAGCGGCCGGTGGCCGTCGAAAAACTGACGTCGCTGGCGGAAGCCGCACGCCTCATGCGAGACGCCGGCATCGGGGACGTGCTCGTGGTGGACGAGGGCCGTCTGCGCGGCATCCTGACCGACCGGGACCTCGTCATCCGCGGCGTGGCCGAGAACAGGGATCCCGGGGAAACCACCGTGCACTCCGTCTGCAGCACCGAGCTGGTCACCGTCCGGCCCGGCGACGACGTCGACCACGCCGTCGATCTCATGCGTCGGCATGCGCTGCGGCGTCTGCCCGTGGCGACCGAGGACGGGGAGCTGGTCGGCGTCGTCACCCTCGGTGATCTCGCGGTCGAACAGGATCCGGGTTCCGCTCTCGCGGCGATCTCGGCCGCGGAGCCCGACAGCTGACCCCGAGTCGATCTCGGTGACCGACTCACCCGTACGGACGATCCCGTCCCGCGGAGACGACCCGGCAGCACTGTCAGCCCTGGTCGAGGTCACAGGCGCAGGACGACCAGCGCGGTGTCGTCGGTGATCCCGGCGGGCGGGATGAGGTCGGCCAGCAGGCCGTCGGCGAGGGTGTCGGGGTCGGCGGCCCGGTGCCGTGCGAGGGAGCCCGCGAGCCTCTGCATGCCGGTGTCGATGTCTTCGCGGCGGCGTTCGATGAGTCCGTCGGTGTAGAGGACGAGGACGGAGCCCTCGGTGAACGCGGTGTCCGTTTGGGGACGGGGAGCGTGTTCGGGGCGGGCGCCGAGTGGCGGGTCGGTGGCCTGGTCGAGGAAGGTGACGGTGCCGTCGGGGTGGCAGAGCGCGGGCGGGGGGTGGCCGGCGCTGCTGTAGGTGAGAGTGCGGCTGTTCCAGTCGATGAAGACGGACACGACGGTGGTGGATTCGGCGCCGTCGACGAAGCGGGCGTACAGGCCGAGCACTTCGAGTGCCCGGGCGGGGCCGTCGGCGACGCGGGAGGCGGCCGACAGTGCGCTGCGGAGCTGTCCCATGACGCCGGCCGCGCGTAGTCCGTGGCCCACGACGTCGCCCACGGCGATGGCGGTACGGGCGGCCTCGGGCAGGTCGACGATGTCGTACCAGTCGCCGCACACGTTCAGGGATCCGGTGGCGGGCCGGTAGCGCACGGCGGCCTGATGGTGGCCGAGCGGGCGGGGCGCGGGCAGCATCGCCTCCTGGAGGTGGAGGGCCACTTCGCGTTCGCGGGCGTGGGCCTGGCGCAGGCGCTCGTTGACCTCCTGGAGTTCCCGGGCGCGGGTGTAGAGCTCGGCTTCGAAAACCTGGGCGCGGCCCCCGTCGCTGCGGGGACCGCCGCCGCGGGAGCCGCGGGCTCTGATGAGCTCGGTGACCTCTTCCACGCGGTTCAGGAGCAGTGCCACGGTACCGTCGGGGGCGAGGACGGGGACGTTGACCGGACTCCAGTACCGCTCCTCCCACACCCCTGGCCGGTCGGGGTACTCCACGTCGTAACGCTGGAGGGCCATGGTGTCGCGTTCCCCGGTGGCCGCGACCCGCTGCAGGGAGGCCTGCAGGTTGCGCATGCCGCTCGAGGCGGGATCATCCGGGTTCTCGGGGAAGACGTCGAACAGATAACGGCCGATGACCTGCTCGCGGGGCCGCCCGGACATGGACAGGAACGCCTCGTTGGCATCCTGGTACACCAGGTCGGGGGTCAGCAGCGCGACCGCCCCGGGGAGGGCGTGGAAGACCGCCTGGTAGTCGGTTTCGGGTTCGTTCACGATCCACCTGCCCGCGCGCGAGATCGTTGAGATCTGCTGCTCCCACGATAGGCGCGGGCGCCGGGGGCGGCCGGTCACAGCGGTGTCTCTGGGCCGTTTGGCCCCAGGGAAACCACAGCCCGGCCGCGTACGGGCGACGCTGCCGGGCTGTGGCTGTGGCTGTGGCTGTCTACCGCGCGGTCTGGCCGCTCGCGAGTGCCCACTCCCGGTTGAGGGTGCCCAGCGGGATGCGGTGCTCGATGACCGGCGTACCGAACAAGGACAGCTGGAGGTGCAGTTGTCCGCTCAAGTCGAAGCCGCCGTACAAGGCCCAGGAGCCGGACACCGAGGTCTTGCCGTCGGTGGACCCGGTCGCCTTGGCATCGGCCTCGCCGCGCACGTACGGCGCGAAGTCCGCGCTGACGCCGACGGCGCCGTAGAGGCCGACGGAGGCTTCGGCTCCGAGAGCGCCCTTGACGCGCCCGGCGGCGGTGACGGTCGCCTTGACCGGCGAGCTCTGCACGGCCGAGGTGCTGACCGGGCTCCAGCCCTTGCCCGACGCGTAGCTGCCGCCGACACGGAAGTCACCCTTGACGTCCTGCTGCACGTCGAGGGTCACGCGGCCGTCGGCCTCCACCTGGACGTAGCAGGTCAGGCTCAGGTTGACGACGACGGGCACCGGGCCCACCTGGATGACCGGGGCGCTGTACAGCTTGGCGAACGGGATCCGCTTGGGCGCGCCGCTGCTGGCCGCGGCGCGGCCCTTGAGCTCCCACTGCGAGGACCAGTCACCGCTCATTCCGAGGAAGGCGGACTTCGGACCGAAGCCGCCGCCCGAGCTGCCGTCGTACGAGAACTCCACCTTGGGGGCGAGCTGGACGAAGCCGGACACCGAGGCGCCGGCCGAGACGGGGGCGCCCTCGGCGGTGTCCACCGAGGCGCTCAGGTCGAGCCGCAGGTTGCCGAGGGGCAGCTCGGCCCCCTTGGGCCCGAACTGCATTCCCTGGCCCTTCGCCCAGGAGAAGGTGACGCCCTTCATCAGCGGCTCGACGGTGACCGCCGCCGGGTCGACCGGGACCTTGCCGTCGGCCTTGTCGTCCTTGAGGACGGAGGCCAGCGTCGTGGGAGCGGTCTTCACTTCGATGCCGCGGTCGGTCTTGCCGACGACCTCGGTGACCTTGGCGAGGAGGCCGTCGGGGGCACCGGGAGCCGGTGCGCTGGCGATGACGTCGTCCACGGCGACCGGCTGGTCGGGGGCGGGCTTGCCGGGCGACGGGGACTGGCTCGGCGAGCTGGTGCGCTCCTGCGGAGCCGTGGATATGACGGCCCGTCCGCTCGCCTTGTCGTAGGAGGCGACCGTCAGCGAGGACTTCTCGGGCCGGCCCTTGCCGGTACGGGCGCGGGCGACGGCCGTCGGCGTGGGCGACCCCTGCGGCGCGGCGGCCACGTCGAGCTGCTGCGTGCCATCGGTCGCCGGCGCGGACGTGGCCGGGTTTCTCGGCTCGTCGGCGGCGTTGGTGTGGGGTGTGGAGGAGCAGCCGGTGGCGGCGAGGGCCAGCGTGGTCAGGCCGGGGAGCAGGAGGCGTCTGGCGAGCGTGCGCACGGAGGTGTGACCTTCGGGTTGGGGGGAGGAGGCGTTACCCATGGGTAACGTTGTGGTCGATCATGCCATGCGCACGCAACGGCAGTCACCTTGGGATCCGGCCAACTCGCCTGCTGGACAAGGCGGTTGAAGCTTCACTTACATTGCCCGGGTGAGGCGCCCCGGGCTCGCCACCGGCCGGACCCCACGCGCCGCCGCCTTGCACTGTGCTCTCGTGTCTGGCAGTCTCCGCCGCTGCGGTGACCATGTGGGGAGGCGGTCTGGTGGGGGCGTTCTTCGTCAGGTTCCAAGGACCCGCGCGCAACTCACGTGGTCACTTCCCCGGGATCTTCGCCTTGGCCAACGGTCTCGCCCGGGAGGGGAAGCTGAGCGAGGAGGAGTACCGGTTCTGGCGAGCGGGCAACGACTGGTACGACGCCAACTTCACCAACCCGTCCGACGTGGATCCCACCGTCTACGACCACGAACTGCATCCCGGGGCCACGGCGTGGTTCAAGACCACAGCCGTGGACCTCGTTGACCGGGCGACCGGATATCTGGAGCTGCTGTCCGCTCACGGAGTGGCGTGCGAGCGGGTCGAGTCGTCGGATCCGGGAGAGATCATCTACGAGGACGACGAGCAGGTCGTCGTCGTGCCCCGGGCCGCCCCTCCGGACGGCGGGGTCTAGGCTCTGTCCGGGCCGCAGAACACCGCGAGGTGGAAACCGGGGCTATGCACCGGCCGCGTCCAGGCGGCTGAGGTGCTCCTCGGGCACTGCGCAGGCCAGGGCGGGCAACGTGGCCTCGTACTGGTCCAGGGTGCGAGGGCCGATCAGCGGGATGGCCCGGGGCGAGGTCTGGTGGAGCAGCCAGGCCAGTACGAGCTGGTTGGGCGTGACCCCCAGTTCGGCGGCGACCTCGCCGAGCACGCGCAGCCGGGCCTCGGCGTCCGGCCCCGCGTAGCGCTCCATCATCCAGTGCCCCCGGCGCTTGGCCGCGTCGTCGTAGATCCCCCGGAGGATCGGCGAGTACGCGACGAGGCTCAGGTCGTCGTGGGCGCGCAGGTAGTCCAACTGCTCGTGGTCCACGACCGAGGCCATGTCCGGACCCGTACGGGGACACAGGTAGGAGTGCTGCTGCTGGAGGGCGACGGGAGCGGGCCAGCCGTGCCGCTCGCACAGGGCGCGGATGTGCTCCATGCGCCAGGTGCGGACGTTCGACCAGCCGATGTGGCGGGCCTTCCCGGCCCGCACGATCTCGGCCAGGGCCTCCAGGGTCTCCTCCAACGGCGTGGCGCGGTCGTCCACGTGGACGTAGTAGAGATCGACGTGGTCGGTGCCCAGCCGGCGCAGGCTGTCGTCGATCGAGGCGTGCAGCGTCTTGGCTCCGGCGCCGTCGAACCGGGCCTTGCCCTAGCTTGATCTTTAACTCTTGCGGCGTGGGCGAGGGGTCGTGGGCTTCTTCGTTTTCGGTTTCGCGGCGTCTGTTTTGCGGACTGTGTGCACGT